>NZ_JACTVI010000099.1 GCF_014495685.1 Streptomyces sp. TRM68367 | reverse complement strand
CAGGGGGGACCCTGTGGGAGAGTAGGACGCCGCCGAACAATTCTTGATGAAAGCCCCGTACCGGGTTCACCGGTACGGGGCTTTCTGCATGGCCTGACGCATGGCACCGGGCGGCCAGCGTGCCCTCGATGGCAGGTCTTCAGGCCTCCCGGCCGGCCCCGTGGCGCGGTTTAGGGTCTGATCATGCGCTACGACCTCGTGATCTTCGACAATGACGGCGTCCTCGTCGACAGCGAGCCCATCTCCAACCGGCTCCTGGCCGCCTACCTCACCGAGCTCGGGCACCCCACCTCCTACGAGGACTCCATCCGCGACTACATGGGGTCGGCGATGCACCGGATCCATGAGCTGGTGCTGGAGCGGACAGGGCAGCGGTTGCCGGAGGACTTCGACGACGTCTTCCACGCGCGTGTGTTCGCGGCGTTCGAGCGGGAGCTGGAGCCCGTGCCGGGGGCCGTGGGGGCGCTGGAGAAGCTGGCGGCGGACGGGGTGCCGTACTGCGTGGCGTCGTCCGGGAGTCATGAGCGGATTCGGGTGGGGCACCAGAAGACCGGGCTCGACCGGTGGTTCGACGAGGGGCGGATCTTCAGTTCGCAGGATGTGGGGCGGGGGAAGCCGGCGCCGGATCTGTTTCTGCACGCGGCCCGGCGGATGGGGGTGCCTGCGGAGCGGTGTGCGGTGGTCGAGGACAGTCCGCTGGGGGTGCGGGCGGCGGTCGCGGCGGGGATGGAAGTGTACGGGTTCACGGCGGTGACGCCCGCCGAGCGGCTTGCGGGGGCGACCCGACTCTTCTCCGTCATGGGGGAGTTGGTGGATCTGCTGGCGTGAGCAAGCCGGTCGGGTGATGAGGGTCGGCCGGGAGGAGTTGAGGGAAATTCATCTTTGGCTGGACCTACCCACGAGTACGCCGGGGCCTTACGCTCGCCGCCATGACTGATGTGCTGCGGCGCGGCAGGGCCTCGCTGGCGTTCAGCTTCCTCGCACAGGGCGTCGCCTTTGCTCTGCTCGTGACGCGCATTCCGGCCATCCAGGACCGGTACGGCGTCTCCGACGTGTTGCTGCCCGCCTTCCTGGCCGCCGTACCGATCCTCGCCGGCGTCGGGAGCGTGGCGACCGGGCAGTTGGTGAAGCGGGTGCGGCCGAGCCTGGTGTTGCGCTGGTCCCAGCCGGTCGTCCTGCTGGCGCTGCTCGGCGTCGGGGCGGGGGAGCGGATGGTGGAGCTGGGGGTGGCGCTTGCCGCGTTCGGGCTCGCGGTGGGTGCGCTGGACGCCTCGATGAACATGCTCGGGGTGAGCCTGCAGCGGTCGTACGGGCGCAGCATCATGCTCAGTTTCCATGCGGCGTACAGCCTGGGCGGGATCGTCGGGGCCTCGCTGGCGTGGGTGGGGGCGCACTGGGATCTGGCGCTGTGGGTGTCGTATCTGCCGGTGGTCGTGGTGGTGCTGCCGGCCGCGCTGGTGGGGGGTCGGTGGTACGTCGACGGGGACGGCGGGGAGCGTACGGCGCCGGAGTCGGCCGAGGCGGGCGGCGGCGAGGCGGGTGCGGTTGTTTTCAAGGCGCTGTTGCCGCTGTGTCTGGTGATGACGTTCGCGTACATCGGGGACTCGACGGTCTCCAACTGGAGCGCGAAGTATCTGCAGGACGTGCTGGGGAGTTCGGAGCAGCTGGCGACGGTGCCGTACAACGTGTACATGGTGACCACGCTGCTGGGTCGGGCCATCGGGGACTTCGGGGTGCGGCGGTTCGGGGCCGTGGCGGTGGTGCGAGGCGGGGCGCTGGTGGCGGCGGTGGGGTTCGCCGTGGTGGCCGGGGCGCCCGGGGCGTGGGTGGGGATGGGCGGGTTCACGTTGCTGGGGCTGGGGTTGTGTGTGCTGGTGCCGCAGACGTTCGCGGCGGCGGGGAGGCTGTTCCCGGGGGCTTCGGATGCGGCCGTCGCGCGGCTCAATGTCTTCAACTATGTGGGGTTTTTGATCGGTTCGCCGTTGGTGGGGGCGCTCGGGGACGCGTGGAGTTATCGCGGGGCGATGCTTGTGCCGATGGTGTTGGTACTGGTGACGCTCGTGTATGCCAGGTCGTTCGCGGCTCAACCGGACCGATACGGTGGCGGGCATGAGCGGCCGCGCACAGCTGATGTGGGACGAGGCAGTAACGGGCTATGACTTCGGTCCGGGGCATCCGATGGACCCGGTCCGGCTCGCGCTGACCCGGAGACTCGTGGAGGACTTCGGGCTGGACCGAGAGGTGTCGGTGGTCGCGGCGAAACCCGCGGGGGATTCGACGCTGCGGCTGGTCCACCGGGAGGACTACATCGACGCGGTGAAGGCCGCGTCGGAGGATCCGGGGGCGGCGGACCAGGCGTATGGGCTGGGGACGATGGACGATCCGGCGTTCGCCGGGATGCACGAGGTGTCGGCGCTGATCGCCGGGCAGTCGGTGGGGGCGGCGGAGGCGGTGTGGCGCGGGGAGGCGCAGCATGCGGTGAACTTCGCGGGTGGGTTGCACCACGCGATGCCGGGGGCGGCGTCCGGGTTCTGCATCTACAACGACGCGTCGCTGGCGATTGCGCGGTTGTTGGAGCTGGGGGCGGAGCGGGTGGCGTATGTGGATGTCGACGTGCATCACGGGGACGGGGTGCAGGCGGCGTTCTGGGAGGATCCGCGGGTGCTGACGATCTCGCTGCACGAGCATCCGCGGACGTTGTTTCCGCAGACCGGGTGGCCGGAGGAGACGGGGGCGGCGTGCGCGGAGGGGGGCGCGGCGAATGTGGCGTTGCCGGAGGGGACCGGGGATGCGGGGTGGTTGCGGGCGTTTCATGCGGTGGTGCCGGAGCTGATCGCGGATTTCCGGCCGGAGGTGCTGGTGACGCAGCACGGGGCCGATACGCACTTCGAGGATCCGCTCGCTCATCTGGCGGTGTCGTTGGATGCGCAGCGGGCGGTGCAGGTGGCGTGTCATGAGCTGGCGCACGAGTACGCGGATGGTCGGTGGGTGGCGTTGGGTGGGGGTGGGTACGCGGTGGTGGATGTGGTGCCGCGGTCCTGGACGCATCTGGTCGGGATTGCGGCGGGGCGGGCCGTGGAGCCGGAGGCGGTGATTCCGGAGGGGTGGCGGCAGGAGGTGTTCGCGCGGACGCGGCAGTTGGCGCCGGCGCGGATGACGGATGGGCGGTGGCCGGTGTCGTGGGCGGGGTGGGAGGCGGGGTACGACCCTGCGGACCGGTTGGACCAGGCGGTGCTGGCGGCTCGGCGGGCGGTGTTTCCGTTGCGGGGGTTGTTGGCGTGACGGTGAGTTGAGCCCGGGGAATGTGGGTCGGCGTGTGCGAGTGCCGTGCGCTGGTGTGACCGTCGGGGCCCGCGTTGGAGCCGCTGATGGATGCAGCTCGCCCCCGCCGCCCCTAGCCGTCCCGTCCCCCGGGGGCTGCCGCCCCCGGGCCCCCGCGTCGGCCTGAACGGCCTCGTCCTCAAACGCCTGAAGGGCTGAGATCGGGTGGGTGGCAGCTGGGGGTCGCGTGTCTTCGTGCTTGAGCGCCGGGTGGGCCGGTTTGGGCAGCCGGTGCGGCGTTGAGAAGTGCCGGCCCGCTGAGGAGTGCGGCGGTGGCGTACGGGATGTGGGTCTTCGTTACGCCGACCGTGCGGCAATTCGTCCGTTTCCCCGGTGCTCCCCGGTTCCATCCGTCACCATCGCTGGCGTGCTGACCCCCGCAGCTCTTCGTGCTCATCTGCTGGCCGCTCGGCTGGCCGGGACCGTGGCCACCTCTCGGGAGGTGAGTGTGCGGAGCTATCGGCTGTTCGAGGCTCGGGATCCCCGGGTGTTGATCGGTATTGATCCGAAGTGGGCCTGGGAGCTGCGGGATGTGATTGCGTTGATGGCGGAGAGGTGTGGGGTTTCCGAGGATCCGCGGCATGTTTCCGGGCAGGATGTAATTGATCCTGGGCGGACTTTGAGCGCACTGGATGCCTTTGCTGAGCGCCTCGCGGTAGCCGCGCAGCGCAGCGCGCCCGTGCTGCTCGGCACCGGGCACCCCCACCGCCTGCTCGGTTTCTACGCCGCTCTCGCAGACGCCCTGTCGTCGGCAGGATGTGCCGTCCTCACCCCGGCGCAGGGTCACCGTGTCGACATAACGACCCGGTTCGGCCTACGCACGTACAACCTTGACTACGTACGAGGAGTCGCGCTCGTCCGGGAAGCCGATACTCCGCGCCCCGCTCGTGACACCGGCGCACACACCCACTCGCCTCTCCCGGTTCGCCTCGCGCTCGCCGCCGCCGCGGAGGTCGGCGGGCTGCTGCCCGAGCTGGTGATCGGCGACCACGGCTGGGTCTGCGGAGCAGGTCAGCTGGGGTTCGAGGCCATCGGTCTGGCCGACACGGACGACCCCGCCCTGTTCGTCGGGGAGGCAGAGGGGTCCGTGTCCGTCGTCGTTCCACTTGATGACGCTGTGCGGTCTGATTACTACCTGCCGCTTACCCGCTACGTACTCAATCGAGCGTGTCTGTCACAGTAGGCCTGTGATGGGTGCACCTCTTCCCCACTCGCATCACCCGCCCCTACATTGGGGAGTGAGCACGCAGCGACGAAGAGTCACCGGAAGGGGAAGCCGGTGGCCGTCGGTCGAGTGCGGAAGGTTCAGGTGTGTCATGGCTGCTGAACAGAGGCCTCTGAGCGAGGTTCAGTTCCTTACCGTGGCGGAAGTCGCCTCGGTGATGCGAGTGTCGAAGATGACCGTGTACCGGTTGGTGCACAGCGGTCATCTGCCCGCGATCAGGGTGGGGCGGTCCTTCCGCGTCCCCGAGAACGCGGTTCACGAGTACCTCCGCGAGAGTTACGTGGGGGTGGAAACCGCCTGACGGCGACCCGGAGGGATCCGTCCAAGGGCACTTCGCGGATCTCTCCGGTCCCTCGATTACAAGCTCGGAGCTCTGAGCGGGTAGGCTAGCCCCTCGTAGGTCGTGTGGGCCCATGGCGCCCAAACACCGAGTGATGAGAAGTGAGCGAGGGTAGTCGTGGGCTCTGTTATCAAGAAGCGGCGCAAGCGGATGGCCAAGAAGAAGCACCGCAAGCTGCTCAAGCGCACGCGTGTCCAGCGTCGCAACAAGAAGTAGGTTCGCGACGCGACGCCGCGCGAGCGTGCTGTGGCCCCCCACTCCAACGGTGGGGGGCCATATGCGTCTCCGGACGCGCACCTCCGCGGCCGGGCGCGTCCGCTCCTCCACACACATTTCACATGGCTTGGTCCGTTCGTACATCTGTGGATGCCGTCACTTCGTGCAGCGGGTGGTCATCACAGTGCAACATTGACCCGCTAAGTTGGCCGCACGGGGTACGCGGGGAACACGGCAGGTACGAGGGCTGGAAGGAAGGCGCTGATCTTGGGAAAGGTCGTGCTCGTGACCGGAGTGGCCCGCCCGCTGGGGGGCCGTTTCGTACGACGGATCCAGCGTGACCCGCAGGTGGACCGGGTCGTCGCCGTGGACGCGGTACCGCCCGAGCATCACCTGGGCGGTGCCGACTTCATCCGGGCCGACATCCGGCAGTCGGCCGTCGGCCGCGTGCTCGCCGAGACGGGCGCCGACACGGTCGTCCACCTGGACGTCACGGGCACCCCGCTGGGCAGCGGCAGCCGGGCCTCGGTCAAGGAGACCAACGTCATCGGCACCATGCAGCTGCTCGGCGCCTGCCAGAAGTCCCCGACCGTGCAGCGCCTGGTCGTGAAGTCCAGTACGAACGTGTACGGCTCCGCGCCCCGCGACCCGGCCGTGTTCACCGAGACGACCCCGCCCAAGTCCCTGCCCAGCGGCGGATTCGCCAAGGACACGGTGGAGGTCGAGGGGTACGTACGGGGCTTCGCGCGCCGCCGGCCCGACGTGGCCGTGTGCGTGCTGCGGTTCGCCAACATCCTGGGACCCACTGCGGACACGCCGCTCGCGTCGTACTTCTCGCTGCCGGTCATGCCGACCGTGTTCGGCTACGACCCGCGGCTGCAGTTCGTCCACGAGGACGACATGATCGAGGTGCTGCGGATCGCCTCGCACGAGCCCGCC
Source organism: Streptomyces sp. TRM68367 (assembly GCF_014495685.1). Classification (GTDB taxonomy): domain Bacteria; phylum Actinomycetota; class Actinomycetes; order Streptomycetales; family Streptomycetaceae; genus Streptomyces. Next base: position 22,379 of record NZ_JACTVI010000099.1, on the reverse strand, counting down.
CGCGGCACCCTGAACAGCGGCACCTTCAACATCGCCGGGGACGGCGTCCTGCTGCTCTCCCAGTGCTCCCGGCGCCTCGGCCGCCCCACCGTGCCCCTGCTGCTCCCCGCCGTCACGTGGGCGGGCTCGCTGGTGCGTACGCTGGGCATGACGGACTTTTCGCCCGAGCAGATCCGGCTGCTGACCCACGGCCGGGTCGTGGACACCACCCAGATGCGCGAGACGCTCGGGTTCAAGCCCAAGTACACGACGGCGGAGACTTTCGCGGACTTCGCGCGCAGCCGCGGACCCGGACTTCTTCCGCCGGAGGCCCTTGCGGGGGCCGTCGACCGGATCGCCGCGCTGCCCTTCCCGGGCAGTGGACACCCCCCGACGCAGAGCGCCAACTGAGGAGCGCATCAACGATGGCGGATGCCAAGGTCATTCCGTTCGACGACGACCGGTCCCGCGGGAGCGCCGTGCAGCGGCAGCCGCGGCGCCGGAGTGCGGGGAGCCGGCGCAAGGGCACGGAATCCGCACTGGTGCGTGAGGTCCAGCCCCTGCCCAGCAGGGCGTCGGCGCAGGATGATGTCCCTGTGACACGTGAGCAAGAGCCGCCGCAGCGGCCCGGAGACGACGACAGCGGCGGGCTGGAGCGGCGCATCGCGGGCGGACTCGCCTTTGTGCGCCGCCGCCTCACCGGTGACTACGAGGTCGACGACTTCGGCTACGACGAGGAGCTCACCGGCCAGGTCCTGATGTCCCTGCTGCGCCCGCTGTACGAGAAGTACTTCCGGGTCGAGGTGAAGGGCATCGAGAACATCCCGTCCGAGGGCGGCGCCCTGATCGTCGCCAACCACTCCGGGACGGTGCCGATGGACGGCCTGATGATGCAGGTCGCCGTGCACGACAACCACCCGGCCGGCCGCCATCTGCGGCTGCTGGCGGCGGACCTGGTGTTCGTCCTGCCGGTGGTCAACGAGCTCGCCCGCAAGCTCGGCCACACCCTGGCCTGCGCGGAGGACGCCGAGCGGCTGCTCGCCCAGGGCGAGGTCGTCGGAGTGATGCCGGAGGGCTTCAAGGGCATCGGCAAGCCCTTCGGCGACCGCTACAAGCTTCAGCGCTTCGGCCGCGGCGGCTTCGTCTCCACGGCCCTGAAGCAGGGCACGCCGATCGTGCCGTGCTCGATCGTCGGGGCCGAGGAGATCTACCCGATGATCGGCAACGCCAAGACCCTGGCCCGCCTGCTGGGCTTCCCGTACTTCCCGCTGACGCCGACCTTCCCGTGGCTGGGCCCGCTGGGCGCGATCCCGCTGCCCACTAAGTGGACGATCCAGTTCGGCGAGCCGATCCCCACGGACGGCTATCCGCCGGAGGCGGCCGAGGACCCGATGCTGATGTTCAACCTGACCGACCAGGTCAGGGAGCAGATCCAGCACACGCTGTACAAGCTGCTGGTGCAGCGCCGGTCGGTGTTCTTCTAGAGCCCATACGTCCTGGAGCGGTACGACGACGGGGGCGCCCCTCGTGAGAAGGGCGCCCCCGCTGCCGTACGACCGCCTGGCGCGCTAGCCGGCGTCCTCGCCCTCGATGCCGAGGCCGGGCAGGAGGCCGGGGAGCAGCGGCGGGAGGGTGACGTCGGGCTGGCCGGCCGGCGGCTTGGTGCTGGCGGACGGCGAGGCGCTGGCGTCGGCCTCGCCCAGTGGCGGGTCGAACAGGCCGCCCGTGTTGCCGCCGAGCAGGCCGTCGTCCTCGCTGCCGGAGCCGGCCGAGCGGCTGGGGCCGCTGCCGGGCTGGCCGCCCTCGGTGCCGTTGCCCGTGCTGGGCGCGGCCGAGCGGTCGGTGCCGGAGGAGCCGCCGGGGGACGCCGGACCCGTATCGCCCCGCCGCTGGCCGTTGCCGCCGTCCTGGGCTGGGGGTTGCGGCAGCAGGGACTGCAGGGGGGCGACATCTGCGTCTATGGCGGCGAACACCGACGACACCTCCTCGCTCACGTCCCCGAGCTGCACGGGCAGCCGCTGGCGCAGCTCGCCCCAGGCCTCGCGGTGCGAGCGGGAGAAGGAGGACAGGGCCTGGATGGGGCCGAGGGAGTCCGGGTCGCGCTCGTACACCTCGTGCAGCAGCCGGTGGCCCTCCGAGGCGTCGTGCCGCATGCCGGACAGGGCGCGGCGGACCTCACCCAGGGACTCGTGGTCCAGGGGGCCGCTGCGGCCGCGCTCCATCAGGCGGCGGGCCTCGCCCAGCCGGGTGGAGGCCTGGGCGAGATAGGCCCGGCCGCGCTCGCCGTCCCCGTCGGCGAGGCCGCGCTTGAAGTCCTCTATGCCGCGCTTGAGGCCGTAGAGCGAGTCACCGGGCAGGGCGGCGGAACTGGCAGCGGCGACTCCGCCGAAGGCACCCGCGGCCACACCGACGCTGAGCCCGCCCGCGGTGAGGCCCTTGGCCAGCCGTGACCGCGGCCGGAGCTTCCCCAGCGGGGTCGCCCGGTGAGAACCCTTGGCCCGGCGGCGCTGTTCGGGCACCGAAGGGTCCGCCGCCTCGCCCCCGGCGGCGCCCTCCTGCAGCATGGCCTCGAAGGCGGCCACGAGCTGGGCCCGCTGGACGACCTTGACCTCGGGGTCCAGCTCCGGCTTGGGCAGCTCGCCGAGACCGGAGGCGAGGGCCAGCAGGCTTGCCTGCTGGGTCTGTTCGGCGGCGGCCGGCGGTGCCGATCCTTCGGACTGCTCGGCCGCCGTACCCCGCTCGGACTGCTCCTCCAGGGCCTGGGCGAAGGCGTTCGCCCGCCGGTGCGCCGATACGTTCGCGATCACTGGCGGCACCTCCTCTCGTCATGACGGTCGACTCCCCAGGGGGTCCTGAGGGTTCCACACCCTGACCGCAACCACACGATCGAGTGACCGGAGTCGGTCAAGGAGTGACCACAGGGAGCCTGCATCCCGCACAACGAGCGGCGCGGCACTTGGGTTACGGACGGCGGTTGTACGGATGGGGAAGCCAACCGACTTTCAGTGAACGTGAGTTGGGCGTTGCTGAGCGTGTCGTGCTGAGCGCGTCGTGGGTATGGGTCCGGGTGTCCTCGGCGGGCGGTGCCGTCAGCGGGCGTCGTCGGGCAGGAGCCGGGCGAGGGTGCGGACGGCGCGGTACTGGAGGGTCTTGATGGCGCCCTCGTTCTTGCCCATCACGCGCGCGGTCTCGGCGACGGAGAGGCCCTGGAGGAAGCGGAGCGTGACGCACTCCTGCTGCTGGGGGTTGAGCCGTCGTACGGCGTCGAGGAGGGTGGCGTTGGACAGCGACTCCAGGACGGAGTCCTCCGGGGAGCGCTCGACCTCGTTGGCGTCGAGCATCTCGCCGGTGGTGACCTCGAGGCGGAAGCGGCTGGACTTGAAGTGGTCCGCGACGAGGTTGCGGGCGATGGTGACGAGCCAGGCGCCGAAGTCGCGGCCCTGCCAGGTGAAGGTGCCGATTCTGCGCAGGGCGCGCAGAAAGGTCTCGCTCGTCAGGTCCTCGGCGGTCGCCTTTCCGCCGACCCGGTAGTAGATGTACCGGTACACGGTGTCGCTGTACTGGTCGTAGAGGCGGCCGAAGGCGTCGGCCTCGCCGGACTGGGCGCGCTCCACGAGGTCCATCATGCGGGCGCTGTCGCTGTCCGCGGCGGGGCGGCGTGCGGTGGCTGCGCCGGACGGGCGGCTCCGTCTGCCGACCGCGGCGGTGCCGTCGGCTAGTGCGTAGCACGGGCCGACGGGGGTGGCGGGGGCGAAGGCGGGGGCGGCGTACGCGGTGGGGACGAGACCGCGCAACAGGTTCTGGACCGTAGCGACCGTTGCGCAGAGCGTCGCCAGGCCCGAGGCGTCAACCCCGACGTGTGGGTACACGGGACTCCCAGAGGCAGAGCTTCCATCACGTGCAGTGCGGGACCGTTCACCCGTCGTAGCGACGGAGAGGTACCGGTTTGCGTCTGAGGAGAATAACGCTTCGTATAGGCCCCGCTACACCGAGTTGCTCAAATCGTCGATCGCGTTGCTTCTGTAGCCGTTTGACGCCCGATCAAGTGCTATGTAGTGAACGATTGTTGACCGTATGAGTTCGGATTCCGGGCGAGTGCGGGGCGTGTTGTGGCCGTGTGCAGCCAAGAAGACTGGACAGAGGGTTGCGGGGGTACGCCAGTTGGATTGACGGCGTTTCGTGTGTCGGTCGGATTTTGGCCGAGTCACGGTCCGGCGTGTGCGAGTGCCGTGCGCTGGTGTGACCGTCGGGGCCCGCGGCGGAGCCGCTGATGGGCCGGCCTCGAATGCCGGGCGGGCCGGGATGTGCCGGTTGGCGTCGGGGAGCTGTGGCGCTCGGTGTTACTGCGGGAGTGGCAGGCGTAGGGGTGGTGGTGGGGGTGTGGCCTGGGTCAGGTAGGCCGTCAGGGCTGTGCCTGTTTCGTGCGTGAGGGGGCCGGGGGCGGCTATGCCCAGGTGGTGGGCCAGGGTGCGGGTGTGGAGGCGGGTGGCGGCTTCGACGAGGGTGGCGTATGTGTCCGTTGCGGTGCGGAAGCGGAGCCAGCCTGTGGTCGTCACCGTGAGGGGGATGAGCGCGGCCGGCCACCATACGGCGGCGACGCAGATGTACAGCAGGCCCCAGCCGGTGAGTGTGGCGGCGCGGGACATGGTTTCCCGGGCGGCGGTGACCTCGGCTCGGGTGGTGTCGGGGGCGTGCAGCCACAGGTGGGGCCAGACGACGGTGACGTCGATGCCGAGGTCTTCGCGCAGGCGGGACTCCACGCCGCGCAGCCGGTCGCCGGTCCAGGTGGGACGGTCGGGCCGGGCGTCGGCGACCTGGTGGAGCCGGTGGCGGGCGACGGCCACCTGGAGCGCGGCCGCGTCGGGATCGGCGCCGTCCAGGTGCTGGGCCGCCCTGGCGTGTCCGACCCGGTCCCGCCACCGGTCGTACCGGCCGCGGCGGCGGGCGATCCGGTGTTGCACGAGCCGGTGCGTGGGCGTGGGCCAGCCCGGCCAGTCGGCGGCGAGCCAGAGACGTTCCAGGAGGGAGCCCAGCGCCTGGGCGACCACACCGCAGGCCGCGGAGGCGAGCAGGAAGGCCAGCAGCAGGACGAGGAGGTGCGCGGGGGAGTCGGTCAGGTGGGTGCTGGTGCTGCGGTCGAGGCGGCCGGGCAGCGCGGCGATGTCGTACCAGTCGCCGTGTCCGAGCCGCGCTCCGGCGAGCAGCGCGGCCAGGAACAGGGCGCCCGGCAGCACCAGGAGGGACAGCCAGCGTTCGGCGAGCCGTTTGCCGAGTTCGGCCAGCAGTCCGTTCACGGGGTCACACCCTCTTCAGGAGGAGGGGAGTGCCGTCGAGGTCGCAGGTGGGCGGTCCGTCCGGGGTCGTATCCGGCCAGTGGTGGCGGGTGCAGCGGCGGTGGGGGCAGAGGTAGAGCTGCATCGGCCGGTCGGTGCCGCCGAGGCCCGCGAGCTGGGCGCCGGTGCCGCGGGTGCGTCCGTACAGGCCGCGCGGGTCGCCGTCGGCCTGGAGGTGCTCGTGCAGCAGCCGTACCGCGTCGTCGACGTCCCCGTCGTCCCGCACGGCCGCCAGCAGTTGGTCCACGGGCCCGTCGTCCCCGCTCGCCCCCCTGCGCAGCTCGTCGCGGATGTCGTCGAGGTGGGCGAAGAAGTGGGCCAGGGCCTCGGCCGTGCGCCTGGCCTGCCAGGAGGGTCGGTCGGTCATGCGTCTCTCCGGGGGGCGGTGCGACCTGCTCGTGCGGGGCGCTGCCTGATGGTCGGCTGGTCCGCACAGTGACGACCTCGGGGCGTTCTGTCAACTCCTGTGGAGAGGTGGGTACTTGGACTACTGTCGGCGTATGTGAACAGTGAACCGGAGCCGCCCCGCCGCGATCGGGTTCTGGCCGCCGTGCGGGTGCGGCTGCGGCAGGTGAAGGGCGGCGGGGACGCCGCCCTCGTGCGGTTGGCGCAGGCGCACGCCGAGGCGGAGGAACTGCGCGCGCTCCTCGCCGCGGACCCGGGGGACGTCGAGGCCGCGTACCGGCTCGGCTGGCTGGCCTTCCTGCAGGAGATGGCGCAGCCGTGGGACGACGACCGCACCCCGGCCGCGCTCACCGCCGTGGTGGAGCTGTTCGTCCCGTGCCTGCTCGCGGGCGTCAGCGATCTGCCGCGGGACCTGCGGCGGCACGTCGGCGACTTCGCCGAGCCTCTTCTCATCCCCCGGCTGAAGCAGATCCTCGTCTCCTCCGACCCGGTCCTTCTGGACACGGTCATCGACGAGTACGGGTACGTGCTCGGGGCGACGCCCGACGGTCATCCCGGCCTGGCGCAGCGGCTCGCCAACCTGGGGATCGCCCTGGAAACGCGCTTCGAGCGCCGGGCGACGCACGAGGACCTGGCCGCGGCGATCGACGCCTACCGCAGGGCGGTCGAGGCGACCGGCCCGGACGACCCCGACCTGGTGCTCCGGCTGAACGGTCTGGCGGGTGCCCTGCGCAGCCGGCACGAGCAGTACGGCGACCTCGCGGATCTGGACGAGGCGATCGCGGCCATACGCAGGGCGGTGGACTGCGTTCCCCCGGGCGATCCCCGTCGCCCCATGGCGCTGTCCAACCTGGGCTTGGCGTTGAGGTACCGCTTCCAGCGGGGCACGGATCCGGCGGATCTGGATGAGGCGATCACGGTCGGTCGGCGGGCGGTGGAGGCCAGTGCCGCGGACGACCCCGGGCGGATGTTCCGCCTGAACAACCTCGCTGACACGCTCCTGGGCCGGTACGTCCGGTTCCAGGGAAGGTCGGATCTGGACACGGCCGTCACAGCCCTGCGTGCAGCGCTCGACGCGATGGCCCCGGACCACCCCGAACGCTGGTCGGTGCAGACCGCCCTGGGCTACGCGTTCACCCTGCGGGCAGCCCGGACCAAGGACCGGGGGGACTTCGACGCCGCGGTCGCCGCGCAGCAGGCCGCCGCCCGGCTCGTCCCGGCCGGTCATGCCCACCGCTGGCGTGTGCTGGTCCAGCTCGGCATGGCCAAGCACGTCCGGCTGGAGTACGGCATCCTGGCAGGCGAACCGGCCCTGGACTGGCAACCTATAATCTCCGCCTTCCGGGCGGCGGTCGACGCCGTTCCGGCGGACCACACCCAGCGGGCGACCTGTCTGGCCCACCTCGCCGCAGCACTCGACAACCGGGCCCGTACCACGAGCGCGGCACCGGCGGACCTGGACGAGACCGTCGCCGTTGCCCGCGCGTCGCTGGCGGCCACCGCCCCCGGGAACTCGGAACTGGGACACCGGCTCCTCGTGCTGGGCAGCGCACTGCGAACCAGGTTCCGGCGGACCGGAAACCCGGCGGACCGGGAAGCGGCGATCGCCACGTACGAGCGGGCCGCCGCCGAGGAGACAGCGGCGCCCTCCACCCGTGTGTCGGCAGCCCGGCGCGGCTCGGTGCTCCTGGCCGAGGCCACGGACGTACGGACCTCGGACCTGCTCCGGACCGCCGTAGAGCTGCTGCCCTCGCTCGCCCCGCGCCATCTGGAGCGCCACGACCAGCAGTACACGCTCGGCGAGTTCGCCGGCCTGGCCGCGGACGCCGCCCAGTGGACCCTCGCCCGCGGCGACGACCGCAACCGGGCCCTGCGCGCGCTCCAGCTGCTGGAGACGGGCCGCGGCGTGCTGCTCAGCCAGGCCCTCGACACCCGCAGCGACCTCACCGAACTCCGCGCGAAGCACCCGGAACTCGCCGACCGTTTCGTCGCGTTGCGCGAGGCACTCGACGTACCGTCGCAGGACTCCGTGTTCCTCCCGCTCGGGGGCACGGACCTCACGGACGCCCGGCCGCGCGACACGACGGCCCGTGACTTCGCGGCCCTACTCGACGAAATCCGCTCCCTCGGCGGTGAGTTCGCGTCCTTCGGGCTGCCACCCTCCGCGCGGGAACTGCTGCGCGGCGCGGAGCAGGGCCCGGTCGTCGTGGTCAACGTCAGCGGCTACGGCAGCAGCGCGCTGCTGCTCACCACGGACGGGGTGAGTGCCATGGCGCTGCCCCGCCTGCGGTACGACGACCTCCGCTGGGCCGTGGACACCTTCCAGCAGGCGCTGCGGGAGGCCGCCTCGAGCGCGGACGGCGACCGGCGCCGGGAGGCGCAGAAGAAGCTGAGCGGACTCCTCGAATGGCTGTGGGACGTGGTCGCGGAGCCCGTGCTGCTCCGGCTCGGACACGACCGGGAGCCCCCGCCCGGGGCGGACTGGCCCCGGGTGTGGTGGGTACCGGGCGGACTGCTGGGCCTGCTGCCGCTGCACGCCGCCGGGTACCACGGCACCCGGACGGAGCCCGACCCGCAGCGGCGGGCCGTCATCGACCGGGTCGTCTCCTCGTACGCGCCCACGGTGCGGGCCCTGCGCCACGCCCAGCAGCGCGACCGCGCCCCCGCGCGGGACGACCGTGCCCTGATCGTCACGATGCCGGCCACGCCCGGACTTCCGGACCGGGATCTGGCCCACGTGGAGATGGAACGGGAGATGCTGTGCGAACGGCTGCCCGGGCACGTCCTGCTCGAACCCGACGCCCCCGCCGACCGCACACCGACCCGCGACAACGTCCTGTCCCACCTGCCGAGTTGCCGCGTCGCCCACTTCGCCTGCCACGGCGAGACCGATCCGGTGGACCCCTCCAGGAGCCGGCTGCTGCTCGCCGACCACGCCACCGCGCCCCTGACCGTCGCGAGCCTCGCGCCGCTGAGCCTGGACGAGGTCCGGCTGGCCTTCCTGTCCGCGTGCCGCACGGCCGCCGTCGACGCCGAGGAACTGGTGGACGAGTCCATCCACCTGGGCTCCGCGTTCCAGCTCGCGGGTTTCCCGCACGTCGTCGGCACGTTGTGGGAGACCGCGGACGACACGGCCGTGGAGATCGCCGACGCCTTCTACGGCGGCCTGAGCACCGGCGAGGGCACGCTCGCCTTCGCTGCCTCCGCGCAGGCCCTGCACACGGCGGTCCGCACCCTGCGCAAACGCACCCGCCTCTCGCCGTCCCTGTGGGCCGCCCACCTCCACGTGGGCGCCTGAGCCGCCGGGGGAGGGCTAACGGCGGCGCCGATGCAGCGCGATGGCCGCCGCCGTGCCGCCGGCCACCGCGCCGACGCCGGCTGCCGCGGGGATGCCGACCTTGGCCGCCTTGCGGCCCGTGCGGTAGTCGCGCAGGCGCCAGTCGAGGGTGCGCGCGTGCTTGCGGAGCTTGGAGTCGGGGTTGATGGCGTAGGGGTGGCCGACGAGGGAGAGCATCGGGATGTCGTTGTGCGAGTCGCTGTAGGCGGCGCAGCGGGAGAGGTCCAGGCCCTCGGCGGCGGCCAGCGCGCGCAGGGCTTCCGCCTTCGCCGGGCCGTGGAGGGGCTCGCCGACCAGCTTGCCCGTGTAGACGCCGTCCACCGACTCCGCGACCGTGCCCAGGGCGCCGGTCAGGCCCAGGCGGCGGGCGATGACCTGTGCGATCTCCACCGGTGCCGCTGTGACCAACCACACCTTCTGGCCCGCGTCCAGGTGCGCCTGGGCCAGCGCCCGGGTGCCGGGCCAGATGCGTTCGGCCATGTACTCGTCGTAGATCTCCTCGCCGATGGACTGCAGCTCGGAGACCCGGTGGCCCTGCACGATCGACAGCGCCGAGTCGCGGGCCTCCTGCATGTGCTCCGGGTCCTCGACGCCCGCCAGCCGGAACCACGCCTGCTGCCATGCGAAACGGGCCAGGTCGCGCGTCTCGAAGAACTTCCGTTTGTACAGGCCCCGGCCGAAGTGGAACAGCGCGGCACCCTGCATCACGGTGTTGTCGAGGTCGAAGAACGCGGCGGCCTGGACGTCGCCGTGCACCGGGAACTCCGGTTCACCGGCGGCTTGTGCCTGTGCCTGTGCCTGTTCCTCTTCCTGGGAGGACTTGCGGGCTGCCTCCGCCGAGGCCTCGCCAGCCAACACGCTCCGCGCCGTGGCGGAGCGCCTACGGGGAGTGAGCCATCCGAGAGCGGCCATGGCGTGAGCATAGCCAGTTTGTTCGGTGATTCCGGAGTCGAGAGGTTTGGAGCTTGTGAACTCTCCGCATCGGGGCCGTTAAAGAGTTTCCCGCCGCGCGCGAGAATGGCCGACATGAGCCCCCTCTTCCGCCGCAGGCCTCCCCAGGACCGCCTCGTCACCCTCATCGGCAAGCCCGGCTGTCATCTGTGTGATGAGGCACAGGTGGTGGTGGAGAAGGTGTGTGGTGATCTCGGCGTCCCCTGGGAGAAGAAGGACATCACCCAGGACCCTGAGCTTCACGACCAGTACTGGGAGCAGATTCCCGTCGTCCTCGTCGACGGCAGGCAGCACACGTTCTGGCGCGTGAACGAGGCCCGTCTTCGCAAGGCTCTGCAAGGCGCCGAGTGAAGTCCTGGTGAAGCCCTGCGAGGCGCCGACCAGGCGCAACTGACCGACCGGTTCAAGTCGCCCGCGATGTCGCTTAGGATCGATGGCGACGTGGTCTCGGGGGCGTGGATCGTGAGGAGAGTGTGCGGGTTTGCCCCCAGGGAGCGTGGAACAAAGGTGCAGGTGCGCCGGTTCCCCACAGGTGTGCGGGGCGCGCGTGACCCCGGTCACGTTCGCCGGGCAAATCGGACACCATCTTTGTGCACGCGTTCACAAAGACATAGCCTGCTGTCGACGGGGCGGTCGTGCAGTGACGTCTGACCGCCTGCAGCCCCGCTCTACCCGCAGGAGCACCGTGGCAACTGGCCGAACTCACCGACCGGCGACCCGCAGCCGAGGGATTCCCGAGGCCACCGTCGCCAGGCTTCCGCTGTACCTAAGGGCCCTCACCGCGCTCTCGGAGCGCTCGGTACCCACGGTCTCGTCCGAGGAACTCGCGGCCGCGGCGGGGGTCAACTCCGCGAAGCTGCGCAAGGACTTCTCGTACCTCGGCTCCTACGGGACCCGCGGCGTCGGCTACGACGTCGAGTATCTCGTCTACCAGATCTCCCGTGAACTCGGCCTGACCCAGGACTGGCCGGTTGTGATCGTCGGAATCGGTAACCTCGGCGCCGCACTCGCCAACTACGGCGGGTTCGCCTCGCGCGGTTTCCGGGTCGCCGCGCTGATCGACGCCGACCCCGTGATGGCCGGGAAGCCCGTCGCCGGGATCCCCGTGCAGCACACGGACGACCTGGAAAAGATCATCAAGGACAACGGGGTGTCGATCGGCGTCATCGCGACCCCCGCCGGCGCCGCCCAGCAGGTCTGCGACCGGCTCGTCGCCGCCGGTGTCACGTCCATCCTGAACTTCGCGCCGACCGTGCTGAACGTGCCGGACGGCGTGGACGTGCGCAAGGTCGACCTCTCCATCGAGCTGCAGATCCTCGCCTTCCACGAGCAGCGCAAGGCGGGCGAGGAGGCCGCGGCCGAGGGCGCCCTGCCGCCCGCCGCGACCGTCCACGACGCGTCCGCCGACCAGGGGCCAGACGGGGACGTACCCGCCGTGATGCCGGCATGAGTCTCCTCGTCGTAGGCCTGAGCCACCGCAGCGCCCCGGTCAGCGTGCTGGAGCGGGTGTCGCTGAGCCCGGACGCGCAGATCAAGCTGCTCCAGGACGCGGTCGCCGCCGAACCGGCCGCCGAGGCCGCGGTGCTGGCCACCTGCAACCGCATCGAGCTGTACGCGGACGTGGACAAGTTCCACGCCGGTGTCGCCGAGCTGTCCACGCTGCTCGCCCAGCACAGCGGGGTCGGCCTGGACGAGCTCACGCCCTATCTCTACGTGCACTACGAGGACCGGGCCGTCCACCACTTCTTCTCGGTGGCCTGCGGACTGGACTCGATGGTCGTCGGCGAGGGCCAGATCCTCGGCCAGATCAAGGACGCGCTGGCCCGCGCGCAGGAGCTGCACACCGCGGGCCGCCTCCTCAACGACCTGTTCCAGCAGGCCCTCAGGGTCGGCAAGCGCGCCCACTCCGAGACCGGCATCGACCGCGCCGGGCAGTCCCTGGTCACCTTCGGCCTGGAGCAGCTGGCCCGCGGTGGCGACGTCGAGGCCTGGGCGCGCGGCAAGAAGGCCCTGGTCATCGGCGCCGGTTCGATGTCCTCGCTGGCCGCGGCGACCCTCGCGCGCGCGGGCGTCGCGGAGATCGTCGTCGCCAACCGGACGTACGACCGCGCCGAGCGGCTCGCCGAGATCCTCACCGAGGGCGATGACACGGACGTGCTGGCCCGCGCGGTACCGATGGAATCGGTGCCGGTCGAGCTGACACGTGCCGACGTCGCCGTCTCCTGCACGGGCGCGACGGGACTGGTCCTGACGGCCGAGGCGGTCGCGGCGGCGGTCGAGGGCCGGGGACCCGCGGGCGGACCCGGCACCGGGGAAGCCGCAGGCGGTCGTACGACGCCACAGCCGGGCCCGGCGGGTGCGGCGCTGCAGTCGGGCCCGGCGTCGCCTGCCGGACGTGGCGATGCTCCGGCGCCCACGGACCTCGGCGGCGATGACGCCTGCCCGCTCGACCTGTCCGGCGTGCCCGGGACCGCCGCCTTCTCCGTGCTCGGGGACGCGGCCGTGGCCGGGATGGCCGCCGCCGAGCTGGAGCAGCACGCGGCCTGGGTGGACAACGGCACCCCGGAGACCGCGGGCCGTGCACAGCGCACGCAGACCAGGCCAGGCGGCGTGGTCGCGCTCGACCCCGCCGAGGACGCCGACGCCATCGCCGCGCTGGCCGCCACCGTGGCCGTCGTCGGCCGCGTGCCCGAGCGGCGCAGACCCGAGCCGGTCGCCGAACCGCAGCGGCCCGAGCCCGTCCTCTTCCTCCTCGACCTCGCGATGCCGCGCGACATCGACGCGGCCGTGCACCGGCTGGCCGGACTGCGGCTGGTGGACATCGAGTCGCTCGCCGAGGCCTCCGCAACTCCCACCGATGAGCGGACTCTGTCCGCGGGGCCGATAGCGGCCGACGTCGACCAGGTCCGGCGTATCGTCTCCGACGAGGTCGCTGCCTTCGGGGCGGCGCAGCGGGCCGCGCACATCACGCCCACCGTGGTCGCCCTGCGCACCATGGCCGCCGATGTCGTCGCCGGCGAGATCGCCCGCCTCGAGGGGCGGCTGCCCGCCCTCGACGACAAGCACCGCGCCGAGATAACGCAGACCGTGCGGCGCGTGGTCGACAAGCTGCTGCACGCGCCGACGGTACGGGTCAAGCAGCTCGCGGCCGAGCCCGGCGGCGCCGGGTACGCGGACGCGCTGCGCACCCTGTTCGACCTCGACCCCGAGACCGTGGCCTCGATCTCCCGAGCCGATGACAGCAGCGACAGCACCACCCGGAAGAACCGAGGGCCGCAATGAACGACGCGCGTGAGCCGCAGGGGCGCGCCGGTGTCGAGAGGCCGAGCGCGCGGAGGCCCGAAGGGCTGAGCACGGTCGGACACCCGCCACCGGCTGAAGCGCCCCGGAGGCGTGAGCCAGAAAAAGGGGCTTTGAGGCTCGGCACCCGGCGCAGCCGGCTCGCCATGGCCCAGTCCGGGCAGGTGGCCGAGGCCGTGCGCCGGCTGACCGGACGGCCCGTCGAACTCGTCGAGATCACCACGTACGGCGATGTCTCGCGTGAGGCGCTCGCACAGATCGGCGGCACGGGCGTGTTCGTCACCGCACTGCGGGACGCGCTGCTGAAGGGCGAGGTCGACTTCGCGGTTCATTCGCTCAAGGACCTGCCGACCGCGCAGCCCGAGGACCTGGTCCTGGCCGCCGTACCGGTGCGCGAGGACCCGCGGGACGTGATCGTCGCCCGGGACGCGCTGAAGTTCACCGACCTGGCTGCGTCCTCCCCAAAGAGGGCCCGCATCGGCACCGGCTCACCGCGCCGCATGGCCCAGCTGAACGCGTACGCCCGCAGCCACGGCCTGGACATCGAGACGGTCCCGATCCGCGGGAACGTCGACACGCGGATCGGATACGTCCGCGACGGCGAGCTGGACGCGGTGGTGCTGGCGGCTGCCGGCCTGAGCCGCATCGGCCGCATCGACGAGGTGACCGACTTCCTGTCGGTCGACACGGTTATGCCCGCCCCTGGCCAGGGGGCACTGGCGATCGAATGCAGGGCGGGGCACACCGCCCAAGACGCTGCCCTGATCGCCGCGCTCGGCGAGCTCGACGACCCGTTCACGCGGGTCGCCGTGACCGCCGAGCGGTCACTGCTCGCCGCCCTGGAGGCCGGCTGCTCCGCCCCCGTGGGTGCGCTGGCCGACCTGTTGGCCGACGGGCAGACTGTCAAGGAAATGCGCCTGCGCGGCGTCGTCGGCACGACCGACGGCACCTCGCTGGTGCAGCTGTCCACCACCGGTCCCGTGCCCGAGACGCATGACCAAGCGCTGGCGCTCGGTCGCGAACTCGCCGCCGAGATGCTTGCCGCGGGCGCGGCCGGTCTGATGGGGGAGCGAGCACATTGAGCCCCACCACCCTTCCCGCCGGTCCTGAACACGGGCACGTCACCTTCCTCGGTGCCGGACCCGGAGATCCGGGACTGCTGACCTTGCGCGCCGTCGAGGCGCTGGCGAACGCGGACGTCCTCGTCGCCGAGTACGAGGTGCTCGACGTCGTACGCGCTCATGCCAGGCCGGGCGTCGCCGTCGTGAACACCGAGACGGATCCTTCGTCGGACTCCGCTCCGGGCACAGGCACGCCCCAGCTAACGGTAGTTGACGCAGCGTCAACAACCGCTGGAGTCCCCGCTGTGCGGGATGCCGCACATCTTGTCATGGAGGCCGCGCGGGGCGGCAGGCGGGTCGTGCGCGCGGTGTCCGGGGACCCGGGACTTGATACGTACGCCACCGAGGAAATGCTCGCCTGCGCCGCCGCGGGTGTGCCCTTCGAGGTCGTGCCCGGCATCGCGGCCGCGGTCGGTGTGCCCGCGTACGCGGGTGTGCCGCTGCGGGACCAGCAGGGCGCGGACGTCAGATTCGTGGACGCGCGCACGGCCTCCGACCGGTGCTGGATGGAGGTGGGCGCGTCGGACGGCACGGTCGTCGTGTCGACGACGCTGGACTCCGTCGCGGCGGCCGCCGGTGAACTGGTGTCCGCCGGACGTAAGCCGGACACCCCGATGACGGTCACGATCGCCGGTACGACCACGCGTCAGCGGACCTGGACGGCGACGCTCGGGACCGTCGCGCAGACGCTGAAGCAGGCGAAGGTGCTGCCGTCGCCGGAGGGCGCGCGGCCGGTGATAGCCGTGGTCGGTGAGCGCAGCGCCGCCGCACAGCGCGACCAGCTCGCGTGGTTCGAGTCCAAGCCGCTGTTCGGCTGGAAGGTGCTCGTGCCGCGGACCAAGGAGCAGGCGGCGTCGCTCTCCGACCAGTTGCGGTCGTACGGGGCCGTGCCGCACGAGGTTCCGACGATCGCCGTGGAGCCGCCGCGCACGCCCCAGCAGATGGAACGCGCGGTCAAGGGCCTGGTGACCGGCCGTTACGAGTGGATCGCGTTCACCTCGGTCAACGCGGTGAAGGCGGTCCGGGAGAAGTTCGAGGAGTACGGGCTGGATGCCCGGGCCTTCGCCGGTATCAAGGTCGCCGCGGTGGGCGAGCAGACCGCGAAGGCGCTGGTCGCCTTCGGCGTGAAGCCGGACCTGGTGCCGAGCGGGGAGCAGTCCGCCGCCGGTCTGCTGGAGGACTGGCCGCCGTACGACCCGGTCTTCGACCCGATCGACCGCGTGTTCCTCCCGCGGGCCGACATCGCCACCGAGACCCTGGTCGCCGGGCTGATCGAGCTGGGCTGGGAGGTCGACGACGTCACCGCGTACCGGACCGTGCGGGCCTCGCCGCCGCCGGCTCAGACGCGGGAGGCGATCAAGGGCGGCGGCTTCGACGCGGTGCTGTTCACGTCCTCGTCGACGGTCCGGAACCTGGTGGGTATCGCCGGCAAGCCGCACAACGTGACGGTGATCGCCTGCATCGGCCCGGCCACGGCCAAGACCGCCGAGGAGCACGGGCTGCGGGTGGACGTGATGGCCCCCGAGCCGTCGGTGCACAAGCTGGCGGAGGCACTGGCCGACTTCGGTTCGCGGCGGAGGGCTGCCGCCGTGGAGGCCGGGGATCCGGTGACGCGGCCGAGCGAGCGGCGACCGGGGGCTCGGCGGCGGCGGTCTACGACGTGAGGTGGGGCGGGGCGCGCTTGTCGGTGTGCTCCGCCGCGCCGTTGCACGGGCGGAATCGGTCCTCGCCTGCAGGATGATGCCCCGCGTTCGAGGCCGTGTGTTGTGTCAAATTCCTTGCTAGAGCCGTCTGTTCATGTCAACCTGCAAGGCTTTGCACACGGCATGACGACCGGAACTCTGGGGGAAACACACGGTGAGGGCGGCGACAGGCAGCCCGTCCGGCGATGACCAGCAGATCAGGCGGCTGGCCGCCGGCTCGTCCAACTTCGGCCACCTGATCACGCATGAACCGTTGTTGGTGACCCTCGTTGAGAATCCACCAGGAGTCCGGTGGATTGTCGCGCCGAAGGACCTCCTGGCGGCTCAGGCGGGCCGCCACCAGGCCGTCGATCTCCTGCGGGCTCATTCCCGGCTCGCCCTCGACGAACAGCGCGCGCATGTACGCCGCTGTCTGAAGCAGCCCGGGAATGATGCTGGCGCCGTACTCCTGAATCCGCGCCGCCTTCGCCTCCAGCTCCAGGCAGTCACGAAGATCAGGCGGATCGTGCTCTTGCTCGGCATCTCGGTGGCTTGGAGGTCGTAGCCGAGTTCGTAGCCGATCGCCGTGATCTTGTCGGAATCCCGGCCCTCGAAGCCTCCGAGAAGGGACTCGGCGCGCCCCCGCCCGTCGAAGGTGGCCAGGATCTCGGCGTCTTTCATCGTGCTGCTCACTTTCCCTGCCGGGCGGCGTTGTCTTTCTCACTACCGGCCTTCCAGGCGTTTTCGAATGCCACGAGCAGATTGCCGCCCGGCAGCGCCGACTGGACGGTCTGTCGGTCGTTCTGCGGCATGAAGTATCCGAGTGCGGTTGGATCGGCGATGAAGGAGGCAACAGTGTCCACCAGGCCGAAGTTGGCCGCAGCGTCAGCCGCTCGGCTCGAGGCGACCCCGACGGCTGCCGCCGCTGCGGCGAACTCGGGGGCCAGCGGACCTGTGATCGGGGCGATAAGCATGATCACTAGCGAGCTCGCGCCCAGCGCACCGCTTACGGTCGCGAGGACATCGCCGAGGGCGGCTATGGCGTTCGCGTGGTCCTTGAGCCACTTGACCGCGTCGGCCACGGCAGCGCTGACGGCCTCTGCGATGACGTCGTCGATCGCGGCCAGGGCATTTCCGATGTTGACGAGCGTGTCGCCCAGTTTGTCCAGCCGGCCCGGTTCATTCGGCGCGATGTCCATCGCCTTGTCGAGGCGTCGCGCTACCGCCCGGCCTTCCAGGTCGTAGTCGGTGGCCAGCTTGCGTGCTTGGGCGCGTATCCGGTCGAGATCGGATTCCGCCGTACTGGCTGCCAGCTCCGCCGCGGATCTGTCCTTTTCGGTCTTCTCCTGTTTGCGTGCCGTTGCGGTGTGCGGGCTTCCGGCTCCGACGGGACGTCGGCAAATGCGCTGTCGGGCCCGGCGTAGCGTAGGTGTATGACGAAGTACGGTTCCTTTCCCGGTGCGCGGCCGCGGCGGCTGCGTACGTCGGCTGTCATGCGGCGGATGGTTGCCGAGACGCGGTTGCACCCCGCCGACTTCATCCTGCCCGCGTTCGTGCGGGAGGGGGTCGGTGAGCCGGTGCCGATCGCGGCGATGCCGGGGGTCGTGCAGCACACGCGGGACAGTCTGAAGAAGGCGGCCGCTGAGGCGGTGGCGGCCGGGGTGTCCGGGATCATGCTGTTCGGGGTGCCGGAGGAGGGGAAGAAGGACGCCCTCGGGACGCCGGGGACGGATCCGGACGGGATTCTTCAGGTCGCCCTTCGGGATGTGCGGGCCGAGGTGGGGGACGACCTGCTGGTGATGTCCGATCTGTGTCTCGATGAGACTATTGATCACGGGCATTGCGGGGTGCTGGATGCCGAGGGGCGGGTCGATAACGACGCGACCCTGGAGCGGTATGCCGAGATGGCTCAGGTGCAGGCCGACGCCGGTGCCCATGTGGTGGGGCCCAGCGGGATGATGGACGGGCAGATCGGGGTCATCCGGGACGCTCTCGATCAGATCGGGCGGGAGGATGTGGCCATCCTCGCCTACACCGCGAAGTACGCCTCCGCCTTCTACGGGCCCTTCCGGGAGGCCGTTGCCTCGTCGTTGCAGGGGGACCGGAAGACGTACCAGCAGGATCCGGCCAACGTGCGGGAGTCCCTGCGGGAGCTCGCGCTGGATCTGGAGGAGGGCGCCGACATGGTGATGGTCAAGCCTGCCGGGCCCTACCTCGATATCCTCGCGCGGGTCGCCGACGCCGTGGACGTGCCCGTCGCCGCCTACCAGATCTCCGGCGAGTACTCGATGATCGAGGCCGCCGCCGAGCGGGGCTGGATCGACCGGGACCGGGCCATCCTGGAGTCGCTGACCGGCATCAAGCGGGCCGGAGCGCGCAACATCCTCACCTACTGGGCCACCGAGATGGCCCGGAAGCTGCGCTGAGTCGCTCAGCCTGCCGAGACGGGGGCGCGGATGGCGGCGATGTCGAGTTGCAGGCGCACCTTCTCGCTCACCATCGCCCCGCCCGTGGCCAGCCGGCTGTTGTAGGTCAGGCCCCATTCGGAGCGGTTGAAGGTGGTGGTGCCGTCGAAGCCGACCCGTTCCTCGCCGAAGGGGTCGGTGACGTGGCCGATGTAGGTCAGCTCCAGGACGACGGGACGGGTGGTGTTCTTGATGGTGAGGTCACCGGTCATGCGGTACAGGTCGTCGCCCGCGAACTGCACGGCGGTGCTGGCGAACCGTATGCGGGGGTAGTTCGCGGCGTCCAGGAAGTCACGGTGGACAAGGTGGGCGTCGCGCTGTTCCACGCCGGTGTCGACGCTGGCGGTGGACATCACGATCTCGGCGCGCGACCGGGCGGGGTTGCGGCCGTCGAAGTAGAGCCGGCTCTCGTATTCGGCGAAGGCGCCGCGCACGGTGGTCACCATGGCGTGCCGGACGGAGAAGCCGATGCGGCTGTGTGCCGGGTCGATCACCCATTCGCCGGTCAGATCCGCCAGGGCGGGATCCGGCAGAACGGCAGTGGTGGTGGGGGAGGCCGGCGACCCGGCGGTGCGCTGTGAGGGGATGGGTGGCGCCTTGCGGCGGGACATCACGCCGCGGTTGAACAAGTTCATGATTCATCTGGGTACTGCACAATAGTTTAATCCGCAAGCTTGTGCGATGGCGGGCGGTGGAGACTCCGCGAAATCCGCACCGGCCATTCACCTGCCGGACGGCGGGCCCGGGAGTACCTGCACGGGCATTGCGCGGGCACCATCAAGTGGCGTGGAGCGGTAGGTTGTTGACCATTCTGACGTGGTTGCTTGTTGAAGCACCTGACTCTCCAGGGGGGAGAACCCATGCCCGGTGACGCGCTCGACCAGGATTCCGCCGAGCTGCGCCGGAGGTTCGACAGCTCCAAGGCGCACCCGGCCCGCGTGTACGACGTCTTCCTCGGCGGCAAGGACAACTACCCGGTGGACCGCGCCGCGGCGGCCGCCGCCCTCGCCGCCAACCCGCGCGGATACCTCGACGTACGGCACAACCGGGACTTCATGCGCCGGGCCGTTACGCGGCTGGCGCAGGAGGACGGCATCCGGCAGTTCCTGGACATCGGCACCGGGCTGCCGACCGCGGAGAACGTCCACCAGATCGCCCAGCGCATCAACCCCGGCTCGCGGGTGGTGTACGTCGACCACGACCCGGTGGTGCTCGCGCACGCCCGCGCCCTGCTGACCAGCGGACCCGAGGGCCGTACGGACTACATCGACGCCGACCTGCGCAGCCCGGCCCAGATCCTCGAACAGGCCGCGAAGACCCTGGACTTCGACGAGCCGGTCGCGCTCGTGCTCGTGGCCCTCCTGCACTTCGTGGAGGACGAGGAGGCCTTCCCGGTGGTGCGGGAGCTGGTGGGCGCGCTGGCGCCGGGCAGCCGGCTGGTGATCAGTCACATCACCGAGGACCTCAACCCCGAGAGCATCCGCGCGGTGCAACGGACGTACACCGAGCGCGGGTTCACCTTCGTCCTACGGTCGAAGGAGGAGGTCGCGCGGTTCTTCACGGAGACACCGGGAGTGACGCTGGACGAGCCCGGCGTCGTACCCGTCCATCACTGGTTCCCGAGCCCGGCGCCCGCGCCGAAGGAGGTCGACCAGGCCTACTACGACAGCCTCGACGACATTGAGAAGATCCGCTACCGGGACATCAACGACGTCACGGACGCCGACATCAACGTGTACGCGGCGGTCGGACGGAAGGGCTGAGGAAGCAGGGCGGCGTCCGGATCGCGGAAATGTGGTTGTAGGCGGCAGTCATTTCCCTAGGGTGCGGGCAGCACCCGTAACCCGACAGGAGCCGCCAGGTGACCGTGACCGACACCGCCGCCGTGCCCGCACCCGCCGCCCCCGTGCCGCCGCTCGCGGCACGGGTGACCGCGATCGGCGGTTCGCCCGTACGGGACATCCTCGCCGTCACCGCCCGCCCCGAGGTGATCAACTTCGCGGGCGGGCTGCCGGCCCCGGAGCTGTTCGACGCCGAGGGCATCGCGGACGCCTACCGGGCGGTGCTCGCCGACACCCCCGCGCGGGCCCTGCAGTACGCCACGACCGAGGGCGAGCCCGCCCTGCGCACCGCGCTCGCCGCCCGGACCGGCGCGCGCGGTCTGCCCACCGACCCCGACGACCTGCTCGTCACCACCGGCTCGCAGCAGGCGCTGTCCCTGCTCGCCACCGCGCTGCTCGACCCCGGCGACACCGTCCTGGTCGAGAACCCCTGCTATCTGGCGGCACTCCAGGCCTTCGGCCTCGCCGGCGCGCGCATCCTCCCCGTGCCCTGCGACGCGGGCGGCATCGACCCGCAGGCCCTGGACGAGCTGGTGGCGCGCGAGCGGCCCAAGCTGCTCTACACGGTGCCCACCTTCCAGAACCCGACAGGCCGCACGATGCCCGCCGGGCGGCGCGCCGCCGTGGCCGCCGTCGCCGCCCGGCGCGGGCTCTGGCTGATCGAGGACGACCCGTACGGCGAACTCCGCTTCGAGGGCGAGCGGCTGCCGTGGCTCGCCTCCTACGACGGCGTCCGCGACCGGACCGTGCTGCTGGGCTCCTTCTCCAAGGTCATGGCGCCGGGGCTGCGGTTGGGCTGGCTGCGGGCGCCGGCCGGTCTGCGGCGGGCCTGTGCGGTCGCCAAGCAGGCCGCGGACCTGCACACCCCGACCGTCAACCAGCTCGCCGCGGCACGGTACCTGGCCGACCGGGACCTGGACGCCCATGTGCGGCGGGTGGCGGCGGCGTACCGCGAACGCCGGGACGCCATGCTCGCGGGCCTCCCGGCGGCCCTCCCGGAGGGGGCGGTGTGGAACAGGCCGGAGGGCGGCATGTTCCTCTGGGTCCGGCTCCCGGAGTCGTACGACACGACGGCCCTGCTCCCGCGGGTGGTCCGGCAGGACGTGGCGTACGTCCCGGGCGCTCCCTTCTACGCCGGTGAGCAGGATGTGCGCACCCTGCGCCTGTGCTTCGTGACCCAGACACCGGAGGAGATCGCGGAGGGGCTGCGCAGGCTGGGGAAGGGACTGCGGGCCCGGCCGGCGACCTAGTGCCCCGGCAGGCAACGTTCGCCCCGTCGCGGCGCCCGGCACGCCCTCTCCCCGCACCGGCCGAAAGCCCAAGTACGTCCAGTACGAGGGCTTCGGGCCGGCACGCCGAGAGCACGCACCGGACGCCGCTCCTTGACGGGCAAACGTTGCCTGTCGGGGCACCTAGCTTGTCGTTCAAGTGCGCCACGAGCGCAGAGAGTGAGGTCGATGTAGGCAGACCCACTTGATGCGGTGCTGTGCAGATGATGAAGGTTTTGTGGCCCTTCGGCGTCGGCCGGCAGCTCGACAAGCGGGAAGCTTTCGCGACGCTGTCACGCTTCCGGGCGGAGTTCTACGAGTGCCTGAGCGGACGTGGGGATGCCCTGTTCGATCTGGCTGACGCGCTGCTGGCCGACCGGTAGCACGGCACGACGTCGGACGTGTCCTGGCCACCGGTGAGACATACGCCCGCCCAGCCCACCATAAAAAGGAACGAAGCCCCGCCGCCAACGGGACTACGCTCCCGCCGGTGACCACACAACCGACGAACGAAGCCGCCATCCAGCAGTGGAACACCATGCCCCGCAAGGTGATGGAGGCGATGGAGCCTGACGGCGACTTCGCCAAACGCCATCTGATCAATCCGGTGCTACCGGGATTCATTCGCAGTGCATCGGCCTTCAGGCCGGTGGTGAAGCGAATCTGATGGTGGCGACGCGGAGCGTCGCCGTATCCG
>NZ_JACTVI010000098.1 GCF_014495685.1 Streptomyces sp. TRM68367 | reverse complement strand
AGGTGCGGTCGGTCGCCGTGCCCTGGGGCAACTGCGTCGAGCCGTCCAACGTGAAGGCCGGAGGCAATGCCTGCCCGATCCGCTTCCAATGCGCCGGTTGCGGCTCGTATCGCCCCGACCCCTCACACCTGCCCGCCATCGAGGACCAGGTCCGCAGCCTGAAGGCCAACCTGGAACTGGCCCGCGCGATGGGCGCGGCCGACTACACGATCAAGGGCATGGAAGGCGAGATCGCGGACTACCTGAACGTGATCAAGAAGATGAAGGCGAAGATGGAGTCCATGCCCGACGAGGAACGCCACGAGGTCGAAGAGGCCAGCAAGATCTTGCGGCGCCTGCGCGCCGGCTCCGCCGCGTCCGGGCCGGTCGCCCTGCCCATGCCCGTCGTCCGCCCTGCCGACGAGGCCGGAACGTGACCGCCAAGCGCACCCCCGCCGACGTGCTCCGCGAGGCCAGGAAGAAGGACAGCCTGGCCAAACGGACGAAAGTCCTCGCGGTGGTGGACGAGATGAAGGCCAAGGGCGAGCCGGTCACGTTCCTCGGCGTCGCCAAGGCCGCCCAGGTGTCGAATTGGCTCGTCTACGCCGAGGGCGTGCGCGAGCACATCGACGCCGCGCGCAAGAGCCAAGCCCGAGGCAAGAGCCGGGAGCAGAAGACCGGTACGGCCGCCAGCTCGGCGAGTATAGCGACCGACCTGGAACTGGCTCGCGCCGAGCTCCGGGCCCTGAGGGAGGAGCGGGACCGGCTCAAGGCCGCCGTTCAGCGTGGCCTTGGGCAGCAAGTGGGACAAGCTGGCCATGCTGAACTGGTCTCCCGCATCAACGAACTCACCGCGGCCAACCAAGAGCTCGTCGGCAAGTTGGTCCGCGCCGAAGCGGACCGGGACGGCCTGCAGTCCGCGCTCACCGAGACCCAGGACGACCTGATCTCTGCCCGGCAGGCCCTGCGGAACATGATGCGCGATCAGAACCGCCCCAGCGAGTGACAGCGCGATGCCGGGCGGCGACGGTCAGGAGTTTGTACACCACCTGTCGAAGCCGCCCTGCTCAGAGTGGTCAGAGGCGTGCACTGGCCTGTGTCGGCGGTCACGCAATTCGGCTCTGGCGACGATCACGTGACGTGCCCAGGTCGATGCGTCGTGGCACGCAGGGTCCTGTGTGATCGGAGAGGATGACCGGCGTGCTTATCGCGGTGTGTTGAGGACCTGTTTCCGCATCTGAACGCTGTTGTCGTCGACCGGATGGAGTCCGACGGGGTATCAGTGACGTTGTCCGTGCGGTCTTCCGTGTCGGTCGCGGCGTGTTCCGGCTGCGGATCGGGGTCCTCGCGAGTCCACGGTCGCTACCGCCGTTCGCTGGCGGACTCGCCGGTTGCCGGACGTGGGGCGAAGATCGTGGTGACGGTGCGCCGCTTCAAATGCGTCAACGATGCGTGCTCCCAGACGACGTTCAGTGAGCAAGTCCCGGGCCTTACCATGCCGTTCGCCCGGCGGACGCCGACCCTGACCAAGGCGCTGGTGTCGATCGCGCTGGCGCTGGCCGGCCGTGCCGGATCCCGGCTCGCCACTCAACTGGGCATGCCCTGCGGCCGTGATCTGCTCATCAAACTGATCCGTAAACAGCCTGCGCCCCAGGTCCCGGCGGTGACCGTGCTCGGCGTCGACGACTTCGCGATCCGGCGCCGTCACTCCTACAACACCATCCTGATCGACATGGAGACGCACCGGCCGATCGACGTGCTGCCGGACCGCGAGGCTCAGACGCTGGCCGATTGGCTGACCAGACATCCCGGTGTCAAGATCGTGTGCCGCGACCGTGGCGGCGCCTACGCCGAGGGCGTCCGGGCCGGCGCGCCGGACGCTCTGCAGGTCGCGGATCGCTTTCACCTATGGAAGAACCTCTGCGAAGCGGCGCAGAAGACGGTCGTGGCACACCACGGTTGCCTACGTCAGGCAGTTCGCGCCGAGGCTGAGGTCCAATCCGAGGAGCACACAGCCCCACTGCAGATCACCAGTCCGCCGAGCCGTGACTACCCGCTGGCCGCCCGGACCCGTCAACGCCACGCCGACGTACAGGAATGCCTGGCCCGCGGTTTGTCCAGGGCTGCGGTCAGCCGCGAGTTGAACCTCGACATCCAGACCGTGCGCCGCTTCGCCGACGCCGCCACCGCCGAGGAACTGCTGGCCAAGGCCGAGCACCGGGTGAGTCGACTGGACCCGTGGCGTGACGTGGTCAACCAGTGCTGGAACGCCGGAGTCACCAACGCCCAGGACATCACCGCCGAACTCCGCCTCCTGGGCTTCACCGGCAGCGTCCAGATCGTCCGCCGCTACCTACGGCCGCTGCGTCCGCACGGCGACGGACGCAAACGCGGCCCCGGAAAGTCCGCGCCGACCACCCCGGCGATCCCCAAACCACGCCAGGTCAGCCGCTGGATGCTCACCCACCCCGACCACCTCGACGAGGACGACGCGCTCGGGCTGATAACCGCAGTATCCAGCTGCGAGCATCTCGAACGCCTGCACAACCACATCCGCACGTTCGCCGCCATCATGACGCAGCGACGTGGCGCCGATCTTCTGGCCTGGCTGGACACCGTGGACGCCGACGACCTTCCGGCACTGCAGACGCTCGCCACCGGCTTGCGCCGAGACCTGGACGCCGTCATCAACGGACTGACCCTGGAACACAACTCAGGTGTAGTCGAGGGCGCCGTGACACGCATCAAGGCCCTCAAACGCCAGTGCTACGGGCGAGCGAACTTCGACCTTCTCAGACTACGAATACTGCTGACACCTTGACCACGTCACGTGATCGTCGCCAGAGCCCGCAATTCCCCGCCCCGAACGTCACGTAATGGACCAGAGGGACACCGGCGTCGCGCTCGTCGTGGACATGGGGACGGTGACCGCGCGTCAGGAGCGGCGGGTTCCGGTGACCGCACAATGGGTCCCGTGGCCCATGTTCCGATCGCTCGTCATCTGCTCCGCGCCAGGGATCTCGCGGACGCCCGCTACTGCGAGGCACTCACGGTGGCCGACCTGGCCGCGGCCGCCGCGCTGTCTCCGGCCCACTTCAGCCGCTGCTTCAAGGCCGCGTTCGGCGAGTCGCCGCACCAGTACCTGTTGACGCGCCGCCTGGAGCGGGCCGCCGCCCTGCTGCTGGCGACCGACTGGACGGTGGCCGCGATCGGTGTCGCCGTCGGTCTGCGGAGCATCGGTTCGTTCACGACGAGTTTCCGCAGGATGTACGGGATGACCCCGCAGGCGTACCGGGCGGCGCATCCGGCCGCCGCGCGGCATGTGCGCGTCCCTCGCTGTGTGGCGATGGCTTACGGACGGCCGCGGAACCGCACGTTTCGAGAAGACACAGGGGCGCCGGCTGCCTAGCGTCGGTTCTAGGCAATGACCAAGGAGTCACCATGACGACGATCAAGATCGCCAATGCGCAGTTCTGGGTGCACGACCAGGACGCGGCACTCGACTTCTACACGAACAAACTCGGGTGGGAGGTCCGGGCCGACGTGACGATGGAGGCCTGGAGCTTCAGGTGGCTGTGCGTCGCCCCGCCTGGCGGGGACGGTCCGGCGCTCGTGCTGATGCCGGTACCCGGGCAGCCAATGCTGGACGAGGCCGCCAGTGCCCAGCTGTCGGACCTGGTGGCCAAGGGCGCGGGCGGCACACTGTTCCTGGAGACCGACGATTGCAAGGCCGCGTATGACGAGCTGTCCGCCCGTGGTGTCGAGTTCAACGATCCGCCGACGGTACAGCCGTACGGGATCGACACGTCGTTCCGGGACCCGTCGGGCAACAACATCCGGCTCACGCAAGTGCTGGAGTTCGATCCGGAGCGGCACTGACCCGAATCCGCAGGGAGTGCTTCCTTTCTGAGTGACCATTGAGGTCGCCTGCACCCGCGGTCTGAACCGCTCCGGGGCTGATGGAGGCTCCACCGATCCCGAGGCGGTTCATCCGTCACGGCCCCAGCCCAGGTGGGGAATTACGTGACGCTGATCACGCAGATGCTGGGAATTGCATGACCGCCGACAGCCTGCCCTTCAGGTGGCGCCAGACAACCGATGTCGCTGAAGTGACGACGCCATCTCGATGCCGACCTCGTAGCGCCCCGACCGCAGGAACGGCCTCCGATCGGGATTCCTGCCGAGGCTCGTTCGTCAGAACCGGCCGTCGGCAGGGAGGCCCACCCCGCCCAGGACGGTGAGGTCTGTGCGGTGCGGTGGGGACGACAGCAGGGCGAGGACGTCTGCGGGGTCGGGACCGTCAGCGGGCGGCGGAGCAGCGAGGGCGGCCTGCGCGCTGGCGTCGTCCTGCCAGACCTCGGTGACGTGCACCGTGTCCGGGTCTGCTGCGTCCTGGCTGATCAGGTAGATCTCGGAGCCAGGGAATCCGCGCAGCCTCTCCGCGACCCTCAGCAGGGCTGCGGCGAGTTCGCCACCCCTACCCGGGTGCGCGGTCATGGTCATCAATCGGCCGATCATGTTCAGACCAGAGTGGTGATGCAGAATGGGTGGCCGGCGGGATCCAGCAGGACCCTCCACCGATCGGGCTGGGGCTGGGTCTGGAGCTCGACAGCGCCCAGGGCCAGTAGGTGAGCCTGCGCGGAGTCCAGGTCGTCGACGCCCAGTTCGATGTGGGCCTGTTTCTCCTGGGAGGGGTCCGGCCAGGTGGGACGCCGGTAGTCGGCCAGTCTGTTGAACCCCAGTCCAGCTGAGCCCTCCTGGCCGAGCAGGACGAAGTCGTCAGTGGAGTAGGCGACGGGCAGGCCGAGGGCGTCGCCATAGAAGCGGGCCAGTTCGGCGGGGTCCGGGCAGTCGAACGTGACGACCGCATAGCGGATCGCGGGCGCGGATGTGTTTCCAGTGCTCATGGGAAAGACGCTATGACGAGACCAGGACAGATTCAGTCCTGGTCATGCGAGACACTTCACGATGTGATCAGCACATCCGCCCGCCTGCTGCGACTGGTCTCACTGCTGTCCGCACGCCCGTCGTGGACCT
This sequence comes from Streptomyces sp. TRM68367, assembly GCF_014495685.1. Lineage (GTDB taxonomy): Bacteria > Actinomycetota > Actinomycetes > Streptomycetales > Streptomycetaceae > Streptomyces. The sequence goes on along the minus strand of NZ_JACTVI010000098.1, from coordinate 23,489 downwards.
GCGGCGAGCTCGCCGAGCGGATGGCGGTCACCGAGCGCACGGTGCGGCGGGACGTCGCCAGGCTCCGGGAACTCGGCTACGGAATCGAATCCGACCCCGGGCCATGGGGCGGCTACCGCCTCGGCGGCACCCGGATACCGCCACTCATCCTCGACGACGAAGAAGCACTCGCCGTGGCTGTCGGGCTGCGGGAGGCCGCGCTCAGCGGCGTCCTCGGCAGCGACCAGGCCGCGCTGTCGGCGCTGCTGAAACTGCGGCAAGTCCTCCCGCCGAAGATCGCGGGCCGCCTGGGCGAGATGGATGCGGCATTCGTGCACACCTTCCGGCCCGACGAGCCGCAGATCGCGCCCGGCATGCTGCTGGAACTGGCCACCACCTGCCGCCATGGGGAACGCGCCCGTATGTCATACCGCGACCGGGAAGGGAAGGCCACGGTCCGGGACGTCGATCCGTACCGCCTGGTGCACACGGGACGCCGCTGGTACTTCGTCGCCCGGGACGTGACGCGGAGCGAGTGGCGGACGTTCCGGGCCGACAGGGTTGTGCAGATACAGTCGACCGGACATGCGGTGGAACTCGTCGATTCGCCCGACCCGGCGCTGCTCGTCTCCCACTCCATCGCGAGCGGCGCCTACCCGCTCTACGTGACGATCCGCCTCCCGCTGCCCATGGACCAGGCACTGCGGAAGATCCCACCGACGGTAGGCACCCACCGTGCTGAAGGCCCCAACGCCACGATCGTCGACATCGGCGGCCCCGACGCGGACGGGCTCGCCAAGTACCTCCTCAGTCTGGGTACACCGCTCCGGGTCCTGTCGCCGGACGATGTGCGGGAAGCACTGTTGCGCCGTGCCCGAGAACTGTTCGAGGACAACGTGCACACTCAGCTCCAATAGAAGCGTGTTGCTCCCGGGGACGCCGACGAAGCCGGTAAGTGAGCTGCACCACCGGCCCGTCGGCGCCCGATTTCCCTCAGAGGTCGACGCCCTCACCAGCCGCTGCGGCCGCCCGTCACCCAGGCCCCACGCTTGCGAATCCCACACGCGCAGGGGGCATCGCACGTCAACACCCATACAAGGCACGTGCCTGACGTCCCTGAACCACCCACAACCAGCCTGTCTGCACTGAAGCTTGACAACCCTAGATAATCGGCGGCCCCCTCGCTCTGCTCGCCCTTGCGAAACGGCGCGGTATCACCGTCGATGACCAGGACACCGCCATGACCCGGATCTGCCGTTGGCTCGACGGGATCCGACAGAGCGACCACAGCGGAACCCGCTGGCCTCGGTGGATCAGCGCGACCGGCCCCGCTCCCGCCCTCCCCGCCACCCCGTCCTGGTGCTACGGCACGCCGGGCCTTGCCCGCGCACAGCAGCTCGCCGCCATCGCCCTCGGCGACGAGGACCGCAAACGGATGGCCGAGCGCGCCTTGCTGTACTGCCTGGACGACGCGCACCAACTCGACAAGCTCTCAAATCGCGGCCTGTGCCACGGCGTTGGCGGCGTTCTGCGCACGGTGCAGCGCTTCGCGGAGGACGCAGAGGCCCCGCATGCGTTCAACGTCCGCCTTCCCCTGCTCAGGCAGCGTTTTCTCGTCGCCGACGCGCCGGAGGAGACCGGATTCCTTGAAGGGGAAGCCGGGGCCGTCCTGGCGTTCCAGAGCGCTGAACCAGGAGCCGGGCCCATCACCGACTGGGACGCCTGCCTGCTCCTGAGCTGAAGAGGACGACATAGTGCACGAGCACGACACCAGCCCGGTCGAGAACGCCATCTGGTCCGTTCTCGGCGGGCTGCCGATCGCGGACGCAGCAGGCCGAGCGGGGACGTCCCCCGCCCGGCTGGCTGCCGCGGTCGAGCGGTACCGCGCCGCCGGCCGGGCTGCGCTCGACGCCAGCCCCGAGGGCTGGCACCAGGTGAACATCGAGTTCGCCGACTACCCCACCGCTGAACGGGCCTTCCGCGCCTACCTCCTGCCCGCCTTGCGCGGTGCACCCGTTGGGGCGTGGTGGTTCCTGCGTAAGTACCCCTGCTGGCGCCTGCGTGTTCACCCCAGCCCGGACACACCGGCCGAGGACGTCCTCGCGCACGTAACCGAAGCCCTCGACAGCGCGGTGTCCTGGAACGTGGTGAAGGACTGGTGCCCGTATCTGTACGAGCCGGAGAGCGTCGCTTTCGGCGGCCCAGACGGCATGACGATCACTCACCGGGTGTTCCACACCGACAGCATTGGCGTACTCGACTACCATCAGCACGCCGCCAGCGAAACCGATGGAGCCCTCGACGCTAAGGCCACCTCTCTGCTCGTCACCACCCTGTTCCTGCGAGCCGCCGGGCTGGAATGGGGGGAGCAAGGCGATGTGTGGGGGCAGATCGAGGTCAAACGGCCGCTGCCCGAAGACGTTTCCGCCGACAAGGTCAGCGCCATGGCGGAGACGATGCGGCAGCTACTCATGCTCGACGCCGGCCCTGCACTCACTGGCGGCTCGCTCGCGCCGTTGCAGTGCTGGGTGACCGGCATGGAGCACGGGGGGCGTGCCCTGGCAGATGCCGCGCGGGACGGGCTCCTTGGGCTCGGCCTCCGCGGTGTCCTATCCCGGCACGTCCTCTTCCACTGGAACCGCATGGGTTTCACCGCCCGGCAACAGGCCATCTGGTCACGTGCCGCCCGGGAAGCGGTCCTTGGCCGCTGACTGACAGGTGGCCCGAGCCACTGTCGTTTGCAGGCGGCCGGGGTCATTGTCGTGTGCGATGCATTTCGGTCAATCCTGGCCGACTGCTCGGTGAGGCAGGCGAGTTCGGCCGGTAGGGCGGGCTCTCCGGGTAGGTTCGCAGGTCACAGCTACCGCGCGTTCAGGGTGTTCCCGCCGTGTTCCCACGGGAACACGTAGCCGTTGGCATCCGGGCTGATGCGGGGAGATGCGGGGAGATGCGGGCTCGCGTCGGGAGCGATCCGTGCAGGTGGGCGCGTTGTTGCAGGTCAGAGGCTTGATTGGTGTCCGGTCGATAAGGGTTCAAGTCCGGTTCCGGGCACTTCCGACATCATGCGCGGCCACACTTGGCGGCCGCTTTGGCTGCACCCTCCATCAGGACCTGGCCAGGGGACGCCCCGCTTTAGCGGGGTGGGGAATGGCTTCTTTGGACTGCTCTGACCTCAGCTTGGTGCACGGATCTGCACTGTTCGCGGTGACCAACTCCTAGCAGCAGTAGACCTGTTGCGTGTGTATACTGATCGCGTGACTGTGACCAGGAAGGTTCGCCGGTTCTCTGGCGGCGTGTACGACCTCGGGCTCCACGTGGTGTGGTGCCCGAAGTACCGCCGTCCGGTCCTCGGCGGCCGGGTCGCGGAACGCCTGGACGAGCTGATCCGGCAGAAGGCCGACGAACGGGGGTGGGAGATCGTGGCCCTTGAGGTGATGCCCGACCACGTCCACCTGTTCGTGAAACACGATCCGAAGTCGTCGGCCTCATACGTGGCGAACCAGTTCAAGGGCTTCACCTCCCGCGTGCTGCGGGCGGAGTTCCCGCACCTGAAGTCGAAGCTGCCCACGCTGTGGTCGTCCTCGTACTTTGCAGCCTCGGTCGGCGCGGTCAGCGCGGACGCGGTGAACAAGTACATCGACACCCAGTGGGAGCGCCCCTGGAAGAAGGACAAGGAGACGCGGGGTTGATACGCACCTACAAGTTCCTTCTCAGGCCGACCGTGCGCCAGGAGCAGGCACTCACGCAGATGCTTCGGGATCACTGCTCGCTCTACAACGGCGCCCTGCAGGAACGCCGGGACGCCTACCGGCACAGCTCGAAGACGAGCATCAAGTACGGCGACCAGTCCGCGCAGCTCAAGGAGATCCGCGCCTTCGACCCCGAGTGTCAGGGCCGCTGGTCGTTCTCCAGCCAGCAGACGACGCTCAGGCGTTTGGACACGGCATTCGCTGCCTTCTTCAAGCGGGTGAAGGCTGGTCTGACGCCGGGCTACCCCAAGTTCAAGGGCGTCGGACACTTCGACACCGTGACCTTCCCGAAAGACGGGGACGGCTGCCGCTGGGACTCCACCCCGCACGACACCCAGACCCGCGTACGACTGCAAGGCATCGGTCACGTCCGAGTCCACCAGCACCGCCCCGTCAAGGGCCGGGTGAAGACGATCAGTATCAAGCGGGAAGGCCGCCGCTGGTACGTCGTCCTCGCCTGCGACGAGGTTCCCGCCGAGTCCCTGCCACAGACAGGCAGCGTCGTCGGCATCGGCATGGGTACCGTGCACTTCTTCACCGACTCCAGCGGGGGGCACGCCCCAAACCCCAAGTTCCTCGACGCGATGGCCGCCCAGCTGAGGGCAGCTCAGCAGCACCTTGCGACGTTTCCCAAGCACACGAAGCGCCGGACGAAGAAGCATCGGGCTGCGGCGCGGAAGGTCGCCAAGCTGCACGCCAAGATCCGGCGGCAGCGCCTCGACCACCACCACAAGCAGGCTCTCGCCCTGGTCCGTGAGCACGACGTGATCGGGCACGAAAAGCTGAACACCGCGGGCATGACCAAGGCGCCCGCAGCCAAGCCCGACCCCGAGAACGACGGCGCGTTCCTCCCGAACGGCGCCGCCGCCAAGGCCGGGCTGAACCGAAGCATCCTCGACGCGGGTTGGGGACAGTTCCTGTCGATCCTGGCGAACAAGGCTGAGAGCGCCGGTCGCCGAGTGATCCCAGTGGACGCCCGCAACACCTCCCGCACGTGCCCGCCCGAGATAGGTGGATGCGGGCACGTCGCGAAGGAGAACCGCGTCACTCAAGCGAAGTTCGAGTGTGTCCGGTGCGGTCTGGTGGAGAACGCAGACCGTGTGGGCGCGCTGAACGTCCTGCACAGGGCCGGGCTGGTCCCCTGCGACGATGCTTAGCCACCGACGCAGGAAGCCCGCCGCTTTAGCGGTGGGTGGAGTCACTGAAGAGTTCACCGCAACAGCCGTTGACAGCGGACATGTGCGGTCAGAGACTCACGTCAGCAAGAGGTGAAAGAAATTTCACCAGACGAACAGCGGAAGGGAACGCCCGATGCGCACCACCGTCGGCATCATCGGAGCCGGCCCCGCCGGCCTCCTGCTCGCCCGGCTGCTGCTGGGCGCCGGCATCGACTCGGCCGTCCTGGAGAGCCGCGACCGCGCCTACGTCGAGCGGCGGCAACGCGCCGGGATCCTGGAGCAGGGGACCGCGGACGTACTGCGCGCGGCCGGCGTCGGCGAGCGCATGGACCGCGAGGGGCTGCGCCACGACGGCATCGAACTGCGGTTCGCAAAACGGCGCCACCGCGTCGACTTCCCCGCCCTCACCGGCGGTAAGTCCGTGACGGTCTACGCCCAGACCGAGGTCTGCAAGGACCTCATCGCCCTCCAGCTCAAGGAGGGCGGCCCGCTGCTCTTCGAGGCCGAGGCCCTGGCCGTCGAGGACGCCGGCACCGACCGCCCGCGCATCCGCTTCCGTCACGAGGGCCGCGAGGACGTCCTCGACTGCGAGTACGTCGTCGGCTGCGACGGGTTCTGGGGCGTCGCCCGCAAGACGATCCCCGCCGAACTCACCCGGGTCTTCGAGCGGACGTACCCCTTCGGCTGGCTCGGCATCCTCGCCGACGTACCGCCCTCGCACGACGAGTTGGTCTACGCCCGCCACGACCGCGGCTTCGCCCTCCTCTCCATGCGTCCGCCCGTCTCCCGCCACCACCCTTCCAGGGAAGTCGCTTCGCTCCCTATGGAATCCTTCGTCTCCCGCCTCTACCTCCAGGTGCCCGAGGGCACGGATGCCAATGAGTGGGGCGAAGAGAAGATTTGGGACGAATTGCAGTGCCGCTTCGAAACGGCCGACGACTGGAGACTGCAACGCGGCCCCATCACCCACAAGTCGGTCACGCCCATGCGCTCCTACGTCCACGAACCCATGCGGTACGGCCGCCTCTTCCTCGCCGGCGACGCGGCGCACATCGTGCCGCCGACCGGCGCCAAGGGCCTCAACCTCGCCGTCGGGGACGTCGTCACCTTCGCGCGGGCACTGGCGTACGAGAAGGAGACCGGCTCGTCCGAGCTGCTCGACGCCTACTCCGAGACCTGCCTGCGCCGCGTCTGGCAGGCCGAGCGGTTCTCGTACGACATGACGACGCTGCTGCACCGCGCCCCCGGCGCCACGCCGTTCGAGGACCGCCTCCAGCTCGCCCGCCTGGAGCGGCTCACCTCCTCACGCGCCGCCGCGACCGACCTGGCCGAGGGCTACACGGGCTTCCCGTTCGGGTGACGTACAGTCGGCGTAAGCTGATGGTCTCCGACTGGTTCCGGACGCGTCGCAGGTTGGTCATGAATGACCCCCTCCGGTGCAGGGAATCAAGGACACGCGTAGCGTGTTGCGCACCACGGCGAGGGAAAGATCCTCCACAAGCACTAGGGTCAATCCTTTGCCGTTCCATTACTCTTGAGCCAAGGCCCAGCCAGTGCGGCCATGGAGGAGTGAAATGAGGAGCAGAAACCCGGTCTTCTCGCGACGGGGGTTCAGCCGCGACAGCGGCTACGCGGGCTTCAACACCGCGCCGCAGGCCGGGGGACCCGCCGTCGCCACGCAGGGCAACCCGTACGCGCAGGGCAACCCCTACGCCCAGCCGGTCGGCAACCCCTACGCGCAGAACCCGTACGCCCAACAGGACGTGCAGCACGGCGCGCCGCCGCAGGCACCGGTCACCACCGGCCGGATGACGATCGACGACGTGGTCCTGCGCACAGGCAGCACGCTCGGCGTGCTCGTCCTCACGGCCGCGCTCTCCTGGGCCCTGCTGCCCGTCGACGACGCCAACCTCAGCCGGTCGTACGGCATTGGCATCGGCGCCGCGCTGATCGGCATGGTTTTGGCGTTCGTACAGGCCTTCAAGCGCAAGGCCTCGCCTGCGCTGATCCTGTCGTACGCGGCGTTCGAGGGTGTCTTCCTCGGCGTCATCTCCAGCGTCGTCGACAACCGCATCGCCAGCGGCGCGGCCATGCAGGCCGTGCTCGGCACGATGGCGGTCTTCGTCGGTGTGCTGGTGGCCTACAAGGCCGGCTGGATCCGCGTCAACCGACGCTTCTACGGCTTCGTGATGGCGGCGGCGCTCGGCTTCATCCTGCTGATGATGGTGAACCTGCTGTTCGCGGTCTTCGGCGGCGGTGACGGCCTCGGCTTCCGCAGCGGTGCGCTCGGTGTCGTCTTCGGCGTCATCGGTGTCATCCTCGGCGCCTGCTTCCTCGCCCTGGACTTCAAGCAGGTCGAGGACGGCATCGCGTACGGCGCGCCGCGCGAGGAGGCGTGGCTGGCGGCCTTCGGCCTGACGCTGACACTGGTGTGGATCTACCTGGAGTTCCTGCGGATCATCGCGATCCTCAACAGCAGCGACTAGTCTCCGCCGGTCGTCCGCGGACGGTCGTACGGATTCGGTTGCAGGCGAATGGGCCCCGGCTTCGGCCGGGGCCCTTCGTCGTCCAGGCGGTGCGTGCCTAGAGCCTTCGCGCGGCCCTCCTCAAGTCGTACTCGTGGATGATCGCCTTGGCGTGGCCGTACGCGAGGTTGTGCTCGTGCCGGAGCCAGCTGACCTTCTCCTCGAAGCGAAAGAGAGCAGGGCCTTCTTCGACGGTGCGGATCCAGTCGGAGATTTCACGACCGGTGCAGTGGGGGATGCGGGCGAGCAGATTGCGATGGGTCTCCTCGGAGAAGACTTGGGACATCGGCGCCTCCGGACGCTGGGGTGTAAGCCGGTCCTTCAGGTCACGGTGCCTGAGTGTTCGCCTGTTGGCAACAGTCCCGGTGCGGTGCGTAGGGTCGGGGCGTGGTGGATACGACGCGACTGACGCAGGCCGTGGATCACTTTGCCGACCGGTTGAGGGCGGCGCCGCAGAGTCGGTTGCAGCGGGGCGCTGCCGCGGAGGCGCTGGCGCTGGCCAGGGAGTTGGCTCAGTGGGCGCAGGTTCTGGAGGCGCCGGGGGGTGAGCCTCGGGAGATGCCGGATGCGGGGATGTTTGCGGCCGCGGATCAGGTGACTGTTGCGGGGCATGATCTGGCGCTTGTGGTCACGACCGACGATGAGGTGGGGGAGGCTGTGCGGTTGGTTGAGGAGGCGCGGAAGAGGGCGGGGGTTTGAGGGTCGTCAGCGGCTGCGGGTGGGGTGTGGCCACTCGCGCCCACGCGGCGGAGCCGCATATTGATACAGCCCCGCGCCCCTTACGGGGCGCTTTCCTACAGGGACGCTATGACGCGATCCGCCAGGATGTAGACGTTTTCCCTGCCGCACTGGAAGGTCAGGGTGTAGGCGCCGGAGATGCCTGAGCCGCCGAGGAGGGTGGGGGTTTCGCCTGCGTGCAGGGCTGCCGCCAGGCGGTCGGCGGTTTCGCGGTGGCCGGGGGTCAGGCACAGGGTGGTGCCGTCGGCGAAGACGTAGACGTCGAGGGTGCCGAGGGGGCCCGGGCGGACGTCGGCGAGTTCGACTCGGGCGGTGGCCAGTTCCTCGAGGGTGGCCACCGTGCGCTCGTGGTCGTTCACGACCGGTGACGGGTGTGGAACGAAGTCGGGGTGCGAGGGGTGGCGGCGGCGGGCCGCGGCCAGTTCCGGAGAGTCTCCCCCAGAGGGGGCACCCCCAGCGAGGGTGTCGTCGGTCTCGGGGCCGGGCTCGGTCACCGGCTCCAGTGGCTCCAGGCCCGCGAAATCGGCCTGACGGGGCAGGAACAGGTCGCTGTCGGACAGACCCAGCAGAGTGGGCGTGTCCGCGGCGTCACGGGCCTCCTGGGCGGCCCAGAACGCCCGCGCCTCGGCGAGCTCACGCTCGCGTTCCTCGGCGAGCGCCTCGGCCACCGCGGCGCGTATCTCGTCGGCGTCGGCGGCGGTGCGGGCCTTGGGGACGAGTCCCTGGGCGGTGGCGGCGCGGTTCTCGGCGAGCTCGGTGTGCAGGGCCGCGACCTGTCGGCGCAGCACCATGATGCTGCGCAGGACCGCGACGCCCACGGCGCCGGTGGCGGCCGTGGTGATCAGCAGGGCGATCGGCATGGCGCTCACTGACGTACTCCCGGTTCAAAGTCGACCCCCGACTTCCTACATCAGCTTGAAGGGCGGACTATCCAGCTGTCAGTGCGTAGCGTCACGAAACGGACAGGGCTTTGGGTCCTGGGGGTGCTGGTGCGGCTGGTCTGACCTGCACATATCCCTGTGGCGAGGGAGATAGGTCACATCCTGGGGGAGTTTGGATCACAAATCGGCCCGGAACCCCGTGATTCCGGGGTTCCGGGCCGATGCGTCACGCTGGGTCCATCACCCGTTACCAGAACGGGTCTCTTTCGGTCGACTCGGTCGATTCAGCTGAGGCGCTCGATGACCATGGCCATGCCCTGGCCACCGCCGACGCACATCGTCTCCAGGCCGAACTGCTTGTCGTGGAATTGGAGGGAGTTGATGAGCGTGGTGGTGATGCGGGCGCCGGTCATGCCGAAGGGGTGTCCTACGGCGATGGCGCCGCCGTTGACGTTCAGCTTCTCCAGCGGGATGCCCAGGTCGCGGTAGGAGGGGATCACCTGGGCGGCGAACGCCTCGTTGATCTCGACCAGGTCGATGTCGTCGATGGTCAGGCCGGCGCGGGCGAGGGCCTGCCGGGAGGCCTCGACCGGGCCCAGGCCCATGATCTCCGGAGACAGTCCGGAGACGCCGGTGGAGACGATCCGGGCGAGCGGGGTGAGGCCGAGTTCGCGGGCCTTGGTGTCGCTCATGATGACGAGCGCGGCGGCGCCGTCGTTGAGCGGGCAGCAGTTGCCTGCGGTGACCAGGCCGTCCGGGCGGAAGACCGGCTTCAGGCCGGCCACGCCCTCCAGGGTGACGCCGGGGCGGGGGCCGTCGTCCTTGCTGACGACCGTGCCGTCCGGGGTCGAGACCGGGGTGATCTCGCGCTCCCAGAAGCCGTTCTTGATGGCCTCCTCGGCGAGGTTCTGGGACCGCACGCCGAACTCGTCCATCTCCTGGCGTGTGACGCCCTTCCCGCGGGCGAGGTTCTCGGCGGTCTGGCCCATCGCGATGTACGGGTCGGGCAGGACGCCGTCCTCGCGCGGGTCGTGCCAGGTGGAGCCCTCGGTCTGGGCGACTGTGGCGGTGCGGGCCTCGGCGTCGGCGAAGAGGGGGTTGTGCGTGTCGGGCAGGCTGTCGGAGTTGCCCTTCTCGTACCGGGAGACCATCTCGACGCCGGCCGAGATGAAGACGTCGCCCTCGCCGGCCTTGATGGCGTGCAGGGCCATGCGGGAGGTCTGGAGGGAGGAGGAGCAGTACCGGGTGATCGTGCAGCCCGGCAGGTGGTCCATGCCCATCTGTACGGCGACGATGCGGCCCAGGTTGAAGCCCTGCTCGCCGCCGGGGAGGCCGCAGCCCAGCATCAGGTCGTCGATGTCCTTCGGGTCCAGCTGGGGGACCTTGGCGAGGGCGGCCTGGATGATGGTGGCGGTCAGGTCGTCCGGGCGGACGTCCTTCAGGGAGCCCTTGCGAGCGCGGCCGATGGGGGAGCGGGTGGCAGAGACGATCACGGCTTCGGGCATCACGGCTCCATGGCATACCGAGTGGTTGGTGCAGGGCTGGTTGGGAAGTTACCCGGCCGTATGGTCCGGGTCACGTGTACCCGGGTGTGACACGGGCCGCACTTTTCTAAGCGCTTGCTTTGCCGGGTGGCCTTCAAGCAGGCGGTGACGTAGGTTCCCGCTCCGGCTCCCGTTCCGGCACCCGGCGTCGGCGACGGCGCTTGAGCAGCGCCCATGGGCCCCTCGGGCCCGTCGGCGCCGCGGCTGTGACCTCGGTGCCCGCCTCGGACGCCGCCTCGGCTGCCGCGCGAGCAACCGGCAGGAAGCCCTCTCGGCGGGAGACGTCCGGGCGCTCCTCCTGGGCCGGCCACAGGCCCAGGGCGGCGCAGACGGTCGGGAGGACCGCCATGGCCGCGGTCGCGTAGCCCTCGGTGGAGGGGTGGTAGTTGTCGGGGCCGAACAGCTCACGGGGGTTCGCTGCGAACTCGGGGCCCAGCAGGTCGCCCAGCGACACCGTGCGGCCGCCCTGTGCGACGACTCCGATCGTCTGGGCGGCCGCCAGTTGGCGGGAGGCCCGTCGGGCCAGCCAGCGCAGGGGCTGCTGGACGGGCTCGATCGTGCCGAGATCGGGGCAGGTGCCCACCACCACCTCCGCGCCGGTTGTACGCAGCCGCCGTACCGCCGATGACAGGTGCCGGACCGAGCGGGTGGGGGGCATGCGGTGGGTGACGTCGTTCGCGCCGACCATGATCACGCAGATGTCGGGTACCCGGGCGGAGTCCGCGAGCACCAGCGCCACCTGCCGGTCCAGGTCGTCGGAGCGGGCACCGGGCACCGCGACCGTGCGCAGCTCCACCGGGCGTTCCGCCACCGCCGCGAGCCCGGACGCGAGCAGCGCGCCCGGCGTCTGCCCGGCCCGGTGGACGCCCTGGCCGGCGGCCGTGGAGTCGCCCAGCATCACCAGCCGCAGCGGCGGCTGACCGGGAACGGCGCCGGTGCCGTCGTACAGACCGTCCGCGTTCGGCACACGAGGAGGCGTGCCGATGCCCACCCGCCGCTTCGCCAGCTGCACCTCGGCCAGCAGAACACCGACCGCCGCCGCGCCGGCCAGGCCGATCCCGCCGCCGCCGTACGCCGCGCCGGCCGCGATCCGCCGGGCCACCCTCGCCCTCGACATGCTCGTCATGCGTCGCCGCCACCTCCTCGAAGCCGTACACCCACTTGCTTGCCCCGTACAGACCGTCGCCCAATCTCAACGGGGAGTGAACGGCCTCTGGGGGCCGTAGGCTGACGGCACCACTTCGACCACATCTTTTGCAGCATCCGGAGACAACGGTGCAATTTCACGACTCGATGATCAGCCTCGTCGGCAACACCCCGCTGGTGAGGCTCAACAGCGTGACCAAGGGCATCAGGGCTACCGTCCTGGCCAAGGTGGAGTACTTCAACCCGGGCGGTTCCGTGAAGGACCGCATCGCCCTGCGCATGATCGAGGCGGCGGAGGAGAGCGGCGAGCTCGAGCCCGGCGGCACGATCGTCGAACCGACCAGCGGGAACACCGGCGTCGGGCTCGCCATCGTGGCCCAGCAGAAGGGCTACAAGTGCATCTTCGTGTGCCCCGACAAGGTCTCCACGGACAAGATCAACGTGCTGCGGGCGTACGGGGCCGAAGTGGTCGTGTGTCCTACGGCGGTGGATCCGGAGCACCCTGACTCCTACTACAACGTCTCCGACCGGCTGGTGCGCGAGACGCCGGGCGCCTGGAAGCCGGACCAGTACTCCAACCCGAACAACCCGCTCTCCCACTACCACTCCACCGGCCCCGAGCTGTGGGAACAGACGGAAGGGAAGATCACCCACTTCATCACGGGCGTCGGCACCGGCGGCACCATCTCCGGCACCGGCCGCTACCTGAAGGACGTCAGCGACGGCCGGGTGAAGGTCATCGGCGCCGACCCCGAGGGCTCGGTGTACTCCGGCGGCTCCGGGCGGCCGTACCTCGTCGAGGGCGTCGGCGAGGACTTCTGGCCGACCGCCTACGACCGGACCGTCGCCGACGAGATCGTCGCCGTGTCCGACAAGGACTCCTTCCAGATGACCCGGCGGCTGGCCAAGGAGGAGGGCCTGCTCGTCGGCGGCTCCTGCGGCATGGCGGTCGTGGCCGCGCTGCGGGTGGCCGAGCGGCTCGGGCCGGACGACGTGGTGGTCGTTCTGCTGCCGGACAGCGGCCGCGGTTACCTCAGCAAGATCTTCAACGACGAGTGGATGGCCGACTACGGCTTCCTGGAGGACACCGGCCCGAGCGCCCGCGTCGGCGACGTCCTCGACTACAAGGAGGGCGGCGCCATCCCGTCCCTCGTCCACATGCACCCGGAGGAGACGGTCGGTCAGGCCATCGACGTGCTGCGCGAGTACGGCGTCTCGCAGATGCCGGTGGTGAAGCCGGGCGCCGGTCACCCGGACGTGATGGCCGCCGAGGTCGTGGGCTCGGTCGTGGAACGGGAGCTGCTGGACGCGCTGTTCAGCAAGACGGCCTCCCTCGACGACCCGTTGGAGGGACACATGTCCGTCCCGCTGCCGCAGGTCGGCTCCGGTGAGCCGGTCGCGGACCTGATGTCCGTGCTCGGCAAGGCGGACGCGGCGATCGTCCTCGTCGAGGGCAAGCCGACCGGTGTGGTCACCCGGCAGGACCTGCTGGCCTTCCTGGCCAAGGGCGGGAAGTGACGGCGAACGTCCGGTGAACTCCCGGTGTATGCGGTGAACTTGCGGCGTACGTGATCTTCGTGGACTTCGCGGAAGTGGTACGAGCGCGTCACGTCCGCGCAGCACCGGCTTAACACGGGTCCGGCAGATTAGGGGGTGTCGGCAGGGCGGGAGCGGCTCCCCGCCCAGGCCGGCGCGATACGGCGTCAAGGACCTCCGGAGCGGCTCCCGGACCTCCACGGACGCCTCGGACGCGGGGGGCTTCGGCCGGCCCGCGTCCGTCGCGGGGACCGCCGTCGTCCCGCCCCCCGTCACACGGGGGTGCGGCGGTCCCCGCTGTTTTTTTGCCTCAGCCACGCCGACGGTCAGTTCTCCCAGGCGTTGTTGTCCTTCCCGGATCCGCGGCGGCCGCCGAACAGGCCTGGGTGGGTGCGGACGGCCCGGGTGACGTTGACGCCTACGATGCCCAGCCAGGCGACCAGCATGCCGGGCAGGTGGGCGATGGCGCCGCCGATCGCGGACAGCGGGATCGCGAGGACGAGGGAGACGATCCCGAAGCCGTACCGCTCGCCCCACGAGTCCGTGGACCTCGGCGACCGGGACTCCCGCGCCATCGTCGTCTGCTGCTCAGCACGCTGCTGAAGGCCGGGGTCGAGGCGGGCGTCCTGCGCTCCGACGCCGACCCCCTCGACGTCGGATTCGCCCTCGACGGCTTCGCCGAGGCCATGGCCGAGCCGGGCTGACGACGGCAGGCGCATGAGTCACCGGGCAGCATCGGTCAGGAACGGACGCTCAGGTTCTCGAACAACACCATCCCGGCCGCGGTGTTCGACGCGGGCACGTGGTACGTCTCGTGCACCCGGCGGATCCGCGGCCCCAGCGCGCCGCGCATGATCAGCCACATGATGAGTTCGATGCCCTCGGAGCCGGCCTCGCGGATGTAGTCCTCGCGCGTCAGCGCGGCCAGTTTCTCGGGGTCGTGCTCGATCGCGTCGAGGAACATCCGGTCGAAGTCCTGGTTGATCAGCCCCGCGCGGGCGCCCGCGAGTTGGTGGGACATGCCGCCGGTGCCGAAGACGGCGACCCTGAGATCCTCGGGGCAGGCGCGGATCGCCTCGCCGAGCGCCTGGCCGAGGGCCAGGCAGCGAGCGGCGGTCGGCTGCGGGTACTGGATGACGTTGACCAGGAGGGGGACCACCGCGCACGGCCAGCGCTCGCCGGGGTCGGGGCAGTACACCGACAGGGGCACCGTCAGGCCGTGGTCGACATCGAGCTCCTGGTACACCGTGAGGTCGAACGAGGCGTCGATCAGGCTCCTGACGAGGTGGTCGGAGAACTCCGGGGCGCCGGTGACGGTCGGCACGGGGCGGCTGCCCCAGCCTTCGTCGGCCACCTGGTACGACGGGGCCGAGCCGATCGCGAAGGTCGGCGTGACACTCAGATCGAGCGCGTTGGCATGGTCGTTGTAGACGACGACCGCGACATCGGGGGTGTGCCTGGCCATCCACTCCCGCGCCGGCGCGTAACCGTCGAACAGCGGCTTCCAGTAGGGGTCGTGGGTCTTGCCGTGGTCCATGGCCGCACCGATCGACGGTACGTGCGAGGTGGCCAGTCCCCATATCACCTCAGCCAAAGCTCCGCCCTCCCGCCTTGAGCGCCTCCGCGAACTCCTCGGGGGCCATGCCGGTGAAGACCCCGCCGAGGTACTGCATGGACTTCCCGTCGACCATGGCGAGTTTGAAGACGTAGAAGATGGAGCCGCCCAGCTCCATCATCCGGTTCCAGTCGCGCCGCAGAACGGCGTCCCGCTGCTCGTCCGTGAGGCCGTACGCCGCGCAGTACGCGGTTTCGTCGGCCTTGAACCTCGCACGGTTCCCGGCGTACTTCAGGGACCCGCAGAGCTGGTTCAGTGCCCGTCCGCGGCGGCTCTCGGCGGCGTCGAAGACGTAGGTGCCGGGGACCTGGGGTGTGCTGCTGGACATACCGTTCCTCTCCTGTCCTGTGTGGTGGCTCCTGTGGTGGTCAGTGCAGGAGCCCGCCGCCGTCACAGACGAGCGTCTGGCACGCACGCCTGCACCATGAGCAGCGGGCCGACGGCGTTGACAGCGAAGAAGCGGTGCAGCTCCTCGGGGGTCGCCTCCATCAGGGGCGCACGGCCCGACAGCAGACCGGCGCTGTTGACGAGGACGTCGACTCCGCCGTATGTCTCGGCGACCTCGCCCACCGTCCGGCGGGTGGCCGCCAGGTCGCTGACATCGCAGCGCCACGACCGCGCACCCGCAACGTCACCGGTGCCGTCCGGTTCGGCGACATCGAGTGCGGCGACCGTGAATCCGTCCGTGGCCAGTCTGCGGACGACGGCCTGACCGAGGCCGCCGGCGGCGCCCGTGACGACCGCGACCCGAGGGCTCTCCTGGCCGGTCATGGTGCCTTCTCCTGCGGATGGGTGGCCAGCGCCTCCACGGTGATGTCCATCCACTTCCACATCGGCAGGGAGGCCAGAGCGTCGTGCAGCTCCGCCGGATCGGCCGCCTCGTACAGGCCGACGGTGGCGTTACGGCCCGGGACCCGCCACAGCCGTTTGAGGACTCCCGCCTCCCTGAGCTGCACGGCCCGCTCGCGCTCGCCCCTGCGCAGGGACTCGCGGACGTCGTCGGGGGTCTCCGGGGGCAGGGTGTTCTCGGTACGGACGAGGAATTCCACGGGGCGTCCCTTCGGCGGGGTCAGGCTGCCGCGATCTCCAGCAGCAGGTCGGCCAGGCGGCCCGGGGCGGTGACCATGGCCTCGTGTCCGGTGGCGATCTCGTGGACCGGCCAGCCGCGGGCGGCGGCCCGCTCGGCGTGCGGGGTGAACACCCGCACCCAGCCGGTGCATTCGACGAAGACACCGGGGACCTGGTCCGCCTTGCCGGTCAGCCGCAGCGGCTCGGTGTACGTCAGCCACGGGTGCGGGGTCAGCCGCGGCCCGAGCCAGTCGAGGTCCGCCTGTTCCTCGACGCCGAGCACGCTCAGCGAGCGCACCGGGATGAGCCAGCCGAACCCGGGGCCGGACACCGACTCCCGGTAGTGCCCGGCGACTTGGGCGGGCAGCAGGTCGATCGCCGCGTCCCCGTCGGCGTCCACGAAGGCGTCGAGATGAACCCGCTTCGCCAGCCGGTCCGGGACCCGGTCCGCGACGCCGGTGACGACCTGTCCGGCGTAACTGTGCCCGACGAGTACGACGTCCCGGGCGTCGTGGGCCTCGACCAGCGCCACCACGTCCTGGATGTGCGTGGTGAGCCCGACCTGCGGAGTGAGGAGATGGGCCCGGTCGCTCACCCCGGTCAGTGTGGGCGTGTGCACCTCGTGCCCGGCCGCGCGCAGCAGCGGCGCCACCCGCTGCCACACCCAGCCGCCGTGCCAGGCTCCGTGAAGCAGTACGAAGACGTGGCGGCCGCTCATGCGGACGCCCTGGTACGAGGGGTGAGGTCGCCCTGCTGTTCGCGGGCGAGCATCTTCGCCACCGCGCGGCGTCCGCGCAGCGCGGCGAGGTCGGACCTGATGCTCGACTCGGCGGAGCCACCCGGATCGGTCGCGTACATCACCTCCTGCGCCTCCAGGGCGTCGACGTCCTCCTGCATCACGGCTAGTTGCTGCTCGTGCTGGAACCTCGTCAACTCCTCGTCGTCGATGAGGTAGTCACGGCCCAGGGCGTAGAAGTCGTGCGTCTCGTTGCCGCGCGCGGGCGTCAACCCGTACAGCACTTTCATGTGGAAGCCCTCCGGCTCCTCTGTGCCGGTGGCCGCGACGCGGATGTTGAGGACGAAGATGCCCGGCGGGTAGAAGTCGCCGTCCTGCCAGCGATCCACCGGGGAGGTCAGCCGGCAGGACTTCTCGTAGAACGGCGGCGCCTCGATGCCGACCATGCGGCGGCTGAAGGCGACCCGGTCGCCGTCCACGGTCACGTCGATGGGGGTGGCGGCGACGGCGGCGTTGCCGATGCTCGTCGGGTGCAGGAACGTCTCGTGGGTGAGGTCGAGCAGGTTCTCCACCAGCAGCAGGTGCCGGGCCTTCAGTGGGACCACACCGTGTACGTGCGTCCAGTTCGGGTCGGTGAGCCACGAGGTGTCGGGCAGCAGGCTCTCGTCGGCGAGCTCCGGGGAACCGGGCCAGATCCAGATGACGCCGTCCCGCTCGACCAGCGGGAACCGGCGCAGCGCCGCCTTGGGCCGGTCGGCCTGCTCGGCGACCCCGACGCACACGCCCTGGCCGTCGAAGCGGTAGCCGTGGTAGTCGCACTGGAGGATGCCCTGGTCGTCCAAGTGCCCCAGGGACAGCGGGTACTTGCGGTGGGGGCAACGGTCCTCGACGGCGGTGACGGTTCCGTCGGGAAGCCGGTAGAAGCAGACCGGGAGGTCCGTGATCCAGCGCTGCTTGAGGGTCCGGCCGATCTCGTCGGACCACGCTCCCAGGTACCAGCCGTTGCGTACGTGCTGTGTCAGCATGGCGGGTCTTTTTTCCTTTCAGAGGTCCAGTCGGATCAGTAGTCCGGTCAGAGGTCCAGGACGAGGCGGCCGCTGCGGGCACGGGATACACAGATGAGCATCGTGTCGTTGGCGGCCCGTTCGTCCTCGGTGAGCAGTGAGTCGCGGTGCTCGACCTCGCCCTCCAGGACGGCGGTCTCGCACGAGCCGCAGATGCCCTCCTCGCAGGAGGACAGGACCGAAACGCCCGCCTGCTCCACGGCCTTGAGGACCGACAGCTCAGGCGGCACGGTCAGCGTCACCCCGGACGACCGCAGCTCCACCTCGACCGGCTGCTCGGCCGTACCGCCGGCGGGCACCTGCCCGCCCGCCGCGGCGAACCGCTCGACATTCAGCGCCCCGGTCGGCCACGTGGCGCAGTACGCCTCGACCGCGTCGATCAGTCCGGCCGGACCGCAGCAGTACACCAGGGCGGACGGGTCGGGATCGCCGAGGAAGCCGGCGAGGTCGAGCAGCCCGTACTCGTCCTGCGGGCGCACGGTCACCTGCTCGCCGTAGCGCTCCAGCTCGGGCAGGAACGCCATGGACGTGCGGCTGCGGCCGCCGTAGAGCAGGGACCACTCGGCCCCCGTGGCCGCGGCCTCGGCGATCATCGGGAGCAGCGGGGTGATGCCGATGCCGCCGCCGACGAACAGGTACCTCGGGGCGGTGTGCAGGGGGAAGTTGTTGCGGGGACCGCGCACCGTGAGTTCGCCGCCCTCGTGGGCGCTGTCGTGGATCCACTGGGAACCGCCGCGTCCAGCTGGCTCCCGCAGCACCGCGATGCGCCACCGGGCCGTGTCCCGTGCCGGGCCGCACAGCGAGTACTGCCGGGTGACACCCGTGGGCAGGAGGACGTCGATGTGCGCTCCCGGCTGCCAGGACGGCAGCGCTCCGTCGTCACCGGAGCGTGGTGCGAGCTCCAGTGACACGACATCGTCCGCCACCGTCCGCCGCGTCAGTACGGTGACGGTGCCCTCGAACCCGGCGCCGGTGGTACCGAGAGTGCGCGTGTCCGGGGCGGCGGCTGATGGGCTCGTCACGTTCGTCATCTCCTCGGCACGGTCGTTTCGCGGACCACTCCCGCCGCGGATCGGCGGCCGTAACTGACGCTAGCCACCGGGGAACGAGCAGGTCATCGCTCGAATGACCGGATCGGGGCGGCGTATGGTCCTGGCACGGACTACGTCATCCGTCGCGCATGCCGGTGTCCCGACCGGGCCGCGGCGACTGGTCGAGGTGGATCCGCACCTGGCGGTCCTCGCTCCAGAGGGCTTCGACCACGGCGTGCAGCCGCCGGACGTCGATGCGCCACATCGGTGTTCCGTAGCGGTCGTCGCACGTGATGCCGTCCTCAGGGCCGGCAGTGGCCAGCAGGCTCCGGTGATCTGGCGTCCGGGCGGTTTCCTCCGTCCCGTCCGCGATCTCGTTCGCGAAGTCCACGTAGAGGGACATGTCGCGGAACGGAACCCAGATGTGCGTGGTCCCGCGGCCACCGGTCCCGGGCGGCGCCGTCATGCCAGCACCCCGGTCGTCTGCGGGTAGAGCCGTACGTACGCCTCGGCCATGGTCGCGTGCGAGAGGCCGAGGTTGGGGCCGGCGTTGCGCTTGAGCTGTACGCCGCGCCGCTTGGCGAGGTCGGTGTAGTAGTCCCACATGTGCTGCTGGGCCGCCAGACACTCCATGGCCTTGCGCTTCTTGTCGAAGACCGACGTGATGTCCAGCAGGACGTTCGGCTTGAAGTCGCACTGCTCGGGTTGGTGCGGCTCGAAGAAGAACACCGGGGGAGCGCCGAGCGGTTCGCCGGGCGCGTCGTAGCCGACCGCCTGGGCGAGTACGCGGGCCTGGAGCGCCATGCGGGCGGCGGCCGGGTGGTCGCCGTTGTAGGGGTCGGCGAGGGTGTGGGTGAGGACGACCGCGGGGTTCACCTCCCGGCACACGTTAACGATGTGGTCCACCAACTCGGGTGTCTCCAGCAGCGGATAGTCCCCGGTGTCCAGGAACTCGATCTCCGCACCCAGCGCGGCCGCGGCGTTCGAGGCCTCCGTGCGGCGCAGCTCCTTGATCTCGTCGAGGCACAGGCCGTCCCGCCAGGCGCGGGCGGACTCGCCGCGCTCGCCGAAGCTGAGGCACAGCACCTTCGCACGCTGACCGCGTCCGGCGGCCAGCGCGATGGCGCCGCCGGCCCGCCAGACGAAGTCGCCGGCGTGCGCGCTGACGACCAGCAGCGCACCTTCGGGCGGAGTGGGGGTGTCGTGGGCCATGAGGATTCCTTGGATCGAGGGGAGGGACGCCTGGAGTCAGCATATAGCCAACATAATTGTTGACAATAGTGCTGACGTAGGTAATTCTTCTGACACCAGCCCTGCAGCCCGGAGGAGACATGCCGAATCGTCATGTCGTCATGAGGAACATCGACCGGCCCGCCACCGACGTCGTCGACCGGCTCGCGCAGGCGGGGGTGTCCACCGTCCACGAGGCCATCGGCCGCCGTGGCTTCGCGGGAACCGGTCTCGAGCCGAACCAGCAGAACGTGCGCGTCGCCGGCCCGGCGGTGACGGTCAGCTCCCATCCGGGGGACAACCTGATGATCCACGCCGCCGTCGAGGTCTGCCGGCCCGGGGACATCCTCGTGGTGACGACCACCTCGCCGTCCACGGACGGCATGTTCGGCGAACTGCTGGCGGCCTCCCTCGCCGCTCGGGGCGTCATCGGCCTCGTCACGGCGGCCGGTGTGCGTGACACCGCCGAGCTGCGGGAGATGGGGTTCCACGTCTGGGCCAGGTCGGTGTCCGCCCAGGGCACGGTGAAGGCGTCCCCGGGTTCGGTCAACGTGCCCGTGACGCTCGGCGGGGTGACCGTCTCGCCCGGTGACGTCGTGGTCGCCGACGACGACGGCGTGGTCGTGGTGCCCCTCGCCGAGGCGGAGGAGGCCGCACAGCTCGCCGAGAAGCGGATCGCCAAGGAGGCCACCACCAGGGAGGTCCTGCGCTCCGGGACGCTGGGCGTCGACTACTACGGACTGCGTGCCAGGCTCGCCGAACTGGGCGTCACCTATCAGGACTGACCGCCGGCCTTCTCGACGATCTTCCCGACCTGGACCTGTGGTGGATGGTGACTGAGAACTGTGAGCACTGTGCGCACTTCTGCTGGAACCGACGTCACCGATGCGATCCGGGCCGCGCTGTTGCGTGGTGACTAGGTGCCGCGACAGCGCCTGATCGAGGCGGACCTGTGCGAACGGTTCGGCGCCAGCCGCTCCGGCGTCCGGCCGGCACTCCAGCAGCCGGCGGTGGAGGGCCTGGTCGAGATCCAGCGCAACCGCGGCGCCCGCGTACGGGAGACCTCCTTCGCCGAGGCGGTCGAGGTGACGGAGGTGCGGATGGTCCTGGAAGGCCTGATCGCCGCTCGTGCGGCGGAGCGGGCCGGCCCTGCGCAGACCGAGGAACTGCGCGGGATCGGCGCGGACATGGCCCAGGCGGTCGCCGACGGCGAACTGATGGCCTACAGCGACCTCAACGCCCGCCTGCACCGCCGTGTGCGCGACATCGCCGGCCACGAGACGGCCAACCAGGTCGTCCAACGGCTGCGGGCCCAGGTGGTCGGGCACTAGTGCCGGGACGGGCTCGCGTGTCGCTGCCCCGGCACCAGCGGATCATCGGGGCGATCGTCGCCGGGGACCCGGCGGAGGCCGAAGCGGCCATGCGGGACCACGTGGCCAGCGTGGTGGAGGCGCTGCGGGCGCTCGAAGCCCGCCAGGAGCGCGTGGGCTGAAATCTGACAGGGCGGCAGAGCATGACGTACGCCGCCGCTGACCGGGTGCCGACGTCCCGAGGCGTACACCTCCCGTGAACCGGCGGTGCCGCCGGGAATCCGCCGGCGCGTCCCGGCGGCACCACGGCCGTTTCAGAGCGGCCTTCTGACACCCGACTGTCACGTTCCGTCGCCCGCGCCGGAGCCCTGGACCGCCTTCCTGGCCCATGCGACTTCGAGTTTGCCGGTCGGGGTGCGCGGCAGGGAGTCCGTCAGGACGACGGAACGCGGCACTTTGTAGCCGGCAAGGCTGCGCCGGACCCAGTCACGCAGCTCCTCGCCGGTGAGGGTCGTGCCGGGCGGGACCGCCACGACGGCTCCCACCCGTTCTCCCCAGGTCTCGTCGGGGACGCCGACTACGGCGCAGTCCTGCACCGCGGGGTGCGAGAGCAGGACGTTCTCGACTTCCTGCGGGTGCACCTTCTCCCCGCCGGTGTTGATCACGCCCGAGCCGCGTCCGAGGAACAGGATCGCACCGTCGGCCTCGATCCTGGCGAGATCGCCGGGGATCGCGTACCGGACCCCGTCGATGGTGCGGAACGTCCTCGCGCTCTTCTCGGTGTCCTTGTAGTAGCCGAGCGGCATGGGCCCGCAGTAGGCGAGGACGCCCGTCTCGTCACTGCCGGGTTCGACGAAGCGGTCGCCGGCTCCGATCACCCGCGTCGCGGGCACGGGGCGGAAGCGGGAGGGCAGGTCCTCCACCGAGGAGGTGATCGCGAAGGCGAACGGGCCTCCTTCACTCGACGCGATGGCTTCGACGATCGTGACCTCGGCACGCTCGTGCAGGGCCCTCTTGAGGGAATCGCTGAGCGCGGTGCCGGAGCTGATCATCTGGCGCAGCGAGCGCAGGTCGTGCGGCGTCCCGGCCCGTTCCACCCGCAGGAGCTCGTCGACGAGCGGGCGGGTGACGGCGTTGCCGGCGACGATGGCGGTGCCGACCCGCTGCTCGGCGATCGTGCGCCAGACGCTCTGCGGGTCGAGGCCGCCCGGCCGGGCAGTGACCGCCCGGCCTCCTGTCATCAGGGCGCCCATGGTGTTGAACAGCCCGGTGGCGTGCATGAGTGGCACGACGGGCATGGTGGTCGGGGCGCTGCCCTCGTGGTGTGCCTTGAGGGCGACGGCCACGGCCTCGTGGAGGGTCGCGGGAAGCTCGGTGACACCGAGCGGGTGGAAGACCGGGACCACCAGGGAGTGCAGCAGATCGCTCAGCCGCCAGATCACGCCCTTCGGCTTGCCCGTGGTCCCGCCGGTGTACATGAAGAGCCGGTCCGAGCCGGGCCTTGGTTGCGGCTCGCGCGGTGCGTGCGCCGCGAGCAGCGCCTCCAGCGCGGGTACGTCAGGCCCGGCCGGGCCCTCGGCCGGCGGCTCGCCCACCCGCACGAGCAGCTTCAGCGTGCGTACGTGACCGGCGGCGTGCGTGACCCGGTCGGCCAGGGCACCGCTGAAGACGACCGCCGCGGCGTCGGCGTCGGTGAGGAGTTCGGAGAGCTCCTCACCGGTGTAGCGGTAGTTGGCGTTCACCGGCACGGCGCCGAGCTTGAAGGCGGCGAAGACCGTCTCCAGGTAGGCGGAACCGTTGAACAGGTAGCAGGCCACGGTGTCGCCCTCGCGCACCCCGGCCACTTCCAGCGCGGCGGCCAGTCGTGACGCGCGCTCGTCGAACTCCCGGTAGGTGGTGTCACGTCCGGGCTCGGTGATGGCGACGGCATCGGGCAGGGCCCGGGAGACCGCCTCCCAGATCGTGCCGATGGACACGTCCATACCTCAGACCTCCTCGTCCTCGGGGCATGGGCAGACCGCACGGCCGGGCACACGGCCCGGGCGCCCCGTGGATGTCTGAGGGACTAGCGCCAATGCCGTGTAGTTAGGGCTTGCCGATTAATAACTCGCTGTCTTGATCTCCGGTGGGTGGGTGAGTCCTGCCGCGCTGGCGAGGGC
>NZ_JACTVI010000097.1:8370-38842 GCF_014495685.1 Streptomyces sp. TRM68367 | reverse complement strand
GGGGGGGGGGGAGGAGGGGCCGGGCGGCCTGTCCGGTCCTCGCCCCTGTGCCGCGCGGGGACGGCGGGGCGAGGACCAGGCGGGTCGTCCGGATCACGGCGTCGCCGGGGTGGAGGTGTCGGCGGGCGCGGTGTGCGCGGGCGGCGTGTTGGTGGCGGCCGGGGCGTCGGTGCTGTTCTGGCCGAGCAGGAAGCCGACGATCAGGGCGAGGACGGCGAGGACCTTGTGGCGGTTGGTCTGCCACCAGCCGGGCTGGGGTGCGGGCTGGAGGGTGAGGACGGGGCCGGGCTGCTGCTTGGCCATGACGGATCGCTCCTTGGCGAGGTGGAAGGTGCGGGCAGGCCGGTCGGCCTGGCCGGTCCTCGGGGCTCGCAGGTGCGGGCGGGCCGAGGACCAGGCAGGTCGGCGGGACGAACCGGTGGGAGGGCGTTACTGCTTGTTGCGGTTGCCGTCGCCCCACTGGATGTTCACGTCGCCGCCGCGGCCGATGAGCCGGTTGCCCCCAGTGTCGATCTGTGGGGCGAAGACGACGGTCGACGGCTCGCTTGTGCTGCTGTGGTCGCTGCCGGTGTGGCCAGCGGCCTTGGCGAACAGGGAGCGTGCGATGACGGCGGCGCCGAACAGGATGACCACGAGGGTCATCCCGACTTTCCAGAGCATGTCGAGCAGGTCCACGAGCCCTCCCAGGGCCGGTGCGGCGATGCGGAGGGCGATCGCGCCTCCGAGGGCGAGAGCGGTGAGGCTTCCGGCGACCATGCCGATCGCCTTGGCCCAGGCGGGCATCGGCTCGCGCGGCGGGCCTGCGGGTACCGGGTCCAGGCGGTGTTCCACGGGGCGGCCCCAGGCGATGCGGCCGTCGGGGAGCTGGACCTGGACGGCGCCGGGGACCGGCACCTGGTAGAGCGTCAGGGCCGGGGCGGCCGCCTGCTGTACGAGCGGGTACTGCTGGGGGGCGGGCTGCCAGATGGCGGTGGGCACGGCGGGGGAGTGGGGGCCGACTTCCTGGTCGACCAGGTGCTGCTCGGTGTTCATCGGGCGCTCCAGGGGAGTCGGGGTACGGCCGAGGCCGGCCCCCGGGGGAAAGGGACCGGCCTCGGTGGTGGGGCGGCGGGGTGGTGGCTACAGGTCGCCGTGCTCGGCGGCGGCGTCCAGCTCCGAGAGCGTGGCGTACTGGCGGTTGGAGCGGCTGACGACGCGGACGCCGACGGCGCGGCCGCGGGTCAGCAGGTCGGCGACCAGGTCGTGGGCGGGGCTGGACGGGTCGGTGAGGAGCGTGGCTGCCTCGTCCAGGACGACGGTGACCGGCGGGGCCGGGACGGGCTCGGTGCCGAGACGGGCGGCCCGACGGCGAACCAGGGCAGTGGCCTCGTTCAGGATCGTGACGCTGGGGTGGGTGCTGGGCATGGGCTTTCTCCTTCGCAGGGTCAGGCGGCGGCCATGTAGCCGGCGTGGTCGGTGTGGACCCAGGCGCCGTGGCCGAGGTTGGTGACGGGCACGTTCGGGTCGTCCTTCATCCGCCCTAGGGCGGTGCGCACCCGGGGGTTGGGGATGCCCAGCGACCTGGAGATGACCGCCGGGGCTGCGGGCTTGCCGTGCTTGTGGAGGAAGGCGACGATCTGCCGGGTGGTGTCGGACATCGTCGGCCCGTCGGGCTCGACGGCGTCCGGCACCTTCTCCATGGCCACAGCGGGCACGGCCTGCTTCTTCGCGGGCTTCTTTGCCTGGGTCGGGGCGGTGTCGGTGAAGCGCTCGGGGTCGTACGTGTAGTCCTCGCCGGCGTTGCGCAGACGGAGCATCAGCGCGTGCTCTTCGAGGATGTGGCGGACGATCGGCAGCGCGTCGATGCTTTCCTGCTCGATGCCGGTGGTCTCGCCCTCGTGGGCCAGGCCGTAGGCGTCTTCGACGTTGGGGGCCCGCCACATCGCGGACCGGTTGTCGGGACCGGCGAGGTAGCCGAGGCCACCGGTGCTGGTGCCGTCGTTGAACTCCTTCGGGATCGCGCCCGGGTCGATGTCCCCGAGGGCGTTGCCGGCGGCCCGCTTGCCGGTCGCGGAGGAGCCGGAGCGCAGGACCAGGTTGTTGCCGCCCTGGAGGATGTCGCGGATCAGGGTCTCGCCGCCCAGCTCCGAGGCGTTGGGGGACTGGTTGGCCAGGCGGAACTTGATGCCGACTTTCCGGGCCTCCTTCACGAGGTCACCAACAATCTTGACGGCTTCCTCGCCGTACTCGGGGTCGTTGAGGAGGTCGTGGGCCTCGTCCAGGGTGACGCAGATCAGCGGGTCGGGCTCGCCCGGCACGAAGAAGGCTCGGCCGACGCGGGTGCGGCCCTTGTCGTCGACCCACTTCAGCCGGTTGTACCGCTTGCCGCGCTCCTTCATCAGGGCGTGCACGGCGCGCAGGACGACGATGCCGAAGGCGTTGCCCGGCGCGAACACGGCGACACCGTCGGGCCAGTCCGGCAGGGACAGGCCGGCCTGCGGGTCGATGACGATCGAGCACATCAGCGGGCTGCGCCGCTCGATGCCCAGCAGCCCATCCAGCGCGCGGGACTTGCCGGAGCCGGAGGTGCCGGTGATGAAGTCGTGCACCGCGCCGGACCCGGGCAGGAAGAACCGGTAGTTGGCCTGCTCGCCGTCGTAGTAGACGCCGAACGGTGCCAGGCCGGTCTCCGGGTCCAGGACGTGCTGGGGGCCGAAGAGGGTGCCCTTCTTCAGCGGGTTCTCGGTGAACACCGTGACCCGGCCCTTGCGCGGGGAGAGTTTCTCCAGCGCGACCAGGTCGGGGTCGTCGATGCCGAGGGAGGACAGCACGTCGTCCAGTGCCACGATCTTGAACGACTTGCCGCGCGGCACGTGGATCTCCGCCGACCAGCCGCCCTTGGGGTTGGCGATCGGGGAGACCAGCTTGCTCTTGGGATACGGGCCGTCGGGGACGGCGGCGTACTCGATCCAGTCCAGCATCTGCTGGGTGAGCCCCGGGGTCTTCGCCGTCGGGCGGCGTCCCCAGCGCCGCCAGGCCCAGGCGCCGTAGCCGAGCGACCAGGCCAGCGAGAAGCCCCACAAGGGGTTGTCGCCCCACTCGGGTCCGCCGACGCTAGCCATGGTGGTGAGCAGGCCGGAGCCGGTGACGGGCATGGACAGGCCGATATAGCGGTCGGTGTCGGAGGGCAGGGTGCGGGCGGGCCGCCACACGCCCTTCCACTTGATCAGGCCGGGGACCCAGCCCCAGGCGCCGGCGGCCGCGGCCCCGGCGAATCCAAGGGTGAGGGCGGTCTTCCAGCCGTCGGGCGTGGCGGACAGCAGTTCGCCGGCCGGGCCCATGCTGGCGGCGGTGACGGCGAGGGTGAGGCGGCCGCGGTTGTCGACCGCCCATTCCTGGAGGGTGCGTGAGGACTTCTTGCCGGTTGCCGCCTTGGCCACGTTCTGGTTGGTCTGCGCGGCAACGAAGGCGGCGAGGTCGACGTACTGAGGGGTGGGATTCTTCGGGGCGCGCACGGCGGGTTTCCCTTCATGCTCGGGGCGATGGAGATCCGGGGTGGTTGGTCTGGGGGCCCGGTGCTCCCCACCGCCCCCGAACCGCGCCAGCTGGTGGCGGGGGTCGGGGGCGTCTGGGCAACACAGGGGCCGGGCCCGCCCGTTGGCGGTCCCGGTGGCCTGGTGTGGTGCGTTGGGGCGGCTCCTAGTCGGCGTCGTAGAAGGTGTTCTTCGCCATCTTCACGTCGGCGTCGTCGACGGCGTCCTGGATGCGGCCGTGGTTGCGGTGCGCGGTGCGCGCGGCGGTCTCGGCCTGGGTGACGGAGGTGTCGGTGGCGTTCTTGTAGGCGTCGGCGGCCTTCTTCTGTCCGGTGATCAGGTCACCGAGCATGTGCATGTTGCCGACGGTGTAGTTGTCGACGTTGAGCGCCTTGAGCTCTTCGCCGATGCCGTGCATCCGCTCGGCCATCTCGCCGGACCAGGCGGCGAGGTTGTCGACGTCCTCCTGGCGGGTCTCGACTTCCGCGCGGATGGTGTTGAGCGCGGTGAGCAGGGCGCGGTGGTTGACGACGTCCGGGATCTTCGTGATCGGCATGGGGTGGGTTCCTTCCTGCAGGGCCGGGCTGTTCGGGGCGACGTCCTCGATGACGCCGCTGAAGTCCTCGGGGGCGTCGATGTCGTCGTCGGGGTCGATCAGCCCGTAGCCGGGATCGTCGGGGGAGCCGAGGGTGACGATGTCGCCGGCCTCCCAGCGGCCGCGGTCGCTTTCGAACTCGTAGTCCGCGTCGAACCACGGCAGCCAGTCGCCGGAGTGGCGGGGGGCGTAGATGACGGTGGTGCCGATCCGCGTGTAGTGGACGTTGACCTGGCGGGTGATGCCGTCTTCCTCCCAGGTCCACACGTACGGTTCGACCCGCCGCGGTCCGGTCACCGGTCGTAGTAGCCGGCCTGGGCGGCCCGCTCGATCGGGGAGGATTGGACGGCTTCGGCGATGCCGCCGTGGGACTTGTAGGCAGCGGCCGCGGCGGCGACGGCGAAGTCGCCGGCGTCCTTGGCGGCGGCGCCGTACGCGGCGGCGGCCTGGGACTGGGTGTGGATGGACTCGCGCAGCGTGTCGATCTCCTGCCGGGTCTTGGCGTCGACCTCGAGTTCGGTCATCTCCGCCTCGATCTGGTCGAGCCGGTCGGACAGGGACTTGTCGTCGGCGGAGATCGCGATGGCCTCCTCCGAGCGCATCTCGCACATCGCCTTCGTGAGGGTGAGTGCGTTCATCAGCCCGTCCAGGGTGCGGATTTCGGGGATGACCATGTTGGGTGAGGACATCGGGTCTCCGTTCTGTGCAGGGTCGGGCACCACGCTCAAGTGGCGGCGCCCGGCGGGGGATTCGGGTTC
This sequence comes from Streptomyces sp. TRM68367, assembly GCF_014495685.1. GTDB lineage: Bacteria > Actinomycetota > Actinomycetes > Streptomycetales > Streptomycetaceae > Streptomyces. Next base: position 33,977 of record NZ_JACTVI010000097.1, on the reverse strand, counting down.
GGCGTCGGCGGGCTTCGGATCGGCAGCCTTGGCTTCGGCGGCGCGGGCCCGTTCCTCCGCCGTCTCCGCGCGCTCCTTCGCCTCTCGGGCTTCCTTCTGCGCGGCGAGGACCTTGTCGGTTGCCGCGCGGTCGCGGGCCTTTTCGGCTTCCTTCTTCGCTTCGTCGCGGTCGGCTTCGGCCTTGTCCGCCCGCTCCTTCTCTCGCTCGGTCCGTTCACGTTCGAGCTCGGCCTCGGTCTTCGGCCGTGCCGCGTCGTCGTCCGGGTCGGTGTCGGCCGGCGTCGGGGCGGCTTTCGGGTCCGGCTCGGACGCCTTCGGCTCCTCCGGCTTGTCCTTCGCGTCCGGGTCGTCGGCTTCCGCGTCCGGGTCGCCGGCCGTCGGCGGGTCGGTGGGCTTCGGCGGGTAGGGCGGGGGAGGCCCGGCCTTGGCCGCGGCTTCGTCCGCCTTCTTCTTCGCCGCGGCCTCTTCCTTCTTCTTCCGCCTCGCCTCGGCCTTCTCGGCCATCTTGCGGCGGTGCTCTTCGCGGATCTCCGGCCACCGCTCGCGGTATCCCTCGCCGACGGCCTTCCACATGGTGGAGCCGGTCTCGGTGATGACCGCGAGCGGGACCGCCGCCTTGCCGCCGATCTTCGCGCTGCGGGGGGCGGCGGCGCTGAAGGTGCCGCCCGGCTCGGTCGGGCCGGGCGCCTTCACCACCGTGGTGGAGCCGCCCTTCGAGCCGCTGGCGGCGACCTTCTCGACGGTCTTGCGGGACTCCGCGGTGTCGTAGCGGCGGTCGTCGGTGCCGGTCACCTTCTCCACGCCGCGGGCTCCGGCGTAGGCGATGGCGATGAGCAGGATGAGTTCGAACACGACTCGATACCTCCTGCTCAGGCCATGCCGAAGGCGCCGGCGACCAGGCGGCCGACGGTCGTGACGACCCAGGCCAGGACGGACTGGATGCCCTCGCCGACGGGGCCGGGGATGGTGGAGGCGAGCACCGGCATGACCGCGCCCAGGATGCGGGTGCGCATCTCGACCTTCCGGGTGACCAGGTCGTTGACGAAGATCGCGGTGACGAACAGGGCGGGGATGCCGGTGACGATCAGGCCGGTCCACTCGCCGACCGAGCTGACAGACCAGTTGTTGACCGTGTTGACGGTCTCGTTCCACCACTGGCCGGCCGGGGTGGCGACCATCGCCGTGGACGCGGTGGCGATCAGGATTGCCTGGGCCCGGTCGGTGTGGAGTTTGTTGGTGACCTTGTTCAGTCCGGGCAGCTTCTCCGCGTAGAAGAGGAGCGCGGCGGACCCGGCGCAGGCCCCGCCGGCGGCGGCGCTGACAGCGGCGTCGATCATGGTTTTGGGTGTCCTTTCTGGACTCGGTGGGGGTTTGACAGGGCGTTACAGAGCGTCGTACTCTCGCGCGCGCACGGGCGCGCCTGTGCGCGTGGGTGCGCGCGGCCGTACGGGTGGGGTCTGTTTCGGCTGTCACAGCGGCTTGTCACAGGCCTCGTCACAGCTCGTGTCACAGCCGGGCAGTCACTGTGCGTGCGTCTCGCGGATGTGCTCGAGGGCCAGCACGACGGACTCGTACGCGCGGTCGCGGGCCTCCTGGGGGAGGTTGATGAAGGCCGCCCGCAGCCGTTCCCAGGCGACCTCGGCCTCCCGGTCCGGGCCCTCCTGGCGAGCCTCCTCGAGCAGCCGGCCCCAGCGCTCGGCCTTGCGTGCGGCCTTCTCGGCCCGCTTGCGCCGCAGTGTCTTCTTCCGCTCCGGGGGGTTGTTCCACGGGGCGGTTTGGTTGGTGTCGCTCACCTGCGGTTTTGCCTCCTTCCGGGGGGTGTTCGTGGCAGGGTTGGTGTCGGCGCTTCGGCGCCTTCACCGTGTCCCCGAGTTGTCATCAGCAGCTCGGGGGCCGGTGGACACGTCGAAGTAAGTCGATACGTGCAGGTCAGAGCACTTGTCAGGCGGCTTCCGCGGACAGTTCGCCGCTCTCCTGGAGGATCTGGATGGCGCGCTTGCGCCGGCCGGACGCGGTGCCCTGGGAGACGCCGAAGGTCTGCTCGATCCGCGTCAGCTTGATGGCCTCCAGGCCCTCCTCGCGGATCATGTCGGCAACCTTGCGAGCCTCCCTTTCAGCCGAAGTGAGTCGCGCTTCAGCCTCCAGCTCAGCCGCCTTCAACGCGTCCTGCGCTGCCTTCAACCGGGCCGCCTCGGCAGCCGCACCGTCTTCAGCAGCTTTACGCTCCAGCTCGTTCGCGCGGGATTCCGCTTCCGCCTTCTTCAGTCGGTCCTGCTTGGCCTTCAGGTCCGCTTCAACCGCTGCCGCGCGGGCTTCAGCCGCCTCCTTCTCGGCCTGGGCGGCCCGCTTGTCCTCCTCCTGCTTGATCCGGCGGGCGGTGGCGGCCTCCGCGCTCTCCTTCAACTGGTCTTCAGCCTCCAGCTGGCGGGCTTCACGCTCGCGGCGGTGCTCTTCCTGCTGCTGCCGGGCAAGGAGCTGGGCGCGCTCCGACTCCCAGCTGAGCTGGTCCTTTTCCCGCTGGCGGGCCAGTTCGTCCTGACGCGCCTGCTCTTCGGCCTCCAGCTCCTTGACCTTCGCCTCGGCCTCGGCCGCAAGGCGCCGGGACTCCGACTCGGCCTGCGCGCGACGGACTTGAAGGTCAGCTTCAGCCTGCTGAACCGCCACTGAAGCCGCCGCCTCGGCCTCCGCCTTGGCCGCCTCCAGCTCGCCCTGCGCGCGGACCTCTGCGGCCTCCGCCTGAAGCTCTGCGGCCTTAACTTTGGATTCCGCTTCAATGCGCTGAAGCCGCGCCTGGGCACGCTGAAGATCGCGCTTCTGCTCCCGAAGGTCCTTCGCTGTCTCCTGCCGGTCGGGCTCCTCCAGGGCCTGTTCGATCGTCATGCCGTACGCGGCGAGCCGCAGCGGCTGAAGTTCTTCCTCGGTGGACTTGAAGCGCCACCAGCGGCCGTGCTCGCTGCGCAGTCCGGAGCGGTAGACCATCAGCTCACGGTCGCGCTCCAGCCCCTCCTCGTACGAGGTGATCTCCCAGGACTTCATCAGCCGGTTCACGCGGAACGAGCTGACCGGCTGGTAGACCCAGCGGGAGAAGCGGATCCGCTCCATCTGGCGGCGGCCCTTGAGCCGGCCGATGTGCGCGGCGTACAGGTGAGCGGCGATCTCGGAGAGCACCACCCACAGCGCGGCGAGAGCGGCGTGCCCGAGCTTGCCCTGAAGCGTCGCGCCCGTCGACCAGTTGAGGACGATGGTGACGATCGTCAGGACGCGGGGCACCCACTTGACCCAGGCGAGCGGCTTCTCCGCCTTCACCAGCAGCAGGTTGATGATGGAGAACGTCAGAATGCCCAGGTCGACGCCGACCGGCAGCATCCACGCGTACGCGCCCCACCCCCAGCCGCCCTCGGCGGCCGCCCCGGCGGCCTTCTCCTCCAGCGCCCGGTACGACGACGCCAGACCGAGCGTGCCGACTCCGGTGCCGGAGGCGATGCCCGCGCCCAGCAGCCACTTCTCGCCGCGCGACCACTTGATCACCTGCGGTTCGACGGTGGGCTTGGGCTCGTGCATCCCGGCCTCGCTGTGCTGAGGAGCGGGGATCCGGTACGTCTCGGGTTCTTCCGTGTGCGGCGGGTGTTCCAGGAGCGGGGGGCTGGGGCTCGTCATGGCGGCCTCCTTCAAGGCGACGGGAAGGTATGAGGGGAGCCGGGCCCGGCAGGGGGGAGCTGTATGCCGGGCCCGGCCGCGGAGCGCGGGATCGGGGGATGTCCCTGCTGCTCCCCGCCGTCCCCGCCGCTGATCGGCGGGGACGACAGGCAACGTCAGGAGCGGGGTCGTTCAGCTCGCCACGGCCAGGCGCTGGAACGCCTGGGTGGTGAGGGGGTGGGCGATCTCGTCCAGGACGTGCCGCCACTCGGGGTGATCGGTGCTGGCGGGATGCGCCAGCTCCCAGGCGGCGAACAGCGGGGCGAGCTCGCTCTCGGGCTCTGCGATGACCTGGTCGCGGTCCTCCCAGGCGGTGCAGTGCGAGCGGACCTGGCCGTCCTCGCCGCGCACCGTGATCTGCCAGGTGGGCCAGGTCGGACGCGGTCCGGCCTCGATCGCCAGGACCTCGTACGTCTCGCCGCTGTAGCGGCTGCGGTAGCGGCCGCCGACCTTGCGGGGGCCGATCTGCCGGGCCACCCACATCTCGTAGCTCAGCTCCGGGCCCTCGGTGAACTCGTCCGACTCGTACGGGATCTCGGTCAGGTCGTCCATGGGGTGCTCCCTCCTCTACGCGGTGGCCTGGGCGCGGTTGCGGGCGGCACGGCGCTTGAGCCGCCGGCGGTCGTCCTCGTCCGTGCCACCCCATACGCCGGACTCGTTGCGATCCAGGGCGCCCTGGAGGCAGCTCTCCAGCAGCGGGCAGCCACGGCGGCAGACGGCCTTGGCCTCTTCGGTCTGCAACAGCGCCGGTCCGGAGTCGCCGATGGGGAAGAACAGCTCAGGGTCCTCGTCGGCGCAGGCCGGGCGGGGCCGCTCGGGCGCAGCGGTGGAGACAGCGCCGTTGCCGTAGCGCTCGGTGCGTACGATGGTTGGCATTAAGGGCCTCCCAGAAGGTCTGGTAGTACGAACCGGCCCCGGGGATGCGACCCCCGGGGCTGTTCTGTGTCGACGGCCGGAAGGGCCGGAGCGGGCGGGAGTTCCCGACGCTCTCCGTCGTCCCCGCCCGGGAAGGCGCGGGGACGACGGGCAATGCCGGGGGATCAGCGCTGCTGCTGGGACTGGCGCTCGCGGTAGGCGTCCTGGAGGCGGACGAACCGCTCGTGTATCGACACCCCCACCGCACACGGCGTCTCGCCCTGGCAGGCCGGGCAGTCGGCCGTGTGCTCGGTGGAGTCCTCGAACGCCTTCATGTAGCGGACGAACGGTCGTCCGTCTGGCGGGCAGTCATCGGCGGTTGGCCTCCGACCTCTTGTTCTGCTCCGCGTTCTTCCGCGAGAGGTCCTCGCGTTCGGCGTCGGTGAGGCTGAGGATCACGCCGTCACCCCCGCCTTCGCCAGTGCGGCCCGGCGCTGGATCTCTTCGACCTCGCCGACCGTGATCGTCGCGCGGCGCCGCATGCCCGCCGGGCAGTGCACGCGATCCGCAGAGAAGAGCGGGTCGTCCTCTGCCGACACCAGCGGGCGGGTGGCGCTCCGCTCGCTTTCGGCGCGTGTCATGCTGTTCTACATCAGGTCCTCCATCCAGGTCCTGGACAGCCCCGGGGGTCCGATCCCCGGGGCTGTCGCGGTTGGTAGAGCGGGTGTCCACCGCGCTCTCCACCGCCCGCCGACCGACCCGAGGGCCGTGCGGCGAGCGACTGGGCAGCGCGGGGCTGCAAGTGCTTGGGGTGTTGCGGTGCGCGGCCTTCTGCCTTCCGCGCTGACCACCTTTCGACCGGGAGGTGGAGTGCCCGCGACCACTGGCTCACCCGCCGGGTCGTGCGATGTTCCGTATACCGGCTGGGGGCTGTCATCGCGCTACCGCCGCAAGATGCTGCGGGGGAGGGTGATCGCTCGGCCCACGCGACAGCCGAAACAGACCGAGGTCTGCCTTGCTGCCGCTCCGTGGCACGAAGAAGGGTCGCTCTCACTTCCCCGCCTCGCACCGCCGTTCACGGTGACCGGGATTCTGGCTCCGGTCGTGCCCTTCTGACGCATCCGACAGCCCCACAAGGACTGGAGTCCGGTCACCCTTACGCGCAACACCCGGCCAGTTGCCTGGTCAGGGGCGGCAGTCGTCACCCGGCGTAGCGTCTTCGATTCTCAAGGAACGATCACTCCCCGGTCCGGCCGCGACGCCAGTCGCAAATGACCTTCTCCGGGGGCTAGGCGGTCGGTGAATCTGGCCGCTTCGACCGCCGCCACTCGAGGTGGCGACGATGGGAGCCGTCAGAGCCGAAGGGCTGGGGAATCAGGCCGCGATCGGCAGAGGCGCCGCAGTGGTCAGCCGTCGCGCGATGCGCAGCTGCGTGACGTAGGGGAGGAGCATGTCGACCAGGCGCTCCCGGACCAGCTCGGTGATCGACGGGTCGGCCGCGAGGATGTCCCGCGCCGCCTCCCACCGCGCCCGGGACGCCGCGACGACCTCGTCGCGGGCCTTGGTCTTGCCCTTCTTCACCGCAGCCGCGGCGTCCCATCGGGCCAGCTCGTCCGTGGTCACCAGGTCGTACATCTCCAGCGGCGTGCCGAAGGCGACGTCCAGGTCGATGCCGGCGAAGTCGGGGAGCGGCACCTCCACCGCCTCCAGGAGCGCGAGCGTCTCAGCGTCGAAGGTCTCGGTGACGAGGCCGGCGGTGGGGCGGCTGGTGGTGTTCATGGGGTGGAGCTCCCTTCGAGTTCGGGCTCAACGTGATCCCAGGAAGTGGCAGGTGGGGGGTTTGCCGCCCCGCTCACCTTGTCGGCATACCTAACTTAGCTGATACAGTCGGGGCCGTGTCAAGTACTTGATTGAGGAAGCTATGGAAGCTAGCTAAGGCGAGGGGGTCGACCTACGATGTCGCTCATGAGCAACGAGGCCGTGCAGCCGTACCAGCGAATCGTTCAGGATGTTCGCGACAAGATCCGCTCCGGTCGCCTGACCGCAGGGACGAAACTGCCGAGCACTCGGGAGCTGGCGGAGGAGTACGGCGTCGCGGCCGGCACCGTGCAGCGAGCCCTGACCGAGCTGCGCACGGCTGGGCTCATCTACTCGCACCAAGGGCGCGGCTCCTTCGTAACGGAGACCGCATCCGAGTCCAGCGAGGACTCGACTGCCCGCTCTCTTAGGGCACTTGAAGAGCAGGTCGCCGACCTCGCCGCCCGCCTCGAGCGGATCGAGAAGGGTCGAAGCGACTGACGTCCTTCCTCGCGTCTCGTTGCGCATGTTCGTCCCTCCCTGGCCGGTCCAACTTCGTTAGCAAAGTTGTAGGCCCGACCACGGAGCTGGTTCTAGGTCTGACATGTGTCCAGCCACTGGACACACCGATAGGAGACATGGAGGGGGATCAGCGTGGGGCAGAAGCCGAACGTTCTGACCCCGGAGGCGTCGCCCCTGGCCCGCTTCGGCTACACGGTTCGAGACCTCCGCGAGCGACGTGGCCTCAGCTTGCGCGGCCTTGCGGAAGCCACCTTCTGCTCGTACTCCAAGCTGTGGAAATGGGAGAACGCAAAGCGCCCCCCGAAGGAGCGCTCCGAGGTTGAACAGCTGGACCGCGTACTCAACGCCCACGGCCTGCTGATCGAGCTGTGGGAGCGCATCGGCACGGATGATTCCCCCCAGGGCCATGTGTCCGTTTCAGGGCTCCATGTGTCCGAATCATCGATGGACCTGGCCACGGCCGCATCCCAGCGGGCAACGTCGGACGATGAGGGGATCTTTGTCCCCGCTCGTCTACGGGATGGATCGGTGGTTTTCGTGGCGCTCGATCGACGCGCGATGCTGCGTGGCGGGATGGGGCTCGGTGCAGCAGCTGCGCTGGGCAAGGGGACGCCGGCAGCCGCCAGCTCTCTGCCGGGCCTGACACGGCCTGCCCGGTCGGCTTCCGCCTACAGCGGCACGCCGGTGGAACACTTCCAGCGTGCGCGTCGTCTGCTGATCGACAGCGACAATCTCCTCGGTCCCAGCCGAGCCATCGCGGCCGTCCGCCAGCACATCGAGGACATCAAGGACCTGCGTCAGGATGCGAAGGGCGTTGATCGCCACGCCCTCATGGAACTCCAGACGCAGTACGCGGAATTCGCCTCCTGGCTCTACCAGGATTTGGGCGACTTCAACAGCGCGCAGTTCTGGCTCGATCGGGCGTTCCAGTGGAGCCACACCGTCGGGGACGGCGACCTGACCTCATACGTGATGGCCCGCAAGGCACAGCTCGCCGGCGAAATGCGCGACCTGGTCGACGTCGTTGACCTCGCCGAAGCCGCGCAGCGCATGGCCCGTCCCCGCAGCCGACTGGCCGCCGTCGCCCGGACCTACGAGTCGTACGGGCACGCGTTGCGCGGTGAGTCGACCGACAGCGAGCGCGCGATCGACGACGTACGTAACGCTCTCGACCGCGTCTCCGGCGACACGACCCCTTGGGGCGTGTGGCTGAACGAGCAGTACGTGGAGGTGCACCGGGCGCAGAGCCTGGAAGTGCTGGGCAAGCACGCGGAGGCCGCCGAGGTATTCACCAGCGCCATCAAAGCACTGCCCGACGGTTACCACCGCGACCGCGGCGTCTACATGGCTCGGGCCGCCGTGGCTCACGTCGGTGCCGGCGCGCCCGACCAGGCCGCTGTGGTCGGCCTCCAGGCCCTGACCGTCGCCAATGACACGGGCTCGGGCCGGATCGTCCGGGAGCTCGCACGTCTCGACAAGGCGCTGGTGCCCTGGCAGCGCCAGCCCGAGGTCGCAGAGTTCCGCGCGCACTTCGACGGCACACTCGCCCACGAATCCTGAGCAGAACGGATCACATCACCTATGACCACGCGTCCGTACGTCATCCTCTCCGCTGCCATGTCGGTCGACGGCTACCTCGACGACGCCAGCCCCGAGCGGCTGCGCCTGTCCAACGCAGCCGATTTTGACCGCGTTGACCAGGTCCGCGCGGAGTCCGACGCCATCCTGATCGGCGCGACGACCATGCGGAAGGACAACCCGCGTCTCCTGGTCAACAGCGAAACGCGCCGGGCTCAGCGCGTTGCTGAGGGCAAGCCGGCCTATCCGCTCAAGGTCACGGTCACCCGGACCGGGGACCTTTCTGCCGACCTCAATTTCTGGCACCACGGCGGCGAGAAGTTGGTCGTCACCGTCGATGACGCGGTGGAAAAGGTGCGCGCCACGCTCGACGGGCTTGCCGACGTCGTCAGTGTCGGACCGGAGCTCGACTGGGGCCTGGTCCTCGACGAGCTCGGTCGCCGTGGCGTCGGTCGGCTCATGGTGGAGGGCGGCGGCACGATCCACACCCAGCTCATGGCCGCGAACCTCGCCGACGAAGTGCACCTGGCCATCGCTCCGCTGCTGGTGGGTCAGCCGGAGGCGGCCCGCTTCCTGGGCGCGGCCGACTACCCCGGCGGATCGACGGCCCGGATGAAGGTGCTCGAGGTCCGGGCGATCGATGACGTGGTCTTCGTCCGTTACGCCCCGAAGGAGCGCACCGCCTGATGTACGCGCCCGACCGAGCCCAGGACCTGCGCTGGATACAGCGTGCGATCGACCTCGCCGCGCTGTGCCCTCCGGCTACGGGGGCCTACTCGGTCGGCGCGGTCATCGTCGGCGAGGACGGCACCGAGCTGGCGTCCGGCTACTCTCGTGCGACCGGCCCCCGCGATCACGCCGAAGAGGTCGCCCTCGCTCAGCTCCCCAAGGATGACCCGCGGCTCGCGGGCGCGACGATCTACAGCACGCTGGAGCCCTGCTCCCAGCGCAGCGCGTCCCGCACGCCGTGCGCGCAGCGGATCCTCGCCGCCGGCATTCCGCGCGTCGTCATCGCCTGGCGGGAACCGACCCTGTTCGTGGACGACTGCGTTGGCTACGAGCAGCTGGTTGAAGCCGGGGTGACCGTGCTGGAACTGCCAGAGCTGATGGCGGCCGCGAAGGCCGTCAACGCGCATCTGGGGAGGCTGGCGTGACGGCGCAGCAGGTATCTGCACCTTGCCAGAGATCAAATGGTGTATCTTTTCGGGAAGTGTTAGATGGGATGGAGGCTGTGATGTCAGATTCGCTGCGTCGAATCGATGCCCTTGTGGATGCTGACACGCTGCCCCCGCCCCACATCCGGCAGGAGCTGCGGATCGCTGCGAACCTCACCCAGGCGGAAGTCGCAGAGGCCATCGGCGTCAAGCGGCTTGCCGTCGTGCGGTGGGAAGCTGGCCAGACTCAGCCCCACCGGGGAAATCGTCTGAAGTATGCGGAGCTGCTCCGCCGCCTGGCCGAGGAGCACCCATCCGTCGCTCAGGGGGGACCGCATGCGAACTGACCTCGCGTCCGGTTTCGGGTACGCCGACTCCACCTTCGGTTTCGAGGGGGTCGACGTGACGTAACCGCCACCGGCCGCGCGCGCCAGACAGCGGACTGACAATCCACTCGGCCTCGCGCGGCCCTTCGCTCCGACCGGGTTTGACACCCTGGATCGGCTGCTCGGTCCCGGATCGACACCCGGTTCCGAGCTTCGGCTCATAGAGCCACTTCTTACCTACCTAGCAAAACCCCGCCTTCGACAAGCGGGTCGGCCCCTTTGACAAGGGCCACCAGCAGTACCCCGACCGCTGACACGGTCGGCGCCCTACCCGCAAGACCTGGCCGTTGACGACGGTCAAGTCCTACCGATCAGCAAGACCCGGCCGCTGACAACGGCCACGTCCCGCCGATCCGCGGGGCCTCTGTGACAGGGGCCCTGCGGTTCACCACCACCGAGACGAGAGGAGAAATCTCCCCCCTCCCGATCCAGTGCCGCCCGCTTCTCACGAAGGGGGCTTACCCGACACATCCACACATCTGGCCGTCCAGCCCCGAGGGGCTCGGGTCGGTCCAGCTATATGGAAGGCAGGTCGTTTCTCATAGTGCCCGAGAGTGGTGTCCCCTGTCAGCTTGACCCTGTCCGTTTCACCCCGGTTCAGGCCCGGCGGCCATCCCGTGTGACGGGATCGGCGTACGTTTCACCCGCCTATGTGCGGTTCGTAACGGAAGAGGGTTTTCCGGTAGGAAGCTACAAGAGCAGCGGTTTTGGAGCGGGCTCGGAGGGCTTGGTCGCGGTGTCGGCCACCTCGCTCGTGCACCCGCTCTCGGAGGTCTTCGACAACTCCGTCGACAGTGTCCGCTGGGGCAGCGTCCCGTGTGGCGGGACGCGACCGGAAGTTGCTGCCCGCCGGGCGGGAGAGATCGGGGTTCTCGCCGCTTCGCGGACTCTGTCCACAGGCGGCCTGCGCAAGGCTGCCGAGATGATCTCTTTCTCGTGCGTCCGGGTGGGCCGATGAGTGCGGTCGCGGTGTCGGCCGCCGCTGTGGAAGGGTCCGCGCCGGTTCGGCGGCAGCGGGTTCGTGTTCCGATGCGTCTGGTCTGGTCGCCGTACTACCAGGACGTGGCGTTGTCGGTGTACGTGAAGGTGAAGGCGCTGGGGCTGCGGCCGGAGGGGTGTCAGGCGAAGTCGTCGACGATCGCCTCGTATCTGGGGCTGTCGACGGCGTCGGTGGAGCGGGGGATGACGCAGCTGTGCCGTCCGGGCCTGGATGGTGTGGTGGAGCTGTTCTCGGATCGTCGGACGCTGCCGGGCGGTACGGGCACGTCGGCGTTGCGGGCGGTGCGGACGATGACTCGTACGGAGGCGTTCGTGTGGCTGCCGGTGGCGGCCTCGGAGGACCTCACGCCCCGGCAGCTGCGTGCGTTCGCGCTGATCGCGTATGCGCAGGCTCGGGGGATCGCGCTGACGGAGGCTGAGCTGGCGGCCGGCCTGCTCCACCACTCGGGCAAGAAGGCGGGTCAGCCGATCTCGGTGACGGCGGCTTCGGCGGTCGTGGACGCGGTGGAGGCGGCGCGTTGGGTGACGGTGCAGCGGCGTGCGGGGGCGCAGGGGCGTCACCGGTACATCGCGCACGACATCGCTCCCGAGGCCCGTCCGGACGGTGGCTGCGCGGCGGTTGCCGGGGCTGCTGAGGCGGCTGTGACCAGTGGTTCGCAGGAGTCGGTTAGTTCCCAAGTTGGTGAGGGATCGGGTTCGCCGGTTGGTGAGGGATCCCTCGCGAATGAGGAATCACCTAGGACTGACTCACCGGATGACGAGGGCGCGTTCTTCTCATCCGCCGTAGGCGAGGTACCGGTAGTTGAGGGCGCTGGGGCTGTGGAAAACCCGGCTAACGCTGCTGCGCGTACGGAAGCCGGCGGTGATCTCGCGCTTCGCGCGGGTGGAAACAGCCAGCCCTCCCCCTCGAAGCCGGAAACCAAAAAGCGCAGCAGCAGGGGCGGGGGTGCCCGCCGGTCGTCGTACGACGGACCGCAGCTGGCGATGAGCCCGCAGATCTACGCCGTGCTTGAGCCGGTGCACCTGCTGCTGGAGAAGGTGAACAGCGACTTCGTCGTCCGGCAGATCGCCCGTGAGGTGGGCCGCCAGCTGCGCGGGGGCACCGACGCCGAACGCCTGCACCACCGGCTCACCGCCCGGTTCGCCAAGGTGATGCTCTCGGAGATCCGTGACCCGGGCCGGTGGCTGCTGGGGGTGGCACTGCCGCGCTGGGGCTGTGGCTACCAGGACTGCGAGGCCGGTGTCCTGTGGTCGACCGGCAAGGACTGCGAGGTTTGTGCCGAGATCGTCCAGGACAAGGCCGCCGCCCGCAGGCGTGCCCAGCGCATCGAGCAGGGCCTGTGCCCTGAGCACGGCACCCGTCCCGGCCCGGGCGGCCGCTGCGCCGACTGCGTGCTGGACGATGCGGTCCGCAACCCGGCTCCGGTCCCGGTGCAGCGCGAGTTGGAGGGTCCGCCGCGCGGTTCCTGCGGGGACTGCGGCGCGCGGATCGTCGTGGTCGGCCGCGCCCTCGAGGACGGCCTGTGCAAGCTCTGCCGCGAGGAAGCCGCCGCGCTGGCCACTGCCTCCGCACCCGAAGCCGCGCCCCGCCAGGCGGGCCCCGCGACGGCTGAGCCGCAGACCTGCTCGGGCCGGGACGGAGACGTGCCGTGCGGGCGGAAGCCCCTGCCGTCGCGCAGCGTCTGCGGTGTCCACCGCGTCCAGGAGCTGGCCGGGGAGGTTGCGTGATGACTCAGAACCCTCAGCTCAGTGGCGTCGACCTGGCCCGCGTCGCACTGCGCGCCGCCAAGGTGGCGGCGCAGAAGAACGGCGGCGGCCGTACGGCGCAGCCGAAGCCGCGCACGGCGTCGGTGGTCCGGCGCGGCGGGCGCGAGCCGATGGGGCTCGGTGCCGCGATCGGCGCGCTGGTGACCGAGCGGGCCTGGGAGCTCCCGGCCGCCGGCGCGACGCTGCGGGACCGGTGGGCGGCCATCGCTCCCGAGCTTGCCGGGCACGTTGTTGCCGTGTCGTACGACGCCGACTCCGGGCAGCTCACGGTGTGCCCGGAGTCGGCGGCCTGGGCGACGAAGGCCCGGCTGGAGCAGACCCACATCATCGCGGCCGCCAACCAGTCCGCAGGCCGCACGGTCGTCCGCACCCTGCGGATCCTGGCGCCCGGCACTGTGCCGGTGCCCGAGCCGGCCGACGCCGATCCGCAGCACACGGCCGCACCTGCCGGGCCGCCGCGTACCCGGGAGACCGCCTCGGACGGCTACCGCCGCGCGCTCGCCGCGCACCAGGAGGTGACCCGGCCGTCCCGCGTGGACCTGGGCATCGCGGAGGCGGTGGAGCGGCAGGCCGCAGCGATGCGGGAGCTGAGCCGCCGGGCCTTCCCCGAGCCAGATGTCGTCCCGGACGGTGTGACGGCCCCGATCGAGCAGGCGCGCCTGGAGCGCCGCCGCCAGGCCGCGGCCACCGAGGCGGCCGCCCTGCGCCGGGCCCGGGCAGAGCGCGCTGCCCGGAAGGGGCAGACCGCGGACGGCGTGATCGGCAGCGCGGCGAGGGCATCACAGCTGGGGTGTACGGCCTGAGTCGAGCCGAGAGGCGATCTGGTTGGTGTACTCGGCTGGTGACAGGATGTGTTGGCGGGTGGGGATGGGGGAGTTTGTGCGCACGGACAGGCGACGGATCCAGACAGCGGTGCTTGGCGGGGCGGACTCGGATGAGCCGTTGATGCTGCCGATGGAAGCGATCGAGCTGGATGCATTCCGGCGTGCTTACGAGGACGACTCCTTTTGGTGCGGGACTCTTCTCGGCGGCTGCGGCGGCCAGTTGACCACGAAGCTGTACACGGACCGCGCCTGTCATTTCGCACATCACCCGGACCCGGACGGGCTGCCACACGTGTGCGGGCGCCGCTCCCACGGCGTGGACAGCGCAGACCACCTCTATGTGCGGTCGGCGGCCTCAGCCTGGCTCGCCGGCCGCGGGGAACAGGCGACCTTCGAGTACACCCGCACCGAAGGCGCACCGATCGGGTCCATCGTGGATGTGCGCTGGCGCCATGGCGCTCTGCGGGTGCATCTGGACCAGACGGTGACGCCGGTGTGGGACGACGGTGTCGAGCCGGTCCTCGGGACGACGGTGCCGGTCGACCGCGACACACTGATCCGCCGCTGGTACGTGCACCGGATCCGCCTGAACAGCGTGGGCACCGCGCGCCACGTGCAGATCGGGACCGAGGCGTTCGCCCGGCAAATCGAATGGTTCGCTCTGGACGAATGCGAGATGACGGAACGCGGATTGTCGACGCCGGCCGTTGAGAAGATCGTTCAGGCCCGCACAGCGCCGCGTCCTTCACTGTGGTCGCCCGGCAAGGCGAGGAAGGTGCCAGAGCCGGAGGCTCGCGCCCAGGCCCTGCTGCGCCGGCTGGTGTATGCACGTCGGATCGAGTCCGTGCCCGTGGTGAAGCAGGTGTGCGGGGACATCGAGGATCTGACCGGTGTGGGCGGGGAGCTCCAGGAGCAGCTCGAGGCTGCCGTTCGCCACGCGAGGGTCTGGCTGGTCGAGCAGGACGAGGAGCGCCGCAAGCTGTTCGACAACCTGAAGAAGGCGGTCGCTGAGCACACGCCTGGGCGGGTGCGCAGGCTTCTGATACGCGTCAACGCGACGGCATCTGAGGATCGCACGGACGCCGAATCCGCCGTCTACGAGCGGGCGACCACGTACTTCGAGAGCCTGGACGACCTCACGCGGGACGCGGTCGAAGCGGAAGCTGACACGGAGAAGGAAGCGCACAAGGCGGCGGCTCGGGTCCGCAGCACCCTCCAACGCCTTCGCGGGTACGACGCGTACCCGCCCGACCTGATCCCTCGGGTGGGGGAGCTTGTGAGGTCCGCGGCCTTGGCCGGCGAACTGCTGACCCGTGGTGAAGCGCGGCGCGTGGAGGTCTGGAAGAAGAGGGCGGCAAGAGGGCCGCAGGAGCAGCTTCGCGTGGCGCGGCGGTACTGGATCCAGCGGAGCTGTCCGCGCTGCAACGCGGAGCAGGGCAAGGACTGTGTGCTGGTCGAGGGGCCCAACAGCGGGAAGCCGCGCAAGGACGGCCACAACGAGCGGCTGCAGCTGGAGCTGGATGAGCGGAAAGCCGCGCAAAAGATGGCCCGGCAACAGAAGAAGGCTCGGCAAGAGGTCGAGGCTCCTGCCGAGCCGACGCAGCCGGCCCCGAAGGGGCACGAGCCTGAAGCCAGCTCCACACCTCTGCTCCAGCAGCGGCGGCCGCAGCCCGGCCGGGAGGGCCAGGCGCATGAAGCGAGGATGAAAGCCACGGCCCGGCTGCACCACCAGGTGCCACGCGGCGACTGGTACCGAATGACGTGCCCGCGATGCCACGCCGGCCCCGGCAAGCTGTGCGACAACGACGATCGCGTCGGCCCCAGCGAGAAGCGACAGCTTCCCCACGACGAACGCCTGCGCCGCGTCCTGCAGAGCGACGACCGTATTGGCCCCGGCGAGAAGCAGAAGGTCGCCCGCAACGAACGCCAGCAGCAGGCCGTCGACGTCGTGCCCCTGCCGCCTGCCCGGGCCGAACCCCGGCCGCCCCGGCCGCCCCGGCCGCGCAGGAGAGAGCGGGAACCGCAGGAAACCGCAGGCTCGGCGGCGCGGACCTGGCATGCGAGAGAGGTCACCTGCCCGAAGTGCCAGGCCGGCCCGAACTCCCCGTGCGTGCCCCACGGTCCGCACCAGGAGCGGGTGGAGTGGGCGAAGGAGTTCACCCGCAAACTGTGGGACTGAGGCAAGCCGGATGCCGAGTGCGCGCTGCCCGCCGGATCCCACCAGGCACGACGGGACATCCTCAACCGTCACATCGAGAGCCGCGGCCGCCGACGCCGGTAGACGTCGGCCTGTGCCGCGCTGCCCACGGCCTTGTAGCGCGTGGTCAGGCGCCGGACTCGGACTCGGTCTTGCCGGTGTCCGCAGTGTCACCGCCGATATGGAAGAGGTCGCCTGGCGCGGACCAGAGTGCGTTCCCGAGGAAGTACATGGCGACCAGGCCGGCGCCGATGAACCCTGCCCAGCCGACGATGAGCATGACGATGTTGCTGTCGCCTCGGTCGGCGCTGTAGGCCACGCCCTGCCCGGTGGTGAACAGCCACGGGAACCACGCCGTCCGGCGGAAGCCCGGGTCCGCGTACCGGCCGTTGCCCCGACGCCACGCCAGTAGAGGGACCGATGCGAAGCTCACGCTTGCCAGGCAGTACATGTAGGCGAAGAACGAGTTGTCGATGAAGCGGTGGCCGTTGGTGATCCCGAGGTAGGCGACCCCGGGCAGGAAGAGCGCCACCGCCAGGCCGTAGCCGAGCACGTCTCCGCGTGTGCGAACCGGCTCTGCCGTCACATTCCACCCCGTTCTGCCGATCGACCTGTCACCCGGCACCGTACCGGGCACGTGGCGGGTGACGGACCGGTCGGCGGGAGGGCCGACCGGAGCCGGGGCCAGCTACTCGCGCCGCGCGAGGTCCTCGGGTGTGGGCTGGTAGCGGATCGCGTGGGGGTGGCCGCTGTAGTTGACCGTCACGGTGTGCTGCAGGACCCGGTGTCAGTGCCGCCCCGGATACTCGCGCCATGCCGAACACACAGCTTGATGCCGCCGCCCACTCCTTACGGACCTGGCTCAACAGCCAGCACTTCACCGACCTGACCGCGCATCAGGTGACCAGGTTCCTGACCGATTCGACTGCTCAGTGGGCCGACAGTCTTGGCTACAACGCCCAGCGAGAGGTCTGGCTTCCGGCGGAGCCAGAGCAACCGCGCCCCAAGCGGCTCGATCTCCAGCTCAAGCACCGTTCCGGCAAAGGTCGGCTCATCAGCATCGAGATCGACCGAAGCAGCAAGCTCCTGTCACTCGAAAAGCTCACCAAGGCCGCCGAACTCGGCGATCACGCCCTGTGGCTCCGCTGGAGTCGCGAACCTGTCCGCGTCCCGATCCCGCCAACCGTTCGGCTCGTCCGTGCTCACGTGCTCCGCCGCACCGTCATTCACGGGCCCAACCGATACTCGCTCCAAGTCGAAAGCTGTGGCTGACAACACCGGAGGTGCTGAGGCGCCCCACTGACTCTGCAGCCCGTTGGGGGCTTGTTCTGCGGCAGCAGCCGCGCCTGATCCATACGGTGCGCCGGGACGGGCGCGAGCCGATGGGCCTCGGGGCCGCGATTGGCGCGCTTGTGCCAGCTGCTGAGGGATGTGCCCCGCCATATGGCCCATTGTCGGTTGCCACGAGAACGTCAGTGGGTCTGCCATGGATATGCCAGTGTGCTTTCACCAACTGCGGCGGAGCTGAGTGGTACGCGGACCATGCTCTCTCTTGGGGCGCCGACCTCACCGCGCCTGGTGTTGGTGATGAAGCCGAGGCGTCGATAGAACGCGTACAGCCGGACCATGTCCCCGCCGAAGGTGTCGCTTGGGCTGAGCGTCATGGGTACACCGCGTAGGTCGGCAGCGGCGGTGATGTGTTCCATGACGCGGGTGCCGAGCCCGTTCCCTCGCTCGCTCTCCGGGAGGAGGATCGAGAAGAGCACGAGGTATGGGCCGTGGTCGATTCCCAGTTCAAGGCGTACGCCCGGGTAGCTGGTCCGTATCTCCTCGGCCAGGGCCTCGGCCCAAGATTCCTGCGTTTGGTCCGTCACGTGGTGCCGCTTTCGCGTTGGGCGACCGTGCGCGTGGTGCTGAGCCGGGGCCTGGTCAGTTCCTCAGGTGGTGTTGACGTGCGGTGACCAGGGCGCGCCAGCGGGTGCGGACGGCGGGTTCACCGTCGAGCCACTGTATGGGGTGCCTGGTGGGCTGGGGCAGGTCGCCCATGGCGGTTGCGATGTGGACGAAGTAGGCGAAGTCGCCGTTCGCGGTTGCCTCGCGCAGGCGGCCGATGGTGGTCGTCAGGTCGTCCTGCGCGCCGCGCACGGCGTGGTGGAAGGCGAGCGCGGTCTCCAGCAGCGGGGTGAGCCAGGCGAGTCCGGCGACAGAGATCTCGGTGCGCAGCACGGTGGCGCGGTCGGTGAGGTCGCGGTCGGTGCCAGCGTCGCGTACGAGGGCGGCGACCTGGGCGAGGAGGGTGGTTGCGCGCTGGTCGAGCTGGGCGAGGAGCTGGTGGGCGAGGGTGAGTTCGTCGTCGGCGCGGAGTGGGTCGGTGAAGGCGCAGGCCAGGGCGAGGAGGGTCTGGGCGATGGCCCGCTCGCCCGGGGCGTCGTGCTGTTCGGCTTCGGTCCGTGCGTCCTCGAAGGCGGCGACGGCACGGTCGATGTCGCCGTGGGGGAAGTGGATGTGGCCCAGGACGCGGTGGTGGCGGCCCTTCCAGCCCAGGGTGGGGACGGCGGCGAGGGCGGCTTCGAAGTCGCCGCGGATACGGGCGAGGTTGGCCAGGCCGCGGCGGGCGCGCGGAGCGAGCCGATTGTCTGCGTCGGCGACCTGGCGGTAGCCGTCAAGTGCGGCGTCGGTGCGGCCGAGGTCCTTGTGGGCTTTGGCCCGGTAGTACAGGGCGAGTTCGGCGATTTCGCCGGACAGCAGGCCGGTTGTCAGGACGGCGGTGAGGCGCTCAGCGGTGCGTTCACGGTGCTCGTGCTGGCGGCGGGCGATGGTGGCGAGGAGTTCGGCCAGGGCGTCGGAGGGTGTGTCCGGACCCGGCTGCGGCTCGGTACCGGGGGGAGGGGGCGGGGTGTGGGTGGGTGGGGCGAGGGGTTCCCAGACGGAGTCTTCGGTGTAGGCGAAGGCGGCGTCGGTGAGCCAGTCGAGGTCGTCAAGGCGGTGGTCGTGGGCCAGGCGTAGGCCCTGGCGCAGGCAGCCGATCAGCATCGTGCGATCGCGCCGCGGTCCGTGGCGCCATTCGTGGCCCAGGGCGGCGAGTGCGCGCGTGGCTGCCCGGTGCCAGTCCTGCTCGGACCAGCGGTCGTCGGTGTGGTCTTCGGCGTGGCGGATCGCGGAGCGGACCACCTGGTGGAGGTGGAAGGGCCACAGTCCTGCAGGGTCTTCGCGGATGAAGGGGCGCTCGGTGAGCCGCAAAGCGGCCGCGTCATGGGTGAGGCCGGCTATCTGGGTGGCCAGGGGAACGGAGAAGGCGTCCAGGAGGGACACCGAGCGCAGGACATGCCGCTCGTCGGTCGTCAGGTCGCTGACCGTGCGGGAGATCAGGGCGGGGAAGTCGCCGAAGTCGGCCGGCTGCGGCTCGCGTCCGCTGCGCCGTATCTCGACAAACCGCATGACCGCCAGATCGAGGTAGAGAGGCAGGCCGTGGGAGCGTGCGGCGATGGCGTGGCGCAGGTCCTCGCCGATGAGGGGCTGTCCGTCACGGGACAGGCGCCGGGCGAGGTGGTCGTCGCAGTCCTCGGGGGAGAAGTCACCGAGCAGGATCTGCCGCCCGGCGGGCCCGGTGTCGCCGCGGGAGGCGGGCACGTGGCCGGCCAGGCCGGGCCAGGCGGTGGGGCCGGTCCAGTCGAGCTGCCCGGCGAGGCCCTCCTCGGCCCACTGCAGCCGGTTGCGGCCAGTGATCACGAAGAAGGCCTGGGGCATCAGCCACACGATGCGCTGCAGCAGCCGTTCCAGATCCCGGTTCGTGCGGTCGCCGACGTCTTCGAAGGTGTCGAACAGGATGACCGGGACGACCCGCTGGGTGGCGGGGAGCTGGGCCAGGTCCCAGGCGAGCAGGTGGGTGGCGAAGCTCAGCGTCTCCAGGTCGGGTTCGGCCTCGAGGATGTCGGCCAGGCGTGCGCAGCCGGCCAGCGCGCGTACGGTCTGGCGTCGCTCGCGCAGCGCGCCGACCAGCGTGGTGGTGAGCTGGCCGACGGCACCGCCCACGGTGCCGGGCATGGCCAGTGCCTGGGCGACGTCGGCCAGCGCGGACTGCATCTGCTGGGGCAGGTTGACCGCGTTGGTGAACCGGCTGAACAGGCCCCCGCGCCGCAGATATTCCTCGAGCGGTTCGCCGGGGTGGTTGCGTTCCCAGTGCCGGCGCAGCGCCAGATCGAAGGCGGGCATGGGGCGGCCCAGGGCGGCGATCGCGAGGCGGATGGAGAGCACCACGCGTTCGAAATCGATGCCGGTGGACCGGGCGAGGTCGATACGCACGGGCAGGATCCGCTCGATCGGCCAGGAAGGGGCGTCCCACTGCGCGGGACGACCGCCTTGGTGGGCGAGCGAGGCCTCGATCTTGCGGGAGAAGGTGGATTTGCCGATGCCGCCGACACCGTGGCCGACCAGGATGTTGTGCCTCGGGCCCGCCAGGTCCTCGACGTCGAAGCCGGGATTGGCGACACGGTGCAGGTGGTCGGTGAGCGCGGCAACGATGGCCTGCCACTGAGCCTGACGGTTCGTGAAGGCCTCCTCGGCCTCAACAGACCGGTCATTCACGCCGAACAGCATCCGTAGATCCCGTGCCACGACACCCCCCGAAAACGATCACCAGCGGTATCAACCTATGCGTCACTGCCCCCGCTTGGCGACTACGGGCCGCCCCACCAGGTCCGAGGCCGCACGCAACCGGCCAGAGACAATGGCCCCCATGGTCCCGATACCCGAAGGACACCTTTTGTCTGAGCATGTGAATCCCGAGGCCGCCGAGCATCTGGTGCAGGAGGTGAGCGCCTGGTACTCGGAGCAGATCGCCAAGGAGCGGCGTGCCGCCGTCCCCGACGCCGAGCAACTCAAGATCCTGACGGCCGGGCTGGCGGCGTGCGCCGCCGATCAGCAGGCGCTGGAGGACGCCGGCCCGGAAGAGGTCGCCGAGATCGCGGCCCGCTATGCGGCCCGCTCCCAAGAGCTCAAGGGCCAGTAACCGGAACCCTGTTGGAGAGGAACGGGCAGCGCCGCCGTGACGACCGTGGAGGCGAGGGAGCGCGGCTGCAGGTGGGCGGGCATCAGCGGCCAGGCCAGCGCGGCGATCTCGACCAGATCCGACCGGTACTGCGGCAGCTCGCTCTGCACCCCCTGGAGGGTTGCGAGGAACTGGGCTGCTTCGGCCGGTGTGTACAGGCGGTGCTGCTCGGCCTCCAGGACGTGCCCGGCCTGGGGCGGTCGGGCCCAGGCTCCGCCCAGGGTGCGCTCGCCTCGGTACACCGCGGTCAGGTCCCTGCGGATGACGGAGATGGAGCTCACGGTGTGCGGCTCCTGTTCGGCCGCGCGGACCGCGTCGGCGACCACGCTGAAGGTCACGTCGTGGGCGGCGGCTGAGGTGAAGCGGGGTGTGCCGCCGAGGCGTGCCACTTCGGCGCACCGAGTCGCCGTGCCGAGCCGGCTGTCTGCGGCGCGCACCCCGAGGACGATCAGTTCCACGCGGTAGCCCGCCCGGTGGTTGCGGCGGGCACCGTCGAGGAAGTGGGCGACGCTGTCCGGGGCGATCTCGATCAGCAGGTCGCCCCGGCGCGCCTGTACGTATGCCTCAGCCATGTTCTGCCAACGTCGGTAGTCGGCCCTGATCCGGGCTGAGGCGGTGCGCGGCTGCTCCTGGAGGAGCTGGCGGTAGTCGGGGTGCATCGCCTTGAAGGTCCCGCCCTCGATACGGGTAGGCCTGCGCTGGCGTAGCGCGCGGCGCAGCGCGCGCGACGTGCGGGTTTTTCCGGATCCTTGCGGGCCCATCACATAGAGCGCGACCGGCTGATCCTGCGGGGTGATGTTGCTCAGGTACGACGGGACGATCAACTCGTCGAAGATCCAGGTGTGTTCGTCGGCGGACAGGCGGTGGTAGTCGACCCCGGGCGGCACGGTGAGCGGTTGAGCGATCCGGCGGACCGGCTCAG
Source organism: Streptomyces sp. TRM68367 (assembly GCF_014495685.1). GTDB lineage: Bacteria > Actinomycetota > Actinomycetes > Streptomycetales > Streptomycetaceae > Streptomyces. The sequence goes on along the minus strand of NZ_JACTVI010000097.1, from coordinate 12,233 downwards.
CCAGCGCGAAGGCCCGCTCCAGACCACCGGCCACGGCAAGACGCCGCTCCTCCGCGATCACCGCAGGGTGCAACTGCTGCTGTGCACTGGCCAGTTGGCGGCGAAATCGCCAGGTCTCCGGCGCAGTCCACCACCGGGCCCACTCCGCAGTCAGCGCCTGCGGTGCGCCCGGTGTGTCCCGCCAGGACCCGTTCTCGGTCAGCTCGTTGTCATACAGGACATGAAGGTCACGCCGCGCCACCATCGCCCGATCGGCCAGATGCTCGGCCTCGATGACCTCGAGGAAGGTGGGCAGATTGCGCGAGCACTGATCGGAATTGTCCCAGGAGACGTACCGGCCGGCTCCGTCCTCGCTCACCTGCGTCAGATAGCGGTCCAGCGCGCTCAGCTGCGTCTCGGCCTCCGCCGTGGCCAGCGCCACCACCTCGACGCGATAGCCGGCCGCGCGGTAGGCGCGGGTCGTCACACGGGCGTCCTCTGGATCGGCGCGGGGAGTCTCCAGCACCGCATCGAACCGCCGTTGTCGTACATACTCCTCAACCTCGGCCTGCCACCGCAGGACGTCCGGACGCACCCGCACTCCGGCCGTACGGTCATCGCTCTGTATGAGGCTGCCGTACTCGGGGTGAGCGGCCTTGTAGAGGTCGCGGCCGATCAGCACCGCGCCGCCCCGCCGGTTAAGGACTGCCAGTAAGAGTTCGCACAGAGTGGACTTGCCGCTCCCCGGCGGCCCGGCGACGAGCACCACCACCGGCTGTTCCTGAGGGACGGCGTCCTTGGTCCAGGTCGGCAGGATCTGCGACGCCAGGATCTCCTCGTGCTGCCCCTCGGCCAGGACGACCGGCATGACGTCCTCGTCTTTCACCGCAACTCCTTCAGCTCGCCCTGCCGCCTGCCTGACGGTCAAGATCACTCTACCAGAAAGTCCGATCGGGCTAAATCGAAAGGCTAAATCGAGAGCTAAACTTCTGGTAGTGTTCGAGGTGGAGGTGACGTAGTGCCGAGCAATGAGGACCTGAAGAAGAAGCTGTTCGCGTCCGTGGATGCACTGCTGGATGAGGAGCCGCAGCTCCCACCCCCGGCGGAGCGTGCGCGGCTGCGCGAGGCCGCGGGGATGACCCAGCTGCGTCTGGCGAAGGCCTTGGAGACGACCGAGCAGACGGTGAAGAACTGGGAGAACGGACGGAGCTCACCGCGGCCGCCGCGCCTGGAGGCGTACCAGCGGCTGCTGGAGGGCTGGGCGGCGAGGTATCCCAAGGCCGCCGCCGCCGTCCCCGAGGCCGCGCCCCCGGCGGCCCACGGAGCTCCCGCCGTCGCCCCGGCGCCCGCTCCCCAGCCGGAGCCGGTTCCGCAGACGTTCACCGGCCCGACCGCGCCCGAGGCGGAGGCCGCCGCGCCGGTGAAGGCGCCCCTCGCCCAGGCAGCTCCCGAGCGTCCCGCCGCGCGTCCCACGTCGTCGTCGCGGCGCCCGGCGACGAGGAAGGCGGCGAAGCCCGCCGTCGACCCGCGGTTCCCGCACGGTCCGCTGGCCGTGCTGGACGGTGACGGCTCCGCGTACGGCGTCGGCGGCATCGTGCTGGACTGCCCGGCGACCACGGTGGTGGAGCTGGTGGAGTGGACGCTGCGCGAGTCCGGCCTCGGTGCCGCGAAGCTCAACCGCTACGGCAAGGACAGCGACCCGCTGATCGTGCTCACGGCGGCGGCCGCGGTGAAGCTCGGGCTGCCTGAGCGTCTGGAGGGCCACGAGCAGCGCCGCTCCCTGCGCCTGCCCGAGGACCACCCGGTCGTCAAGCAGGTCGCGAAGGCGAAGTGGCAGCTCACGCAGCGCGGCTTCGGCCCGTGGGCGCGGATCTACCGCAAGGCGCAGGGCCGTGAGCGGCAGTGCGTGCAGCTGGCGATCCTGTCCTGGGACGCCCTCGATGAGCGGTCCTGGCCCGGCGTCTGTGAGATGGAGCCGGCCGACATCGCCCGCGTCCTCGGCGTGTACGCGACCCGGGTCATCACCCCGCGCGGCTCCACCGCCGTCTCCGGACTCGAGCTGATGACGGCGCTGCGCCCGCCGACGAAGGCCGTGCAGGACCCGGAGACCGGGAACTGGGTGTCCGGCTACAACGCGGGCTCGCTGGGCACCGAGCCGATGGACCCGGCCCCGCCGGAGGCCACCCCGGAACACCCCGTCGTCGTGAACTCCGGCTGGACCGGGGGCTTCCTCAACGAAGAGGCGTACCAGTGGGTGCGCTCGGTGGAGACGCTGTCCGATGAGGAGTGCACGCTGCCCTTCGCGGTCGGCCTCGACCTCAACACGGCGTTCCTCGCCGCCGCGGCCCGCCTGGTCGTCGGCCTGTCCGCCCCCGACCACTTCCACGCCCCGAAGTTCAACCCGAAGATCCCCGGGAGCTGGCTGGCGGACCTGTCCCACATCGAGCTGGACCCGCGCCTGCCCAGCCCGTTCACGCCGGACGGCAGCCGTCCGACCGGCCCGGCCTGGTACCAGACGCACACCCTCGCCTACGCCCAGGAGCTCGGGCACGACGTCCACCCGATCGAGGCGTACCTGCGGCGCGAGACCGGCGCGTACCTCGACCCGTGGCACGACCGGCTCAAGACCGCCTACGTGGACACCCTCGCCGACATGGGCGTCACCAAGGACCTCTCCGACGTGGAGTTCCTGGCAGCGATGGAGCAGCACAAGCAGAAGGACCCGGCCCTGGCCGCAGTCCTGTCCGCGATCAAGGCCACGGTCAAGGGCGGCGTCGGCAAGCTCCGTGAGCGCCCGCAGGGCAAGCACTACAAGGAGGGCGAGACGTGGCCGGCCCTGTCGCGGCCGACCTGGCGCCCCGACATCCGGGCCGCCGTCATCAGCAAGGCGCGGGTCAACATGCACCGCAAGCTCAACAACATGGCGAAGATGACGGGCCTGTACCCGCTCGCCGTGCTGTCCGACTGCGTCGTCTACCCCTCGCCGGGGGAGAGCCCGCTGGACTTCCTGCCGTACGCCGCCTCCGGCAAGCCGCAGCCCGGCGCCTTCCGTCTCGGGCCCACGCCGGGCCTGGCGAAGCTGGAGGGCGTCCAGACGATGCTGTGGGCGGTCGACCTCATGGAGAAGGGCCTCAACCCGGCCCGCCACATCAAGGGCGGCGACGCCGTCCTGGACGAAGGGGAGTAACCGGTGGGCGAGATCGACGACGCGATCGAGCGGGCCGACCGGGAATCGTTCACCCGGGAGCCGCCGAAGACGTTGAAGGGTCAGATCGGCTACCTGCTCAAGCAGTTGGGCAGCGCGAAGGCCGTCGCGCAGGAGCTCGGTGTCACCGCCGACTCCGTCAACCGCTACCGGCGCGGTGCCCGCAAGCACGCCCGTGCCGACGTCGCCGCGAAGATCGACGACGCGGTCCGGCAGCGGTGGCAGCCGCAGGTGCGCAAGCGCCGGCAGCGCCAGGCCGCCACTACGGGCGGGGTCACGGTGGAGACCCGGGCCCGGTTCGGGTACACCGCGCCGGTCGGCACGACCGACGACGGACGGTTCCGGCGACTCACCGTGCACCTCCCCCCGGAGTACGCCCGGCGTCTGTTCGAGGCGCGCGACGCGGGTGCCAGCGACCAGCAGATGCGTGGGATCATCGCTGAAGGGTTTAAGGATGTGTATTTCCAGGACGGCGGTGGTCGCGCTATGGGACTGTCGGACGTGGAAATCAACGACATCGACTATTTGGACCTGGACTACTGATTAGGAGCGAATACATGACCGCTGAATTTCCGCCCATCGACCGCGACAAGCCTCGATCATTCACGTGCGCGCGCCGGCCTGGGGTGGTCGGTCGGGGTTGAGGATTCGTCCTGGTTCGTCCTTCGGGTGGTGGTGA
>NZ_JACTVI010000097.1:0-8364 GCF_014495685.1 Streptomyces sp. TRM68367 | reverse complement strand
GGGTGGTCGGTCGGGGTTGAGGATTCGTCCTGGTTCGTCCTTCGGGTGGTGGTGACGTTCCGGCCCGTGTGTCGTCACGGGTGGTCGTCGGTTTCCACGGGCCGAGGATGGGGCGGGTCTTCTCCTTCCGGGATCGGGGTCGGTGGGGCGGCGGTCAGCCGGGGTCGGGCAGGGCCTGGACGGCGTCCCAGGCGTCGACGATGTCAGTGGATGCGGGCCAGGCGGGGTCGAGTTTCAGCTCGCGTTTTCGGGCGTGGTCGGTGATTTTCGCGGGGACGTCCAGGAGTCGGGTGCGCAGGGTGGCGGGCTCGGCACGGGCGAGTTTCCCGCTCACCGCGAGGAGTTGGAACCAGCGGGCGAGGTCGGTGGCCAGTGCGAGGAGGGTGCACCACGCCTGGTTGACCTTGAAGTAGTGGGAGGGCATCAGGTTCAGGGAGAGGGCCTTGGACCGGCGGATGCCGGCCTCGACGTGGGTGTGGGAGCGGGCCCGGGCGTCGAGGAACTGCAGTTGCCTGCTGGTGGTGTTGGTGGCGATGGCCTGGTAGCGGTAGTCGGTCTTCTTCTCGTACGGCTTGAGCTCGCGTTCGTACTTGGGGTGGATGGGTTCGCGGCGCACGATCACCCGCATCCCTTCCGGCCACCCTTCCAGATCGAGCATGCCGGTGATCTCTACCAGGCCGGCGTCCTTGCGCGGCTGGCCCTTGTGGTCCAGGGCCGGGGTCCACGCGGTGGCCGGGACCTTGGCCAGGGCCCTCCAGAAGTCGTCGTCGCGGGTGTGTCCGACGGAGTACTCCCAGCGGTTGGCTGCGTTGCCGCCGCCGGAGGTGATCCAGGCGAGGAATTCTCGTGTCGCCCCGGCGCCGTCGGTGCGCAACAGCACCCGGCGCCGTCGCCGGGTGGGCAGCTGACGCAGCCCTTCAATGCTGACCGAGATGTGGTCATCGGCGGTGTTGGATCCCGCCGATCCCGGCCGCAGCCGGTTGACCAGGAGTTCCTCGGTGTTGTCGCAGAACATCAGCAGCGGGTGGTGGCCGTATCCCTTGAAGTTGGGTTCGGCGCCCTCCTTGTCGGAGTGCGCAGGGATGACCGAGGCGTCCAGGTCCAGCACGGTGATCCCGGTCAGCTCCCGCCCGTTGACCTTGATCCAGGGAAAGCCGCCCGGCCGCAGGTCGAGCTGCTGGTGGACGTGGACACGGGTCCGGGCCCGCGCGGAGGCGATCTTCGTCAGCTGGACCGGGCCGATCGCCTCCAGGGTCCGCCACAGCGTGGACGCCGAGGCCGGGCGGCCCAGGACCAGCGAGGTCTGGCGCATCACGTCGATCCCGGCCATCGACCGCGCGCCCAGCAGGACCGCGCAGGCCGCCGAGACCAGGACGGTTCCCCGGTCATGGACGGGACGGAAGTCCCGCCGCACCAGGGCCGCCCCGAGCGAGTCGGTCAGCCCGACCTTGTCCGCCAGACGCCGCACCGGCACGATCCCGGCCTTGCCCACCAGCTTCTTCCCGCTCGCGGACAGCGACAGATCGTCCGCCCACTCTGTACGCTTCGACACCGGAAGGGTGCCTCCCCTGCACGTGATCCAGTCCTAGAGAAGCTGAATCATCGCAGGTCGGAAGCACCCTTCCTCCATGAAGTGACTGGCTGTCACTGAAGCTCCTGGTGCCGTGAATTCGTGAGGNAGCTGAATCATCGCAGGTCGGAAGCACCCTTCCTCCATGAAGTGACTGGCTGTCACTGAAGCTCCTGGTGCCGTGAATTCGTGAGGCAAGAGCCCGCTGTTCGACGCCGACCACGACCCGGTCCGCATCGCCGACGCGCTGCGCCGCAGCCCGCACTTCGCGGCCGCGGACGCCGACCCCGGCGGCGACACGGTGTGGTTCACCACCGAGGCCGGCATCAACTACACGCTGACTTTCAAGGAAGCGGAGCCCACCGCCGACGACTTGCTGACCGAGCCGGTGCTCACCGAGGCCATCGCCGCGGCGATCCTCAACCACCCCGGCTTCGTCATCGCGGATGCGGACTCGCCGCGCGAGGACACCATCACCGTCCAGACCCGCAATCTGGTGCGCCACCTCCTGGTCCTGGACGTCGACCGTGGCAACGCGCTCGCCCCGGAAGACCTGTCCACCCCGGCCGTCGACGTCGCCCTCGCCGCCGACAAGCTGCTCGCCAGTGACCCGAGCGACTCGGAGCGCGCCACGGCCGAACTGCTCAACTACGTGGCCGCCACCTGGGACAAGCAGGACCTCCCGCTGCGCCAGCACGCCCAGGCCGTCGCCCGCTCCCTGACCCGCTAGATCGCGCGCCAGCCCGGCCCCGGCCCGGCTGACCACCCCCTGAACGGCTCGGGTCCCCGGCATTTCAGCTGCCGGGGACCCGAGCCCTCAGTGTTCCACCACCGCAGCCGCACACCGACCCCCTTGGAGGAACCCGTGCCCTGCACCACCAACCACAACCGGCGGGAGCCGCAATGGCCGTGACCCAACACGCCGCGCCCCGGCCGCACTTCACCTCCTGGCGGGACGTCCCGACCGGGATCTACGCGACCGCCACCCAGCTCAAGTCCATGGACCTGCCCCGGCGGCCGGGCCCGCCCGCCGCCACCGTCGACGGCCAGGACGGCATCGGCCGGAGCACCACGATCACCCTGTACCGGATCGACCAGTCGACGCCGACCGCGTCCACGGCCGCCCAGCTGGCCGCCGCCCGCAGCCGTGTCGAGAACTCGGTACGGGCCCGGGTGTGCGCGGACTGCGGTGCCCGCCCCGACCGCGCGCCGATCGCGACGGAGTCGTACGGCGCGCTGTGCCCGGCCTGCTGGCACATCCGAGGCCTGCGCCACCGCCAGGAGGAAGCCCGCCAGGAGCGCGCGGCCGCCGTCCGTACCGCCCGCGACCTGCTGCGTGTCCCGCAGAACCGGCCGCTTGGGGTGCTGCACGTCGACTACACCGAGCGCGGGCACACCCCGGCGGGCACCCGGCGCAGCCCGTCGGCGGCCAAGGTCACCGTCATCGGCGCGAACGGCCTGGTCGTCGCCGAACCGCTGCTGCGCCTGGTGCCCCCACGGGCCAAGGGCATCCCCGAGGGTGCCGGCGACCCGGTCTCGGGCTCGGAGGTCCTGGCCGCGGTCCTGTCCCAGCTCACCGTGCTGATCTGGCGCTACCGCGATCTGGACGACCTGTCGGCCGGGCTGCGCTCGCAGGGCGCCACCTGGTTCCTGCCAGCCGACGGGCATGTCCGTGAGATGGCCCGGCTGGCCAGCGCGTGGCGCGGCGAGGTCACCCCGGACGGCGATCGGCCCGTGGCTGTCGCACCCGGGCGTGCGGACCGGATGCTCTACCTCCTGGGTCAGATCGCCGACACCGAGCAGGCGCCGACCATGCCGATCGGAGCCGCCACGTGACCACAAGCAACCTCGAGGAGCTTGCCGAGCGAGTCCGGTTCGACCTGGAGAGCGCCGGCCTGCTCCAGCCCCCGCCTCCGGCCCTGCCCTCTGCTGATGACGAGGCCCAGGGCGGGCCAGTGGTCTACATCGAGGACGGCCAGGTCCACGTGGACTGGCTGTGCCACGCTCGCCTCAACGACGCCTCGCTCGACATGGTCGAAGCCGGCCGCGACGAGGACGCCGTCGTACGTCGGTATGAAGCGGTGCGCGTCGCCATGCACACCGCGTTGGGAGCCATCCTCCACGGCTTCGGCTACCGGCTCGACGCTCCGCACTTCGGGTACGGCTACACCATCCGGCCCGCTCACCACGACTTCCCGACCGCAGGACAGGAACTCTCATGACCACCAGCGCTGATTCCACGGCCATCGACCAGGCCAAGCGCCCGTTGCTCGATGGCTACGACGTCGTCGACATCGCCGAAGCGCTGCGCCGCAGCCCGCACATCCGCAGCGTCGACGACGTCTCGCCCGGCGACAAAGCCGTCTGGTTCCGGGACGCGGGCGGCACGGGCTACACCCTGTCCCTGACCGACGTGGAGCCGATCCCCGAGGACGGTCCGCAGGGCGAGGCCTACCCCTGGGACGCTGTCGCCGCCGCGATCGGCAACCACCCGGACTTCGTCAGCGCTGAACTTGTCAGTAAGCCCATCGGCCTGAACCTCGACACCATCACCGCGGTCACCCGCACCGACTTCGAGTACACCTTGAAACTGACCGCCGCCTTCCGTCCTCGCGCCGACAGCGCTGAGGAGGAACCGCCCGCCTCGGTCGACCGCATCCTCGAGGCTGTCGGCCAGCTCCGCTCTCGCAGCGACGACAACCCGGACGCCGTGGTGTTCGACGCGTCGGCCGGCCTCCTTGAGCACATCGCCGGGACCTGGGACCAGCAGGACGACCAGACGCGTCAGCGTGCTGTGACCCTCGCCCTGGCCCTGGGTCTGTAGGGGGAGACGAGATGCTCGCAACGGTTCCCGCGACTGCCGGTTTCGGCGTCGCGGAGTTCCAGCTCGACATCGACGACGCGGAGCACGAACGACGTCACGCCACCGGCTTGGGCGTCGCCACCGGTTACGGCTTCGGCGGCCTGGACGTGCTGATGGCGCTGCCCCACGGCCTTCCCGTCCCGCTCGCAGCCCTCACCGATCACCAGCGCGCCTACATCCGCCGGGCCCCGGCCGGGATCTGCACCGTCACCGACGGCCAGGTCGTCCGGCACGTCACGCGTCCGTGCCAGGTGCGGCTGGCCACGGTACGGGCCACGAGCGCCTCCCAACTGGCCTGGGACGCGGCACAGAAGTTCACGGAGTTCTGTGCCCGCCGGGTGATCATCACCAGGGCCCCCAGCGTCAACTACCCCGAGAAGCTCCTGGAGTTCGGCTACTACGGCATCGGCGTCAGCCTCCAGCACCCCGACGGACACCTGGAGACGCTGGTGGAACCGCGGCCATGGCGCACCCGGCGGCACACACCCGAAGCCTGGTGGTTCGCGGAAACCGCCTACGGCCAGTTCCTCGCCCAGCAGTCATCCCCGTACGCCCCCGCGCTGTCGCCGGCGCCCTGATCCAGTAGGAGGGATCTGTCCCATGCCCGCATCCACGGCCACCCGGCACGCGTACCGTGAGGTGACGACCCGCCGGGAGGACCAGATGAGCGCGCAGCCCGACCACGCACCCGTCACCCCGTACGCCCCCGCACCCGGAGCTCCGGCCGAACTCCTCGCCCAGCTGCGCGCCGACCGGCGCGCGGACACCTGGGTACCGGCCTTCGAACGGGAGTGGGCCGCCGCCCTCGAGGAATCACGGCGCACGTTCTCCCTCGCCGGGCTGTACGAGGTCGTCCAGAACTGGCAGGGCCGCCTCGCCTCCGCCCCGGCCGTCGACGCGTTCCTCGCTGGAGGCTGCGACGACAGCGACTTCATCGACATGGCGGAGCTCCGCGGGCGGCGCCGGTGACCGGACAGCAGCCGTATGCGGTCCGCTTCTCCGCCCCGGCCGCGAAGGTCCTGGCTACCCTGCCCGAGCACGTCGAAGACATGGTGTGGGACGTCCTGGACGCCGCCGCCGGCGACCCGTGGGGCTTTGGGCAGTGGAACGCCGATGACCCCGAGGGCGAGGACGTCCGCCACGCCTCCGTCGGCCAGCTCTCCCTCACCTACTGGGTGAACTGGCCCATGCGCCGCCTGTCCGTCCTCACCATCACCTGGCTCGGATAGCCATCCGTGACAACGCCCTGACCCCGGCATCGCAACTGCCGGGGTCAGGGCGTTTCCGATCGTAGCCACGACCGTATCCACCGGTAGTCACCAAGCACCGCGGGGGCGGTCGGCACCGAGCTGCACCTCGCGCCGGCACTCAGGACAGTCCGGCAGACCCTCCACCCTGCGCGGCCTGTCGCCCTTCGCCCAGCTGAACCCGCACAGCGCCGTGTTCGAGCAGTGCTGGACCTGGTCGTCCTCGCTGGCGTGCGAGCCGTAGCCCGGCACGTTCCAGGTGAACGTCGCCTCCCCGTCGTACGGTGCGCCCCCGGGCCAGTCGTAGACCGGCTCGGTCGTGGTGCAGCGCATCCGCAGATCGGGCCCCGTCCAGTGCTTGCCGTAGACGATCTTCGCAGCAGCGTCAGCCGCGTCCGCGAGGCGCTCGAAGGACAGGTCGTAGTCGTGCATGTGATCCCACGAGCCCGGCTTCTGCTCCCGCATCAGCGAGCGGAACATCAACAGCAGCCGCGCCAGATCATGGTGGTGGACACGCACGCTCCGCGTGTCGTGGTCGTAGCCGTACGTCGGATCGTGGGCGGGCTTCTTCGGCATCGGTCCTCGTTCGCGTTGCTACCGCGGTCAGCGCCCCACCACAGGGCCTACGGTCGCTGCCGGATGCTCAACGACCCGGGCCCGCCGGAGCCACGCTGACCTCCGCCATCCGTGCGCCGACCGCACCGCCGTGGGCTTCGCGTCTCAGTCTTGCGACGGCGTCGCGCCGGGCAGCTCCCCGGAGAAGGCCCACCACTGCTCGATGGTCCACACAGCGACGCTGGAGCGGTCGGTGGACATCCGCAGCCACACCTCCTCGCCGCCGGGCATGAGCGCCACCTCCAGGTGCTCCTCGTCCCACGTGCCCACCGGGTACATCCACTCGATGCCGTCGGGCCAGGCCCGCATCGCCACCGTGCGCACGCTCAGCGCCACGGCGAAGGCGTCCAGCGCCGCCTTGGGTATCCGCACCTCCGCCGGCTCCCGCTCGATCCCCGCCACCTGGCCCCCTCGCGTCGCGCGGCGGGCCTGACCCGCGACCGCCGTCGCGGATCAGCGTGACAGACCCGCCCACCCACGGTGTCACGCTGTGAGGTCTATAAGGCTCACAGGGCGTTTCCCCAGGTAGACGCGGTGAACTATGAGACTGTGAGGTTGTGAGGCGGAGCTCGCACCGGTGCTTCCGCACGCCCTGGACCGGCCCGCCGGCCCGGAGGACGATGGAGTCGTGGGCGAGCACGACGAGCACCAGGAGCACGGCGTCGAACCGGCGCGGCCGCCGCTCACCGCGGCCCGCGCCCGGGAGATGACGGCCGGGCTGCGCGAGGCGATGGACGACGTCCGGCGCTCCGTGGCGGTGCTCGCCGCCCGGGTCCGTGACGCGCATGCCGCCCGCGTCTGGCTCCCGCTCGGGCACGGCAGTTGGGAGTCGTATTGCGACGCGGAGTTCGGCATCAGCCGCGCGCAGGCGTACCGGCTCCTGGACGTCGCCCGCGCCCTGGCCGCAATCCACGGCGCCGTCGCCGCCGGCACCGAGACGTCTCGCACGCGAGACACCGGCCCGAGCGCGGCCGCGCTCGACTACGGCCTGTCCCAGCGCGCCCTGATCGCCGTCTCCGGCCGTACGGACGTCGTCGCGGAGCTGATCACCCGGCGCCTCGCCGCGCTCGCCCACAGCGGCCTGACGGCCCTCGATGAGCCGACGGTGCGCGCGGTGGTCCGCCAGGCCGTCCGCGACGTCCGCATCGCCCCGCCTCCGCCACCCGTCGATCCGTCGGCGGATCCCGTGGTCGCCGCAGGGCGCCAGCTCACCGCCAACCTCTTCTCCAGCGCGCACGCGATCGGCGAGCTGATGCTCGAAGTCGCGCCGGCCTACCTGTCCGACACCGAGGCGGCGACCGGCGTCATGGCGCTGCTGTGCGAGGAAATCGGCGAGCCCCTCGAACACGGCCTCGCCGCCCGCCGCTACGCGATGTCCGGCGACCGCCGCGCCCTCCACGGCAGAGTGTGACCGCTTCCGCCCAGCTGTTGCTATGAGGCACACAGCCGGATTCCCCAGGTGGGCGGGGTGCAGTGTGAGGGTGTGAGGTGTGAGACGAGGGCCTGCGGCGACGAGGGGCCGGTGCTCCTGGTCGTGCTGATCGCTGGTGGTCTGGGCGCTGTTCGGTGGGTTCAGTGGGGTGGTGGCCGTTGTCGTGGTGGTGCTGTTCGTGGTCCTGGGGATGGCCGTTGGGTGGCAGCAGGGTGGTGTCGTGGGTGCAGCGCAGCATTTGCATGGGCCCGCGTAGCACAAGGCTGCTGCACGGGTAGCAGGCCGACCCCGCCCCTACATCGACGGGCAGCTGCTGTCCACCGCTCGGACCGTGCCACCCCCGCCAGCGCCTGTCGCTCCGAGGCCGCCAGCACGGTCGGGAGCCCCTCCCGACGGCCGCATAACATCGCAGATCTGCGATGTTCCGCGCGAGATCTATGCACGGCTGCCGCATGCAACTCCCGCGCCTGTGCTGCTCGCCACCCCTTCTACCTGCGGGTTTCCCCTCCAGGGGAACGATGTACGCGCTCGCCGGAGCAGGCGCCGGCTGTTCTAGTGTCCTGCGCCTGAAATTGCAGTCGTAAGTCTGTAGGCTGTTTTCATGTCGCATCGGGGTCCGCGTGCTGTCGAGGTTGTG
>NZ_JACTVI010000096.1 GCF_014495685.1 Streptomyces sp. TRM68367 | reverse complement strand
TGAGCCGTGCCGCTATGCCTGAACGCGCTGACCAGCAACTTCACCACGCAGCACCTGCCAGGAGACCGATTTGCTGCGGAACCCGGGGTCTGGTACTACGTCGAAAGCAACCCGGCCATGAGTCGGATGGGTCAACGATCCTTGGAACGTGTCATGGCGGATAAATCGCTCGCGTGACCTCCCCCTTGCTCCTGCCCGCGTTATGCCCGCCGGTCGCGTGGCACGATCGGCGCCGCGGTCTCCGTCAACTGCGCCCTGTACGGCCTGACGGCCTCGTTCGCGGCGGCCCTGATGGACCGATTCGGCATCCGGCGGGTCACCGCCGTCGCGCTCACCGTGATCGCGCTCGGCTCGGGCCTCACGGTGTGGATGACGGCGGCCTGGCAGCTCATGCTGTGCTGGGGCCTGCTGGTCGGTCTCGGCTCCGGTTCGATGGCGCTGGCCTTCGCCGCCACCGTCACCAACCGCTGGTTCACCGAGCGGCGCGGCCTGGTCAGCGGCATCCTCACCGCCGCCTCGGCCTCCGGACAGCTGATCTTCCTGCCCCTGCTGTCCTGGATCGTCGACCAGTGCGACTGGCGCCCGGCCGCCGTCGACGTACGCCCGTGGTGCCGCCGGTGGCGGCGAAGGAGCTGCCTGCGCTCGGGCCCTGGCCGCCCCACCCCCCACAGCGCCTGGACCGCGGGTGACGGCGTCACCGGGCAGGGTCGCTGAGGAGCGCGTCGATGCGTGAGTACCCGCGAGGGAACTCGTCGGCGGTTGATCAGCGCGGAAGCCATGAAGCTCTCAGAAAGGTCAGTCGATGACACTCGGTATGGTTCTCGGTGACGTGGTCGTCGTGGCGTCGCTTGTTCGTTCACGCTCGACCTTCCGAGGAGTTCGCCGTGTCCACGATCCACTGGACCGAGGCTCAGGCCCGTTCCGCCCGCTGGCACTCTGAGTCCGGGCTGCCCCTGCCCCGCCGGGTCGTCGTCGCCGACGACCGGATGAAGGCCGCCGTCGCCTACCGTCTGGCCTGCGAGGGCACCGCGTTGTTGTGGCGCGGGGATTTTCAGAACGCGCGCCAGTTGTTGCGCGCGATGGACCGCCGTGTCGGCCGTGCCGCGCCCGGTGCGGCTCAGACGCCGGCCGAGACCTTCCGTCTGCAACGCCGGTTCCGCGCTCACCGTGCGCGCGTGCTCGGCAAGTTGCTCGTTCTGCTGGAGGAGGGATACGTACTGGCGCTGCGCCGGGCGCCCGACGTGCGGCTCGCGTGCACCGAGGCGTACGGGCCCTCCGACGGGCCCGTGGCCGTCGCCCTCACCGAGCTGCTGGGTGTGATCAGTGCCCGGCAGTGGCGGGAGAAGGGGGTGTATGTTCCGGCGCTGGGCGCGCGGATCCATCCGCATTACGGGGTCTTCGCGCCGACGAGGGGCGAGTACGTCGATCTCGTCGGGCGGGCGCCGCTGCCGCGTGGTGGCGGTGTGCGTACGGCGTTCGACCTGGGCACGGGCACCGGTGTGCTCGCCGCCGTGCTCGCCCGGCGGGGTGTCGGGCGGGTCGTGGCCACGGACGTCAGCGCGCGGGCGCGGGAGTGCGCGAGGGACAACGTGGAGCGGTTGGGGCTCGGGCAGGCGGTCAGCGTCACCGGCCCCGAGCTGTACCCCGAGGGACGCGCCGATCTGGTGGTGTGCAACCCGCCCTGGATTCCCGCCCGGCCCGCCTCCGACCTCGACCTCGGCGTCTATGACGCGGGCGGCGGCATGCTCCACGGGTTCCTCGACGGGCTCGCCGGCCGGCTGGAGCCGGGTGGTGAGGGCTGGCTCGTCCTGTCCGATCTGGCCGAGCGGCTCGGGCTGCGAAGCAGGGAGGAGTTGATGGCCGCCGTGGAGGGGGCCGGGCTGCGGGTCGTCGACCGTCTGGACACCCGCCCGAGCCATACGCGCGTGCGGGACACGGACGATCCGCTGCACGCCGCACGGGCCGCCGAGGTCACGTCACTGTGGCGGCTGGCCGTCGCCTGATCCGTACCGGCTCGATCAGTCCGACAGCCGCGCAAAGCGCCCTCGGTGGAAGAGCAGCGGTCCGTCCGGATCGTCGGCGGCCGTGCCGAGGGCGTCCACCCGGCCGACCACAATGAGGTGGTCGCCGCCGGTGTGCACCGCGTGGATCGTGCAGTCGATCCACGCGAGCGAGCCCGCGAGGCGGGGCGCGCCGGAGACGGGCGCCGCGTCGTAGGCCACCCCCGCGAACTTGTCCGCGCCGCTCACCGCGAAGGCGCGGCACAGCTCACCCTGGGCGGCGCCCAGGACGTTCACACAGAACAACCCGGCACGGGCGATGCGCGGCCACGTCGTCGACGTACGGCCGACCATGAAGGCGACCAGGGGCGGGTCGAGGGAGAGGGCGGAGAAGGACTGGCAGGCGAAGCCGGCGGGGGAGGGCCCGCCGTCGGCGGGGGGCGCGGTGATCACGGTGACGCCGGTGGCGAAGGCGCCCAGGACGTCCCGGAACGCCCGCTGGCTCACCGGCGCTCGCTCGTCCTCGCCCACGCACCGCAACTCCGGCCGCGGCAGCGCCTCGACCGGCCGGGCGGCGGCGCCGGGAGCCCCGGCCGACCTGAGGTAGCGGACGGCGGCTTCGGCCATTCCTGCTTGTCCCATCACGCACTCATTGAAACTGACGGCCTGTCAGATTGGAAGGGTTCTACGACGTCTGTACGGCCCGGCTTCAGCACCCCTTGAACTCCGGGCTCCGCCGCCCCACGAAGCTGCGCACGCCCTCCTGCGCGTCCGCCGACGCCATGTTGATCTCCTGCGCGGCGGCCTCCGCGGCGAACGCGGTCGCGCGGTCGGTGTCGAGGGAGGCGTTGACGAGCTGCTTGGTCAGAGCGAGCGCCCGGGTCGGCCCGGCGGCGAGCCGTGCGGCCCATTCGCCGGCCGTCCTGTCCAACTCCTCGTCCGGCACGACCCGGTTGACCAGGCCGAGGCCCTCGGCGTCCGGCGCGGTGAGCGCGTCGCCGAAGAACATCAGCTCCTTCGCCCGCTGCGGCCCGACGAGCCGCGGCAGCAGATACGCGCCGCCGCCGTCCGGCACCAGCCCGCGCCGCACGAACACCTCGATGAACCTGGCGGACCGCGCGGCCAGCACGAGGTCGCAGGCGAACGCCAGATGCGCGCCAAGGCCCGCGGCCGTGCCGTTCACGGCGGCGATCACCGGCTTCTCGCAGTCCAGCACGGCCGCGATCAGGCGCTGCGCGCCGAGCCGCAGCGTACGGGCGACGTCACCGGCGACGCGGGGCGCGGCGGAGGCACCTCTCAGGTCCGCACCCGCGCAGAACCCGCGGCCGGTCCCCGTGAGGACGACGGCCCGTACGGCCGGGTCGGCGGAGGCGTCGCCGAGCAGCTGGATCACGCGTTCGCGCTGGTCGGGGGTGAGGGCGTTGAGGGTCTCGGGCCGGTTGAGCGTGATGTGCGCGACCTGATTGTCAGTGGCGTGCTGTACCAATGACTCAGCGTGATCTTCTGACTCGCGGGGGTGACCAAGCGTGTCCATTGCAGACGTGTCCATCGCAGTCGTGCTCGTCTCAGGCTTGTCCGCATCGGGCTTGCTCGCCTCAGGCCTGCTCATCTCGGCCCTGCTCGTCTCCGGCGTACTCATGTCAGCGGCACACCGCCAGCACGTCCAGCGCCACTGCCCCCTGCCCGCTGGGCAGCACCATCAGGGGATTGATGTCGAGCTCGGCCACGTCGTCAGCCAGCTCGAGCGCCATACGCTGCACCCGCAGGACGACCTCGACGAGCGCGTCCGTGTCCGCCGGGGGACGCCCCCGGACCCCGTCGAGCAGGGCCCGCCCGCGCAACTCGGCGAGCATGTCCCGCGCCTGCTCCTCCCCGAAGGGCGGCACGCGTACGGCGGTGTCCCGCAGCACCTCGACGAGCACTCCGCCGAGCCCGACGGTCACGGTCGGCCCGAACAGCTCGTCCTGCGTGACGCCGACGACCATCTCGACGCCCTGCTCGACCATCTGGCAGACGAGTACGCCGTCCAGCGAGACGTCCTCGTAGCGGGCGATGTCGGTCAGCTCCCGGTAGGCGTCGCGGACCTGGCTGGCCGAGGTCAGGCCGATCTTCACCAGGCCGAGTTCGGACTTGTGGGCGATCCGCGCGCCCGAGGCCTTCATCACCACCGGGTAACCCACCAGGCTCGCCGCCCGGACGGCCGCCGCCGCGCTGGTCACCAGCTGCTCGCGCGGCACGCGGATGCCGTACGCCCGCAGCAGCTGCTTGGCCGCGTGCTCGCTCAGCTGCTGTCCCGGGCGCATGAGTGCCTGGGCCTTGCGGAAGGACGGCGACGGGGTGCGCGGTGCCTCGTCGAAGGGGGAGTGGTAGCCGGCCGTGAACCGGTGGTGGTCGAGGTGGGCGCGGATGGCGGTGAGGCAGTTGGTGACCGTGCGGAAGGTGGCCACGCGCGAGGAGCCGAGCAGCACCTCGCGGTACGCCGGCTCGGTGCCGACCGGCGACCCCCACACCACGCACACCAGCTTGTCCGTCCGCTCGGCCGCGTCCACCAGGTCCCGCACGAGCCGGTCGCTGAGCGGCGGGAAGGGACCGGTGACCGGGCAGATGAGCACCCCGACCTCGGGGTCGTCGAGGATCGCATCGATGATCTTCCGTCCGCGCCAGTCCCCGACCGGATGCCCGCCGTTGTCCACGGGGTTGGCCACGGACAGGTACTCGGGTATCCACTGGTGCAGCTCGGCCTGCCTGGCATCGGACAGCACCGGCAGCCTCAGGCCCGCCTCGGCCGCCAGGTCGGCGACGTGCGCGCCCGTGCCGCCCGAGATCGAATAGACGACGACCCCGTCGGCGCTCGGGGGCCGGGCCCGGGCCAACAGGGCGACGGTGTCCTGGAGTTCGTCGAGACCGTCCACCCGGATCACGCCGTACTGCCGCATCGCCGCGTCCACCACCGCGTCCGCGCCGGTCAGCTTGCCGGTGTGTGAGGCGGCCGTGCGTGCGCCGGTCTCGGTGCGGCCCACCTTGACCGCGACGACCGGCACACCGCGCCGGGCGGCCCGGTCGGCGGCGAGCAGGAAGGCGCGGCCGTCCTTCAGGCCCTCGACATAGGCGGCGATGGCGCCGACCTCGGGCTGCTCGGCGAAGTAGGAGAGGAAGTCGGCGGTCTCCAGGTCGGCCTCGTTGCCGGTGGGCGCCCAGTGGGAGAGCCGGATGCCCAGCTCCTGGAGGGCGAAGACGGGCCGGCCCTGGTGCCCGGACTGGGTGATGAGCGCGATCGCGGGCCCGTCCAGGTCGTCCCGGAACCGTTCGAAGGCATTGAGGTTGGTGTTGGGGCCGAGCAGGCGCAGCCCGGACCGCTCGACGGCGGTGGCCAGGCGCCGCTGGGCGGCCGCGCCCTCCTCGCCGGCCTCCGCGAAACCCGAGGCGAAGACGACCGCGAACTTCACCTTGGCCTCGGCCAGTTCCTCGATCACCGGAAGGGGATCACCGACCAGGACCACGGCCAGGTCGACCTGCTCGGGCAGGTCGGCGACGGAAGGAGAGCAGGGGATGCCGAAGACGGACGGGCGGCTCGGATGCACGGGGTGCAGCCGTGCGCCGACCCGGCCGGCCCAGTCGAGCAGTTGCCGGGTGATACCGGTGTTCGGGCGGCCCTCGGTGTCGGACGCGCCGATCACGGCGACGGACCCGGGCCGGAAGAAGCGGTCCAGATCGGGGACGCCGGCGTGCAGGGGACGGCCGCTGACGTCGAGGTCGCCCGCCCCGGCCGGCCTGCCGTGCACGGCGGGCCCGGTCCCTTCGCCACAGGCGAGGATCCGGGTCCGGCGGGAGTCGGTGGTGAGGGTGCCGTGGGTTGATCCAAGCATCGGTCCGCCCCGCTCCTGTGTGACAGCACTAACTGACTCTCTGTCAGGTTACTGAACTGACGGACCGTCAGGAACTGCTGTGCAGGGAATGTTGAGGAGCGGAGTCGAGTGCGGGGATCACGGACGTGGGTGGGTTCCGTCGACGGGCGGGCCGATCGCGTGCGTCGCTCAGGGTGAGATCCGCACGCCGGACTCGTTGTGCCGGGCTGCGGCCACAGCGGTGCCCACGGCACCGGGGGCGCCCCCGCCGGGAGGCGGACGGGGCGCTTCGCCCGCTCACCCCGGCAGCCGGGACACCACCCCCGCATGCCGCCGCTCGACGGCCTTCGCGATCTTCACCGCGTCGATCGCCATCTCGGACCGTGGAACTGGGCGATGATCTCCCGCACCTCATCCCACTGGGTCTTGGTCACGTCCGGCGGCACGGGAGTGCCGCTCTCGTGGTGCCATGCTGTGACCTTGCACGGGGCGCCGGACCGCTTGATGAAGCGGTGCGTATGGGGGATCACGACGATGCGGAACATGTCGAAGATCTCGGCTTTCTCGGCTGCGTCCAGGTTCGCCAGCCGCTTCCTGGAGGAGCGGGCGAGAGAGACAATGGCGCTCGCCCTTGCCTTGGCCTGCTTGTATTCGGCCAGCCAATTCTGGACTTCCTCAAGCTGCTTCTTCCAGTCCTCGACTTCCTCTCGCAGTTTCTTGACTGCGGCAACGGCCACGGCCGGATCCATGCCCGCCTTGATGTACTCAGGCACGGCGTCCTCGATCAGTTTCTCCTGCTTCTCGATGCTCGCGGTAAGGCTCTTCTCGCGCTCTTCGTGCTTGTCCCGGTCGCCGGGAAGGGAAACGACCCACCGGTCCGCGAGGGCCCTTAGGCGACCCTCGTCCTGAAGGAGTTCCACGACCTTGCCCCAGACGATCTTCTCGACCTCAGCGGCATCCAGGTTCGTGCAGTCGCAGCCCGGCTTCTTCACGGCCTTGCCGTCCTCCAGGACGACCTCGGGCCGCTGGCCCTGGCAGTAGTAACTGCGGTGTTCCGTGCGACCGCCGCCGACGTAGACCTTTCCGCAGCCGCTGGCGATGTGACTGCTGAGCGAGTAGACGCGAGCTGCACTCTGCGGCTTCTTCAGGGACCGCGTCTTGAGCACAGTCTTCAGCTCCTCGCTCCAGTCGGAGGTGAGGATCTGCGGGACTTCGCCGACGGTCGCGGCGTCGGCGGTCGCCCCGATAAAAGGCGGGGTGCTCATGTGCCTCCCGGGGTCTTGCGCCCCCAGAAAACTGACGTACCGTCAGATCACATGGACTCGATCTGGCTCACCGGGGCGGAATGGCTGGCCGTGCTGCGAATCGGGCTCGGGTTGTGGTGGCTGGAGAGCTGGCGGCACAAGGACCGCAAGGCCTGGTTCGAACGGGGCACCGGCATCGCGTGGGCGGCGGACGTGGCCGCCAAACACCGCTGGACCGCGGTCCGTTCCGGCTTCGACACGGTCGTCGCGCCGTATCCGCGCACGATGGCGTACGTCGTCGTGTACGCCGAACTTGCGCTGGGGCTCGGCCTGATCGTGGGGTTCCTGACCCCGATCGCCCTGGTCGGCGGACTCCTCCTGAACGCCCTCTACTTCACCCTCATGATCCACGACGTCGCCGAGCAGGGGCAGAACTCGATGATGGCGCTGATGTCGGTCGTCGGCCTGTTCGGGATGTCATGGCAGACCTGGTCCCTCGACAGCGTCCTGGGGATCTTCTGATGGGCGGCACGCGATTCGATCTGCCGGAGGCGGACGCCTTCACGCGGACGTACTGGGACGCGGCGGCCGAGGGCCGGCTGCTGATCCGCCGCTGCGGGGCGTGCGGGCGGGCCCACCACTACCCGCGCGAGTTCTGCCCGCACTGCTGGAGCGAGGACGTGACCTGGGAGCCCGCGAGCGGCCGGGCCGCTCTCTACACCTGGTCCGTCGTCCACCGTAACGACCTGCCGCCCTTCGGCGAGCGCACGCCGTACGTCGCCGCCGTCGTCGACCTCGCCGAGGGGCCGCGGATGATGACCGAGGTCGTGGGGTGCGGGGAGGGGGAGCTGCGGGCGGGAATGGCACTGGAGCTGGCGTTCCGGGAGGGTGTGCCGGTGTTCCGGCCCGCCGGGGACGGACAACCGAGGTGAAGGATCCCGGCCCACGGGTTTGAATGGCCCGATGGTCCACAACCCCACCGGCTCCCATCCCGCCGCCCCCGAACCCGAGGTGCACGGGCACGGCCTGCGTCTGCGCCCCTGGTCGGCGGAGTCCGAGGCCGACGTGGAGACGTGGCTGCGCGGGCAGTCCGACCCGGAGTTCCGGCGCTGGAACACGCCGATCGCACCGGTCACGGACCTGCACAGCGCCCGCGCCTCCCTGCGCGTCAAGACGGCAGGAGCGCAGGACGGCGCGACGGCACCGTTCTGCGTCGAGGACGCGAAGACCGGTACGGCCCTCGGGCACATCGGCGTCAACGCGATCAACACGGCCCTGAAGATCGGCCGGGTCGGCTACTGGGTGCTGCCCGAGGCCCGCGGCCGCTGCGTCGCCACCCGTGCCCTGCTGCTCGTCGCCCGCTGGTCGTTCACCGAACTCGGCCTGCACCGCCTGGAGCTGGACCACGCGGTCGGCCACGAGGCGTCCTGCCGGATCGCCGAGCGGTGCGGTTTCCGGTACGAGGGCACCATGCGCGGGGCGGTCTTCGAGGAGGGCCGGCACGACGCGTTCCGCGACGCCCACCTGCACGCACGGCTCGCGACGGACCCGGAGCCGACGGGGGCGTAATGCCCGGTGAGCGGGTAAGGGTTAGCGCGTAAAGGTAAGCGCGTAAAGGTGAGCGCGTAATTCGGAGGCGTACGGCGGGCCGGCGGCGCGACCATGGGGCATGCGCTCCGATGGCTGGCATCTCACCCACGACCTCGACGACTTCCTGACCCGCGCCCACACCCATATGCGCGCCGAACCGTCCCTGCACACCGTCCAGTTGACCGTCACGGAGAACCTGCGCACCCGCGGGCTGCACATCTACGGCGACGGGGCGCCCGAGTTCGGCGTGCTGGAGCGGGGCGGGAAGGTCCGGGCCTCCCTCTTCCGTACCCCGCCGTTCTGGCTGAACCTCACCCGCCTGACCGGCGAGGAGGCCGACGCCCTCGCCGCGCTGCTGGTCGAGCAGGGTCGACCCCTGCCCGGGGTGAACGCGGACCCCGGCACCGCCGCCGCCTTCGCCGAGGCCTGGCAGCGGCGTACGGGCGCCACGGCCATGCTCCGTGCGCGGCAGCGCCTCTACCGGCTCGGCACCCTCACCGCACCCGAGCCCGCGCCGCCCGGCCGGCCGCGGATCGCCGGCGAGGCGGACCGCGCGCAACTGCTGTGCTGGCACAAGGAGTTCAGCGAGGCCGTCGGCCCGGGGGCCGGCCGGGACAGTGCCGAGTGGGCGGACGACCGCATCGCCCGCGGCGACCTCACCCTCTGGGAGACGCCCGACGGCACACCGGTCGCCATGGCCGGGCTGACCCCCAAGGTCGCGGGCCAGATCCGCGTCAACGCGGTATACACCCCGCCCCACCAGCGCGGCCGGGGCTACGCGGGCGCGGTGACGGCCGAGGTCAGCCGGGGGGCGCGGGAGGACGCGGGCGCCGAGGAGGTGGTGCTGTTCACCGACCTGGCCAATCCCACCAGCAACCGCCTCTACCAGCGCCTCGGATACCGCCCGGTCACGGACTTCGCCCTTTACACCTTCACACCGGCCGGCTCCGGGACAGGCTCTGGGGCGGGCTCAGGGCCACAGTAGCTCCCGCGCCCAATCCCCGCCCGTGCGGCGGTAGTTCAGCCGTACGTGCCGCCGCCGCGCGTCCCCCTGGAAGAACTCCACCTCCTCGGCCCGCAGCCGGTACACGGTCCAGGACGACACCGGCGCCTCCGGCTCCCGCCGGGCCCGCTCCCAGGCGGCCTGCGAGGCCTCGGCCAGCTCCTCCACGGAGCCCAGGACCTCGCTCTGCCGCCCGGTCAGCGCGGCGGCCAGGGCGCCCGTCGAGCGGGCGTGCAGGTCGGCCTGGCTCTCCCCGGACGGCGCCGCCGTGACCGGGCCGCGCACCCGCACCTGGCGGCCCAGCACCGGCCAGTAGAAGCCGAGGGCGGCGTACGGGCGGGCGGCGAGCTGGCGGCCCTTGCGGCTGCCGGCGTGCGTGGCGAAGGACCAGCCGTCCGTGTCGGCGCCGTGCAGCATCACGGTCCGTACGTCCGGCCGGCCCTCGGCGTCCGCGGTCGCCAGCGACATGGTGTGCGGCTCGGTCTGACCGGCCGCCACCGCCGCCGCGAACCACTGCGTGAACAGGGCGAGCGGCGCGGCGGGCGCGGTGGCCGGGTCGAACACCGGCAGTTCGGTGACCTCCGGGTCCCACACCCGCAGCGACCTCAGCAGCTCATGAAGATCCGTTGTCATCCCCCGATTTTCACGCGGACAACGGGTGGAGGTTCACACCTGGCCGAGGTCGGACGACACCCAGCGTTCGGGGCGCATGTGGATGACGACGCTCTCCCCGTGGTTCTTCAGGGCGAAGTCGACGTACCCCTCGACCTTGTCGGCCGGGAGGTAGCGCGCCGAGACCTCCTGGAGCTGCTCGACGGTGGCGGGAGTGGTCTTGACGACCGGTCCCTCCACGGACACGTACCGGATGCTGGGTTCGAGCCGGTCCACCATCAGGGTGAACCGGCCCGCCGCCTGGATGAGCTGGTTCTTGCGGGAGTCCAGCCCGGTCATGACCCACACGTCGCCGCCGGATTCGTACTGGTACCAGACCGGCACGGTGAGCGGCGCGCGGCCCTCGCCCGCGTCGACCGCCAGCGCGGCGATGTGCGGCTCGGCCAGGAACTGTTCACGCTCTTCGCGGCTCAGGGGCATTGCCTGTTTCCTCTCGATCGCCTCAATCCCTCCCCAGTACCAACGTCCCCGACGAGCAGAACCATCCCCCGGTCGCCGACGCCACCCCGAGCCGCGGCAGCTCCCCGCCAGGCCCCCGCACTTGACGCTCCTCGCCCTCCCCCCGCAGCTGCCGCACCGCCTCCACGAGGAGGAAGAGCCCTCGCATCCCGGGATGCTGGGCCGACAGCCCGCCCCCGTCCGTGTTCACCGGCAGTTCCCCGCCCTCGACCCGCAGCCGCCCCTTCTCCACGAACGCCCCGCCCTCGCCCTTCCCGCAGAAGCCGAGGTCCTCCAGGGTCACCAGGGTCATGTAGGTGAACGCGTCGTAGATCTCGGCGAAGTCCATGTCCTCCGGCCGTACGCCCGCCCGTTCGAAGGCGAGCCGGCCGCTCACCGCCGCCGGGGAGACCGTGAAGTCGGGCCACTCGGACATCGCGGCGTGCGAGACGTGCTCCCCGGTGCCGAGCACCCACACCGGCGGCGTGCGGCAGTCCCGTACGTACTCCTCGGCGGCCAGCAGCACCGCCGCCCCGCCGTCGGAGCGGATGCAGCAGTGCAGTCTGGTGAAGGGGTCCGCGATCACCGGGCCGGACAGCACGTCGTCCACGGTGATCGGGTCGCGCTGGAGGGCCTGGGGGTTCAGCGCGGCGTTGGCCCGGGCCTGGACGGCCACCGCCGCCAACTGCTCGATGGTCGTACCGTGTTCGATCATGTGGCGGCGGGCGGCCATCGCGTACTTGGCGATCAGGGTGTGGCCGTAGGGGACCTCGAACTGCAGGGGGCCGCGGGAGCCGAAGGACAGGTTTCCCGTCCGCCGCCCCGCCCTGATGTCCGCGCGAGCCGTCGAGCCGTACACCAGCAGGACGGCGTTCGCGTGTCCGGCGGCGATCGCGTCCGCCGCGTGGGCCGCCATGACCTCCCAGGTGGCGCCGCCGACGGAGGTGGAGTCGACCCAGGTCGGCCGCAGGCCCAGGTACTCGGCCACCTCGACCGGCGCCAGCGTGCCGAGCCCGGCGGACGCGAAGCCGTCCACCACCTCCCGGCCGAGCCCGGCGTCGACGAGTGCGCGACGGGCCGCCTGGGCGTGCAGGGCGTACGGGGTCGCGTCGTCGACCCGGCCGCAGTCGGAGAGGGACACACCGACGGCGGCGACTTTCCGGCTTCCGGCAGTCATGGGCGGCCTCCAGCCTCTGGGCATATCGCTTCGGCCCTCCTAATATGACGGCCCGTCAGATGCGGAGGAAGAGCCATGGACGCCCGCTTCACCGCCGAACAGGACGAGATCCGCCGCACCCTGCGCGAACTGCTGCACAAACGGTGCGGCAGCGCCCAGGTGCGGGCCGCCGCCGGCACCCCGGCCGGATACGACCCCGCCCTGTGGACCGCCCTCGCCGAGCGGCTGGGCCTGGCCGGACTCGCCCTGCCGGAGGCGTACGGCGGGGTCGGCTGCACGTGGACCGAGCTGGCCCTCGCCTGCGAGGAGACGGGCCGGGCCCTCGCTCCCTCGCCGCTGCTCGCCACCGCCGTCCTCGCCGCCCCGCTGCTGCTCGCCCTCGGCACCGACGCCCAGCGCGCCGAGCTGCTGCCCCGGATCGCCTCCGGCTCGCTGACCGCCGCCCTCGCCGTCCCCGGCCCGGCCCTCGGCACCGCCCTCTCCCTCACCGGCGCGGGCGGCGGCGACTGGGCCGGCGGCGGGCGGGCCGGGGGCGTGCAGGCCCGGCGGGCGGGCGCGGGCTGGCGGCTGTACGGGCAGGTCGACCAGGTCCTCGACGGGCACAGCGCCGGCCTCCTCGTGGTCGCCGCGCACGCCGGGGGCTTCGCCCGCTCACGCACCCTGCTGTTCCTCGTCCAGGCCGACGCGCCCGGCCTGGTCCGGGTGCGGCAGACCGCGCTCGACGCGACCCGGCCGCAGGGCCGTGTCCAACTGCGGGACGTGGACGCCGAGTTGCTGGGGGAGGACGGCGCGGACGTGCCGGACGCGTTCGCCCGCGCCGGTGACCGGGCCGCCGCCGTCCTCGCCGCCGAGGCCGTGGGGGCCGCCGGGCGTATGCTGGAGCTGACCGTCGGGCATGTGCGGCAGCGCGAGCAGTTCGGGCGGCCGGTCGGCTCCTTCCAGGCGGTGCAGCACCGGCTGGCCGACGTCCACGTCCAGGTGCAGGCGGCACGCTCGGCGGCGTACTACTCCGCATGGGCGACGGTCCACGGGGAACAGCACGGGGAACAGGTGGGCGGGCTCGCCCTCGCGCAGGCGCTGGAGGCGCTGCGGTGTGCCGCCGCCGAGGGCATCCAGCTGCACGGCGGGATCGGTTTCACCTGGGAGCACGACGCCCACCTGTACTTCAAGCGCTCCTGCGGCGACGAACTGCTCTTCGGGCCGGTGCACCGGCTGCGGGCACGTGCCGCCGACCGGGCGCGGCTCTTCGAGCAGGAGGAAGTGGTGGGCTGATGGCAGCGGGCATACGGGTCGTGCAGAAGGTGTCCGCCACGCGGGGCTTCGCGCGCGTCGCGCCGTACGTCCTCCCCGCGCTGGACCGGGCCGTCCACCGGCTCACACGTGGAAAGCTGCTGCTCAGCGCCCAGCTGCTGCCGGGCGCGATCCTGACCTCCACCGGCGCGCGCAGCGGGCTGCCCCGCCGTACGCCGCTGGCCTGCATGCCCGAGGAGGGCGGGCGCAGCTGGATCCTCGTCGGCTCCGACTTCGGCCGCACCGGCCACCCCGCCTGGACCGGCAACCTGCTCGCCCACCCCGACGCCGTGATCAACCGGAAGGGCACCGACATCCCGGTCACGGCCCGGCTGCTGGAGGGCGAGGAGCGGGCGGCGGCGTGGCAGGCGGTGGTGGCGTTCTGGCCGCCGTACGCCGCGTACCAGGAGCGGGTCGACCGCGAGATACGGCTCTTCCGGCTCGTACGACGGTGAGTGTTCTTGGCGGGCTTCAGCAGGACGGGCGGCTGACCGTGACCGAGCTGGAGGGTGATCAGCGGGTACCGGGCGGTGGTGGGGCCGCATGCCGTCGGGCTGGGCTTCGAGGCGCTGGTCTTCGTCTCGATGGGACAGCAGGACAAGGTCATCGAGTTGCTGTCGTCGACGCCGGTGATGAAGCGCGTGCGGGTGCGGCTCTGTTTGCGGCTGGGCGCGCCCGCGCGGCGGAGCCGCATGATCGATACAGACCCACGCCCCTTACGGGGCGCTGCAGACAGGACTTGGGGTCCTACCTCGTCGGCTTCTTGCCGGTGATGCCCAGGTGTACCAACAGGGCGAGGTTCGGCTTGAGTTCGGCCTGTTTGACGCCCCAGGACTGGAAGCCCTTCTGGTGGGAGGCGACGGCCGCGAGCATCGCGACGATCGAACCGGCCACCGCCGCGGGGTTCACGTCCTTGTCGACCCTGCCCTTGGCCTGCAACTCGGCGACGGCGTCCGAAAGGGAGTTGTTCACCGAGTTGAGGATCTTCATGCGGATCTTGTAGAAGCGTTTGTCGCCCTCGGCGGCGCCGAGATCGACCACCCGGAGGATCGCGTCGTTCTTGCGCCAGAACTCCAGGAATCCGTCCACGAGTTCCTGCGCGGTCTGCCAGCCGGCCTTGCCGACCCAGGAGCGGCCCTCAAGGAGCTCGGTCAACCCGGCACCCTCGGCGGCCATTTGCTCGGCGATCTCCAGGACGGCGCCCTCGACGTCCGGGAAGTACTGGTAGAAGGTCGCTGGCGAAGTACCCGCCTTCCGGGCGACATCGATGACTTTCACGTCCCGGTAGGGGGAAGACTTGAGCATCTCGCTGAGGCAGTCGAGCAGCTTCTGCCGGGTCGCCTGCCCACGGCGGCCGGCCACACGGCCGTCGACGGTACGCACTTGTCCTGTCATGCCGTCAGCTTACCGAGGCGTGATCGGGGCGCGATTCGGCCGACTGCAAATGGGGTGCACGGGGGCGCGGAGGCTGGTGCGCCTGGTCTGCGCGGTGCGTGAGACCCGGTTACTTTGGCGACATGGCCAGAAACGTCGAGAACACGCCATCGGTGTACGCAGAGGGCGTCCCGTGCTGGGTGGACGCACAGCTTCCCGACGTCGAGGCGGGCAAGCGGTTCTACGGTGATCTCTTCGGGTGGACCTTCGAGGCGTCGTACGGCTCCGCCACCTGGGCGCTGAAGGACGGTGAACCTGCCGCCGCACTCACGCGCAAGCTGGACGGTCGCCTTCCCACCGTCTGGACCGTGTACTTCGCGACCCCGGACGCCGAGGCGCTGGCCCGCCGGATCCGGGCGGCCGGCGGGCAGGTCGTCCTGCCGCCCACGCCGGTCGGCGGCCTGGGCACGACCGCGCTCGTCACCGACTCCGAGAGCGCCGTCTTCGCGCTCTGGCAGCCGGGCAGCCACCCCGGCTTCGGCACCCGCCACAAGCCGGGCACCTTCGCCTGGGCCGAGCTGTACGCGCGGGACACCGAGGCCGCCAACGACTTCTACGGCGAACTCTTCCGCGACGCCCTGTTCGGGCCGGACGCCGAGCCCGACTTCGGCCGCGCCCCCGTCTCCGACGTCTTCCCCGCCGAGATGCCGCCCCACTTCCTCGTCCACTTCGGCGTCGCCGTCCTCGACGCCGCGCTCCCGGAGGTCACCCGGCTCGGCGGCCGGGTACAGGCACCGCCTTTCGAGACGTCCTACGGCAGGGTGGCCGTGGTCACCGACGACCAGGGGGCGTCGTTCGCACTGCTGAGACGATGATCCGGCCCTTCACACGCTGTCGCCGGGTGTTCCACGATCCGGGCGGTGGCTTCCACTCGGTGCCCGGGTGTGGTTTTGTCCCAAGACACCCCGATCCGCCCCTGGGTTCGCAACCAGCGCCCCGGACAGGAAGAATCAGAGTGCGTGCCGCCACGGCGGTGCGGTGGTGAGACGCTGCACGGGGTCGCGTAAACATGTGGGTGACGCGGCTCGTACGGGGAGGTGGCAGGCAAGTGGTGGATCAGCTGACGCAGCACGATCCGCGGCGGATCGGGCCGTTCGAGGTGCTGGGACGGCTGGGTGCCGGCGGCATGGGGCTGGTCTATCTCGCGCGCTCGGCGTCCGGCCGGCGCGTGGCGATCAAGACGGTCCGGACCGAGCTGGCCGAGGACCAGTTGTTCCGGGTCCGGTTCACGCGCGAGGTGGAGGCGGCCCGCGCGGTCTCCGGCTTCTACACGGCGGCCGTCGTGGACGCCGATCCGCGCGCCGCCGTGCCGTGGCTGGCCACCGCGTACGTCCCCGCGCCCTCCCTCGAGGAGATAGTGAACGAGTGCGGGCCGCTCCCGGCCCAGGCCGTGCGCTGGCTGGCGGCGGGCGTGGCCGAGGCCCTGCAGTCGATCCACGGCGCCGGGCTCGTCCACCGCGACCTGAAGCCGTCCAACGTGCTCGTCGTCGAGGACGGCCCCCGGGTGATCGACTTCGGCATCGCCTCCGGCGTCTCGAACACGCGTCTGACAATGACGAACGTCGCCGTCGGTACCCCCGCCTACATGTCGCCGGAGCAGGCCAAGGACTCACGCAGCGTGACCGGCGCGAGCGATGTGTTCTCGCTCGGCTCCACGCTGGTCTTCGCCGCCACCGGACACCCGCCCTTCCACGGCGCCAACCCGGTCGAGACGGTCTTCATGCTGCTCCGGGAGGGCCCGGACCTGGAGGGCCTGCCGCAGGAACTGCGGCCGCTGATCGAGTCCTGCATGCAGATGGAGGCCTCGGCCCGCCCCACCCCTGCCGACCTCCAGGCCCAGCTGGCGCCCCATCTGTTCGGCTCTGGCTCCGACGACAGCGGTACGGCGTCGGCGTGGCTGCCCGAGCGGGCGGTGAGCCTGATCGAGGCGCGCCGGGGCGGCCGCCCGGCGAGCAGGCCGGGCCAGGGCGCCGCCCGCAGCGCAGGCGGCGGTGCCCGGCCCGCCGTACCGCCCCCGCCCTCGCACGACCCCGTCGTCCCCGCGGCCCCGCCCGCACCCGCCCCGCCGGTGCCCGCCCCGGCCGGCGCCCCCGACAACGGCCCGGTACGGCTGGCCGGCGCCGGTGTGCCCATCGGGCCGGGACCGCGCGTCGCCGACGTGCGCGCCACCGCTGTCCAGGCACCGTCGCCCGAGACCGCCCTCGCCGCCTCCTGGGCCAAGCCCCGCCCCGGCGTCAACGGCACAGACCCTGCCGTAGGCCCAGCCGTACCGGCGCCGCCGGCCCCGGCCGCCCCACCCGAGCAGGCGGCTGCCGGCTGGCGCCCGTGGCGGTTCCGCATGTCCAACGATGTGTGGGGCACCCCGGCCGTCGCCGGCGACCTCGTCTACGTCACCTCCTTCGAGGTGCACGCCCTCGACGTGGCCACCGGCCGCCGCCGCTTCAAGACGCGGGACGTGGCCTGGTCGATGGCGGTCGCGGACGGCCGTATCCACGCCTCCGACGGGCCCACGCTGTTCGCGCTGGACGCCCGTGAGGGCGCCGACCTGTGGCGGCTGCAGACCGACGCCTGGGTGTACTCCCTCAAGGCCGACCGGGGCACGGTCGTCACCGGCACGCGCGGCGGCGGCGTCCAGGGCTGGGAGGCGTCCAACGGGCAGAAGCTGTGGGAGGTCACCGGGGCGCAGACCGACTTCGAGTCCCCGGAGGCGGGCCCGGCCGTGCACGAGGGCACGGTGTACGTCTGGCAGGACGCCCGCCTGCGCGCCCTGGACGCCCGCACCGGCGACGAGCGCTGGTCGTACCCGATCGGCGACGCGGCTTCCTGCGGCGGCGTACCGGTGCGGGTCACGCAGGCGCCGGACGGGTACGTGTACGTCTCGGCCGGCACCCGCGTCCTCGCCCTGGAAGTGGTGAGCGGGCACGTCCGCTGGCACTTCGAGGCCCCGGCGGTCTTCCTCTCCCCGCCCGCCTTCGTGCCCGGCCCGGCCGTCACCGGCGGCGGCATCTACCTGGCCGACTATCTCGGCACGGTCTACGCCCTCGACGCGACCGACGGCCGCGACCGCTGGCGCATCGCCACCGAGTCCCGGGCGTCCGTCGACCCGGTCCTGGTGGCCGGCGGCCATGTGCACGTCGGCAGCGGCAAGGGCCTGTACACGCTGGACGCGGTGACCGGGACGCCGAAGTGGCGGTTCCAGGCGGGCGGCGACATCGTGGGTGCCCCCGCCGTCGCCGAGGGCCGCATCCACTTCGGCTCCACCGACCACCTGCTGTACACCCTCAAGGCCGACGACGGCCGGCTGCGCTGGAAGCTCGCCACCGGCGGCGAGATCACCGGCTCCCCGGTCGTCCGGGACGGGGTGGTGTACGCGTGCAGCAAGGACCGGTGCGTGTACGCGCTCGACGCGGAGAAGGGCACGGGCACCGCGCGCACCACGTGATCCGCCCGGGGGACGGCCGTCGTACCGGCGCTCGGAAGGGGTTCCAGACGGCGGCCGTCGGTCCGGGGGAGCGGACCGGTTCGCCGCTCTCACCCCAGACGCTACGCCGGGTACGCGGCCGTCGCCACGCGGTGACCTGACCGGGCCCGGCCCGGCAGGTCAGCCGCGCAGCTCGGTCAGGAAGTCGAGCAGGGCCGCGTTGACCTCGTCCGGCCGTTCCTGCTGGGTCCAGTGGCCGCAGCCGGGCAGCACGACCGGCCTGCGGCGCAGCTTGGGCATCAACTCCGGGAGCTGATCGATGAGTTCGGGCGTTCCCGGGAACGCGGGGACGACGTCCCGGTCGCCGTACAGGTACACGGCGGGCGAGGTGACGACGGCGTCGTGCCAGGGGGCGGTCAGCTCCCAGTTGCGGTCGAGGTTGCGGTACCAGTTGAGGGCGCCGGTGAAGCCCTTGGCGTAGCTGTCGGTGAGATTGTCGAGGTCCTCCTCGGTGAGCCAGCCGGGCAGCGCCCCGGGCTCGGGCATGTCGGCGAGCCAGCCGCGCTCCGGGTCGACCAGCACGTTCTCGGGGCGCCCGGCGTCGGGGGCGTCGCCGGAGGCGAAGTACAGGAGCTTGCGCAGGGTGGCGCGCGGGTCCCGGGCGAACTCGGCGTCGGCGACGCCGGGCCGGTCGAACCAGTTCCAGTAGAACCGCCCGCCGAACCGCTCCTGCATCGCCTTCAGCGGTGGCCGCGTGCTCCGGAACGGCGGCGGCACGCTCAGCCCCGCCACCCCGCGCACCACGTCCGGCCGCAGCAGCGCGGTGTGCCAGGCCACCGGTGCGCCCCAGTCGTGCCCCACGACGAACGCCCGCGCCTCGCCGAGCGCGTGGACCAGCCCGACCACGTCCCCGACGAGGTGCAGGATGGTGTACGCGTCCACCTCCTCGGGATGGTCGCTGCGGCCGTACCCGCGCTGGTCGGGGGCGACCACCCGGAAGCCGGCGCCGGCCAGCGGTCCGAACTGGTGGCGCCAGGAGTGCCAGGACTCCGGGAAGCCGTGCAGCAGCACCACGAGCGGGCCCTCGCCCTGCTCCGCGATGTGCAGCCGGATACCGTTCACGTTGATCATTCGATGCGCGACCACGCCGTTGAGCATACCCCTTGGTATGTAAGGGGATTGCTAACGCAATCGGTACTCGCGCCGACGGGCGGCGAACAACTCCGCCTGCCGCTCGCCCGTCAGATTCCCGAGTGCGACCAGGTGCGGCGCCTGCGCGAACCCGTGGGCCAGCCCCGTCTCCCGCGCCGCCCACAGCGCCCGCACGGTCCCCTGCACGGCCTTTGCCGGATACCCGGCGAGCACGGCGGCGCGGTCGGCCGCCGCGGCCACCGCCTCGCCGGGCCCGGTCAGTTCCGACACCAGCCCGATGTCGTACGCCCGCCGCGCGGAGATCCGTTCGGCCGTCCCCATCAGCATCATCCGCGCGACCTCCCCGTACGGCATGCGCTGCGCCATGAGGACGGACTCGTACGCGCTGACCATGCCGTACGCGGTGTGCGGGTCGAAGAAGCATGCGTTCGCGTCCGCGACGATGAACTCGGCCTCCCCCAGCAGGTAGTAGGCGCCCCCGCAGGCCATCCCCTGCACGGCGGCGATCACCGGCTTCCACAGGTCGTTCGCCTTCGGTCCGATACGCAGCAGCGGATCGTCCGCCATGTACGGCGACCCCGGCTGCGGCACGACCGCGTCCCGGTCGATCCCCGTACAGAACGCACGCTCGCCGGCGCCGGTGAGCACGACGGCCCGTACGGCGTCGTCGAACCGCAACTGCCGCCACGCGCCGCTCAGTTGCTCTGCGGTCGCGAGGTCGATGGCGTTCAGCCTCTGCGGCCGGTCCAGGGTGACGACCGCGACCCCGCTGTCCTCGTCGGCCTCGACGCGCACGCTCACGGCCGCTCCAGAACCCACTGGGGACGGCCGTCACTGAACACGGCCTGCACCTTGGTGCCGATACGAATGCGTTCGGGGTCCAGGGAGTTGAGCGGCGCTCCGGCCTGGGCGACGAGATTGCCGACCAGCCGGATGCGCGGCGCCTCCGCCAGCTCGACCACGACCACGTTGTACGGCGCCTGCTCCGCGTAGTCCGGCAGCAGCGGCGGGTGCGGGACGACGTACGACCAGATACGGCCGTGCCCGGACATCCGGCGCCACTCGCTCGCGAACGACTGGCAGTGCGGGCAGCACGGCCGGGGCGGGAACCGCAGCTCGCCGCAGCCGGCGCAGGCCTGGACGCGCAGTTCGCCCTGTTCCGCGTACCGCCAGAAGGGGGCGCCGTCGGTGTCGGTGACGGGGGTCAGCATGTCAGCTCCTCAACTCCTCAACTCCTCGACTTCCTCAACTCCTGAGCAGCAGGGCGGAGGTCGGGACGCCCTCGCCGGCCGTGACCAGGCAGGTGGCGGCCCCGGGGACCTGTGCGGTGCTGCTTCCGCGCAGTTGCTTCACGCCCTCGTTGATGAGGTTGAAGCCGTGCACATACCCCTCGGAGAGCCCGCCCCCGCCCGTGTTGACGGGCAGCGTCCCGCCGATCTCCAGCGCCCCGCCCTCCGTGAATGCCCCGCCCTCGCCCCGGTCGCAGAAGCCGTAGCCCTCCAGGGAGAGCAGCACGAGCGGGGTGAACGCGTCGTAGATCTGGGCGACGTCCACGTCCTCGGGTGCGAAGTCGGCGTGCTTCCACAGGTGCCGGGCGGCGGTCCAGGCGGGACCGGTGAGGGGGTCGTCGTTCCAGTAGTTGACCATGCCGTGGTGCTGGGCGGGGAGCCCCTGGGCGGCGGAGTGGACGTGGACGGGCGGGCGGCGGCAGTCGAGTGCCCGCTCCCGGCTGACGATCACGCAGGCCAACGCCCCGTCCGTCTCGAGGCAGTTGTCGAACAGGCACAGCGGCTCGCTGATCCACCGGGAGGTCATGTACATCTCGCGGGTCAGCGGGCGCTCGTACATCACGGCGGCCGGATTCTGGTTGGCCCGGTTGCGGCAGGCGAGGGCGACGTTGAACAGGTGATCGCGGGTGGCGCCGTACTCGTGCAGGTAGCGGCGGGCGAGCATGGCGATCTCGTCGACGGGCCGCAGGAGTCCGTACGGCCGGGTCCACTGGGCCGGAGTGGGCAGCTGCACGGCGGTGTTCGTCCACGGCCGGGGCCCGCTGCCCCGTTTCCGTGACCGCCAGGCGACCCCCACGGTGGCTTGCCCCGCGGCGATGGCACCGGCGAGATGGGCGACGGTGGCGCAGGAACCGCCGCCCCCGTAGCCGACCTTGCTGAAGAAGGTGAGGTCACCGAGCCCGAGGGCCTTGGCCAGCTCGACCTCATCGGTCTCCTCCATGGTGTAGGAGGCGAGTGCGTCGACCTCGCCGGGCGCGATCCCCGCGTCGTCGAGGGCGGCGAGGACGGCACGGCAGGCGAGGGTCTTCTCGTCCTCGGGCAGGCGTTTGGCGAAGGCGGTCTCCCCGATTCCGACGATGGCGGTGGCGTCCTTGAACCCGGCGACTCCGGTCATGCTGCACGCACCTCCGCACGGTGATGTGGCTGCTGACAGGCCGTCAGGTTAGCGCTAATCTGACGATCAGTCAGCTCATGTGCCCGGTTGGGAGGCGTACGTGCACGCAGACGTGGAGTGGGCGAGCGTGCCGGACCTGGTC
The DNA here is from genome assembly GCF_014495685.1 of Streptomyces sp. TRM68367. Classification (GTDB taxonomy): domain Bacteria; phylum Actinomycetota; class Actinomycetes; order Streptomycetales; family Streptomycetaceae; genus Streptomyces. The sequence goes on along the minus strand of NZ_JACTVI010000096.1, from coordinate 8,827 downwards.
CGGTCGGCGGCCGAGCAGTACGCGGACGTCGAGGCGGTCGTGGAGGGCCGTACCCGGATCACGTACGGCGAGCTGGGCGCCCGGGTGGAGCGCGCGGCGGCGGCGTGCCTGGCGGGCGGGGTCGAGCCGGGCGACCGGGTGGCGATCTGGGCGCCGAACTCCCTGGACTGGATGACGGCGGCGCTGGGCGCGGTGACCGCGGGGGCGGTGCTGGTCCCGCTGAACACCCGCTTCAAGGGGGCGGAGGCGGCGGATGTGCTGGGCCGCAGCGGGGCGCGGTTGTTGTTCGTGACGGGGACGTTTCTGGGGGCGTCGTATGTGGCGTCGTTGCGGAGGGCGGCGGGCGGGGAAGGACCGAGGCCGTTGCCGGGGCTGCCGGAGCTGACGGACGTCGTGGTCCTGTCGGACGACGCGCCCCCGGACTTCCGCACGTGGAAGGACTTCCTGGCGAGCGGCGAGGGGGTCGGAAAGGCGGCCGTACGGGCCCGCGCGGACGCTGTACAAGGCACCTGGCCCTCCGACATCGTCTTCACCTCGGGTACGACGGGCCGCCCGAAGGGCGCGGTGATCACGCAGGCGCAGACGCTGCGGGCGTACGAGATCTGGTCCGACCTGGCGGGTCTGCGCCGGGGCGACCGCTACCTGATCGTGAACCCCTTCTTCCACACCTTCGGCTACAAGGCGGGGGTGCTGGCGTGCCTCATGCGGGGCGCCACGATGATCCCCCAGCCGGTGTTCAACGTGGACACGGTCCTGGCGAACATCGCGGCGGAACACGTCTCGGTCCTCCCCGGCCCGCCCACCCTCCTCCAGTCCCTCCTCGACCACCCCTCCCGCACCGCGCACGACCTCTCCGCCCTGCGCCTGGTGGTGACGGGCGCCGCGGTCGTCCCCCTCCAACTGGTGGACCGCCTCCGCGGCGAACTGGGCGTGGAGACGGTCCTGACGGCCTACGGCCTCTCCGAGGCGACCGGCGTGGTGACCATGTGCCGCCGGGGCGACCCCCCGTCCGTGATCGCCTCCGCCTCGGGCCGCGCGATCCCCGGCACGGAGGTGAAGGTGACCGACGGCAAGGGCCACGCCGTCCCGCCAGGCACCACCGGCGAGGTCCTGGTCCGCGGCTTCAACGTCATGCGCGGCTACTACGAGGACGAGGCGGCCACGGCCGAGGCCCTGACCCCGGACGGCTGGCTGCGCACCGGCGACATCGGCGTCCTGGACGACTCCGGCAACCTGCGCATCACGGACCGCCTCAAGGACATGTACATCGTCGGCGGCTTCAACGCCTACCCCGCCGAGATCGAACAGCGCCTCTCCCTCCACCCCGACGTGGCCGACGTGGCCGTCATCGGCATCCCCGACCCCCGCCTGGGCGAGGTCGGCAAGGCCTACGTCGTCCGCCGCCTGAACGCCCACCTCACCGCCGACGACCTGATCGCCTGGGCCCGCCGCGAGATGGCCAACTACAAGGTCCCGAGGGCGGTGGAGTTCTCGCGGGAACTGCCGCGGAACGCGAGCGGGAAGGTGGTCAAGGGGGAGTTGCGGGGGAGGGCGGGGCGTCGGCCCTGACGGTGAGGGGGGTGACCCCGGGTGGAGGAGGGCCTTGGGGCGACTTCGTCACGCACGTTGTGCGGCCCCACGGTCACTGGACTGCGCACCGCTCCCGTGACACGCAGGCCCCGCCGCTCCGTCACCTCACCGGGCGCTGAGGGGAATGCGATGCACCCGCACACCCGCGCCCCCGCGTCGGAGGGTCAGGCCGGGTCGGTGAGCTCACGGGGTGGGCGAGTGGACGGCGTGAGCGTCTCGATCCGCCACAGGGCAGCCGCCGAACGGTGACTGACGAGCATCGGCCTGAGCAACTGCGCCGCTCGAAGCCGCGTGTGAAAGAGGAGGGATTGGTCGGATTCGGCCAGCGGCAAGGGCTGGTGGGGCGAAAGTCAGGGGCGGGTTGGCTGAAAGCGGCCAATCGCTGTTGCCGTTGGGGCCTCAGCCCTTCAGCGAGGTCAGGAAGGAGGCCCAGGCGTCGGCCCGGAAGAGGAGTACGGGACCCGTCACGGATTGGCAAGAAGCCTGCTCCTGACACACCTCGGCCGCGACGGCGCCCCCTCCGTGCCGTCGCGGCCGATCCCCGTTGAAGAAGGACTCTCAGGCCTCTTCGCCGGTGACGTGCGTGTCCTGCGGCTTGACCGTGCCGTCGTCGGTGCTCGTCACATGGGTGTCGAGCGGCTTGGCGGTGCCGTCGTCGACGTCCGTGACGTGGGTGTCGAGCGGCTTGACGGTGCCGTCGTCCTTCTTCGCTGCGTCGGCCATGGTGTCCAACTCCTGTAGCAGTGGTGGATGGGCCCGCCCGGCAACTCCCCCGTGGGCCGCCGGGCGGGCTGTACAGGGCCGTTCCCCTGAGGGCGAGGCCCGAGTCCGACCCGCCTGCCCCCCGACGCGACGGATCGTCATGCAGGAGAGACTGCCGGGCGGCGATAAACGAACGATGAACGTGCCCTCATGAAACTCAGGCGGCGGCCGGCGCCAGGAGGGAACGCACCTCTGAGGCCTCCGGTGACCTGAGGTTCTCGTAGATGACCAGGGCTTCACGCCAGCACACCTGAGCTCTGCCGACCTGTCCGAGAGCACTGAGCGCCCGCCCGAGCATGGTCAGGACGTTCCCGCGCCGCCACTCGCCTCCGATCCCGCGCAACACGGTGAGCGCGCTCTCGGCATTGGAGGCGGCCTGCGCAGGGCGCTGGGCAGTGAGGTCGACCTCGGCGAGCCGGAACAGCGTCATACCTTCCCAGAGGCGTTGCCTGCTGTCCCTGAAGACGTCCAGGGCCTCCAAGAGTTGAGAGGCCGCGGCGCTGGTCTGCCCCGCCTGAGCGAGGGCGAGCCCCAGCGCATAGCGGCCGTTGGCACCGCGCAGGGAGTGCCCCAGTCGGTCGTATATGTCGATGCCTCGCTGGGCGAGTTCGATCGCACTGGAGGTGCGGCCCACCGCGAGGTGCGAGCGGGAGAGATTGCACAGGGCGCTGGCCTCGCCGGGAAGATTTCCGTCGGACCGGAAACTCGTGATCGCCTCCTGGAGGTAGGTGGCCGCCTCCGCGTGCCGGTTCTGGTAGATCGCGACGACCGCGCGGTGGTTCGGCACCCAGCAGGTCAACGCGGCGTCACTGATCTCCCGTGCCAGCCGCATCGCGTGCTCCGCTTCGTTGTCCGCCTGCTGGAAGCGCCCGCCGGCGAGGTGGGCCTCGGTCAGCGTCGTCCGGGCCCGGGCTTCCACCTGGTCGTTCCCCGCGGCCTGTGCCGAGTCGCGCGCGAAGGCCGCGACCGTCTCGTACTCACGGGAGTTAGCCCCGGACTCGGCGAGATCCTTCGAGGCCCACAGGAGGTCCACCGCACGCTTCAGGCTGCCCTGCCCGACCGACTGACGGACACAGGCGAGCAGACAGTTCGCCTCGGCATACAGCCAGTCCTGCGCCTCATGCCGGCCCCCGAAGGACAGCCCGGGATACGTCGTCTCCTCCAGGTGATCCACCAGTCGGTCCCCGGGCCGCTCCATCGCGTAAACCCCGGCTGCGGTGGCCAGGTAGAAGTCCAGCAGCCGGGACAGCGCCGCCGCTCGCTCGCCGGCCGGTTCCTCGTCGCGTTCCGCGCACGCACGCGCGTAGAGGCGGACGAGGTCGTGGAAGCGGTAGCGGCCGGGGGCCGCCGACTCCAGGAGGGAGGTGTCGACCAGGGACTCCAGGAGGTCCTCGGTGTCCTCCAGGGGGAGGTCCAGTACGGCCGCTGCCGCTGCCAGGGAGATGTCCGGGCCGTCGGCCAGGCCCAGGAGGCGGAAGGCGCGGGCCTGGGCCGGCTCCAGTTGGCCGTAGCCGAGTTCGAAGGTGGCCTTGACCGCCAGGTCGCCGGCCTGCAGTTCGTCGAGGCGGCGGCGTTCGTCGCCGAGCTTGGCGGCGAGGACCGAGACCGTCCAGGTGCGGCGGGCGGCGAGGCGGGAGGCGGCGATGCGGATGGCGAGGGGGAGGAAGCCGCAGGCAGCGACGACGTCCAGGGCCGCTTCGCGCTCGGACGCCACCCGCTCCTCGCCCACGATCTTCGTGAAGAGGGCCAGCGCCTCCTCGGGCGACATCACGTCCAGGTCGATCAGATGGGCCCCGGCGAGGTCCACCATGCGGACGCGGGACGTCACCAGGGCCGCGCAGCCGTGTGTGCCGGGGAGGAGGGGGCGTACCTGGGCCGCGTCCTTGGCGTTGTCGAGGAGCACGAGAATCCGCCGGCCGTCCATCATCGAGCGGTAGAGGGCCGCTCGTTCCGCGAGGGAGTCCGGGATCGCCGAGTCCGCCGTGCCGAGGGCCCGGAGGAAGGCTCCGAGGACCGTCTCCGGTTCCGCCGCGCGCTGGCCGGCGCCCTGGAGGTCGACGTACAGCTGGCCGTCGGGGAAGGCCGAGCGCGCCTGGTGGGCGACGTGGACCGCCAGCGTCGTCTTGCCCACGCCGCCGATTCCGGCCAGCGCCGAGACCGCCATCACGTGGCCCCCCGCGGAGGTGAGGATCTCGCTCAGTTCGCGTACGAAGGCGGAGCGGCCGGTGAAGTCGGGAACTGTGGCGGGGAGTTGGGCGGGGAGGACCGGGCTCGTGGCAGGTTCCGGGGCGGGGGCCGACGGTTCCGCCAGGCCGGGGTCCGCCTGGAGGATGCGCTGCTGGAGTTCCCGCAGGCCGGGGCGGGGGTCCACGCCCAGCTCGTCGGCGAGCAGGCGCCGCGTGTCCGCGTAGACCGCGAGGGCCTCCGCCTGGCGGCCGCTGCGGTAGAGGGCGAGCATGAGGAGTTCCCTGAAGCGCTCCCGGAGGGGGTGCGCCGCCGTCAGGGCGGTCAGCTCCGAGACCGCCTCCGCGTGGCAGCCCTGCTCCAGGTCCATGTCCAGGCGGGATTCGAGGAGTTGCAGGCGCAACTCCTCCAGGCGTACGCGCTGCGTCTGCGCGTACGGGCCCGGCACCCCCGCCAGCACCTCCCCGTCCCACAGGGCCAGCGCGCGCCGCAGTACGTCGCGGGCGTGGCACAGGTCCCCGGCGTTCCGTGCCTTCTCGGCCTCGGACGCCAGGTCCTGGGCGACCGCCAGGTCCAGCGCGCCCTCGGCCAGTCCGCGGATCGCGTAGCCGCCGGACTCGCTGACCAGCACCCCGGGGTCCAGCACCTTGCGCAGCCGGGAGGCGTACGTCCGCAGCGCCGCCAGCGCCTGCGACGGCGGCTCCTCGCCCCACAGGGCGTCGATCAGCTCCCCCGCCGTGGCCGTACGGCCCTCGCGCAGCAGCAGGGCGGCCAGCAGGGCGCGTTGCTGGGGAGAACCGGTGGCCAGCTGACCGTCACCACGCCAGGCACGCACCGGCCCGAGCACGCCGAACCGCAGCGGCGCCGGCTCAGCCGGCGCCGCCGAGTCCGCCGAGCCCGTCAGCGCCGCCAGGTCCGCCGCCGGCGCCGGGTCATCGGACTCCACCGAGCCCGCCGACGGCTCCGGGCCGCCCGACGGCCCCCGCCCCACCGGCTCCGCCGGGTCCGAGGAACCGGGATGCCGCTGCTCCGGTACGCGCGGTACTCGCGGTACACCGTCCATGCCGTCCCCCTAGACATCCTGAACAACTACGTCAGTTTGCCTTGTGCGCGGCGGATGCGTCAGCCGTGGGAGATGCCGATCACAGGCGACTCACGGTAGTCCACAAAGCCTGCACAGCCTCTCCGCATATGTCCGCGCGGGCCTCACCCGCACAGCCTCCGCCCGCATAGCTGACGACCCGTCAGTTCGGCGCTACCGTGAGCGCCATGGACAGCCACGACAGCACATCGGCGAGCACGTTCCCCCTGATCATCTCCGTCGACGACCACACCGTGGAGCCCCCGGAGGTCTGGCAGGACCGCCTGCCGAAGAAGTACCGGGACACCGGGCCCCGGATCGTGCGTGCCCCGCTGAAGGAGATGTCCTTCCTCGGCGGACGCTTCAAGCCCGTCATGGGCCGGCCCGGAGACGACGGCCCCCTCGGCGACTGGTGGGTCTACGAGGACCTGCACCGCCCACTCACCCGCCTCGACACCGCCGTCGGCTACAGCAGAGACGAGGTCAAGCTCGAAGTGATCACGTACGAGCAGATGCGGCCGGGGTCGTACGACGTCCCCGCGCGGCTCGCCGACATGGACGTCAACCACGTCCAGGCCGGCCTCTGCTTCCCCACCTTCCCGCGCTTTTGCGGGCAGACCTTCACCGAGGCCGAGGACAAGGAACTCGCCCTCCTGTGCGTGCGGGCGTACAACGACTGGATGGTGGAGGAGTGGTGCGGCCCCCAGGCGCGGGGGCGGCTGATACCACTCACCCTCATCCCCCTGTGGGACGCCGAGCTGGCCGCCGAGGAGGTGCGGCGCAACGCCGCCCGCGGCGTCCGTGCCGTGGCCTTCTCCGAGATACCGCCGCATCTCGGCCTGCCCTCCGTGCACACCGACGACTGGGACCCCTTCCTCGCCGCCTGCGCCGAGACCGGCACCGTCGTCGCCATGCACATCGGCTCCAGCAGCCGCATGCCGTCCACCTCGGCCGACGCCCCGCCCGCCGTCGGCTCCACCATCACCTTCGCCAACTGCTGCTTCTCGATGGTCGACTGGCTGATGAGCGGCAAGTTCGAACGGTTCCCGGGCCTGAAGGTCATGTACGCGGAGGGACAGATCGGGTGGATCCCCTACATCCTTGAGCGCGCGGACGTGGTGTGGGAGGAGAACCGCGGCTGGGGCGGCGTCGCCGACAAGGTGCACCGGCCGCCGTCCGAGCTGTTCGCCGAGCACGTCTACGGTTGCTTCTTCGACGACGCCTTCGGGCTGCGGAACCTCGAGGCCATCGGGGTCGGCAACGTCCTGTACGAGACCGACTACCCGCACTCCGACTCCACCTGGCCCAAGTCCCGCGAGGTCGGCGAGGCGCAGATGGGCCACCTGGATGCGGACGTGGTGGACCGGATCGTACGGCGGAACGCGATCGAGTTGCTGGGGCTGACGGACGACGGGCTCTGGGGCGGGCCGCGGTGAGCCTTTCGTACGGGATCCAGCTCCCGGTCCAGTCCCAGAGCACCATCTACGCCGAGTCCTGGGAGGCCGCCGCCGGCCCCGAGGACCTGCTGCACATCGCCCGCGCCGCCGACCGGGCCGGCTTCGCCTACCTCGCCTGCTGCGACCACGTCGCCATCCCGCGCCGCCTCGCCGCCGCGATGAGCACGGTGTGGTACGACCCCGTCGCCACCCTCGCCTTCCTCGCCGCCGCCACCGAACGCGTCCGGCTGCTCAGCCACGTCGCCGTCGTCGGCCTGCGGCACCCGCTGCTCACCGCCAAGCAGTACGCCACCCTCGACCACCTTTCGAACGGTCGCCTGATCCTCGGCGTGGGTGCCGGGCACGTGCCGGAGGAGTTCGCGGCGCTTCGGGTGGACTTCCGGCGGCGCGGGGCCGTGCTCGACGAGGCCGTCGATGCCCTGCGCGCAGCCCTGGGGACCGATGAATTCCCCGAGTACCACGGCAAGTTGTACGACTTCGCCGACCTGGGCCAGCGGCCCCGCCCGGCGCAGACCGCCGTGCCGCTCTGGGTCGGCGGCTCGTCCCCCGCCGCCGTGCGCCGGGCCGCGCTCAAGGCCGACGGCTGGCTGCCGCAGGGCGATCCACGGGAGCGGCTGCCCGCGCAGATCGCCCGCGTCCGGGAGTTGCGCGCCGAGGCCGGGCTCGACGCCCCCTTCACCGTCGGCGCCATCACCGAGCCGCTGTACGTCGGCACCCCCGCCTGGGACGTCGGCCGGCGCACCCTCACCGGCGCCCCGGACGCCCTCGCCGAGTCCCTGCGCGTCTACCGTGCGATGGGGGTGCACCAGATCCAGGTGCGCTTCCGCAACCGGGGACGTGCGGAACTCGCCGACCAGATCGCCGCGTTCGGGGCGGAGGTGGCGCCGCTGCTGTGACTCACCAGCACTTCTTGAAGATTTGAACATGTCCACGCCGGGCCGCGTATGCAAGGACGTGCGGACGTGAGCTTCGGCGGAAGGACACAACGGCGTGCGATCTTCCCAGCGACTCTCCGTAGCCCTCGCCTGCCCCGACGGCGAGTGGCCGCATGCGGACTGGCCGCCCCCGGACAACCGGTACGTGCGACGGGCCGTGCGCCTGTCCCCGCCGTTCCGCGTGCCCGCGGACGTGGACGTGGTGCTGCTGCGCTCCCTGGACCCGGCCACCGAGTTCCCCGAACTGCTGGACGCGCTGGAGGAGCCGGACGTCCCGGTGATCGTGATCAGCCCGCGCCAGGACACCGACACGATCGTCGAGGTGTTCCGGGGCGGCGCGGGCTACCTGGTCGAGGGCGACTACTGCACGTGCGTGCTGTCCTCCGCCGTCCGGGCCGCCACCGTCGGCCACACCTACCTGTCCCCGCTGGCCTGCGAGGCACTCAGGGAAGGCGTCCAGCGGATGTCCCGGGCCGGGACCGCGCTGGAGCGCTTTCGGTCCCAGCTCTCCCCGCGCGAACGCCAGATCATGGAGCTGCTGTCGACCGGCCTCGGCGCGCAGGAGATCGGGCTGCGGCTGCGGCTCAGCGAGAAGACCGTGCGCAACAACCTCAGCAACATCTACGCCAAGCTGGACGCACGCGGAAGCACGGACGCGGTCCTCAGGTGGCTGGGGGCCGCGCCCGTGCTTCGCGCGTGAGAAGGCCGAACCAGGCGCTGGAGCCGGTCCTCTAGTAGACTGTCGCGGCTAATATTTGGGATAAAGGTGACGCAGTTTGATGCGTGCATCGTGGGTGGTGAACTGCCAGTCCACCTGA
>NZ_JACTVI010000095.1:30848-31174 GCF_014495685.1 Streptomyces sp. TRM68367 | reverse complement strand
GACCCGGGCCATCCTGGGGTTCTCCTCGTTCACCTTGGCCAGGACCTCCATCTGGAGTTCGAGCTGGCGGCGGGCGGGGGCTCGGTGGACGCCGTCATCGCCCAGCCGGGCGGCCACGACCTGCCGGCGCTCGACCGCCCAGGCATCCAGCATGTCGCGCTTGCGGGGGAAGTGGTTGAAGACGGTCCGACGGGCAAGGTCGGCACGTTCCGCGATCTGGTCGATGGTCGTCGCGACATAGCCCTGTTCGGCGAACAGCTCCAGGGCAGCACCCAGGATCGCGGAGCGGATCCTCTGCCGCTGGCGCTCCCTGCGGCCCATCGGCT
>NZ_JACTVI010000095.1:0-30838 GCF_014495685.1 Streptomyces sp. TRM68367 | reverse complement strand
TGCCGGGCTCTTGGCTGCCGCGGGTGAACGGGTCACGTGGGTTCCCTCGCCTGGACGTCACGGTCGTGTACTCGATTCGCACTGGCTCCATTCTATAGATGCACTGATGGTGCATCAGTGCATTGAGGTGCATATTTAGAAAACTGGGGACCCGCTGTCCCGCCGTCTCACCCTCTGGAGGGCCGCACCATGCCGTTCACCTTCGCCGTAGACCCCGCCGAAGTCATCGAGGAGCGCGGCCCCAGTGGCGGTTCGGGGGTACCGCGGACGCTGTCCTGGAGGAGATGTCCCGTCGCATCAGCGACCTGTGGGCCGAGGGCCCCGGGGGCTGGGCGCACGAGTGGTCCCTCCTTGCCGAGCAGGCCGAGAAGGACGGTGATCTGCTGAAGGCCAGCCACCTGTACGGGATCGCCAATTTCCCGGTCCTGGGCGGCGACGCGGCGCACACCCGGGCTTACGAGAACCACCTGCGCACCTTCCTGGAGGCCTCGTCCGGCTTCGCGGTGCCATTCGAGCGCCACGTGATCGACGTGGACTTCCGATCAGAGACCGTGCAGGTCCCCACTCACCTCTACGTCCCCGAGAACCTGCCCGCGGACGCACCCGTCGTGCTGGTCTTCAGCGGCGTGGACACCTGGAAGGTCGAGGTGCACGCCACCGCACTCGCGACGGCTCGTCTGGTCGGCGCGCGGGTGACCACCGTCGACATGGCCGGCACCGGAGAATCGCCCCGGCCCCGAATGCCTTCGGGCCGCCGGCGCCGAACCGGGCGCCGGCGGCCCCTCGCCATCTCCGATGGCCATCGGCCAGGGCTGGGCAGAGGGCCTCGACGGGGCTCACCACCGGGCGCTCAAGGGTGCCCCGCTGCCCTTACGCCTGCGGGTGGAGAACGACCTTGGTGTAGCCCTCCACTCGCTTGTCGAACTTCTCGTATGCGGTCGGCGCCTGGTCGAGGGGCAGTTCGTGGGACACGACAAAGCTGGGCCGTGCACGTCCCTCGATGATCAGGTCACGCAGTTGACGGTTGTAGCGCTTGACGTTGCACTGGCCAGTGCCCACGCGCAGCCCTTTTTCGAACAGGCGCCCGATGGCGACCATCAGCATGCCCTGCTTGGCCTGCTCGTCCGGTCCGCCCGGGTCGCGCGGAACGTACAGGCCCGGCACACCCAGAGCACCCGTCGGCCGGACCGTCTCCACCAGCGAGTTCAGCACGGTCGCCGGCTCCTCGCGATCCTCGCCGCGCGCCTGGGCCTGGTAGCCGACGGCGTCGATGCCCTTGTCCGTACCTTCACCTGCGGTCTGCTCCCGGATCTGCTCAACCGGGTTGCCCTCGGTGAAATTGACCGGTGTGGCGCCGATCTCCTCGGCCTTCTGCAGCCGCTCCGTCACCCGGTCGACCACGAACACCTTGCTCGCGCCGCGCAGCATTGCCGAGTAGGCGGCCATCAGCCCGACCGGTCCGCCGCCGTAGACGGCGACGCTCTCACCGGGGCGCACGTCGGCCAGCTCGTTGCCGTGGTAGCCGGTGGGGAAGATGTCGGCGAGCAGGACGAAGTCGGTCTCCTTCTCGGTGCCCTCGGGGAGCTTCAGACAGTTGAAGTCGGCGTAGGGCACCCGTACGTACTCCGCCTGGCCGCCCACATAGGGCCCCATCGCCACGTAGCCGTAGGCGCCGCCGGCGAAGCCCGGGTTCACGGTCACGCAGAAGCCGGTGAAGCCCGCCGTGCAGTTCTTGCAGAAACCGCACGCGACGTTGAACGGCATGACGACCCGGTCCCCACGGCCGAGCGTCGTCACACCCTCACCGGTCTCTTCAATGACCCCCAGGTTCTCGTGGCCGAAGACGATCCCCGGCTCGGCGGCGGTGCGGCCCTCGTACATGTGCAGGTCGGAGCCGCAGATGGCGGTCGACGTGACGCGTACGATCACATCGTTCGGGTGCTGGATCCGGGGATCTTCCACTTGCTCGACCGCTACCTCGAACGGCCCCTTGTACACGACAGCCCTCATCGTCGAGCACCTCCACTATGTGCGCTTGCTCGATCACGTATGGAAACGACAGTCAGGGAGACCTCTCCGTCCGTCGCGGAGACAGGCCTTGATCCACACAGCTCGGGCTGACCCTTCTGTGTGCTTCCTCATATTCCAGACTGGTGCATGATGAGATGATTTGCATCTAAGGACTGCGAAGTCTTGTTTCCGTACGGTTCGGAGAGGATCAAGAACCTTGACACGACGTCTCGGCGTGTTGCTCGTCCCGGTGTCAGGGCTGTCCGGCACCAGTTATCCGGCGGGGACCGCGGTGGCCATACGGGGCACCGGAGGATCCGTCGACGGCTTCGTCGACGGAGACTGGCTGCCGCTCGCCTGGTGGGAGTTCGCCGACACCCAGCCGGACGACACACCCCAAACATGACCCTGGGTGCGAGGTCCGGGCACCCGCCTGCCGGCATCTGGCCGGGAGCGTGCTTTGTCCTTGCCGGGTCACTTCACGAAGCGGTACTTCAGGTGGGTGGCGAGGGGGGTGTCGACCACCCTGACCGGTTCGAGGCTCCGCCGGCCGGCGCCCAGTCCCTCGAAGAGCCGCAGCCCTTCTCCGAGAAGCGCGGGGACCACGTGCAGCTGCAGCTCGTCGATGAGCTCCTCCCTGAGGTACTGCTGCACCGTGCTCGCCCCGCCCGCGATGTCGACGTTCCTGTCCCCGGCGGCGGCCTTCGCCTGGTCGAGGGCGCTGTGGATGCCGTCGGTGACGAAATGGAAGGTGGTGCCACCCTCCTTGACCAGGGTCGGCCGGGGGCGGTGGGTGAGCACGAAGACGGGGGTCCGGAACGGCGGGTTGTCGCCCCAGAACTCCTCGCCCGTGTCGTACATCATCCGGCCCATGACCACCGCTCCGGTGGCGTCGAACCACTCGCGCATCAGCTCGGAGTCGCAATTCTCCTCGCCGCCGGTCATGCCCTGGCGCTCACGCCAGCTCGCAAGGTTGTGGATCCACTCGAAGAGCGGCTCGGCGCCGTCGCCTCCCGGGTTGTCGAGGGAGACGTTGGTGCCGGCGATGCAGCCGTCGAGGGAGATGGCCATATCCGCGGTTACGGTCACGATGGGGTTCTCCTGAGGTCCTGGGATGTGCTGCCTTCACTCTCACGTCGATCGGGAACCGGCGCATTCGACATCCCAGTGACACGCGACAGTCCCCGGCGTGCGCCACGGCAGTGCCGCGGGACCGCACGACGTGCGCCCACGGGCCGGATCAGGCCGCGTCACGCGGTTCACCCGACGAGGCCGCCGGCCGGCGACTGCCGCTGGGCGGAAGGCTCGGTCGGCCATACCGCGGGGCAGTGGGTGCCCTTGCGGGGTGTCTTCAGGGTGAGGAGGTAGGTGTCGATGGCGTCACGCGCGCACGGGCTCAGCCAGTAGTCGCCGTGGCCGACACCGTCGTACGCGAGGAACACGGCCTCAAAGGGCGTTGGACTCATGCTGTGATCCACCTGTCCGGCCGGGGCTTCTCCGCGACGAGGAGGGCATAGCCGAGGGCACCGTCGGAAACGGCGGTGCGGGCCGCGTTCAGCGTGGCCGGCGCTGCGGCTGGATCCATGCCGGCGGCGGTGAGCCTGTCCGAGGCCGTCAGCCGGAGCAGGTTCAGCCGGGCCTCGATCTGGTCGATCATCCTCAGCATCGCCTGGTCGTGGCGCTCGGTACGCAGGGTCCGCAGCCCCGCGGCTGCGAGGATCTCGGTGTACTCGGCCAGTGGGCGGGCATCGGCGATGCAGGCGATCCGCGCGGCGAGCGTGGACAGTTCCGCGGGGAGCCGGCCTGGTTCGGCGGTGACATCGGTGATGCCGACACGGCCGCCGGGTTTGAGGACGCGGGCGAACTCGGCGGCGGCCTTTTCCTTGTCCGGGAAGGTACACAGGGCGCACTCGCACACCACCGCGTCGAACAGGCCGTCCGGGCAGGGCAGTTGCTCGGCATCTCCGGTGGTGAAGGAGACCTGCTCGGTGAGCTGCGCGGCCGCGGCGGCGCCCTGGGCGAGGGCGGTGTTGGCCGGGGAGTAGTCCACGCCGTCCACCCGCACGCCGTAGGCACCGGCGAGGAGCAGGGCGGTGGTGCCGCGGCCGGAGGCGACGTCCAGCACCCGGCCGCCGGTGACCAGGCCGAGGGCGTCGGCGAGGCGGCGGGTGAGGGTGGTGCCGCCGGGGTGGTACGAGTCTCCGAGGAGCAGGGCGACCACGTCGGAGGAGTACGCCGCCGCGCAGCACGCCTTGAGGTCGTCGTCGGCCATCACGGCCTCCCTTCGGTGCGTGCGGTCCTGGAACCGTACGGCGTGTCGGTGAGGCGGTCGGCGAGCGGCAGGGCGTTGGGGGCGACGTCGGCGACGGGGACGCCGGACATCTGCGCGCGGACCTGTTCCCGGTAGCCGGCGGAGTTGTAGGCGCAGAACGGGATGAGCCGGCCGTCCGGGGTGATCTCCTCCACGCAGCACTTCATCAGCTGCTTGACGTTGAGGGTGTAGGGGTCCTGGAAGTCCTGTACGACGATCATGAACGCGTTGTCGGTCAGGTCCTTCACCGCTTCCGGCAGGTCGATGCCGCAGGCTCCCCCACTGCCCAAAGCGTGGGGGGTGTCCCCGGCGCAGTTGAGGGCCTCGGCGGTGGCTCGCAGCTTCTCCTCGGTGGTCTGCGTTCCCATGAACGCCGAGGCGGACCAGAGTTTCTCCAGCGCCTCGCGGATGCCTGCGTCGGGCAGGACGCGGTTGGTGACGTAGTCGAGGTAGTCCTCCACGTTCAGCAGGCGCGGGACGGGGATGACGGTGCGGTTGCCGGGTTCCCCGTCCACGAGGAGGTAGGTGACGGAACGGCACGTGGGGAAGCAGCAGGGCACGGGGAAGAAGTCGCCCTTGGCGAACCACTGCGGACGCTGGGCGTTGATGAGCCGGATCACGTCGGGGTTGGTGAGCCGCTGCAGCGGGTCGAACTGCACGTGCCGGCCCGAGTGGGTGACCGGCTGGAACGCCACCGAGCGGACCGCCGGGTGGTCGATGCCGTACTCGACGATGTCGCCCAGCTCGTGCTCGTTCAGGCCGCGTTCGACCGCGGCGACCAGGGTGACGGTCAGTCCCGCCTCGGCGCAGTTGTCCAGCGCCCGTTGCTTGAGCGCGCGCAGGTCCCGGCCGCGGATCTGCAGGTGGGTGCGCTCGTCGAAGCCGTCGAACTGCAGGTAGACGTTCACCGAGCGGCCCGGCGTCCGGTTGCGCCGGCCGAGTTCGGTGACGAAGCGGTGGTCGGTGGCCAGCCGGATGCCGTTGGTGTTGAGGGTGACGTTCCTGATCGGGCGGGCCTGGGCCAGGTCGATGAAGTCGAGGATGTGCTTGTGGACGGTGGGCTCTCCGCCGGAGAACATCACCACCTCCGCCTCGCCCTCGGAGGCGACGAAGGCGTCCAGCATGGCCGCACACTGCTCGTGGGTGATGGCATAGCCGTCGGGTTGATGGCCGGAGTCGGCGAAGCAGATCGGGCAGTCCAGGTTGCAGCCGGTGTTGACCTCGACGATGCCCAGACAGGCGTGCTGCTTGTGCTCGGGGCACAGCCCGCAGTCGCTGGGGCAGCCGTCCTTCACCTCGGTCTGGAAGGTGAGGGGGATGGTGCCGGGCTTGTTGAACCGGACAGAGGCCACGTACTCCTCGGCGTCCCCGTACACCAGCGCCTCGAACTCGCCGTGTTCACGGCAGCGTTTGCGCAGATAGACCTTGCTGTCACGGATGTTGACCTGGGCGTCGACAGGCGTCTTGCACAGCGGGCAGACCGACTTGGTGAACTCGATGAACACCTCCTCCCGGTCCTGCTTCGTACGGGCGCCGTCTGCCGATCCCGATGGGGCCGGTCCTGCCGGGTCGTGCACCGTCATCGTCTCCTCGCCTTCGCCTCACCGTCGTCGTACGAGGACGGCCGGCATCTCGCCCCTGGAGGCGAGCTGACCGATCCCCATCGCCATGCAGATCGCGCCCGGCACGAGCCGTAGCGCCATGCCCACGACGCTACGGCCGTTCTGCGACCGGGAACTGTAAGCGCGCTCACGTTCCCCACCAGGTCGGCCGCCTACGGTGAACTCGGCACACCGCAGTCACGAGGAGGGACCGCCGGCCGTGTCCGTACCCGTATCCGAGCTCACCGACAGCCGCGCGGCGACCGACGCCCTGCTGCAGACGCTCCGCACCGGTCGCTGGAGACCTGGCGCCGTGGGGCGGTTCCTGTGTCTGGCCGCTCACCGGTCAGTGCGCCAGGCGGCCCGGCGCCCGTCTGCGTTCGCGCAGGCCGGCGCCTTGCACGGGCTGCTGTTCACGACCGCCCGAGCTCCCGGAGCCCGGGCGTGGGTGGCCACCAGCTGGACTCTCACCGTCCTGCATCTGGGCCTGCTGGAGGACCGCGCCCGGCTCTCGTCGGCCGACGTGCTCACCCTGCTGCGGTGCAACCTTCCCGCGACCGCCCTCGGGCACAGCCGCTGGTCGGGCCTGCTGGCGATCGCCCTCGACCTGGCCGACGGCCGCCTGGCCCGGCACCACGGCACCGTGTCCCCGTTCGGCGACTACGCCGACTCCCTCGCCGACGCCGCCTTCTGGACCTGGCTCGTCCTGCGGCACGAGCCCAGCCCTGCGGTGCGGGCCGCGGCGCTCGCCGCATGGACGGCGCCCGTCGTCACGGTCACCGCCGTCAGCATGCGCCGCGGCAGCATGCCCGACAGGCCCCGGCCCGTGCTGCTGCGTCCGGCCGCCGCACTGCAGGCCGTCGTCGCTGTACGGCACCTTGTGCGCCGGTGACAGCGCCAGTTCGGCCCACGCCTCCCAGGTGGCTCAGGCCAGCCCGTCGAGCGCGGCGAGGATGTCGGCCGGTTCGGCGCGGGTGGTGTAGTCGGTGGTGACGAAGGCCCAGCGGATCACGCCCTCGCTGTCGAGGACATACGTGGCGGGCAGCGGGAGCGTGCGCGGGTGGCCGGCGTTGACGCGCTGGAGGTCGAAGGCGATTCCGTACTGCTTGGCGGTGTCCGAGCCGAGGTCGCTGAGGACGTCGAAGGCGAGGCCGTGCTTCTCGGCCAGGGTGGGGGACTCGTCGGGGATCTGCGGGGAGACGGCCACCAGGCGGGCGCCGCGTGCTTCTTCGCCGGACTGATCGAGGCACGGTGCTCGGGTGAGTACGCCCGCTGGGGCTGCATGGTCTCCAACGCGCACACCGGCGCCGAGAACGGCGACCCGGAGGTCCGCGCCCTCCTCGACCGGCATCACCAGGAGTTGCGCGGCGCGAGGCTTGCCGCGCTGGTCACGGCCGAGCGACAGGGGGCCACCAACTCGCCCGCCCCAAGCCCGCTGAGCGCGAAGGATTCGGTCACCTGCGGCACCGGGCCCCGGACCAGGCGGAAGTCGATGAATTGCTCGGCCGCACCGGTGGTCCCTTCGGTGATCCCGCTTGCGGGCCCAGAGGCGATGTCAAAGGAGTCGCAAGGTTTCTGCCGGAGGCAGGCCAAGATCGGCCTCGTGGTGATGCGCAGGCCTCAGAACGAGCGGGATAGTTCGTGCACATGCCGTCGTGCGGACAAGCCCGCAGGTCAGAGTGAGAATCAGGGCATCGATGCTCACTCGCGATGACGGTGCCTCAGTCTTGAAGGAACTGCATGAGCAAGAGAGTTCAGACCGCGACGGGACGTCTCAGACCGGTGGGGGGCAGGATCAGTACGAGAGTCAGGGGGGTGTTGGCCTCCACGGCAGCCGTCGCTCTCTGCGTCGCGGCCGCCGGCTCCGCCACCGCGGCCGGCGCAAGCGCCACGGCAGGGTCGGGCGTACTCAGGCGCATAGGCACCGCCCCACGCGTCCCGGCCGGCGCGACCGTCGTCGGCGCCACCGCGTCGGGGACCACGCTGCACCTCGGCGTGTATCTCGCTCCGCGTGACCCGCGGGCGCTGACCGACTTCGTCAAGGCGGTGTCCACCCCGGGTGATCCGCTGTATCACCGGTACCTGGCCAAGGGGCAGTTCGCCTCGGCCTTCGGTCCCACCCGGGCCACCATCGCCGAGGTCTCGCAGGCGCTGAAGGCGGCCGGTCTCGCTCCGGGCAAGGTCAGTCCCGACGGCCTCTCCATCCCGGTCACCGCCACCGTCGCGCGGGCGTCCCACGCCTTCGGCACCGGATTCAAGAACGTCCGGCTCAAGGACGGCACGGTCGACTATCTCAACTCCTCGGCCCCGGCGCTGCCCGCCGACGTGGCGGCTTCGGTGACCGGGATCGTCGGCCTGAGCAACGTCGACACCATCACCAGCCACCACACGGCCGTACGGCGCATGAGCGAGACCGGCTCGGTCGCCGGCCGCAGCCCGCACGCGGTGGCCCCCCGGACGTACAGCCCGGGGCTCTGCGCCGACTTCACCGGTTCGGGCCTCTCCGACGGCACCGACTACTACAGCCCCGGCAAACTGGCCGGCACCTACGGCATGACGAGCTCCGCAACCGCCGGTTCGGGGCAGACGGTGGCCGTGTTCGAGATGGAGAACGTCGACCCGGCCAGCATCGCCGCGTACCAGTCCTGTGTGGGTACCAACACCTCGGTCTCCCATGTGTACGTCGACACGGCACAAGGGGCGGGTGCCCCGGCCGGCAGCACCGTCGACGGCCAGCCGGTCGGTGTGGAGTCGGCACTCGACATCGAGGATCTGATCGGTCTGGTGCCGGGCGCGAGCATCATCGACTACCAGGGCGTGGACGCCTCGTCCGCGACCGACCAGAACGTGCTCGACGGCTACCAGAAGATGGTCACCGACGACCAGGCACAGGTCATCTCCACCAGCTGGGGTGTGTGCGAGCCGGTCGAGAGCGGCGCGACCGCGAGCGCCGAGAACACGGTCTTCGCGGAAGCCGCCGCACAGGGCCAGAGCGTCGTCGCCGCCTCGGGCGACAGCGGTTCCAGTGACTGCGAACCCGCGACCGGCTCCTCCTCCGCCGCCGTCGACGATCCCGCGAGCCAGCCCTACGTCACCGGCGTCGGCGGCACCACGATGACCGGCTCGGGCAGCACCGCCACGCAGCAGGCCTGGAACTCCGACGGCGGCGGCAGCGGTGGCGGCGTCTCGGCGCGCTGGCAGCCCACCGTCTACCAGGGCGGCATCGCCACCACGAGCAAGCGCGCCGTCCCGGACGTCGCGGCCCTGGCCGACCCGAGCACCGGCTACCCGATCTACTACTCGGACAACAGCCAGTCCTCCGGCCCCCTCCCCGCCATCATCGGCGGAACCAGCGGCGCGGCCCCGACCTGGGCCGCCGCCATCGCCCAGGCCAACGCCACCTCCGCCTGCCAGACCAACGGCCGGGCCGGCTTCCTCAACAACGCCCTGTACAGGGCGGGACGCGGCAACTACCCGGGCGACTTCTGGGACGTCACCAGCGGCAACAACGCCGTGTTCGCCACCGGCTACACGGCGGTTGCGGGCTACGACGAGGTCACCGGCCTGGGGGCACCCAGGGAGGCCGGCCTGACCGCCGCGCTGTGCGCCCCCAAGGGCACGGCCGCCACGGGAGCCTCCACGTTCCATCCCCTTGCCAGTCCCAAGCGCGTGCTGGACACACGTAACGGCACCGGTTGGGGCCTCAGTTCCGTCCCCTCGACGAAGCCTCTGGTCGCCGGCGGCACAGCCCCGGTCAAGGTCGAGGGCGTCGCGGGGATACCCAGCAGTGGTGTCACCGCGGTCGTGCTCAACCTCACGGTGACCGGTACCACCGGCACCGGCTACCTCACCGCCTGGGCCGACGGCACCGCCAAGCCGTCCACCAGCAGCCTCAACTGGCACGGCGCCGGCCAGACCATCGCCGCCTCGGCAACGGTCAAGGTGGCCGGTGACGGCGTGGTGGACCTCTCGACCAGCAGCGCCACCCACGTGATCGCCGATGTCCAGGGCTACTACACCAGTGGCACCTCCGGCGCCCGGTACTCGGCGCTGACGCCGGCCCGTCTGCTGGACACGCGTCACGCGATCGGCATCTCGACCACCAGCAAGATCTCCAACAGGGCGATCAGCCTCAAGGTCCGCGGCCGTGGGGGCGTGCCGAGCGGGGCCACCTCCGTGGTGCTCAACCTGACGGCGACCCAGACCGTCGGCGGCGGCTACCTGGAGGCCTACCCGGAGGGCGCCACCCGCCCGACCGCCTCCAACGTCAACTGGTCGGCCACCGGGACCACCATTCCGAACCTGGCCGTCGTGCCGATCGGCAGTGACGGCAACATCAGCATCTTCGTCCGCAGCACCAGCCACGTGATCGCCGACGTATCCGGCTACTTCTCCACGACCGGCGCGACCTTCAAGACGGTGACCCCGCAGCGCCTGCTGGACACCAGGAAGACGACGGCGCTCGGCTCCGGCAGGACCCTGGCCCTGCAGATCGCCGGTGCCGACGGCCTTCCGACCGGCGTCAAGGCCGTCGTCCTGACCGTCACCGTCACCGGCACCACCGGCACCGGCTACCTCACCGCCTGGGCAGACGGCACCAGCCGTCCGACGGCCTCCAACCTGAACTGGGTGCAGGGGAAGACCATCGCGAACCAGGTGATGGCGCCGGTCGGCTCCGACGGCAAGGTGGACTTCTACACCAACAGCACCACCAACGTGATCGCGGACGTGTCCGGCTACGTCAGCTGAGGCGATCCGGCAGTCCGGCTGGGGAACCCCAGCCGGACTTCTGCCGCCTCTGCGCATGGGCGGCACAGGTATGCGCAGGTCACAGGTGCCCGGAGCACCTTGTGGCGGCCGACAGGGGCTCCGGGTCCGGCGGCTCCGAGCGCCGTCACGGCCCGATGAGCAGGGCGCGGCACGGGGCCGGAACGGGGGTGTTCCGAGGGCCGGCCGGGACGGTGCGCCAGCCCCAGGAGCGCAGTGTCCGGAGGGTCTCGGTGTCCCCGCGGGCCACCAGCGTGACGCCGAGCACGGCGGGATGGCCGGCGAGGCCGGCGGTGCGGTCGGCGAGCAGGCGGCGCTGCAGACGGCGGGCGAGGTTCCAGTCACGGCCCTGGTTCTCGGTGCGCACCCGGGAGTGGACCACGAGCCCGGAGATCGCGAAGAGCCTCCCGGAGGCGGCGAGCCGGAGCAGATCCCGCGGGAGATATCCGTCCAGATCTCGCCACCGGGGCCCGTGCCCGCGCACCGGAAAGCCGTAGGCGCAGCCCGTCAGTACGACGCCTTCCCCGCGGCGGGTGGTGTCCCTGGCGCCGGTGGTCGCGCCCGCTCCGGCCAGTTCCCGGAGCACGCTCCGCTCCGCGACCAGCAGGGCGAAGCCCGGTCGCTGCACCTCGACGGCGAGTCGGCGCAGGAACAACTCGCGGTCCTGGTCCCACGCCTGCGGATCGCCTCCGGAGGTCTCCGCGTACAGGTCACCGAGTTCCTGCAGCCGGCCCTCGATCTGCCATCGGGACAGCGGGCGGATGCGCTCTCCCTCCTGGGGCGACGGGCCCTGGCGGCCGCTCCGGCCGGGCACGATCACGGTCATGAGGCGAATCCTGCCCCGGGTCGGGACGGGCCGGCCCGGCGTCGTCGTTCGCCGAGAACGGCACCGCGTGGCAGCGGGCGCACGAGGAACCCTCGGCACTTTCACGGTACTCCCGCGCCCTCCGGCCAGGGCAGCCCGGGAGTACGGTGGACGTGTCCGGGGGGGCCGACGGCAGAGGAGAGCGGTGGCGTCCGTGCATGTGAGTTCCGGCCACCACGACGACCTCGACGGCGCCCCCGAACTCCGGGAGAGCCCGCCCGCGGATGAGGGACTCGCCGAGGTACGCATCATCGCGACGGATCCCGACGTCGCCCAGCGGGTCGCCCTCGTCCTGCGCCACGTGTTCCTCTGCGACGAACCCCGCAGCTATCCCACGGGCCCGGACGGGCGCGGCACCCTGCTCCACCTGACGGTCGACGCGCGCCACGCCGCCGACGCCCCGCCCGCGCCGTCGCCCTGGCTGGACAGCAGCCGGTCCCAGGCCCGGCGCACGCACACCGACGAGCCCGGCTGACGGCCGGCCGCAGGAGTAGCGTGGGACGAGTAAGGGGTCCTTGCACTATGAGCGCCCGATTAGGTCGCGTGGTCTGGTGCCGTGCATCGCAAGGCGCCAGGAGATCTTCTCCCGGCCTCCCCGTCAGCCGGCTCCGAGCCGACCGGCGACGACGAGCCGCCGCCGTAATCACGCAGGCAGGTGAGCACAGTGCCTCGCACCGATCCCCCGCCCGACACAGGAGTCCTCGCGGACGGCGTCCACGAGTCCGTACGTCCCGGGACGGCCCTCCTGCGGCTGGAGACGACACATGACCGCCAGGGAGTCCTCGACGGCGCGTGGTGGCCGCGCTCCCGTGATGTCGCGGTCGAGCTGCCCGGGCTGATCAGCGCGCTGACCGAACGGCTCGGGCCCCTCTCCCGGGTCGGCCTGGACTCCGTCGCCTGGAACGGACTGCCGACGCGCCTGGTGGTCGACGGCCGGGTGGTGCACATCGACGCGTCGGCCGTGGGCGACGACACCGTCCTGGTCACCCGAGGCGACCGGGACCTCTTCTCCCTGCTCGTCGTACCGCCGGACACGCCGCCCGACGCGGCGCGGGCAGCGATGGCGCAGGCGGTGCGCGCCGACAATCTCAAGGGGGCCGAGCGGATCCTCGTCGACACCGGTGCCGGGCCCCTCCACTCCGCCGGCAGCGTGGACACGGAGCAGGCATGATCCGCGCGGCCGATGTCCGGGAGTGGCGCGACCACGACGTGGTCGACCCCAAGGGGCGGAAGATCGGCGTGCTCGAGGCCGTCTACGTGGACACGGCCACGGACGAACCGGCCATGGCCACGGTCCGTACGGGGCTGCCCACCCGGCACCGCCTGGTCTTCGTCCCGCTCGACGAGGTGGTCCTGGGGCCCGGCTACGTCAGGGTCTCCCATGCCAGGGGGAAGGTGCGGAAGGCGCCTTCCATGGGGACGGACGACGTACTGCCCGCCGAGCGCGAGGAGACGGTCTTCCGCTACTACGACATCGCGTACCGGCCGGGCGTCCACGGCGAACGTCAACTCGCGCGCCGCTGACCGCTGGGAGGTGGTCGGGTTGCTGGTGACGTTTCTGCTGCTTCTGCTGGTGGCCGTCGCCCTGGGCATCGTCGGCGCGGCGGCGGACGGCCTGGGCTGGCTGCTGGCCGTCGGTGTCGTGCTCTTCGTGGCGGATGTGGCCTTCGTCGCGGTGGTGGGCTTCCGGCGCGTTCGCCGCCGTCCCGTGCGCTGATCACTGAAAGTGCGGTGACGGCCGAAAATCTGTCACGGCGAGTCCACATGTCCGCGCCTGCCGCAGTTAGGGTTGGCGCAGAGGGCAGGGGGTGCCGAGCCGTGCGGAGCACGGGTGCCGCGCAGCCCGGATCCCTCGCCGCATCCCCGAAACGAAGGTGCTATGCCCGCTGAGAACGCCCCCGTCGCCGGGAACCTCGACGACGACGACTACCCCGCTTACACCATGGGGCGGGCCGCCGACGTGCTCGGCACCACGCCCGCCTTCCTCCGGGCCATCGGCGAGGCCGAGCTGATCGCTCCCCTGCGGTCGGAAGGCGGCCACCGCCGGTACTCCCGCCGCCAGTTGCGCATCGCCGCCCGCGCCCGTGAACTCGTCGACCAGGGCACCCCCATCGAGGCCGCGTGCCGCATCATCTCGCTCGAGGACCAGCTCGACGACGCCCTGCGCCGGAACCAGGACATGCGCAGGAAGCTGGACGAACAGGGCGCGGATACCTAGTCCCGCCGGTACAGAAATGCGGGCAGCCGCGGGATGAGAATTCCCGGACGATCCCGAAAACGTCTGGGGCAGCCACCCGACCTGTGTTAGCGTGATAGCAGTTGCAGTTTTGGTTACCAGAGACTTGTTTCTTTGCAAAACTTTCCGGATCTTTCCGGAGGGGTGATCATCGCGGCGACTCGGATCCGTAAAGTGCGGAATCCGGCACTGCCCCCCAAGGGAGATTCAATATGGCATCTGGCACCGTGAAGTGGTTCAACGCGGAAAAGGGCTTCGGCTTCATCGAGCAGGACGGCGGCGGCGCTGACGTGTTCGCCCACTACTCGAACATCGCCACCTCCGGCTTCCGCGAGCTTCAGGAAGGCCAGAAGGTTACCTTCGACGTCACGCAGGGCCAGAAGGGCCCGCAGGCCGAGAACATCGTTCCCGCCTGACGCTGACGCGCTACATGTGGCTGGGGCCCGCGCTCTAGGGGTGCGGGCCCCAGCTCATTTCTTTCCCGGGTATCCCGGGTATCCCGGATTCTTGACCGCCCCGGCTTCAGCGCCGAGAGGCCCGGGTTTTCGCATTCCCTTCGGCTCATCCTTGTAAATCCGTGGGCGCTCTCTGCCGCTGCGCGGAATTCCTCGATGCGCCGCATCGAGGAAGGTTCCTCCATGAACCGCACCCGCCGTACCGGCGGCAGTTCCGGTCGCTTCCGCACGGACCGAAGCTCCCAGCGCTCGGCAGGCTCCGCGCGCGGCAGCCGCTTCCGCGCGCAGGAGACAGGCCGGCAGAACCCTCGTCCGGCCACCGGACGAAAGAACGGCACAGGAGCCCGCTCCACCGCACGCCCGCAGGAGTTCGCCCTGCCGGTCACCCTCACCGAACCGCTGCCGGCGGTCGAGACGTTCGCCGAACTCGCGTTGCCCCCGCGTCTGCTGGCCGCGCTCGGCGCCGAGGGCGTGACCGTGCCCTTCCCGATCCAGGCGGCCACGCTGCCGAACGCGCTGGCCGGACGGGACGTGCTGGGCCGCGGGCGCACCGGCTCGGGCAAGACGCTCGCCTTCGGCCTGGCCGTGCTGGCCCGGCTGGACGGGCAGCGGGCCCAGCCCCGGCAGCCGCTCGCCCTCGTCCTGGTCCCCACTCGTGAACTGGCCCAGCAGGTCACCGACGCGCTCGCCCCCTACGCCCGCGCCCTGCGGCTGCGGCTCGCCACCGTGGTGGGCGGCATGGGGATCGGCCGCCAGGCGAGTGCGCTGCGCGCCGGCGCCGAGGTCGTCGTGGCGACACCCGGCCGCCTGAAGGACCTCATCGAACGGGGTGACTGCCGGCTGGACCAGGTCGCCGTCACCGTCCTGGACGAGGCCGACCAGATGGCCGACATGGGCTTCATGCCGCAGGTGACCGCGCTGCTCGACCAAGTCGGTGCCGGCGGCCAGCGGTTGCTGTTCTCGGCCACCCTGGACCGCAACATCGACCTCCTCGTACGCCGCTATCTGCACGATCCCGTGGTCCACTCGGTCGACCCGTCCGCGGGTGCCGTCAGCACCATGGAGCACCATCTGCTGCACGTGCACGACGCCGACAAGCACACCGCCGCGACCGAGATCGCCGCCCGTGACGGGCGAGTGATCATGTTCCTGGACACCAAGCACGCGGTGGACCGGCTGGCCAAGCACCTGCTGTCCGTCGGGGTGCGTGCCTCGGCCCTGCACGGCGGCAAGTCCCAGCCGCAGCGCAACAAGACGCTCGCCCGGTTCAAGGACGGCCACGTCACGGTGCTGGTGGCGACCAACGTCGCCGCCCGCGGGATCCACATCGACAACCTGGACCTCGTCGTGAACGTCGATCCTCCCGGCGACCACAAGGACTACCTGCACCGCGGCGGCCGTACCGCCCGCGCCGGCGAGTCCGGCACCGTCGTCACCCTCGTCCTGCCGCACCAGCGTCGGGCGATGGACCGCTTGATGGCCGACGCCGGCATCACGGCGAGTACCGCCCGGATCCGCCCGGGCGAGGCCGAACTGCAGCGCATCACCGGCGCCCGCGCCCCCTCCGGCGTGCCCGTCACCCTCCCGGAACCGGCCGCCGAGCAGAGCGAACGCACGGGATCCGCTCGCCGCGGTCCGGGGGGACGGACCGGCGGCCGTGGCCGAAGCGGACGGGCCAACACCACCCGAACCCGTCGCTCCACCCCGAGGAACTCCCAATAACCCAGGCACCGGGACGCCGAGGGCACGCACCGGACACCGCTCCTTGACGGGCAAACATTGCCTGCCGCGGCACTGGTCACCCGGGCCCAGCTCTCCGCGCACCGCGGAAGCTCGTGGTACAGCGACCGGACGCGGCTGCGGGACATCCCGCTCGACCGCGGACCGTTCACCTCGTCCGTGGCCGTATTCAGCTAGGCGGAAGCCGCCATGCGGGTACGGCCCCTGGACGTCTCCCCCGTGATCGACGAGCACGCCTACTGACCGCCGTCGCGCGGTCGGCCCCTGAAGGTGTTTCTCCCCCAGCTCTGTGGAGGCATCCATGCGCTGTGTCATCGCCCGGTTCCCCTTCGACCTGGTCAAGAGTGAGGTCGAGCAGTCGATGAGCGGCATCACGCCCGAACCTGTCACCGGCCTGGCGGTGACCATCGGCGGCCGCGCCTACCCCGTGATGCAGGTCGGGGAAGTGATCACCAGGCAGAACCGCCGCGACTTCACCACGGGCGAGATGCGCCGGGCGCTGACCCGGCTCGGCTTCACCTGCCACGACGCCGGCGCCGGCCCGGTCACGCCGACTCCGGAGGCGTGAGACGGGGCGTCAGGGCTTGCGGATGCGGTAGCGCAGGTGGGTCACGGAGCCGGTGACAGCTTCGCCTTCCGGAATCAGGTCGGCCTGCTCCCCGGCGAACAGCGGTGTGCCCTCCCCCATCAGCAGGGGGACGAGGTGGAGGTGCACCTCGTCGAGCAGGCCCGCCCTGAGCAGTTGCCGGGCGACCTCCGCGCCCAGCACCAGGACGTCCTTGTGTCCCGCGGCGTCCTTGGCGCGTCGCGCTGCGGACTCCAGGCCGTCGAAGGCGAACGTTCCGCCGTTGTCGCCGCGGAGGTCCTCCCTGGTCCGGTGAGTGACCACGAAGCTCGGGACGCCGGGCCACGGGGTGCCGCCCCACGGGCCCAGGCCGAGGTCGAAGGTGCGGCGTCCGATGACGGTGGCCCCCACCGACGCGTCCACCTCCCGGCGGACGCCGATGTCCGCCCCGCCGTCCGGCCCGTTCCCGGCCATCCACTCGTGCAGCCGCTCGCCGCCGTCCCCCATCGGCTCCTGCGCCCTGACATTCGGTCCGGCCGAGAACCCGTCCAGGGACACCGACACGTCCAGCACAACCTTGCTCATCGCGAGACTCCTTCGCTCCACCGGCGCCGGATCGCGGCGCTCCTTCCGCTCTTCGGTCAACTCTGACCGTGGCGGCGGGAAACGGCGACCTTTCCGCCTGGGCCAAGGGCCCGGTGGGTGCCTACTGCCCGACGATCGCCCGTAGTGCCGCGAGGTGGCCGTGGTACGCCTTGCGTCCGTGCGGGGTCAGGCGCAGCCAGACGCGTTGCCGGGTGTCGCGTACGGCCTTGCGCTGCTCGACGTAACCGGCCTCGATCAGCGCTCCGGCGTGCTTGCTCAACACGGAGGCCGACAGGCCGAGTTGCTCCTGGAGGACCGCGAAGCCTCGCCCACGGTGTCGAGCAGGGCGCAGACACGCAGCCTGTTGGGCGAGTGGACGACGGCCGTACCTCCAGGGCGGCCGTCCGCGCCGCGATCGCCTCGGCGCCGTCGGCGCCCGGGAGCTGGTCCGCGAGCCGTCCGTCGGCCAGCAGCAGCACCCGGTCCGCGTACGCCGCCGCGGCCGGGTCGTGGGTCACCATGCCGACCGTCTGGCCATGGCTGTCCACCAGTTCCCGCAGCAGCCCCAGCACCGCCCGCGAGGCCCGGGTGTCCAACGCGCCGGTCGGTTCGTCGGATGGGCTACCTGCTCAAGGAACGCATCGGGGACGTCGAGGAGTTCGCCGACGCCGTCGCCCGCGTCGCCGGTGGCGCCACGGTCGTCGACCCGGACGTCGTACGGCAGCTTCTCGCCCGCCGCCGCGACCCGCTGGACCGGCTCACCCCCCGCGAGCGCGAGGTCCTCGCCCTCATGGCCGAGGGCCGCTCCAACGCGGCGATCGCCCGCCGGCTCGTCGTCACGGAGGCCGCCGTCGCCAAGCACATCGCGAGCATCCTCATGAAGCTCGACCTCCCTCCGGCTGCGCCCGACGACCACCGGCGCGTGCTGGCGGTCCTGGCGTATCTGCGCGTCTGAACCGTTCCTAGAGACTGAGCGGGAGCGAGTCCTGTTGCCAGAATTCGTGCTCAGCCGAATACCCCGAACGGTCTTGGGTGTTCTGGTCCACCGCGTTCGCTCCGCGTCCGGCGCGCACGGATCGTGTCCGTGGTCCGGGGATGCGGGGGCGGTTTTCCTCGCTCCCTTGGTCGCTGGGTCGGGCCTGGGCGGTCCGATGCCCGTGCACATCGCTCTGGTGTGCACGGGGCGGTGTCGTCCGTCGCCTGATCCGGTATCCGAGGGCGCGCCTGCCGATGGCCACCGAGGCGGCGGCGTGTCGGCTGGTCTTGTGGGTTTTGCTCGTGAGGGGGGCTAGCCAGTGCTGGGCGCCCCAGACGCTGGTGTACGCGGGATCGACGGCGATCACGCCGATGCCGACTTCCGCGCACATGGACAGCAGTCGTGCGCGCAGGCGGCCGGTGGGGATGCCGGAGATGAGCTGCCTGAATCGCTTGTGTCGGCCGTGTTTCTCGCGGGTGGTGGAGTCGGTGAAGTCGAGGTCTTCGATCGCGATGGCCTGCACGCCGGTCTGCTTGGCCCAGTGCAGGAGGCGGGTGAGGGCGTGGCGGAGCTGGGCGTCGCGGTGCGAAGCGCTGCCGGTGAGCTGGTAGTCGAAGCGGCGGGGGGTGCCGATGGGGTTGCCGTGTTCGTCGAGGCGCCATGCGGCGAGGTGGTCGGCGTTAGTGTCTACGGCGATCACGCCGTCCGCGCGCAGTGTGGCCAGTGGCACGACGGGGAGGTCTTTGCGCCTCCAGGAGGCGTCGAGGTACCAGCGGCCCCGGGCGGTGTCCAGGTGGATGCGGTAGGCCACGGCCCGGTTCGCTTCGATCCGGTCTCGCCATTCGTCGCCCCGGAGCCGGAAGGCGACCTTCGCAGCCAGCACGTACCGGCCGTGCTTCGCGTTTGCGTGCTCGGCGAGGGGGGCGGGCAGCTTGATGCTGATCTTGCCGTCGGGGCTGACGCGGATCGTCTCGTTCCCGAACGTTTTGCCGGACTCGCCGTCAGCGGTCAGGAACCACCGAGCCGCCTCCCACTGTGCCCGCCACTGCGCCTCGGTCAGGTTCGCGGCGGTGAGGTTGTGACGAGTGCCCAGCAGTCGGCGGCCCCCGCGTGTGATCGACACTTGTCCGGCGTCGCGTTCGGCCGTGACCTGTTCGTACCGTTCTTCGAGGATCGCCAGGCGCCGGGACTTGTTAAACCACTCGTGCGAGGAACCGTAGCCGCCGGGCTTGCCCCGGCTGCCCTTCTGACCGACGGGCAGGGACAGCCGGTGTCGGATCATGCGGATACCGGCTTCCAGGGATTGCAGGTGCGCGTGCTGCGCACGCCGGGACAGGCCCCACTGGTCGTGCGTGCTGGACGTGATCGAACCGGCCCAGCGGGAGGACGACAACGCCGTCAGGTCGCGTTTGCGCCCTGCCCACGTGTCGGTGGAGTGCTTCAGGCCGTCACGGCACCTGCGGGCCAGATCACGCGAGGCCAGCATGCCCAGGTGCGCGCCGACCAGGCGCAACACCTTCTCGTCCTCGGCCGTCAGTTGCTTGAGGCGGTCGCGGATGCTGACACCCCTCGGGCCGTCGGCGACGAACGGCCGGGCAATCTGCCGCAGCGGCCTGCGCTGGTCAGCCATGCTCGGCGGCCTGAAGCGCCTTGCGGGCACGGTTCTTCGCCGACCGGCGCCCGTACAGGCGGGCACAGAACGAGGTCAGCACCCCCACCATGTCCCGCACCAGGTCGTCCTCGACCTCACCATCGTCCAGCACGACCAGGCGGCGCCCGCCCGCGGACAGGGCGGCCTCGACCAGTTCGACGTTCATCCGACCGAGGCGGTCCTTGTGCTCCACCACCACCGCCTGCACGGCCGGATCGGCAAGCAGCCGCTTGGCCTTGGAACGGGCGCCGTTCATGCCGGAGGCGATTTCACACTCCACCCGCACCACCCGGTGACCTGCGGTGGCAGCCCACCGGGCAAGCCGGGCGACCTGGCGCTCCAGATCGTCCTTCTGATCGTGAGAGGAGACGCGGGCATACAGGCCCAGCCCGCCGATTGCCTCGGGCGCGGCGTCGGCCCCCACGTTCACGAGGATCGTGCGCGGGCCGACCCGCTGGGCCGGTACCGGCAGCGTCCCCTCACGGAACCAGCGATACGCGGTCTGCGGATGCACACCCTGCGTCTTCGCCCATTCCGTGAGATTCACGCTCTGCCAACGACACTCACTCATACATGGTTACGCTCACTTACCCGACTTCGAGGGCCAGCAGTTGAAAACCCCCGGCGGATCAGCGGACCGGGCCGCGCTCCTCACGGCCGTGCCGGCTCCGGATTGCCGTAGTAGGCGTCAGGGCCGTGCTTGCGGGTGTAGTGACGCTCCAGCAGGTGGCGCGGCGGTGGAGCCGTCGGTGACAGGGACATGGTGTGGAGGGCGATGCCGGCGACGGCCTCGCAGATGATCGCGTGTTCCAGGGACGTGCGGGCGGTGGCGCCCCAGGTGAAGGGGCCGTGGCCGGCGACGAGGGCGGCGGGGACCTCGACGGCCCGCTGATCGTCGAGGTCGAGCAGGTCCACGACGACGCGGCCGGTGTTGTACTCGTAGTCCTTCGCGCACTCCTCCTCGGTGAGGTCGCGGGTGACGGGGACGGGGCCGTTGAAGGTGTCGGCGTGGGTGGTGCCGAGGACGGGGATGTCCCGGCGCGCCTGGGCGAAGGCGACGGCGTGCGTGGAGTGGGTGTGGGTCACGCCGCCGACGGAGGGGAACGCGAGGTACAGGCAGCGGTGGGTCTCGGTGTCGGTGGAGGGGCGCAGGTCGCCGTCGACGACGGCGCCGTCGGACAGGCGGACCGTCACCAGGTCGTCGAGGGTGAGGTCCTCGTAGGGGACTCCGGAGGGCTTGATGACGAACACCCCCGCCTCGCGGTCGACGCCGCTCACGTTCCCCCAGGTCAGCGTCGCCAGGCCGGCCTTGGGGATGGCGAGGTTCGCCTCCAGTACCTCCTGGCGCAGGCCCTCCCGGACAGCTGTGGTCATCGTGGTCTCCTTCGTCACAGGGCCTGGGCGAGCCGGTGGTAGGCGGCGTTCCAGCGGATTTCCTTGGCGAACTGCTCGGTGCTGGTGTGCTCGTCGATGGTCAGCAGCTCGACGCCGGTCATCGCGGCGAAGTCCGTGAGGGTCTCGGTGTCGACGGCCGAGCTGAGCACGGTGTGGTGTGGGGCGCCGGCGAGCAGCCAGGTCTCGGCCGACTCCGCCAGCGAGGGGCGCGGCTTCCACACGGCCCTGGCCACCGGCAGGTGGGGCAGCGGCTGGCTCGGCGCCATGACGTCCACGGCGTTCGCGGTCAGCCGGAAGCGATCGCCCAGGTCGGACAGGCCGACGACGAGGGCGGGGCCGGGGGCGGCGTCGAAGACGAGGCGGACCGGGTCCTCACGGCCGCCGATGGAGAGGGGGTGGATCTCGCAGCTGGGGCGGTCGGCGGCCACCGAGGGGCAGACCTCCAGCATGTGGGCGCCGAGGACGCGGGGGGTGCCCGGGCCGAGGTGGTAGGTGTAGTCCTCCATGAAGGTGGTGCCGCCGGGGCGCCCGGCGCCCATGACCTTCATCGTGCGCAGCAGGGCCGAGGTCTTCCAGTCGCCCTCCCCGCCGAAGCCGTACCCGTCCGCCATCAGCCGCTGGACGGCGAGGCCCGGCAGCTGGCGCAGGCCGCCGAGGTCCTCGAAGTTGGTGGTGAAGGCGGTGAAGCCGCCCTCGGTGAGGAAGGTGCGCAGGCCCAGCTCCAGGCGGGCCGCGTACAGCAGGGAGTCGTGGCGGATGCCGTCGGGACGCAGGGACGGGACCACGTCGTACGACTCGACGTACTCGGCGGCGAGTTCGGCGGCCTCCTTGTCCTCGACCGCGTCGACGACGGCCACCAGGTCGTTGACGCCGTACGTGTTCACGGAGAAGCCGAACCGCAGCTGTGCCTCCACCTTGTCGCCCTCGGTGACCGCGACCTCGCGCATGTTGTCGCCGAAGCGGGCCAGGCGCAGGGTGCGGGCCGCGTGGCGGCCGGCGGCGGCCCGGGTCCAGGCCGCGACGCGCCCCACGACCCGCGGGTCCGTGGCGTGCCCGGCGACGATCTTCCGGTTGACGCCGACGCGTGCCTCGACGTGGGCGAACTCGCGGTCACCGTGGGCGGCCTGGTTGAGGTTCATGAAGTGCATGTCGATGCTCGACCAGGGCAGCGACAGGTTGTACTGCGTGTGCAGGTGCAGCACGGGCCGGTCGAGCGCGCTCAGTCCGGCGATCCACATCTTCGCCGGGGAGAACGTGTGCATCCACACGATCACGCCGACACAGGTGTCGGATGCGGTGGCGTCCAGGCACAGCCGGCGGATCGACTCGGCGTCGGTGAGGACCGGCTTCCACACGATCCGCAGGGGTATCCCGTCCGCCGCGTCGAGGCGTTCGGCGATCTGCCGGGACTGGTGGGCGACCTGGGCCAGGGTCTCCTCGCCGTACAGGTGCTGGCTGCCGGTGAGAAACCAGATCTCCTGGCCGTCGTGGGGCGTTGCGGAAGTCGTCATGGCGGGGGTTCCTTTCACAGCTGGTGCGGCTCAGGCGGAGGCTTCTGCGCGGATGCGGCGCAGGCGGTGCATGACGTCGTTGACGCCGCGGCCGAAGTAGTCGTGCAGCACCCGGTACTCCGTGTAGAGGCGCTCGTAGGCCGCGGCGCGCTCGGGGTCGGGCAGGTAGGCCCCGCGCCGGACCTTGCCCATGGCGTGGGCGGCGGCGCGGATGTCGGGGTACGCCCCGGCGGCGACCGCGGCGTGCATCGCGGCGCCGAGCGCGGGGCCCTGGGCGGAGCCGATGATGCTCAGCGGGCGGCGGGTGACGTCGGCGTAGATCTGCATGAGCAGGGCGTTCTTCGTCAGGCCGCCCGCGATGATCAGTTCCTTCACCGGTACGGCGGCGGCCTCGAAGGCGTCGATGATGGTGCGGGTGCCGAAGGCGGTGGCCTCCAGCAGGGCGCGGTAGACGTCCTCGGGGCGCGTGGACAGCGTCTGGCCGACCAGCAGTCCGCTGAGATCGTGGTCGACCAGGACGGAACGGTTGCCGCTGTGCCAGTCCAGCGCGAGCAGCCCGTGCTCGCCGACCTTCTGCTCGGCGGCGAGGGCGGTGAGGTACTCGTGCGGGGTCTGGCCGGCGGCCGCGGCCCGCTCGGCGTACTCGGCGGGGAAGCCGGTGCGTACGCACCAGGCGAAGATGTCGCCGACGCCGCTCTGCCCGGCCTCGTAACCCCACAGCCCCGGCAGGATCCCGCCGTCGACGACACCGCACATGCCGGGTACCGACGCGTGCTGGTCGGAGCTCATCACATGGCAGGTGGAGGTGCCCATGATGGCGACCATCTGGCCCGGTTCCACCGCCGCTGCCGCCGGGGCGGTGACATGCGCGTCGACATTGCCGACGCAGACCGCGATGCCCTCCGGCAGCCCGGTCCAGGCAGCGGCCTCGGCCGTCAGCCTCCCTGCCTCGGCGCCCAGTTGGGCGATCGGCTGGTCCAGCTTGTCGGTGACGAACCCGGCGAATTCCGGGTGCAGAGCGGCGAGATAGTCGCGGGAGGGGTAGGCCCCGTCCTGGTACTGGCCCTTGTAGCCCGCGGTGCAGGCGTTGCGGACGTACGTCCCGCACAGCCGCCACACGATCCAGTCGGCCGCCTCCAGCCACCGCTCGGTGCGGTGGTAGATCTCCGGGTCCTCCTCCAGGATCTGCAGCGCCTTGGCGAACTCCCACTCCGAGGAGATCTTTCCGCCGTACCGCTCCAGCCATGGCTCCTTGCGCTCGGCGGCCAGCGCGTTGATCCGGTCGGCCTGGCCCTGGGCGGCGTGGTGCCGCCACAGCTTGGCGTAGGCGTGCGGGCGGTCGGCGTATTCGGGGAGTTCGCACAGGGGCGTGCCGTCGGCGAGGACCGGCAGGACCGTACAGGCGGTGAAGTCGGTGCCGACGCCGATCACTTGGTCCGGTGAGACCCCGGCGTGGGCGAGGGCCTCCGGTACGGCGTGGCGCAGTACGTCGGTGTAGTCGGACGGGACCTGGAGGGCCCAGTCGGGGGGCAGCCGGGTGCCGCCGGGCAGCAGCCGGTCGAGGACGGCGTGGGAGTAGGTGTGCTCCGCGGACGCGAGTTCCACGCCGTCGCGGACGCGGACGACGACGGCACGGCCGGACAAGGTTCCGAAGTCGACGCCGACAACGCAGGGTTCGTCGATCACAGCGGCCCCATTTCTTTCACCACGATTCGTTCGGTATATCGGTTAACGTTCGAGTCAACGAATGGCAAAGCGTTCTTGGGTACGACGGAGAAGGGGGGCCCGGCGTAACCGGGCCCCGACATGGATCAGTTCACCCGGACGATCTGCCAGAGCTGGTTGTTGCCTCCGGTGTCGCTCCACTGGATGACCTGTCCGCCGTTGGCGGTGGAGGCCCCGGAGACGTCGGCCACCAGGCCGCTGCCGGAGTTGACGAGCTTGACGTAGCCGCCGCCCGCGTCGGTCAGGGTCCACTTCTGTGAACCGGCGGTCGAGGACGAGTTCTGGACGACGGCCGCCCCGGCCGAGGTGGAGGAGTTGCTGACGTCCAGGAACAGACCGCTGTGGACGTTCTTCAGCGCCCAGGCTCCGCCGCCCGCGGACTGGAAGGTCCACAGCTGGCAGTCGCAGGCGGTGTTCTGCCACTGGTCGGCCTGCGTCCCCACGGCGGTGGAGGCGCTGGGTATCTCCAGGTACCTGCCGCTGTTCTTGTTGACCAGCACGTACTGGCCGGTGGACAGGGGCGGCAGGGCGGCCTGGGTGAGGTTCCACCGCTGGCAGGCGCAGCCGGTGCCGTCCCACTGTCCGGCGACCGTGCCGACGGTGGTGGAGGCGCCCGGGATCTCCAGGTACTTGCCGCTGAGCCGGTTGACGGCGGTGAAGCCGCCCGCCGGGCTCGGGGCGACGGCCCACTCGTGGTCGAGGGTGCCGTTGTCGTCCCACTGGAGGACCTTGGCGCCGTTCGCGGTGGACGCGTTCTCCACACCCAGCACCTTGCCGCTGGCCACGTTGAAGATCTTGAAGTAGCCGGACGTCTGCTGGACGAACCTCCACTGCTGGTCGGTGGCGTTGTCGGCGTTCTGCTGGGTGGCGTAGGTGCCGTCGGTCGTGGAACCGCCCGCGATGGTCAGCATCAGATGACTGTTGGCGTTCGACGCGGTGTAGGTGGCGCCGTCGGAGATGCCGCCGCCCAGGTCGATGGCGCCGTAGGTGACGGGGTTGAGGCCGGTGCTGGTCAGGTGGCCGCCGCTGAGGACCAGCAGACTGTGGCCGTCGGCGAGCGGGACCATGCCGCGGCTGTAGCCGCCCGGGGTGTTGGAGGCGATACGCGTCCACTTGCCCGCCGCACCGTTGTCGGTGTTCAGGAACAGGTCGGTGCTGCTGTTGGCGCTGACCGCGAGGGTCCCGTTCGGCCCGCCGGTGGGCAGCCAGACGATGTACGGCGAGCTGGTGGGGATGGTGCCGTCGGTGGCCTTGAGCACCTGGCCGGTGGCGGAGCCGAATGCCTCCGGGTCGGCGGAGATCTTGTAGTAGACGGCGAAGCCGCCCTCGGGCGCACCCCAGTACTCGTACGTCATCACGTAGTTGCCGTTGGGCAGCTTCGCGACGGTCGGCATGCCGGGCCGGTCGCTGTATGTCGCAGTGGCCACGTCGTCGACGACCGGGCCCCAGTTCACGCCGTCCGTGGTGACCTGGTGGTCGATCTTCTGGCCGTGGTCGGGGTCGCGCTGGTCGGAGTAGTAGACGATGAGCTTGGCGCCGGAGGCCATCAGGAACGGCTCCCAGACCGGGGTCTGGCCGTTGGTGGGGTCGGCCTTGCCGCCCTTGGCGATGGTGCTGACGTACGACCAGCTGGTGCCGTGGTCGGTGCTGGCGTACAGGTCCAGCTCGGTCGTCGACAGGTCGCTCGGGATGGAGTTGCCGGCGGCCAGGATCGTGCCGGCCGGGAAGTTGCCGATGGCGGTGGGCAGTTCGTACAGGAACGGCTGGTAGCGCATGCCGTAGCCGTTGTGGGTGTCGCTGATGCTGGAGATCTGGCTCCAGGTGTTGCCGTTGTCGGTGCTGCGGTAGATCGGGAAGACGGGCGTGCCCGAGGTGTACTGCTCGAACGTGGCGAGCAGGGTGCCGTTGGCCGACCCGCTGTGCTGCAGGCGGACCGCCCGCGGGTAGAGCGAGCCGGGGGACGGGGCGTTTGACGGCGGGGTGTACATCGTCCGGGAGGCGCGCGAGACGGCGTGCGCCTGGCCGGAGGCGGGGAGGACGACGGCGACGGCGGCTGCGAGCAGGGCCAGCAGCAGGGTGATCGCCTGTGATCGGGGCAGCGCGCGGTGTGCGGCGCCTTCCCTCGTGGTGGACATGGGCGGCTCCCAAGGAATGTCCGGGAAGGGGAGGGTGGTGCGGTGGTGCTGGCCCGCCGCTCCCCCCTGGGGAGAAAAAAGGGGTTGGGAGCGGCGGGTGTCTGAGAGGTGTCAGCCGACGCGGCGCAGCCGGATGACGTTCCAGGAGACGGCCGGCAGGTGCACCGCGAGGCGGCCGTCGGTGACGGAGGCGGTGCCGGCGGCGTGCGGGCGCACCCGGTCGGGGTCGTCCTGGGTGTTGGTGGCACGGATGTCCGGGTCACCGAGCACCGAGTGCTCCACCGGCGTGTAACCGGAAAACGCCCGCAGGTCCAGGGCGAGTTCGACGTTCTCGCTCTGGTGCCGGTTGACCGCGAAGACGGTGAGCTCGTCGGCCCCGTCCGCCGCCGCGATGTGTGTGGCGACGGCGTCCACGACGGGGACCTCGCCGAACCTCTTCGTCTCGTAGACCGGCGCGACCGGAGCCACGCGCAGGACGGTGCCGCGGGCGTGCCGGGCCACCTGGGCGAAGGGGTGGAAGGTGGTCTGCCGCCAGCTCGGGCCGCCGGGCTCGCTGCGGATGGGGGCGATGACGTTGACGAGCTGGGCGAGGCAGGCGGCGGTGACGCGGTCGCTGTTGCGCAGCAGGCTGATCAGCAGCCCGCCGACGACGACGGCGTCGGCGACGTTGTACTCGTCCTCGATGACCCGGGGCGCCACGGCCCAGCCGGACGGCTTCTCCTGCGCCTCGAAACGGGTGTTGTACCAGACGTTCCACTCGTCGAAGGAGAGGTTGATCCGCTTCTTCTGCCGCAGCTTGGCCCGGACGTGGTCGGCGGTGGCGACGACCGACTCGACGAAGTGGTCCATGTCGGCCCCGGAGGCCAGGAAGCTGCCGAGGTCGCCGTCGAGTTCCTCGTAGTAGGCGTGGCAGGAGATGTAGTCGACCTGGTCGTAGGCCTCCTCCAGGACGGTGGCCTCCCAGGAGCCGAAGGTCGGCATCGAGGAGCTGGAGCTGCCGCAGGCGACCAGTTCGAGCTTCGGGTCGATCATGCGCATGGCGCGGGCGGTCTCGGCGGCCAGGCGGCCGTACTCGGCGGCGGTCTTGTGACCGGTCTGCCAGGGGCCGTCCATCTCGTTGCCCAGGCACCACATGCGGATACCGAAGGGCTCCTTGGCGCCGTTGGCCCGCCGCCGCTCGGACAGGGCGGTGCCCTCGGGGTGGTTGCAGTACTCCAGCAGGTCGAGGGCCTCCGCGACGCCCCGGGTGCCGAGGTTGACGGCCATCATCGGCTCGACGCCGGCCTGCTGGGCCCAGCGGTGGAACTCGTGCAGGCCGAAGGCGTTGGTCTCCGTGCTGTGCCAGGCCAGGTCCAGCCGGGTGGGGCGCTGCTCCACCGGGCCGACGCTGTCCTCCCAGCGGAAGCCGGAGACGAAGTTGCCGCCTGGGTAGCGCACGGTGGTCACGCCCAGCTCGCGTACGAGGTCCAGGACGTCACGGCGCAGGCCGTCCTCGTCGGCGTACCGGTGGCCGGGCTCGTAGATGCCGGTGTAGACGCAGCGGCCCATGTGCTCGACGAACGAGCCGAAGGTTCTGGGGTTGACGTCGGCGACGCGGAAGGCGGGGTCGACGGTCAGGGAGGCGTGCAGCATGAAGGGGGCTCCGGGAGGTGCGCAAGAGGAGGGGAGGAGGGGGGAGCTGGGCTCACTTGAGGCTTCCGACGGTCAGACCGCCGCGCCAGTACCGCTGGAGCAGGAGGAAGGCGACGATCAGCGGCAGCACCGCCACCAGCGAACCGACGACGACCAGGCTGAACAGCGCATTGGCGCCGCTCTGGACCATCGCCCCCTGGTACCAGGACGTCAGGCCGACGGTGAGCGGGAACAGCTTGTCGTTGTTGAGCATCACCAGCGGCAGGAAGAAGTTGTTCCAGGTGCCGACCATGGAGAAGAGCAGCACGGTGACCAGCGCGGGCTTCAGGGTGGGCAGCGCCACCGAGAACAGCACGCGCAGCTCGCCGGCGCCGTCGACCCGGGCCGCCTCCAGCAGCTCGTCCGGCAGGGACTCCTGGACGTACACCCGCACCAGGTAGACGCCGAACGGGTTGAGCAGTGAGGGCAGGATGACCGCCCACATGGTGTTGGTCAGCGCCACCTTGCTCAGCAGCAGGTAGGTGGGGATGGCCAGCGCGGTCGCGGGCACCATGATGGCGCCGAGCAGGCTGGAGAACAGCAGGTTCCGGCCCGGGAAGCGGTACTTGGCGAAGGCGTAGCCCGCGCAGGTCGCCACGGCGGTGGCACCGACGCCGCTGACGCCCGCGTAGACGGCGGTGTTGCCCATCCAGCGCAGGTACTCGCCGTCGCTGTAGGTGAACAGCTGCTGGAGGTTGGTGAAGAAGGAACCGGGCGAGCGGAACCACAGGGCGGCGGTGGTGAACAGCGCGTCGTTGTCCTTGGTGGAGGCGACGAGCAGCCACCAGAACGGGAGCAGGAAGTAGAGGATCATCGCCACCATCACGACATTGACGGTGACGCGCCCCTTGGCTGCGCTCGGGCGCCGGCGGGCGGCCGGGCGGGCGACGGCGGTGGCAGTGGCGGTCGTCACTTCAGTCCGCTCCTTCGGCGCGTGAGGAAGAGGAAGATGTAGGAGCCGATGAAGACCACCGCTCCGAGGGAGAAGGAGATGGCCGCGGAGTAGTTGAACTCGGAGTACTGGAACGCCAGGTTGTACGCGTAGAGGTTCGGCGTGTAGTCCGGCGTGATCACCGAGCGCGCGGTCGGCTGCAGGACCCGGGGCTCGGTGAAGAACTGCAGCGTGCCGATGATGGTGAACATCAGCGTCAGGACCAGCGCCGAGGAGATCATCGGGACCTTGATGCGCAGGGCCGTCTGGATCTGGCTCGCGCCGTCGAGCTTCGCCGCCTCGTAGACCTCGCGGGGCAGGCCCTGCAGCGCCGCGTAGAGGACGATCATGTTGTAGCCGGTCCACTGCCAGGTCACGATGTTGCCGAGCGAGGTCAGCATCAGGCCGTGCGAGAGCAGGTCGACCTTCCCCAGACCGAGCGCGCCCGCCAGGGAGTTCACCGGGCCGAAGGTCGGGCTGTACAGGAAGCCCCACATCAGCGCGCCGATCACCGCGGGCACGGCGTACGGCATGAACAGGGTCATCCGGAAGACCTTGGCGAGACGGCTGGACAGTTCGTCGATGATCAGCGCGCCGAGCAGGGCCAGCCCGAGCATCACCGGGATCTGTACCAGGCCGAAGATCACCACACGGCGCACGCCGGACACGAACTGCGGGTCGGTGAAGGCCTGTTTGTAGTTGGCGAACCAGCTGAAGTGGTCGCCGCCGACCAGGGTGGAGGTCCGCAGGCTCAGCCAGAAGGCGTACGCCAGCGGTGCCACCAGGAAAGCCAGGAAGAGCAGGGTGAACGGGGTGACCAGGAGAAGGCCCATGCCCTTGTGGCGGGTGCGGGCGCTCAGCCGGCCGGTGCCCCGCCCCGCCTTCCGGCCGGCGGTTCGGGCGCCGCCGCCTGTCGTGGCGGGTGGGCGCAGGGGCACGGCCGCCGCCGGTCCCTGCTGTCGGAGCAGGCTCATCACATCTCCTTGCGCGTCGTGCGGCCCCCCGCCGGCGGCGGACGTGCGACGCGCGGGGCGCCGGCGGGGGCGGTGGGGACTTGAGGACTCGGGCCGGTTACTTGTTGACCTTGAAGCCCTGCTTGCTCGCGTAGGAGGTCACCTGCTGCTGGATGTTGTCGGCCACGGACGACCAGGGCGTCTGTCCCTGGATGGCCTTGCCGACCTCACTGGTCTGCGTGTTGTAGGCGTAGTCCTGGAACGGGCTCCAGTCGAAGCTGTCGATGCCGTTCGCCGCGGGCACGAAGACCTTGTTGACCTGCTGGCCGCCGAAGAAGTCGTACTTCTTGTTCCGGAAGTAGTCGCCGTTGAGGATCGGCTTGGCCAGCGGGAACAGGTAGGCCTGGTCGATGCCGATCTTCCACGCGGCCTCGTTCGTGCCGAACAGCTCCCGGGCGACCTCGGTGGCCTCCTTGGGGTGCTGGGTCTGGTTGGTGACGGCGAAGGTCGAACCGCCCCAGTCGCCTTGGTCGTTGCCGCCCGCCGTCCACTGCGGCAGCGGGGCGGCACGCCACTTCCCGCCCGTCTTCTTGGCCACGCTCTGCAGGTAGCCGGGGCCCCAGCCCGCGGCGAGGTAGGTGGCGTACTTGCCGCTGCTGAGCCCGTTTTGAAGTGCTCTCCTCCCTTCGCAAGCTCAGGAAGGAGATTCCGCCCTACCTTGCGGTGGGAGGCTTGACGCGGCGAGCGCGCCTGAC
>NZ_JACTVI010000094.1 GCF_014495685.1 Streptomyces sp. TRM68367 | reverse complement strand
CAAGCCCTCGATCAAGTAGACATGGACGAGGTCAGGACCTGGGGAATTACGTGACGCCGGGCCCGGGGAATTACGTGATCGTTCACACGGGCAGGCCGGCGATGCACCTGCCTTCCCCGACGTGATGGCCGGCCTGCGGGTTCCCCGCCCGTGGGGGCGGCCTCGCACTCGGCCCGATGTGGTCCTAGCGGACAAGGCGAACTCGTTCGAGCGAACTGATTCGAACCGCCCGTCGCTGACCAACGGAACTGACAACATGCCGCCGTCGTACGTCAACCTCAAGTCGAAGGCAGGACATTGGAGCGGCAGGTCAATGAGCGGCAACTGTCAGTGCTGCAGTGGGTGGGGGCCGGATGTCCTGCTGGCCTGTGGAAGACCAGCTCCTACAAGACCACGTGTCAGGCACTGCACAACCGCGGCTTGGTCACTGTCTCCCGGAAGGGCGGGCAGTGGAGCGTCGCCCTGACGGGTGCAGGCCAGCACTACCTGGCGCACGGCACCTACCCTCCCCGCGGGTCACGCCCGCCGGGGACCCAGGCCACCGCTCCACGACGCCGGTCCCCCCAATCGCACGAAACTCCGGCCACCGGGCGGACGCCAAGCCCTCCATCACAGCCTCGTACGACGTTCACGGAGCAGCTGCTGCAGGAGCTTGCGGACGCCGGCGGCCGGATCGTCAAGAGCGGCAGCGGTCCGGACTTGGAGAAGTGGCCGTCCCGCGTCGCTGCGGCACGTAGGTCCACAAGGGTCCCGGAGAGGAAGGAGCTATACGGGGGTTGGTGCCGTGGCGGGTACGAGATCAAGCTCGTCGACATCCCCGCCTGGCGCCTTGCCGTCCTCGAACCCATCCCCGTGCCGTCGCGGCTCGCGCGTCCGCACGCCGTGGTACAGGCCATGCAGAGCGAAACCCAACCGCTGGGCCTCACGAAGCCCGTCCAAGGACGTGCCCTCCGGCTCATCCAAGCGCATCACCCGCTGTCGAGACCGCAGGACATTCCGCTTCTGCTGGACGGACCGGCTTCGCTCCCCCGCCTCATCGCCGCCGCAGCGCACCTCCCCACTTCACCATCACCGCACGGGGCCAGACCGTGGGGTTCCTTGTCCTCCAGGAGCAAGACCGAACCGAGCACGTCGCCACCCAGAAGGAACTCGCCGCGGCCAAGAAGGACTCCTGGGTCAGGATCCCCCGCTTCGACCACACCCCGTCCGAACGGCTCCGCTTCGTCCTCAGCGGCGGCCAGCCGCACCGGGCGAGCGAATGGGCCGACACCCCCGGCCACTCCCTCGAAGAGCAGCTCGCCGAGATCGCCCAAGAGGTCACTCTTCGCGGCGAGGCCGCTGAACGCAGACGCCAGGACGAGATCGAAGCGGCACGCCAGAAGCGCATCCGCTGGGAAGCCGCCATGGAAGAAGCCCGCATCCGGTACGCGGAGGTGTACCGCATCAGGCACCTCGAAGCGCAGGAAGCGGCTTGGCACCACGCCACCCGATTGACCGAGTACGTGAGCGCTGTGCGCGCGCGAGTCGAGGCCATGCCGTCGGGGCAGGCCAGAATCGACGCTGAAGCATGGATCAGCTGGGCAGCGACCACCGTCGAGCACCTCGACCCGCTGAGCTCACCACCCCGGTTGCCCGACGTCCCCGAACCGCGAGCCGACGACCTAAGGCCCTTCCTCGGGCACTGGAGCCCTTACGGACCGACCTCTTGAGCGCCCGCTCCGCCAACGTCCGGCCCGCCGAACTACGGCATGCAGGAACTCGGCTTAATGTCTTCAAGTTTCTGCAAAGACAGCCCGCGGGAACGCGCCCTCCAACTGGCACGACCTACACGATCAGTCAGGTGACACCCCGTCAGAACGAGCGTCATTTGAGCGTCACGAGCGTCATTTCAGCGTCAAGATATTGCCCGTAACGCCCACACCGCACATAATGCGCACGCACGAAACCGCAGGTCAGGCGCCCTTCGCGGCCGGTTCGAGGATCGCCACGCACTCCACATGATGTGTCATCGGAAACAGATCGAACGCCCGCAGCATCCGCACCCGGTACCCCCC
Organism: Streptomyces sp. TRM68367; assembly: GCF_014495685.1. Classification (GTDB taxonomy): domain Bacteria; phylum Actinomycetota; class Actinomycetes; order Streptomycetales; family Streptomycetaceae; genus Streptomyces. Next base: position 29,201 of record NZ_JACTVI010000094.1, on the reverse strand, counting down.
GTCCCGGAAGTACGCCAGATCCCGCGCGAGCGCCGCCGGGTCGCAGGCGACGTACGCGATCCTGCGGGCGCCGAGGGACGACAGGTGGGCCACCGTCTGGCGGCCCGCGCCGGACCGCGGTGGGTCCAGGACGACGAGGTCGGCCTCGGTGATGCCGGTGCGCGGGAGAACCGACTCCACCTTGCCCTGTTCGACGCGGACGCGGTCGAAGCCGTCGAGGTTGTGCCGGGCGTCCTCCACCGCGCGCCGGGAGGACTCGATGCCGAGGACCGCGCCCTTGTCGCCGACCCGGTCGGCCAGCGCGCCCGCGAACAGGCCGACGCCGCAGTACAGGTCGAGCGCCATGTCGCCCTTGCGCGGCAGCAGGCCCTGCATCACCGCCGTCACCAGCGTGTCCGCGGCCTTCGGGTGGACCTGCCAGAAACCGCCGCTGCCGACGCGATGGGTACGGCCGTCCGCGCGCTCGCGGACGAAGGGGCGCCCGTGGACGCGGTGCACGCCGCCGGAGCGCTCGTCCACGCGCATCACCGACACCGGCCGGTCCAGTTCGACCAGCGGCAGCCGCGCACCCGGCTTCGGCGTGAGGATCACCTGCCGGTCCTGCGAGCCCGTCGCCGCGATCGCCTCGACGGTGTCCATGCCGGTCCAGTCGCGCTTCTCGATGCCCAGCTCGGTCACTCCGGGAGCCGCGATCATGCAGTGGTCGATCGGCTCCACCTCGTGCGACCGGTGCCGGCGCAGACCCGCACGGCCGTCGGCGGTCACCGCGTACTGCACCCGCGTCCGCCACGCCGGCACCTCGCCCGCCGGCAGCTTGTCGCCCTCGGCCGGCACCACCGTGCCGTCCCAGCCGGCCTCCTCGGGCGTGAGCCCGGCAAGACGCTGAAGCTGCTCGGCGATGACGTCGGCCTTCAGGCGCCGCTGCGCTCCCGGCTTGGCGTGCTGCCAGTCGCAGCCGCCGCAGCGGCCGGGGCCGGCGAAGGGACAGGGGGCATCGACGCGGTCCTTGGACGCGTCCAGGATCCGGACCGCGTCGGCGCGCAGGAACCGGGCCCCCTCCTCGCCCTCCGTCACACGCGCGACGACCCGCTCACCGGGCAGCGCGTGCCGGACGAACAGCACCTGCCCCTCGGACGTACGGGCGATGCAGTGGCCGCCGTGGGCGACGGGGCCGATCTCGACTTCGTACTCCTCCCCCACCAGCGACTTCTTCGGTTCTGCCTGCATGGCGGGGTGACTCCACAACTTCGGTTCAACAACGGGCGGACAACAGCCCACCAGTCTACGTCGACGGCGAGGACTCCTTCGCCCGCTCCTGCGCCGGACCGCGCCGCACCGACCCCGGCGCGTTCCACTCCTGCTGCTTGCGGGCCCGCTTGCGCGCCACCTCGGACGACTGCAGCTGGTACGGCACCGAGGTCACCATGACGCCCGGCGTGAACAGCAGCCGGCCCTTGAGCCGCAGGGCGCTCTGGTTGTGCAGCAGATGCTCGTACCAGTGGCCGACCACGTACTCGGGGATGATCACCGACACGGCGTCGCGCGGCGACTGGCTGCGCAGGCTCTTGACGTACTCGATGATCGGCCGGGTGATCTCGCGGTACGGCGAGTCCAGCACCTTCAGCGGTACGTCGATGCCGCGCCGCTCCCACTCCTCGCGCAGCGCCTTGGTCTCCGCCACGTCGACGTTGACGCTGAGCGCCTCCAGGGTGTCCGAGCGCATCAGCTTCGCGTACGCCAGCGCGCGCAGGGCCGGGCGGTGGATCTTGGAGATCAGGACCACCGAGTGGACGCGGGACGGCCGTACGCTGTCGTCGCTCGGGCCCTCGGGGGCGGCGATCTCCTCGGCGACGCGGTCGTAGTGGCGGCGGATGGCCGTCATCGTCGCGTAGAAGATCACCATGCCGAGCAGCGCGACCCACGCGCCGTGCGTGAACTTGGTGACCAGGACGACGACCAGCACCAGGCCCGTGAAGAAGGCGCCGAAGGCGTTGATCGCGCGCGAGCGGATCATGCGGCGGCGCTTGGCGGGGTCCTTCTCGGTGGCCAGGTGGCGGTTCCAGTGCCGGACCATGCCGGTCTGGCTGAGGGTGAAGGACACGAACACACCGACGATGTACAGCTGGATCAGGCGCGTGGAGTCGGCGCCGTAGATCCACACCAGCAGTCCGGCCGCGCCCGCGAGCAGCACGATCCCGTTGGAGAAGGCGAGCCGGTCGCCGCGGGTGTGCAGCTGGCGCGGGAGGTAGCGGTCCTGGGCAAGGATCGAGCCGAGCACGGGGAAGCCGTTGTAGGCGGTGTTGGCGGCGAGGAACAGCACGAGCGCGGTGGCCGCGGCCAGCAGGATGAAGAAGAAGCTGCCGTCGCCGAACACGGCCTCGGCGACCTGGGTGATGACCGGGTTCTGCACGTAGTCCGCGCCGAGCGGGGTGCCGTTGTGCAGCAGGTCGGTGGCCGGGTTCTCGGCCATGCGGACGTTGGTCACCATGGCGAGGCCGATGATGCCGCAGAACATGGTGACGGCGAACAGGCCCATCATGGCCAGCGTCGTCGCCGCGTTCTTCGACTTCGGCTTGCGGAAGGCGGGCACGCCGTTGGAGATCGCCTCGACACCGGTGAGCGCGGCGCAGCCGGAGGAGAAGGCGCGCAGCAGGAGGAAGACGAGGGCAAAACCCGCCAGGCCCTGGTGCTCGGGCCGGATCGCGTAGTCCGCCGTGGGCGCCCGCATCTCGTCGCCGAGCACCAGTCCGCGGAACGCGCCCCACGCGATCATGATGAAGACGCCGGAGACGAAGACGTACGTCGGGATCGCGAACAGCCTGCCGGACTCCTTGACGCCGCGCAGGTTCATCAGCGTCAGCAGCACGATCACGGCGATCGCGGAGAAGACCTTGTGCTCGACGACGAAGGGGACCGCGGAGCCCAGATTCTCGATGCCGGAGGCGATCGACACGGCGACGGTGAGGACGTAGTCGACGAGCAGGGCGCTGGCGACCGTCATGCCCGCCTTGGCGCCGAGGTTGGTGGTGGCCACCTCGTAGTCGCCGCCGCCGCTGGGGTAGGCGTGCACGTTCTGCCGGTAGGAGGCGACCACGGTGAACATCAGCACGACGACCGCGGCCGCGATCCATGGGCTGAAGTGGTACGCCGATACGCCCGCGACGGACAGGACCAGCAGCACCTCTCCGGGCGCGTACGCGACGGAGGACAGCGGGTCGGAGGCGAAGACGGGGAGTGCGATGCGCTTCGGCAGGAGTGTTTCCCCCAGCCGATCGCTGCGCAGTGCGCGCCCGATCAGAAGCCGTTTGGGCACGTCGGTCAGTTTGGACACAACAGAGGATCGTAAGCGTTCGAAAGCGGGGTCGCCCACCCGCCACCCCATATCTGCTCACCGGGTGAAATCGGGGGCTCCTGTGGATGCGGTTTCCGCAGGTCACAGAGCCCTCATGCCTATATGACGAAACGTCATTCGTTTCCCCTCCCTCCCCGTGACCACCACCCCGGAGGTTCTCGTGCACGCAACCGCACAACTGATCGGCGCCGCAGCCGCCCTCGTCGGCGTCGGCATCCTCACACTCGCCAGCGTGCGCAGCATCAGCCGGAGGTGAGCGCGTCACCAAGCGCCAGGCCTGCCTGCGCGCTGTGGGGGATACGTTGGATGCAGGCAGTCAGGGTCGGCATCCAACCCCCCGGACGACGGCATGGCCGGGTATCCCCGGCATGATGTTGCCCAGCGGCCCGCACAATCGGCCGCGACGTGCCGCCCGGCGAGCCGAGAGAGAGACATGAGCAGAACATGGACACAGGCCGGACAGCCTGTGGGAAGCGTGGTGTAGGGCCGTGCACATTGTCATCATGGGCTGCGGACGTGTGGGGTCCGCCCTCGCCCAGAACCTGGAGCAGCAGGGGCACACGGTCGCCGTGGTCGACCAGGACCCCACCGCCTTCCGCCGCCTGGGTTCCTCGTTCGGCGGCCGCCGGGTGACTGGCGTCGGCTACGACCAGGACACGCTGCGCGAGGCGGGCATCGAGGAGGCGGGCGCCTTCGCGGCCGTCTCCAGCGGCGACAACTCCAACATCATCGCCGCGCGCGTGGCCCGTGAGATGTTCGGCATCGAGAACGTCGCCGCCCGCATCTACGACCCCCGCCGCGCCGAGGTCTACCAGCGGCTGGGCATCCCCACGGTGGCGACCGTCCGCTGGACGGCCGACCAGATGCTGCGCCGGCTGCTGCCGTCGGGCGCCGAGCCGCTGTGGCGGGACCCCACCGGCGGCGTCCAGCTCGCCGAGGTGCACGCCTCCACGGCCTGGGTGGGCCACAAGATCAGCAAGATGCAGGAGGAGACGGGCGTCCGCGTGGCGTTCCTGACCCGGCTCGGTGAGGCGATCCTGCCCACCTCGCAGACGGTGCTGCAAGAGGGTGACCTGGTGCACGTGATGATGCGCACGGAGGACATCGAGAAGGTCGAGGCGTCCTTCGCCGAGGGCCCCTACGAGGAGGGCGGTCACTGATGAGGGTCGCCATTGCCGGAGCCGGCGCGGTCGGCCGCTCGATCGCGGGCGAGCTGCTGGAGAACGGCCACGAGGTCCTGCTCATCGACAAGGCGCCGACCGCCATCTCGGTCGAGCGCGTCCCGCAGGCGGAGTGGCTGCTCGCCGACGCCTGTGAGATCACGTCGCTGGACGAGGCGGCGCTCCAGCGCTGCAACGTCGTGATCGCCGCGACGGGCGACGACAAGGTCAACCTGGTCGTGTCCCTGCTGGCGAAGACGGAGTACGGCGTCCCGCGCGTCGTCGCCCGGGTCAACAACCCGAAGAACGAGTGGCTGTTCAACGAGGCCTGGGGAGTGGACGTGGCTGTCTCCACCCCGCGCCTGATGTCGGCGCTGGTCGAGGAGGCGGTGAGCGTCGGCGACCTGGTCCGGCTGCTGCGCTTCAGCCACGGCGACGCCAACCTGGTCGAGCTGACCCTGCCGGAGGAGTCGGCGCTGGCCGGCACGCAGGTCGGCGAGGTCGAGTGGCCCGAGGACACGTCCCTGGTCACCATCATCCGCGGCAACCGCGTCCTCACGCCGTCTCGCGAGGACTCCCTGGAAGCGGGCGACGAACTCCTCTTCGTCGCCGCCCAGGCCCGCGAGGAACAGCTGGAGGACCTGCTGTCGGTCCGCCGGGAGGATGCGGCGAGCTGAGCCTTTCCCGCTTACGGCAGAAGGGGCGCCCTGAACATGGGGCGCCCCTCACCTTCGGTCTGGGGGCGGAGCCCCCAGCAAGGCCCACGCCAACGCCGCACGCCTACTCAGCCGACCGACCCGCAGCCTCCCGAGCCTTCTCCTCGGCCTCCATCTCCGCGAACACGTCAATCGGCGCGGGCGCCTTCGCCAGGAACACCCAGGTCAGCCACACGGCGAGCAGGAACGGCGGAAGCTTCAGCGCGACCAGCACCCAGCCCAGCTGGGTCGTGTCCGCCCACCAGTACAGCGGGAAGAGGATCGCGCACTTGGCGAGCAGGATCAGCCCCCAGGCCCAACTGGCCTTGGCGTACGCCTTCTTGCGGCCCGGGTTCCTGGTGCGCCAGGAGAGGTTCTCCTTGAAGACCGGCCCGAGGATCAGGCCGATCAGCGGGACGCCGCACAGGGTCGTGATGATGTACGCGAGCCCCAGTCCCAGCGTGTAGAGCATGCCGGGCAGGTAGAAGTCCTTTGCGTTGCCGGTCATCATCGCGAAGACGACACCGAAGGCGACGCCGAAGACACCGCTGAAGGCGTGCTTGACGGTGTCCCTCATCGCCAGCCGGACCACGACCAGGATCAGCGACACCGCCAGCGCCGCGATGGCGGACAGGTGCAGGTCCTTGTTGATCGTGTAGATGGAGACGAAGAGAAGACCTGGCAGCACCGTCTCGACCGTGCCGCGGATGCCGCCGAACGCCTCGAACAGCGCGGCCTCGGTCACCGCCCGGGTGTCGTCCGCAGATGTCTCTTCGGTCGGCTTGTCGAGCGACGTCACCGGCTACTCCCGTCCGAGGGGTCTCAGTTCGTACTTGGGATTGAACAGCACCCGGCGGCCCCGGCTCAGGGAGATCCGGCCCGATGCGATCAGCTTGCGCCCCGGTTCTATGCCCACGATGGAGCGCCTGCCGAGCCACACCACGTCCAGCGCGGCGGAGCCGTCGAACAGCTCGGCCTCCAGAGCCGGGACCCCGGCGCGCGGCCGCAGGGTGACCGTGCGCAAGGTACCAGTTACCGTGACGATCTGTCGGTCCTTGCAGTCGCCGATCGGCGTGCAGCCCGCGGTGTCGGCGTCCTCCCGCAGCTCCTCCGACTCCAGGTCCTCCTGCGAGGAGGAGAGCCGGTCGAACATGCGCCGGAACCGGCCCACCGGCTTTTCGGAACGAGGAACAGGACTCATATCAGAAGCGTACCGGGGTGCACCGACCGTCACGTACCCCCTGTGGATCCCGGCCGGAACAACGCCCTGGGCTCACTTCTCGAACCCGGTACCCCATCCCCGGCTCCGTGATACCGCATCCCCCGGGGGACGACCCCCGGACCCCCAGCCGACCCACAGCTCACTTCTCGAACCGGTACCCCATCCCCGGCTCAGTGATGAAGTGCCGCGGATGCGACGGATCCGTCTCCAGCTTGCGCCGCAACTGGGCCATGTACACCCGCAGGTAGTTCGTCTCGGTCCCGTACGACGGCCCCCACACCTCCTGGAGCAGTTGCTTCTGGCTGACCAGGCGCCCGGCGTTGCGCACCAGCACCTCCAGCAGATGCCACTCGGTGGGCGTGAGCCGTACGTCCCTGCCGCCCCGGTTGACCTTCTTCGCGGCCAGGTCGACGGTGAAGTCCTCGGTCTCCAGGAGCACGGCGTCCTCCCCGTCACCTGTGGGCTCGGCGCGCCGGACGGCGGCCCGCAGCCGGGCCAGCAGCTCGTCCATGCCGAAGGGCTTGGTGACGTAGTCGTCGGCGCCCGCGTCCAGCGCCTCGACCTTCTCGTCGGACGAGTGCCGGGCGGACAGCACCAGGATCGGCACCCGGGTCCAGCCGCGCAGGCCCCTGATCACCTCCACGCCGTCCATGTCGGGCAGGCCCAGGTCGAGGACGACCACGTCGGGGTGGCGGGCGGCGGCGAGCTGAAGGGCCGTGGCGCCGTCGTGGGCCGCGTCCACCTCGTACTTGCGCGCCTTGAGGTTGATCACGAGTGCGCGCACGATCTGCGGCTCGTCGTCGATCACGAGCACCCGGGTCATGGAGCCTGCCTTTCGGTTCGTACGGGCTGCAGGAGCGCCTCGGGACGCGGTCCTGCGGCGCGGAGGGTGAGGACCATGCTGAGGCCGCCGCCGGGCGTGTCCTCGGCGTTCAGGGTGCCGCCCATGGCCTCGGCGAAGCCGCGCGCGACCGCGAGGCCGAGCCCGACCCCGGCGCCACGCGGGGCGTCGCCATAGCGCTGGAAGGGTTCAAAGATGCGTTCCTTGGCCTCGTCGGGGACGCCGGGGCCGCGGTCGACGACGCGCACCTCGACGCGGTCGGCGAGGGCGCTGGCGGCTACCAGCACGGGCGCGCCCGGCGGGCTGTACTTGACGGCGTTCTCGACCAGGTTGGCCACCGCCCGCTCCAGCAGCCCGGGGTCCACCGCCACCATGGGCAGGGTCTCCGGCACGTCCAGGCCGACGCTGCCCTCGGGCACCCCGCCGAGCGCCACCGGCACCACCTCGTCGAGGTCGATCTCGCGGATCAGCGGGGTGACCGTGCCGGTGTGCAGCCGGGACATGTCGAGCAGGTTGCCGACGAGGTGGTCGAGGCGGTCGGCGCCCTCCTCGATGCCCGCCAGCAGCTCCGCGCGGTCCTCCTCGGACCACTCGACGTCCTCGGAGCGCAGGCTGGACACCGCGGCCTTGATCCCGGCGAGCGGCGTGCGCAGGTCATGGCTGACGGCGGCGAGCAAGGCGGTGCGGATGCGGTTGCCCTCGGCCAGCGTGCGGGCCCGGCCGGCCTCCTCCTGGAGCCGGCGGCGGTCCAGGACGTCGGCTGCCTGCGCGGCGAACGCGGCGAGTACCCGCCGGTCCTCGGCAGGCAGCACCCGCCCGGTCAGCGCGAGCGCCATGTGGTCCCCGACGGGCATGTCCACGTCCGCGTCCTCCGGCCGCTCGACCACCCGCCCCTGGCCGGCCCGGCCCGCGCAGGTCCAGGGCGCCATGTCGCCCGCCCGCTCCAGCAGGGCCGCCGAGTCCATGCCGAAGGTCTCGCGGACCCGCTCCAGCAGCTCCTCCAGGCCGGTCTCGCCGCGCAGCACGTTGCCGGCGAGGAAGAACAGGATCTCCGACTCGGCGCGCAGCCGGGCCGCCTGGTGGGTGCGGCGGGCGGCCAGGTCGACGACCGAGGCCACGGACACGCCGACGGCGACGAAGATGACGAGGGCGATGATGTTCTTCGGGTCGGCGATCGTCCACCGGTGCAGGGGCTGTGTGTGGAAGTAGTTCAGCAGCAGGGAGCCGACGGCCGCCGAGGCCAGCGCCGGGAAGAGCCCGCCCACCAGGGCGGCCGCCACCGTCAGCGCCAGGAACAGCAGCATGTCGTTGGCGAGCCCGAGGTGCACGGTGTTGAGCAGGGCCGCCAGGATCGCCGGGCCGGCCACACCGATCGCCCAGCCCCACACGATCCGGGACCGTCCGAGCCGCGCGCCCCGGGCGACGGGAAGTCCGCGCCCCTTGGCCACCTCGTCGTGGGTGACGATGTGCACGTCGATGTCGGGCCCGGACTCGCGGGCGACCGTGGCGCCCACGCCCGGACCGAAGACGTACTGCCAGGTCTTGCGGCGCGAGGAGCCGAGCACGATCTGGGTGGCGTTCACACCGCGCGCGAAGTCCAGCAGCGCGGCGGGTATGTCGTCGCCCACGACATGGTGAAAGGTTCCGCCCAGGTCCTCCACCAGGGTCCGCTGCACCGCCGGCTCCTTGGGCGAGGCGAATGTGAGCCCGTCGCTGCGGGCGATGTACACGGCCAGCACCTCGCTGCCGGCGCCCTTCTCCGCGAGCCGCGCCGCCCGCCGGATCAGCGTGCGCCCCTCCGGGCCGCCGGTCAGGCCGACCACGATCCGCTCCCGTGAGCCCCAGATCCGCGACACGCGGTGCTCGCTGCGGTACCGCTGGAGGTACTCGTCGACCCGGTCGGCCAGCCACAGCAGCGCCAGCTCACGCAGCGCGGTCAGGTTGCCGGGCCGGAAGTAGTTCGACAGCGCCGCGTCGACCCGGTCCGGCCGGTAGATGTTGCCGTGCGCCATACGCCGGCGCAGCGCCTCCGGCGACATGTCGACCAGCTCGATCTGGTCGGCACGGCGCACCACCTCGTCCGGCGCGGTCTCCCGCTGCCGCACCCCCGTTATCGACTCGACGACGTCCCCCAGCGACTCCAGGTGCTGGATGTTGACGGTCGATATCACATCGATGCCGGCGGCCAGCAGCTCCTCCGCGTCCTGCCAGCGTTTGACGTTGCGGGAGCCGGGGACGTTCGTGTGGGCCAGCTCGTCGACCAGGGCCACCTGGGGGCGGCGCGCGAGTACGGCGTCGACGTCCATCTCGGTGAAGACGCTGTCCCGGTACTCGATCTCCCGGCGCGGCACCTGCTCCAGGCCGTGCAGCAGCGCCTCGGTGCGCGGCCGGCCGTGGTGCTCGACGAAGGCCACCACGCAGTCGGTGCCACGCGCGACACGCCGGTGCGCCTCGGACAGCATCGCGCACGTCTTGCCGACGCCCGGTGCCGCACCGAGGTAGATCCGAAGCTTGCCGCGTCCCATGGCCTCATTGTCTTCCCGTGTCCCCTGCCCACGCAGCGTCGACCTTACGGCCAGCAATCACGATAAATAGGGCGGGATGAAAGCCACCGGCCCTCTTTGACGGAACCCTGACGCGGGGCCGGCGTCAGTGCGCGACGATCTCCCCGTCGCTCAGCTCCAGCACCCGGTCGGCCAGGTCGAGCAGGGTCGCGTCGTGCGTGGCGACGAGCGCGGTGACATGCTCGCTGCAGACGACCGCGCGCAGCAGCTCCATCACGGCGTGACCATTCTCGGCGTCCAGCTGGCCGGTCGGCTCGTCGGCGACGAGGAACGCGGGACGGTTGGCGAGGGCGCGGGCGATGGCGACCCGCTGCTGCTGGCCGCCGGACAGCTCGCGGGCCGCTGGGCGGCGTGGTCGGCGAGGCCGACCAGGGAAAGCAGCAACTCGACGCGCTCCTCGCGCTCCTTCGGCTCGGCGCGGCGCAGCCGCATCGGCACGCCCACGTTCTCCGCGGCCGTGAGGATCGGGATGAGCCCGAAGGACTGGAAGACGAAGCCGACGCGGTCCCGGCGCAGGGCGAGCAGCCCACCCTCGTTCAGCTCCGCCAGATCCCGGCCGTCGATCTCGACACGGCCCTCGTCGGGTGTGTCGAGCCCGCCGACGATGTTCAGGAGCGTGGTCTTGCCGGATCCCGACCGCCCCTTGAGGGCGACGAGTTCACCGCGCGGGACCTCGAGGCAGACGCCGCGCAGCGTGCACGGCGGCGGCTCCAGTGCCGTACGACTTGTGCACGTCGCGGACGCGCACCATGGTCCCGGTGACCACCTGGCTCATGGACCCTCCCCCGTAGCCGGGCGCCAGTATCGCCGCTGGGCGCCCGGCCGATCAACGCTTCGGCTCCGTACGGCGCCTCCACGCGCGCGCGTGCGGGATGGACACGCCGGACGGCAGGTACCGGCCAAGGGCCGTGAAAAGGCCGTACCCCTTCGGGGAGTACGGCCCTTCCCGGCTGTGTGCCCGGTTAACGGACCTCGGTGATCTCCGGTCCGCGCTGGAGCTGGCCCATGCCGCCGGAGAAGCGGGAACCCTGCTCCTCCTGCTGGACGCCCTCGGGGATCATCTGGGCGTCGTTCGGCAGCTTCAGGACGATCGGGTCGCGGGGCGCCATCGGGCCCTCGCCGCGGACCACGACGGTGTCACGGAAGATCTGCTCCAGCAGACCGGCGGCCTGCGGCTGCACCGCGCCCTGCCCCGAGATAACCCCGCGCAGGAACCAGCGGGGACCGTCCACGCCGACGAACCGCACGACCTGGAAGCCGCCGGTGCCGTCCGGCAGCTGCACTGGCACCTGGGCCCGCAGCTCCCAGCCCAGCGGCCCCTCGACCTCGTCGATGATGCCGCCCTGCTGCGTGATGCCGGAGGCGATCTCCTCGCGCACCTCGCCCCAGATGCCCTCGCGCTTGGGAGCGGCGAAGGCCTGCAGCTGGATGGCGCTGTCGCGCAGCACGACGGTCGCGGCGACGATCGCGTCACCCGCGACCTCGACCCGCAGCTCCATGCCGTCGACACCCGGCACGAAAATGCCGCCCAGGTCCACGCGGCCCTCGCTGGGGTCGCGCACCTCGGCGCTGTCCCAGGGCCCGTCGGGCCGCGGCTCCGGTTCGAGCCGCACGCGCCCGGTCTCCTCTTCGTCCGCCTCAGTGTCGACGCTGTCGACGACCTGCTCGGCCTCGCCGGCCGCGTCCTCGGCGGCACCCTTCTTCTTGCGACGTCCGAACACGTCACTGTCCTTCCCGGTCGGATACGACCGAAGCGTATCGATTCCCACCCGTTGTGCCGCCCTTGGCGGCCTGACCGCTTGTGCCGCGCCCGCCGTCCACCGCGGCATGGCCTCCGGTGGACCCGAAGCCCCCCTCGGCCCGCGCCGAGTCGGGAAGCTCCGCGACCTCCTGGAAGCGGACCCGCTCGACCTGCTGGACGACCAGTTGGGCAATCCGGTCGAAGCGCTCGAACCGCACGGGCTCATGCGGGTCGAGATTCACCACGATCACCTTGATCTCCCCACGGTACCCGGCATCAACCGTCCCTGGGGCATTCACGAGGGCGACACCGCAGCGGGCGGCGAGGCCGGAGCGTGGATGCACGAAGGCCGCGTACCCCTCGGGGAGCGCGATGGACACCCCCGTGGGCAGCACGGCCCGCGCACCCGGTTTCAGCTCACAGGCCTCGGTGGTGCGCAGATCGGCTCCCGCGTCACCGGGGTGCGCGTACGCCGGAAGCTGTACGTCCGGGTCGACGCGGCGGATCAGCACGTTCAGGGGGTTGCGGCTCACGGGTTCACCTCGAAGGCACGGGCACGGCGGACCTGGTCCGGGTCGTCCATGGCGGCCTGGATCTCCTCCTGGCGGCCGTGGGCGGTGAAGTCGACGAAGCGGTCGACCTTCACCTCGATGAAGAGGGCGTCGGCACGGACGGCGACGGGCCCGTCGGGGCCGCCGATCCGCCCGGTGGCGGTCGAGTAGATCTTCCGCCCGGCCACCGCGGTCACCTCCGCCGCGAGGTGCAGCGTCGTGCCCACCGGTACGGGGCGCACGAAGTCGGTCTCCAGGCGCCCGGTCACGGCGATCGTGCGCAGCAGCCAGTTCAGCGCGCCGAGGGTCTCGTCCAAGGCGCTGGCGAGCACACCGCCGTGCGCGAGGCCCGGGGCTCCCTGGTGGGCGGGCTTCACGGTGAACTCGGCGGTGATGCCGACGCCTTCACCGGCCCGCGCCTCCAGGTGCAGCCCGTGGGGCTGCTCGCCGCCACAGCCGAAGCACTGGCCGTAGTGCGCCCCGAGGAGCTCACCGGGCGCGGGAGCGCCGGGATGCCGCACCGGGCGCACCGCGTCGGCGGGCGGCTTGAGAGCTGCGGAAGTACCACTCACAGCCGCAGACCTTACCCGCGCGTCGGCCACTGTCCGACACCGTGCCAAGCTTGGCTCCATGCAGCTCTCCGCCGCCCCGTACGAAGAACGCCTCACCGCGCCCCGGTCCTGGTGGCTGATCTCCTTCCTGGCCGGGATCTCGATGGGCCTGGTCCTGCTCCCCTTCGGCACGCTGCCGCTGCTCGGCGGCCTGGCAGGCGGTACGGCGGTCGCGGCGGTGGCGGCCAGCTCGTACGGCTCGGTACGCATCCGTGTGGTGGGCGACTCCCTGGTCGCGGGCGAGGCGAAGATCCCGGTCACGGCGCTGGGCGAGGCGGAGATCCTGGGCGGCGAGGAGGCACGCGCCTGGCGCACGTACAAGGCCGACACCCGCGCCTTCCTCCTCCTGCGCGCCTACATCCCCACGGCCCTCCGCGTAGAGGTCACCGACCCCGCAGACCCGACCCCGTACCTCTACCTCTCCACGCGAGACCCGGAACGCCTGGCAGAGGCCCTGAGGACGGCAAAGGAAGCGGCTTGACACCCACGACCGCCCCCACCCCGCACGCCGTCCTGCCACAGGAGAACCCAGGCCCGCGGCAGCATCGCCCCGACCACGTCCCACCCAAGCCCATCGCAGGCGCTCGCGTCCGGGACGGGACTACGGCGAACGCCCGCGCCCGGGACGAGACCATCGCAGCACTCGCCTCCCGCATGGGGCCGTCTTAGGCGCTCGCGCCCCCGCCCGGGAAAACTCCGGCGCCGGACCCGACCAGCATCCGTGAATCGGCCCCCTGGCACCGGCCGAACCGCACCGGTCAAACCCCCGCACAGTCAAACCCGTCCCGCACGGTCAACTCCCGCCCCCCGGTCAAATCTTCGTCTCCGCCGGTCAAATCCTCTCCGCCGCAATGGCGATCAACCACGGCGGCGCATTCCGGTGGTGCCGGACTCGGCGCAAGCGGTGCCGAACTCGGCGCAGGCGGAAGACTTCAGCGCCCGAGCTCCTTGGGGCCGTCGCCCATCTCCAGGGCGTCCACCGGGCGCTCCAGCGCCGGCAGCGCCTCGAGCGCATCCCACGGCACCTGGACCTTCCGCAGATCCTCCCGGATCCGAGCGGCAAGCTTCTTCGTGTCCCGTCGGTTCATGACCGCCCCGACGGCCGCTCCCACCAGGAACGGCATGAGGTTCGGCAGATTGCGGACCATCCGCTTCATGATCTGCTGGCGCAGCTCGCGCTTCATGTGCCCGTTCAGGGCCGCGCTCATCGTCGACGGCTTGGTCACGTCGATCCCGCGCTCCCCGGACCAGGAGTTCAGATACGCGGTGCTGCGCTCTTTCAGATTTCCGGGCGGCCGCAGGCCGTACACCTCGTGCAGCTCGGCGATCAGCTTCAGCTCGATCGCCGCGACCCCGGTGATCTCCGCGGCCAGTTCCGCCGGCATCGCAGGCGGCACGGGCAGCATCGCCGCCGCCCCGACCCCCGCTCCGACCGTCGCCGACGCGGTGGCCGCGCCCGCCACGAGTCTGTCCGCGAGCTCCTCTGGCCCCAGGTCCGGGAACTGCCTGCGCAGCGTCGCGAGGTCCCGTACGGGGATCCTGGGGGCAATCTCGATGATCCGGTCGGCGAGGTGCGCCAGTGCCGCGCGGGCCCGGCTGCCGCCCTTGCGGACGCCTTCTCTGGCCTTGTCCCGGATCGCCGCCGTCCGGCGGCGGGCGACGGGAGCGGGGGCCTCCACAGGTACCGGGAGGTCACCCCGGTCCGTCGCCACCGGTTCGAGCGAGGCCGCCCCCGTATCGGTTGAGCCTCGCTCGTCGTCACGCGCTCCGTGCGGGCCGCTGAACGGCCCCAGGTCCGCCTCCTTCGGGTAGCGCTCCTTCTTGGTGAAGCGCTCCTTGGAGAAGCGGCGCTTCCAAGGTGGGGTCGAGCCAGTCACGGCCGACCCCGCCTCAGTCGCAGTCGCGGCAGATCGGCTGACCGTTCTTCTCCCGGGCCAGCTGGCTGCGGTGGTGCACCAGGAAGCAGCTCATGCACGTGAACTCGTCCTGCTGCTTCGGCAGTACACGGACTGCCAGCTCCTCGTTCGAGAGGTCGGCGCCGGGGAGTTCAAGGCCTTCTGCGGCCTCGAACTCGTCGACGTCCACGGAGGAGGCCGACTTGTCATTCCGTCGGGCCTTCAGCTCTTCGAGGCTGTCCGAGTCGACGTCGTCGTCGGTCTTGCGTGGAGTGTCGTAATCGGTTGCCATGTCGCTCTCCCCCTCTGGGTGTATGCGGTGTCTCCAGCGCACGTAACGCGTGAGAGGCCGGACTTGTGCCCGACCCGAGGCGGAGATTTTGCCTCACATCAAGGTCTGTTACTCAATCGACACCCAACCGGACTCCTCTTGAGTGATCGGCTTGGATGGCGAAGGGGACCGTACACGGTCCGAATGCCGCACTTCAAAGGCGTCTCACCGTGTACTTCCCGTGATCAGGACCCCCGAAAACCAGGATTTTCCCGGCTTTCCGACCGGCTGCATGATCACGGAGAGTAGATGGCGAGAAAACCGCTCTTGTGATCGATCACACACAGTATCGCCGAGACGAGGCCCTGGAAATTCCGCGCAAAGCGAACATCCCGCGATGTCCGGGTCATGATCTCAGATGGGCATGGTGACTCGCATCACGAGGCCACCCCCTTCGCGCGGCTGAGCGTAGATGTGGCCGCCGTGCGCCCGGGCCACGGACCGGACGATGGACAGGCCGAGGCCGACGCCCTTGTCGCTGCCCGTGCGGTCGGTGCGCAGCCGCCGGAACGGCTCGAAGAGGTTGTCGATCTCGTACGCAGGCACGACCGGGCCCGTGTTGGTGACAACCAGGACCGCCTGGCCGTGCTGGACCTCGGTGGTGACCTCAACCCAGCCCTCCTCGGGCACGTTGTACCGCACGGCGTTCTGCACCAGGTTCATGGCGATCCGCTCCAGCAGGACGCCGTTGCCCTGGACGACTGCGGGTTCCCGTTTTCCGCGGATCTCCACGCTCCTGTCCTCGGCCTCGCCGCGCACCTGGTCGATGGCCTGCGAGGCGACCTCGGCGAGGTCCACCGGCCCCCGCTCGACGATCTGGTTGTCGCTGCGGGCGAGCAGCAGCAGGCCCTCGACGAGTTGCTCGCTGCGCTCGTTGGTGGCCAGCAGCGTCTTGCCGAGCTGTTGCAGCTCCACCGGGGCGTTCGGGTCGGACAGGTGCACCTCGAGCAGGGTGCGGTTGATCGCGAGTGGGGTGCGCAGTTCGTGTGAGGCGTTGCCGACGAAGCGCTGCTGGGCGGTGAAGGCCCGCTGGAGCCGTTCCAGCATGTCGTCGAAGGTGTCGGCCAGCTCCTTCAGCTCGTCGTCCGGACCGTCCAGCTCGATCCGGCGGGACAGGTCCGAGCCGGCCACCGAGCGTGCGGTGCGGGTGATCCGGCCCAGCGGCGACAGCACACGGCCGGCCATGGCGTAGCCGAAGGCGAAGGCGATCACGGCAAGGCCGAGCAGGGTCAGCAGCGAACGGCTGAGCAGACCGTCCAGGGCCTGCGCCCGCTGTTCGGCGTTGCACTCCTTGAGGATGGAGTTGAGCTCGTCGTTGTTGGTGGCCGAGTCCAGCCGCGGACAGGTGGGACTGCTGAGGTCGATGTTGGTACCGGTCACCTGGAACTGCTGGCCGCTGCCCTCGTGCAGGGCCTGGGCCGCCAGCAGGTAGATGATCGACAGCAGCAGGATGCCGGCGATCAGGAACATGCCGCCGTACAGCAGGGTGAGCCTTATCCGGATCGTCGGGCGCAGCCACGGGAAGGGCGGCTCCGGCTTTCTCGGGTCCCAGGTGGGCTTCGGGGGCGTTGTAGGGGGCGCGGGTGTCGCTGCCATGGGGATCAGATCCGGTAGCCGGAGCCGGGCACCGTCACGATGACCGGGGGCTCACCCAGCTTGCGGCGCAGCGTCATGACGGTCACGCGCACGACGTTCGTGAACGGGTCGGTGTTCTCGTCCCAGGCCTTCTCCAGGAGCTGCTCCGCGGAGACGACCGCGCCCTCGCTGCGCATCAGCACCTCCAGCACGGCGAACTCCTTGGGCGCGAGCTGGACCTCCTTGCCGTCGCGGAAGACCTCGCGGCGGTTGGGGTCGAGCTTGATCCCGGCGCGCTCCAGGACGGGCGGCAGCGGCACGCTCGTGCGCCGCCCCAGGGCGCGCACGCGCGCGATGAGCTCGCTGAACGCGAAGGGCTTGGGCAGGTAGTCGTCGGCGCCGATCTCCAGGCCTTCGACCCGGTCGCTGACGTCGCCGGAGGCCGTGAGCATCAGCACGCGTGTGGGCATGCCGAGTTCGACGATCTTGCGGCAGACGTCGTCGCCGTGCACCAGCGGGAGGTCGCGGTCGAGGACGACCACGTCGTAGTCGTTGACGCCGATGCGCTCCAGGGCGGCCGCACCGTCGTACACGACGTCGACGGCCATGGCCTCCCGGCGCAGTCCGGTGGCCACCGCATCGGCGAGCAGTTGCTCGTCCTCGACGACGAGTACGCGCACGTCGCTTGTCCTTCCTCAGGTCCACCCGCGTAGCGCGCTCGGGCGCGTGCGGGCAGAGGTCTTCAGTGGGTGTGTAGACCTCCATCCTGCCCTTTTCGGCCATAAGTCGGCGGTAAGGCGGCTGAGGGTAGGGCCGAGGGCGGCCCGCCGGGGCGGGCGGTCCGGGGAATACGAGATTTTCTCCTCCGGTTGAGGTTTCCACGGAAGGGAGCGGGGGGAGGACGGCTTTACACCCCGCGATCACGCTCTGCATGTACCGCACCACCATGCGGTGCGCAGCAATCCGCTTTCCGCAGAGCGGACGTGGGTGTCCGGCACCGTCGCCGCCCAGCAGAGCGGCGCTGGGCATCCACCGGAGACGTGATCGCCCCTTCCGAACGGCACACCCCCGTGCCACAGACCCACGACCCAGGACGAGGGGGCGCAGCATGGACGCATTCACCGCAGGACTTCTGCAGCGCATAAGGGCGACCGAGTCCGATCTGTCGCGGGCTCGCGACGAGGGCGACGACTTCCTCGTCGAGGTGGAGCAGGGCGAACTGGACGACCTGCGCCGCCTCGCCGCCGAGCACGGTGTGGAGGTCGGCGCGTCGTACAGCGTCTGATCAACGCGGACAGCAGCGGGGCCCGGCGAATCCAGCGCCGGGCCCTACTGCTGTCGTCGTACGGCCTCGTTCACCGGGAGTTCCGCTTCCGGTCGTGCGCCGTACGGCGCTCCCGGGCCCTCTCAGTCGTGCCAGGCGCCGAAGTCCTCCAGGAGGCGCTGGAGGGGCTCGAAGATCCCCGGGGTCCCCGCGACCGCGAGATCGCGTGACGGGCGCTCTCCGGGGCGTCCACCGGTCACGGCACCCGCCTCCCGGGCGATCAGGTCGCCCGCGGCGAGGTCCCAGGCGTTCAGGCCGCGTTCGTAGTAACCGTCGAGGCGGCCGGCGGCGAGGTCGCACAGGTCGACCGCGGCCGAGCCGCCGCGGCGGATGTCGCGCAGCAGCGGAATCAGCCGGTGGGCGACCTCGGCCTGGTGGGCACGGACCTCGGTGACGTAGTTGAAGCCGGTCGAGACCAGGGCCTGGTCCAGGGGCGGCGCGGGGCGGCAGGCGAGCCTGCGCCGGCCGTCCCAGGCGCCGGTGGCGAAGGCTCCGCCGCCGCGCACCGCGTGGAAGGTCTCGCCGCGCATCGGCGCGAAGACCACCCCGACGACCGTCTCGCCGTCCTGCTCGGCGGCGATGGAGACCGACCAGGTCGGCAGGCCGTACAGGTAGTTCACCGTGCCGTCGAGCGGGTCGATGACCCAGCGGACGCCGCTGGTGCCCGCGCTGGCGGCGCCCTCCTCGCCGAGAACGCCGTCGTCCGGGCGCCGGTCGGCGATCAGGCCGGTGATCAGCTTCTCGGCCGCGATGTCCATCTCGGTGACCACGTCGATCGGACTGGACTTGGTGGCGGCCACCGCGAGGTCGGCCGGGCGGCCGTCCCGCAGCAGCTCGCCCGCGCGGGCGGCGGCCTCCCGGGCCAGTTCGAGCAGTTCGGCGTGCAGCGGGTCGGTCACGGGGCTCCTCACGCGTAGGGGCTGTCGGCGCCCGCGGCGGCGGGCTTGGGGGCGCGGGCCGGGCAGCAGCCCAGGGGGCACACGTGATGGCTGGCGCCGAGGGCCCCCAGGGCGCACGGCGTGGCCTCCTGGCCGCGCTCCACGGCGGCCCGCTCCACGACGAGGTCGCGGATCGCGGCGGCGAACCGGGGGTCGGCGCCGACGGTGGCGGAGCGACGCATCGGCAGTCCCAGCTCCCTGGCCTTGGCCTTGGCCTCTGTGTCGAGGTCGTAGAGGACCTCCATGTGGTCGGAGACGAACCCGATGGGCGCGATGACGGCGGCCGGGACGCCGGCGTCCTTCAGCTCCTCCAGGTGGTCGCAGATGTCGGGCTCGAGCCACGGGATGTGCGGGGCGCCGGAGCGGGACTGGTAGACGAGCCGCCAGGGGTGGTCGACGCCGGTGCGCTCGCGGACGGCGTCGACGATCAGCCGGGCCACGTCCAGGTGCTGCCCGACGTACGCGCCGCCGTCGCCGTGCTCCTCGACGGGGCCGGAGGTGTCGGCGGAGGCGGTCGGGATCGAGTGGGTCGAGAAGGCGATGTGGGCGCCGCCCCGGACGTCCTCGGGGAGGTCGGCGAGGGACTGGACGATTCCGTCGATCATGGGGTCCAGGAAGCCCGGGTGGTTGAAGTAGTGCCGCAGTTTGTCGACCCGGGGCAGCTCCAGGCCCTCGTCCTCGAGGGCGGCGAGCGCGTCGGCGAGGTTCTCGCGGTACTGGCGGCAGCCGGAGTACGAGGCGTAGGCGCTGGTGCCGAGGACGAGGATGCGGCGGCGGCCGTCCTGGACCATCTCCCGCAGGGTGTCCGTCAGATACGGCGCCCAGTTGCGGTTGCCCCAGTAGATCGGCAGGTCCACGCCGTGGTCGGCGAAGTCCTTGCGCAGGGCGTCCAGCAGGGCGCGGTTCTGGTCGTTGATGGGGCTGACCCCGCCGAACAGGAAGTAGTGTTCGCCCACTTCCTTGAGGCGTTCCCTGGGGATGCCCCGGCCGCGCGTCACGTTCTCCAGGAACGGAATCACGTCGTCCGGGCCTTCCGGACCACCGAACGAGAGCAGGAGCAGGGCGTCGTAGGGGGTGGCATCGAGCGCGTCTGACATGGCTCGATCCTGCCACCCGGCACTGACAGCCGGGAAACGGCGGGGTGACGGGCGGGCGGTCGGCCGGAATCCGAGGTGCGTTCGGTTCTCCCGATCCGTAAGCTGTATCGGCTGCGTTCGCAGCTTACTCAGCCTGTCCTGGAGACCCGTTGCCCAGCCCCTACCGCGCCCTGTTCGCCGCCCCCGGCGCCAAGGGCTTCTCCGCCGCGGGCTTCCTCGGCCGGATGCCGCTGTCGATGATGGGCATCGGCGTGGTGACCATGGTCTCCCAGCTCACCGGGCGCTACGGCCTCGCCGGTGCCCTGTCGGCCACCATCGCGCTGGCCGCCGCGCTGGCCGGGCCGCAGGTCTCGCGGCTGGTGGACCAGTACGGGCAGCGGCGGGTGCTGCGCCCGGCGACGCTGCTCTCGCTCACCTCGGCGGCCGTGCTGCTGGTCGCCGCGCACTACGGGTGGCCGGACTGGGTGCTGTTCGTGGCGTGCGTCGGCATCGGCTGTGTGCCGAGCGTGGGCGCGATGATCCGGGCCCGCTGGGCCGCCCTGTACCGGGGCACTCCGCAGTTGCACACCGCGTACTCCTTCGCGTCCGTGGTGGACGAGGTCTGCTTCATCTTCGGGCCGATCATCTCCATCGGTCTGTCCACGGCGTGGTTCCCGGAGGCGGGTCCGCTGCTGGCGGCCTGCTTCCTGGCGGCCGGCGTCTTCTGGCTGACCGCGCAGCGCGCCACCGAGCCCGAGCCGCACCCGCGCGAGCGGCACGGCGGCGGCACGGCGCTGCGCTCCGGCGGCCTGCAGGTCCTGGTGGCCACCTTCGTGGCGACCGGAGCGATCTTCGGCGCCGTCGACGTGGTCACCGTGGCCTTCGCCGAGGAGGAGGGGCACAAGGCGGCCGCGAGCCTCGTCCTCGCCATCTACGCGGCGGGCTCCTGTGTGGCGGGCGTGGTCTTCGGCCTGTTGCACTTCGCCGGAGCGCCCGAACGTCGTTGGCTCCTGGGCATATGTGCGATGGCCGTGAGTATGATCCCCCTCCTACTGGTCGGAAACTTGCCGTTTCTGGCCGTGGCGCTGTTCGTTGCGGGTCTGTCCATCGCTCCCACGATGATCACGACGATGTCCCTCATCGAAGAGCACGTACCACACGCGCAGTTGACCGAGGGCATGACCTGGTTGAGCACCGGTAGCGCGGTCGGGGTCGCGCTCGGCTCCTCCGTGGCCGGCTGGGTGATCGACGCGGCCGGAGCGCGTGCCGGGTACGGGGTTCCGGCGGTGTCCGGGGCCGTCGCGGTCACGGTGGGTTTCCTCGGGTACCGCCGGCTGCGCAGGCCGGCTCCGGGTCGGGGAGGCTCCGTTGGGCAGCACAGCGAGCGGGAACAACGGCAGGTGGCGTAACTGGGGCGGCAACGTCTTGGCGCGCCCCGCGCGGGAGGTCACTCCCGCCTCCGTGGAAGAGCTGGCGGCGGCCGTACGGAGAGCCGCCGAGGACGGCCTGAAGGTGAAGGCCGTCGGCACGGGGCACTCCTTCACGTCCATAGCCGCCACGGACGGCGTGTTGATCCGCCCTCAACTGTTGACCGGCATACGCAACATCGACCGCGACGCCATGACCGTCACAGTCGAGGCCGGCACCCCGCTCAAGAGGCTCAACTTGGCGCTCGCGCGTGAGGGCCTGTCGCTGACGAACATGGGCGACATCATGGAGCAGACGGTCTCCGGAGCCACCAGCACCGGCACGCACGGCACGGGCCGCGACTCCGGATCGATCGCTGCCCAGATCAAGGGCCTTGAGCTGGTCACCGCCGACGGTTCGGTGATCTCCTGCTCGGAGAAGGGGACCGATGAAGAACGCGCGATCTTCGCGGCGGCCCGCATCGGCCTGGGCGCCCTCGGCATCGTCACCGCGATCACCTTCGCGGTGGAGCCCATCTTCCTGCTCACCGCGCGCGAAGAGCCCATGCCGTTCGACAAGGTGCTGGCCGATTTCGACGAACTGTGGGCCGAGAACGAGCACTTCGAGTTCTACTGGTTCCCGCACACCGGCAGCACCAACACCAAGCGGAACAACCGCAGCGCGGGCCCGCAGCGGCCGGTGGGGCAGTTCCAGGCCCTGTTCGAGGACGAGTTCCTCTCCAACGGCATCTTCCAGGTGACCCAGTGGGTCGGCCGCGCGGCGCCCGGCACCATCCCGGCGATCGCGCAGCTCTCCAGCAAGGCCCTGTCCGCGCGGACCTACACCGACATCCCTTACAAGGTCTTCACTTCACCGCGCCGGGTGCGCTTCGTGGAGATGGAGTACGCCGTCCCGCGCGAGGCCGTGGTGGACACCCTGCGCGAGCTGAAGGCAATGGTCGACCGCTCGCGCCTGCGGGTCAGCTTCCCGGTGGAGGTGCGCACCGCCCCGGCCGACGACATCACGCTGTCCACGGCGTCGGACCGGGACAGCGCGTACGTCGCCGTACACATGTTCCGCGGTACGCCCTATCAGGCATACTTCACCGCCGCCGAACGCATCTTCACCGCGCACGAGGGCCGCCCGCACTGGGGCAAGGTGCACACCCGGGACGCCGCGTACTTCTCCCGGGTGTATCCGCGCTTCGACGAGTTCACGGCGCTGCGGGAGCGTCTCGACCCGGATCGGCGGTTCCAGAACGACTATCTGCGGCGGGTTCTGGGGTCGTAGCGGGTAGTTCCGTTTCTGGCGATGGCGTGAAGTGCGCCACGCCCGAGATCACGAAAAGAACGACGGACGGCCAAGTCGACCCCCTTGCCAGAAGTTGGGCGGCGCGCCAATCCACGCACGTGGCCCAAATGGAGTACTGTTGCGAGCCCTGGGTCCGGTCTCCCATCAAGGTGCACGGGGCCTTTAAGGACCGCCGGGAGGGGGCTAGTTGCTCAGGGTGACGCAGTTGGTCACTTAGCGTTGAGAATAGGTAACCGTGCCATAACGGCGATCCAGGGCCCGCGCCCGACACGCCGGGCAACTCGGCAAGGTTGTGGCAGGCTGCACCCGGGCAGGCCACACTCGACTAGCGGAAGCAGCGACGCACGTGACGTCGGCAGGCACCACCCGGGAGGTCCCCATGCCCGAACTGCGTGTCGTGGCCGTCTCGAATGACGGCACACGGCTGGTGCTGAAGGCTGCGGACAGCACGGAGTACACGCTTCCGATCGACGAACGGCTCCGCGCCGCCGTGCGCGGCGACCGTCCCCGCCTCGGCCAGATCGAGATCGAGGTGGAGAGCCATCTCCGCCCCCGCGACATCCAGGCCCGTATACGTGCCGGCGCGACCGCGGAAGAGGTCGCGCAGATGGCCGGTATCCCCGTCGACCGCGTACGGCGGTTCGAGGGGCCCGTGCTGGCCGAGCGTGCCTTCATGGCGGAGCGTGCCCGCAAGACCCCGGTGCGCCGTCCCGGCGAGAACTCCGGTCCGCCGCTGGGCGAGACCGTCCAGGAGCGGCTGCTGGTGCGCGGTGCCGAGAAGGACACCGTCCAGTGGGACTCGTGGCGCCGCGACGACGGCACCTGGGAGGTGCTGCTGGTCTACCGGGTCGCGGGCGAACCGCACTCGGCGAGCTGGACGTACGACCCGCCCCGGCGGCTCGTCCAGGCCGTCGACGACGAGGCGCGCTCGCTGATCGGCGAGTCCGACGACCTCGCCGCGCCGGAGCCGAGCTTCCCGTTCGTCCCGCGTATCGCCCGGCTGCCGCGTGACCGTCCGCTGGACCGGCCCGCCGACCGCGAGCGGCCGAGCCTGCCGGCGGCCGAACCGGACGAGGAGAGCACCGCCGCCACCGGTGCCGTGGGTGAGCGGGACTCGCTGACCAGCCTGCTGGAGGCCGTGCCGAGCTTCCGGGGCGACCTGGTGGTCCCGGAGCGCCCGGCGGAACCGGCGGAGGAGGAGCCCCCCGAGCCCGAGCCCGAGGCGGAGGAGCCGCCGGCCCCCGCGGCCTCAGCCGGTTCCGCCTACGCGGACGTCCTCATGCCGCGTTCCGTCGGCAGCCACCGCGACCGGCTCGTCGGCGCGACCGACCGCCAGGCCGAGGCCGACGGCGTCCGCCCGGGCCGCCGCGCGGCGGTCCCGAGCTGGGACGAGATCGTGTTCGGGACACGACGCAAGAAGCAGGAGTAGTCAGTCCGTACAGCTTTCCAACTGACCATACGGGAAAGGGCCAGCGCCTGTTCAGGCGCGGGCCCTTCGTACGGCTGCCCCAGGGCTCGGCTACTGCGGATCCGGGCCCACCGCGACCGGGCGCTGCGGATCCGACGACCACTCCGACCAGGACCCGACGTACAGCGCCGCCGGAATCCCCGCGACCGCCAGCGCCAGGACCTCATGGGCGGCGGAGACGCCCGAACCGCAGTAGACCCCGACGGCGGTGTCCTCGGTGGCGCCCAGCGCCTTGAAGCGCGCGTGCAGTTGGTCGGCGGGCAGGAAACGCCCGTCCGCCGTCACGTTCTCGGTCGTCGGTGCGGACACCGCGCCCGGGATGTGCCCACCGACCCGGTCGATCGGCTCCACCTCGCCCCGGTACCGCTCCCCCGCGCGCGCGTCGAGCAGTACCCCGGAACGGGCCAGCGCCGCCGCCCCGTCCGCATCCAGCAGGCCCCCGGCACCCGGCGCCGGCTCGAAGTCGCCCTCCGCCGGTGCGGGCACGTCCGTCGACAGCGGCCCCGTCCAGGACGTCAATCCGCCGTCGAGGACCCGCACATCCGGGTGACCTGTCCAGCGCAGCAGCCACCAGGCGCGGGCCGCCGCCCAGCACTGCCCGCCGTCGTAAACGACCACCGGCGTCCCGGCCAACACGCCCGCCCGGCGCATCGCCGCGCCGAACTCCGCGAGATCGGGCAGCGGATGCCGGCCCGCCGCGCCGGGCGCACCGGCCAGCCCCCGGTCCAGGTCGACGTAGACAGCGCCGGGAATGTGCCCGGCCTCATATGCGGCCCGGCCGTCGAAGGGCGCCGCGCCGGGCGGGGTGAGCTGCCAGCGGACGTCGAGCAGCACCAGCGGGCGCTGCCCCGCCAGATCGCTCGCGAGTTCGGTTGCGGAGATGATGGCGTTCATGGCCACCATCCTTGCGCAGGGGGTGGCCACCTCGTCCATGTCCGGCTACTCTGCCCGCCGGACAGACCCGGTCACCAGGCGTATGGGGTCGGGCACATGCTGTACAGCCGACCGACACCTGTCCGCCATCGCGCCAAAACGGACAAGAGGCGGCACATCGGGCATCCTCCAGGCAGGACGCAGTGCGGAGCGCGCGGTGCACGGCTGGTGCAGGCATCGGCACGGGGCCCGTCAGAGCGGAAGCGACACGGCCAACGCGAGGGGCCGAGAAGAGAGTGACGATGACCGACGCACGGGGGACGGCCGGCCGGACCGGCAAAACGCCCGCTCGGTACGCGCCCGGCACACCCTGCTGGGTGAGTCTGATGGTGCACGCGATGACCGCGACCCAGGACTTCTACGGAGCGCTGTTCGGCTGGGAGTTCCAGCCCGGCCCCCAGCAACTCGGCCCCTATGTACGGGCATTGCTCGACGGCCGCGAGGTGGCGGGCATCGGCCAGCTGCCGGCGGACCGCCACCTGCCCGTGGCCTGGACGCCGTACATCGCCTCCGACGACGTCGACGTGACGGCCGAGACGGTACGGCTGTGCGGCGGCACGATCGGGGTCGGCCCGCTGGACGCCTCCGACGCCGGGAGGCTCGCGATCGGCTCCGACCCCGCGGGCGCCGTGTTCGGCGTCTGGCAGGCGGCCGCACACCTCGGCACGGGCATCTCCGGCGCGCCCGGCACGCCCGCCTGGAACGAGCTGGTGACCTTCGAGTCGGCCGACGTCGCCAAGTTCTACGAGGCGGTGTTCGCTTACGAGGAGGAGCCGGTGATCTCCGCGGGCTTCGACTACGTGACCCTGCTCGTCGACGGCCGTCCCGTCGCCGGCATCCACGGCGTGGGGGGCGCGCTGCCCCGCGACCGGGGCCCGCACTGGATGACGTACTTCGAAGTGGCCGACACCGACGAGGCACTCGAACGCCTCCTGGACCTCGGCGGCCATGTCCTCAGGCCGGCCCGGGACAGCGAGTACGGCCGCGTGGCCACGGTGGCCGACCCGGAGGGCGCCCGCTTCTCGCTGATCCAGAGCGCGCGCTGACCGCCCCTCAGGGCTGCGGCACCGGCAGCACGTCCGGCGACAGCGCCGCCGCGCGCGCCGTCGCGGCCGTCATACGCCGCCGGTGGTGCCGGCGACACAGCACCTCGTAGCCCACCTTGTCCGCCGACCGGCTGACGTCGCCGACGACCATCTGCGCACCCTCGACGACCATGACGCCGCCCACCGTGCGGGCGTTGTGCGTGGCGCGGGCGCCGCACCAGCGCAGGGCCTCGACCTGAAGTACCTCGATCCGGTCCGCCAGTTCGACCAGCCGCTGGGAGCCGGGGAACAGCTTGGAGCGGAAGTCGGTCGTGATGCCGAAGGCGTAGATGTCGATCTCCAGGTCGTCGACCACGCGCGCGAGTTGGCCGATCTCCTCCGGCGCCAGGAACTGTGCCTCGTCCGCGATCACGTAGTCCGCGCGCCCGCCCCACCCCCAGCTCGCCGTGCAGGTCGACCTGTTGGGCGACGTCTACCTGTACCGCGAAGCGGGGTTCCCGGGCCTTGCCGGGGCCGACCGGTACATCGCCGTGCGCCTGGGACCCGGGGTGGGGCTGGGAGAGGTCGTCCGGCGGTTCGTGACGGAGGGGCGGCGGATCGAACCGCGGGCCGGCGACGAGTACCTCCCGGACGGATTCGACCAGGTGGCGACTGCTAGATTGCGGCAGCTGGAGGCGGACACCGCCGACGGCTGGAGTGCGGATAGGGGGCTTTCTCCGTTGACGGGAACAGCTGGCGATACCGGGCCACGCATCCGGGTTCAGAAGCACAAGTGGGCCCAGCCGGGGGGGGGAAAGGCCCGCGGCTGGCGGCGGAGTGGGACGCCCAGGTGCTGGGCACCGACGAGTTCGGCACCTGGCTGTTCTGCGCCGAGGGCGAGGTGCACCGCAAGAATGTGCATGTCCAAGTAGGCGTACGTGCCGAGACGTCCCCCGAAGAACACCTCGCGCTTTTTTCCGCGCCAGTTTGCGGTGCCGGGCCGAAGTACCGGTCGAGCGGGCCGGCGCAGACGACGGGGGCGCCGTGCGGCAGGCCGTCGTGGACGTCGAAGAAGTCCGTGTCGAGCAGCACCCGGATGTTCTCGTGGTCGGCCATCCTGCGCAGCCAGTGGTGATAGCCGTGCGGGGGGAGGAGGGCCTGATGGGTGTCGTCGAAGTAGTTGTTGTCGTAGGTGTAGCGCACCGGAAGCCGGCTGATGATCTCGGCGGGCAGCTCACGCGGATCGGTCTGCCACTGCTCGCCGGGCGGTTGCGTCTCATGTGATCGAGCGACGACGAACTACCAAAACCTCACACACCGCCCTCTCAGCAGCTGACACGGGCCGCGCCCACCACGAACGGCAGGCGGCCAAGCACTCAACAGCTCGCACCGGCCGCACCGAGCACGAGCGTCCCGCGGACCGGCCGCTCGGCGGTTTGACGCCGGACGCCCCGCCATGAGCGGGCGGGGCGTCCGGGCGGTTCAGCGGCTGACGCCTACCTGCTCCACGACGAAGGCCGAGGTCCCGGACGAGCCGGCCCCAGAAGCCCGCCTCCAGCCTCCCTGAGGCATGTTGGGGCGGCGCATCCGCAGTGCACCTGCGGCAGACCCCCGTGCCGCGCCTGCGCGATCGCAGGGGCGCCCTGATACGGAGAGCGGAGCGTGCCATCCCGGGCCGGCCTGTGCACGGGCGATGACGGCCCCGCCGACTCCCAGCGTGTGCGTCAGACCGTGTACGAGCGAGCCCCGGTCCCGGCAAGCCTGCCGCCCTCCACGATGAGGTACTCCTGACGGATCGGGCGATCGTCGAACCAGCACTCCAGGATTTCCCGGACTCCTGCCGCGTACCTGGCCTGCGCGGAGAGCGTCGAACCGGACACGTGCGGTGTCATGCCCTCGTGCGGCATGCTGCGCCAGGGGTGGTCCTCTTCCGGCGGCTCGGGGTACCAGACGTCACCGGCGTAGCCCGCCAGATGGCCTCGTTCCACAGCGCGTACCACGGCGTCCCGGTCGACGATCAGCGCGCGGGCTGTGTTGACGATGTACGACCCGCGTTTCATGGTCGCGAGCATCTCGTCGTCGAAGAGGTTCACCGTCTCGGCGTGAAGCGGCGCGTGGATGGAGAGCACGTCGACGGCGGCCGCCAGGGAGCGGGCATCCGCATGCCAGGTCAGCCCCAGCTCCCGCTCGAGGTCCGGTGGCAGCCTGTGCACGTCGTTGTAGTGCAGCTTCACATCGAACGGCTTCAGCCGGCGGAGCACTGCCAGGCCGATCCGTCCGGCGCCGAAGACGCCGACGTCCATGCCTTCCAGGTCGTAGTTCCGCGAGACGCTGTCGGCCACGTGCCAGCCTCGTCGGGCGGTGACCCACTCGTGGGCGGGCAGATAGTTGTGGACGAGAGCGAGGATCTGCATGACCGCGTGCTCCGCCACGCTGATGCTGTTGCTGTAGGTGACCTCCGCGACGGTGATGTCGTGCTCGATGGCGCTCGGAAGGTCCACGTGGTCCGAACCGATCCCGGCTGTGATCGACAGCTTGAGGCGCGGGGCGCGCCGGATCCGGTCAGGGGTGAGATAGGCGGGCCAGAACGGTTGCGAGATCACCACGTCGGCGTCGGGGAGTTCCCGGTCCAGCACGGACTGGGGCCCCTCCTTGTCGGAGGTGACGACCAGCGTGTGGCCCCGTTCCTCCAGGAACGTACGCAGACCGAGTTCGCCGGAGACGCAGCCGACCAGCTCACCCGGCTTGAAGCCGATGTTCCCAGGGCTGGGCGCCGTCTGCCCTCCGGGGTAGCCGCTGATGACGGGGATCTCATCTCGGGCATACCTGGGCGGGTAGCCGTCAACAGGATCCGGATAGAGCACCGTGAGGATCTTTGCCATGGCCGTACTCCCATGAAGGCCGGCGCACAGGCGTGGCCCGGTAACCGCGCATTCGATCCGGCCGGCCTTCCTGTCCAGTGCCGAGTGCCCGGCCCGCCGGCCAAACAAACGACCCAAACACGCTGATCACCGCGCCGTCCCACTGCGGAGGGACCGAAGGCCGCAAGACCGCGGTCAGTGCAAGGTGACCACTTGAAGCCGACCGATCCCCCTAGTAGGGCTTTGTTAGGTACCCCGGTTGTTCGTGCGTGGGTAGGGTGTGATCTTCTTTCGGGCGTGACACCTGAGGAGATGGAGGA
>NZ_JACTVI010000093.1 GCF_014495685.1 Streptomyces sp. TRM68367 | reverse complement strand
GGTCTACCGGGCACTGACCAGCACACCGACCGAACGAATCACTCATACCGACCTGGCTCCAGCGGCTTGACAGCCATAGGAGCATCCGCCGCAGGCCAGAGCCGGCTATAGCACTTCGCCGGAGAACCGTGTGCCTCAGGAATGCGGCTCAGGGCGTGACCACGGGAGCCCGGGAGGCCCGCCCGAGCGGCGGGGACCATCGGGAAGAGCGGCCGGATGCGGGGGCGTTGGCGTCACTTCTCCCGCGTGTGCCGTGAACAGCACATACGCTGCGGTTACGGACTCATTTTCGGCGGGAGCGCTCATGAGCACCGTTGATCTACGCAGGCAGGGCCGGGAGGCGTACGAGCGGCTGGCATGGCGGGACGCGTACGAAGGTTTGTCGGCCGCCGACCGGCAGGCCCCGCTCATGGCCGACGATCTTGACCGGCTGGCGCGTGCGGCGTATCTGATCGGCGCCATCGATGCGGCGACCGGGAGCTGGGAGCGGGCCCATCACGCGTTCCTGGAACGAGGGGACGCGGCGGGGGCGGTGCGGTGTGCGTTCTGGATCGGGCTCACGCTTCTCCTTCGCGGCGAGCATGCCCGCGGCGGCGGATGGCTCGCACGAGCGCAGCACATCCTCGAATCTGCGGCGCTGGACTGCGTGGAGCAGGGATACCTGCGCGTTCCCGTGGCGCTGCGGGCTCTGAACGGCGGCGATGCCGAGGCGGCCAGGCGTTCGTTCGTGGAGATCACCGAGACCGCCGACCGCTTCGACGACGGCGACCTGCGGGCGTTGGGGAGCCTGGGGCAGGGCCAGTCGCTGATGGCGCAGGGCCGGGCGGCACAGGGTGTGGAGGTGCTGGACGAGACGATGGTGGCGGTGACCACCGGAGAGGTGTCGTCGATCACCGCCGGAATCGTCTACTGCGCCGTGATCCTGGCCTGTCGCGGAATCTACGACCTTCGTCGCGTGCAGGAGTGGACGGCGGCGCTGAGCCGTTGGTGTGCCACGCAGCAGGACCTCCAGCCGTACCGGGGCCAGTGCCTGGTGCATCGTTCAGAGATCATGCAGCTGCGGGGTGACTGGGACGACGCCATGGATGAGGCATGCCGGGCGTGCGAGCACCTGTCCACCCCGCACGGCGACCTGGTGCTGGGCATGGCGCTGTACCAGCGTGCCGAGCTGCTCCGGTTGCGCGGCGAGTTCTCCCGGGCCGAGCGCTACTACCGTGAGGCCGGCGGCCGGGGGCATTCGGCGCAGCCGGGACTGGCCCTGCTCAGGCTGGCACAGGGCCGGCTGGACGACGCGGCCGCCGCCATCCGCCGGACCCTCGTGGAGACCGAGAGACCGGAGGAGCGGCCCGGTGTGCTGGTCGGCTGCGTGGAGATCGAGCTCGCCGCCGGAGGCATCGAGGACGCTCAGCAGGCAGTGGACGAGCTCGACAAGATCGCCGCCGGCTTCGACTCACCGTACCTGCGGGCGGTGGCCGCGTACGGGCACGGCTCCGTGCTGCTGGCCGCCGGTGATCCAGAGGCCGCGTGCGTCGCTCTGCGCCGGGCGTGGACCGCCTGGCACGAGAATGAGGCTCCTTACGAGGCGGCGCGGGTACGGGCGAAGCTGGCGCGGGCCTACCGCCAGGTCGGCGATCACGACACGGCCGAGATGGAGCTGGACGCCGCCCAACGGGTCTTCGAGCAGCTCGGCGCGGTGCCGGCGCTGGAGCAGGTGCGGGAGCTGAGGGGCTCAGCGGGTCGGGCCGCGCCCCCGGGCCCGGGAGGGTTGACGCCCCGCGAGATCGAGGTGCTCCGTCTGATCGCGACCGGGGCGTCGAACCGTGAGATCGCGGACCGTCTCGTGATCAGCGACAAGACGGTCGCCCGGCATGTGAGCAACATGTTCACCAAGCTGGGTGTCTCCTCGCGGGCCGCCGCCACCGCATACGCGTACGAGCACGAACTCGTGTAGGGCCGGACCCGGCCGCCTGCGCAGGAATACCCACACGGCGCGCACCGGCGAGTTGGTCGACTCGACCGATGCGGAGCCCGCCGCCGACCTCGGACCCTTGTCCTGTAAGCACCACTGGACGCTGGGGAAGGAGGCCGACGATGAGCACTCGATACGAGGCGATACGACCCGAGCGATCCGTCGGGCGGCGGGCACGCGACCAGCTGATGGCCGCGATGCCGATGGCGGCCGAGCGGCGGGTTCGGCTGCCGGGGGTGGATACCGCCGTCCTGGAGGGCGGTGACGGGCCGCCCATCGTGCTGCTGCACGGCCAGGGCGAGTTCGCCGCCGTGTGGATCAGGGTGATCCCCGACCTGGTCAGGACCCACCGGGTGATCGTTCCCGATCTGCCCGGCCACGGCGCCTCGGTGGCGAGCGACAGTCGGCTCGACACCGAAGCCGTCCTGGCCTGGCTCGATGAGCTGATCGACCAGACCTGCCGGGGCTGGCCGCCCGTACTGGTGGGCCATCTGCTGGGCGGAGCGATCGCCGCACGGTACGCGGTACGCCACGGCGACCGGCTGGCCCATCTGATCCTGGTCGACACACTCGGCCTGGGCTGGTTCCGCCCGGCGCCGAGCTTCGCGATGCCCATGATGAGCTTCGTCGCCCGACCGACCGCGAAAGGGCGGGACCGCCTGTTCAACCGGTGCTTCCTCGACATGCAGAGGGTCGGCGAGGAGACGGGAGAACAATGGCAGCCGCTGCTGGCCTACGCCCTGGACCGGGCCCGTACGCCGAGCGTGCAGGCAGCGCTGCGCAGCCTCGTCACACGGGTCGGCATGCGGCCGATCCCGCCCGGCGATCTCGCGCAAATCGGCGTTCCCACAGACCTGATCCACGGCCGGCAGGACCTCCAGGTACGGCTGCGGACGGCGGAAGCGGCGAGCGCGCGGTACGGCTGGCCGCTGCACGTGATCGAGGACTGCCGGGACGACCCCGCCGCGGAGCAGCCGGAAGCGTTGCTGGCCGCGCTGCGCACCGCGATCGGGACATCGAGGGACAGTCGGGCGCCGGGAGAGGACAAGTCGCCATGAGCACGAGAATGTTCGAGGTCGCCGGACTCGAGCGCGAGCGCGTCGGCCTGAGCTCCGCCCGGATCGAGCAGCTCGGCACACGGCTCGCGGGACCGCTGCTCACGGCCGGTGACGAGGGCTGGGACAAGGCAGTCGAAGTCTGGAACGCCATGGTCACCGCACGTCCGGCGCTCGTCGTCCAGCCGGTCTCAGCCCAGGACGTGGCCACGGTCGTTCGGTTCGCCGCGGACCACGGCGTGCTGCTGAGCGTGAAGGGCGGGGGCCACAACATCGCTGGCACGGCACTCGCCGACGGTGGGCTGACCCTCGACATGTCCCGCATGCGCGAGGTCACCGTGGATCCGGTCGCCCGCCTCGCGCATGCCGGTCCCGGATGCCTGTTGCAGGACGTCGACCGGGCGACCCAGCGGCATGGGCTGGCGACGGTGCTCGGCTTTGTGTCCGAGACCGGAGTCGCCGGCCTGACCCTCGGCGGCGGGTTCGGCTACCTGACGCGCCGCTTCGGCTGGGCGGCCGACAACCTGGAGGAGGTCGAGATCGTCACGGCGGACGGAAGGATCACGACCGCGAGCCGGGCGGAGAACCCGGACCTGTTCTGGGCGCTGCGCGGCGGTGGCGGCAACTTCGGCGTCGTCACCCGCTTCACCTTCCGGCTGCACGAGGTCGGCCCCCTCATCACCGGTGGCCTCGCCGCCTGGAGCGCCGACCAGGTGGACGAGGTCCTCACGACGTACCGGGAGCTCACCGCGTCCGCTCCCCGCGAGCTGACGGCAGTGGCGATCATCCGGCTCGCGCCGCCCGCGCCGTTCGTCCCGGACGAGTGGCATCTCAAGCCCGTCGTCGGGCTGCTCGTGTGCCACAGCGGGACCAACGCCGAAGCCGGTCTCGCCCCGCTCCGTGCCCTCGGAAAGCCGATCTTCGACCTCATCGGCGAGAAGCCCTACGTAGCCCAGCAGTCCATGTTGGACGCGATGGAACCCAAGGGGCTGAACCAGTACTGGAAGGCCGAATTCCTTCCCGGCCTGCCGGACGAGTACCTGCCCACGTTCCGGGACGCCGCGCTCGACGTCGTGTCCCCCCTGTCGTTCTCCGTCATCTTCCACCTCGCCGGCGTGCTGAACGAGTCCGACGACAGCGGCGCAGTCGGCAACCGGGAAGCCCGGCTCATCAGCGGCTTCTCCGGGGCATGGCCGCCGCAGGCCGACGGAGACCGCATCGTGGACGCGGTCCGCAGCGGCTGGGAGGACATCCGGCCGTTCTCGACCGGCGGGAACTACGTCAACTTCCAACTGGCCGAGGACGACGCCGACAGAACCGCCGCCGCCTACCGAGGCACCTACGACCGCCTCCGGCAAATCAAGGCGCGGTACGACCCCGGCAACTGCTTCCGCGTCAACCGCAACATCCGTCCCCGAATGGAACCTCGGAACTCCCCCAACCACAAGCCCACGTACGTCCCCCTGAGCAAGTGAATCGTGCCGACCGACGTGGGTCCACCAGGCCCTACGACGGTGCATTTCGTGCCGTCGATGCAGGTGTTTTTGCAGGAGTCCGCGGCGGGGCAGTGCGGTGGGCTGCGGCGGGTGGTGTGCAGTGGTGAGGCGCTGCCGCCGGAGGTGGTCGATCGCCCCGTCGAGCGCGGGCGACCGGCCGTTCGCCTTCGCCGACGCTGGGGACTTGGCGGACACCGCCGGACCACCACCATCCGCGAACGCCGGATCGTCCGGGTGGTGACCATGCCGAAGGTAGAACCGGCCAGCCTCGGTGGCCTCCGCATGAACGTCCCCGCCACTCCTGCTGACCGTCAGAAGTCCACGGTCGCGCAGGGCAGACCAGACGCCAATCCTCCAGCGCCCATGCTCCAGGTTTCGCACCGGCCGGGAGCCGTTCGAGAAGCGCGCGTTGCCGTTCGTTCAAGGCCGACCACCGGTGCATGAGCCCCAGCCCACACCGCACTCTCACACCCCGCATAGAGCCGAAAGAGATCTCTGCAGGTCAGCGCCCCGCAGCTTCAGCACGGCAGCTCACGGGGCTAGCTGGTCTCTTCCGGGACATCTGAGCGACGGATGCCGCAGCACCCCGCTTGACCTGCACGAATGCGGGTCAAGGAGGGGTGCGGCGGCACCTCTGTCATTTACGGCGAGCGCACGGGCCCGCAGGCCAGGGCACCTACCGGGCGGCGGCGCCGCCCTCGCGCACCAGCCGGTCGTGAGCCTCTTCGAGCCTGGCCGTGATCTGCTCGACGCCGATGGCGTCCAGGCCCTTCTGTCCCGCCACGGCAGCCTTCGCCGCCGACGACGCGGAGGCGAACAGGGCCCAGGAGCCGGCCGTGTAGTCCGCCCGCGCCGGACTTCCGATCTTCTCCAGGCCGCCCCGGATCGGTGTCGTGTCCACAGTGCTGTCCACGTCCCCGGAGATGGTGTTGAACGCGTCGAGAACGACCTTTCCGGACTTGAGGACGAACCTCGCCGTGTGCGCGCCGTCGGGCAGACCACGGAGCGCGTACGTCGCGAGGCGCTTGTCGGTCGCGGCCGTCTTCGCGTCCCGTGCGATCAGCTTTCCGTCGACATAGACGTCGAGGACGGCGGTGCCGTCGTTGCCGCCGATGACGTCGATGCCCGTGCCGGTGAAGGGGACGGTGAACGACGCGCCGGCGGTCGTGCTGGTCGATGTCGACCGGTACCAGTCCATCGGGTCGCCGAAGGCGGCCTTCCTGCTCCACGTGCCGTCGTAGGTGACCGAGCTGTCCATGTTGTCGAGCTGCGCGCGGGCGTAGGGCGTGTACCCGTCGATCTTCTCGACCTTCAGGTTGTCGAACGCCGTCTTGTGGAAGTCGGTTCCGAGCTTGACGCGGCCTTCGGTCTGCGGAGTCGGGTCCTGGTACGTCGAGACGGCCTTGCCGTCGATGTAGGTCGTGATCGTCGCGCCCTTCGCCTCGATGGCGAGGCGGTAGTTGTCGGATGCCGCGACCGTTCCCGACGTGACGGCCGTGCCGTACTCGTAGAACGTCCAGGCGCCGTTCGGTCCGATGCGCACGTTGTAGGCGGCGTCGCTGACCGCCATGCCCTTCTGCTGCCGGACGCCCAGGGTGGCGAGTCCGCCATCCGGGTCCGGGAACGAGACGTCGACCGTGGCCCGGTAGTTCTCCCAACGGAAGTCGCCGACCGTCGTGTTCGGGGTGTGGCGGTTCCAGGCGCCGGTGTCCTTCATGGACTGGTCCATGTACTGGTACAGGACGTTGTTGCCGCTCGCGTCCGCACCGACCTCCCAGGCGCCGGTCTGGTCGACCATGTAGCGAGGCTGGTTGCCGCGCGACCTCAGGTAGGGCTGGGACGTCTTGTGCGCTCCGTTGCCGGTGCCGACCTGGACCTTGCCCTCCTCCTCGTACCCGAAGTCGTCGGCGTACAGGACGCTGTCGCGGGTGTTGTGCTTCTTGCCGGTCGCGTCGGTGTCCAGCACCGTGCGGTCCCGGGACTCGGGCAGGCGTTGCTTCGTCGCCTTGTCGTGGCTCTTGTCGAGCGTCGTCAAGGTCACGATCGACCTCGGCTCGACCGTGTAGGTGTAGTACCCGTCGCCGCCGGGCCGGATCTCGTCGGCGAGGTGCTTGAAGTTCGAGTCGTAGGGCCGGCCCGCGTCCGGTCCGCGGGTTTCCCAGATCTCCATGGTCGGGTCGGAACCGAGTCGCATGTTCTCGGCTTTGATCCGGTAGGTCTTCGGCTGGTCGCTGTCGTTGACGACGATCGTCGAGAAGTCCTTCTTACGGGGATCCGCGAGCGTCATATAACTGGGGGCCCCGTTGGAGCCGTCGAGGTCGACGGTGCCGCTCACCCCGCTGTAACTGGCCTCCGGCACGGTGCGCCAGACGCCCGCCGTGTTCGTGTCGTTCTCCCAGCCGGTTTTGGCGAACTGGGTGAAGTGCTGCATCACATAGAGGGCCGCGTCGTAGTGGAGGTGGCCCGACCACGGGTCACGCGCGCTGACGAGTTCCTTGTGGCTGTACTGGGCGCCTTCGTAGAAGGAGCCGATCGCCGGCTGGAAGATGTAGTGCGTCCGCTTCGAGTTGGCGTAGCTCTTGACCGAGCGGTTCGCGAGATCGAGGGCGCTTTGGACGCCGCCGATGCCGGTGCTCGTTCCGTTCGGGCCCTCGGTGTTGTTGACGCGGTAGTCGGTGTAGCCGAAGGAGGCGACTCCCTCGCTGTACCAGACTTCCTTGTCCTCGTCGTACTTGTTCTCACCGGTCGCCAGCCTGGTGTACGGCAGATGGGTGTCGCTGCCGGCGGCCCCGTCGTGCCGGTCCTCGGTGGTGTAGTGGTAGCCGACCGCGTCGACGATGCCGAAGAGTTCCGCGTCGCTGAGCATGGACGGCCCGATATTGAGGGTGGTGTTCTCGTCGGCGGCGATGATCTTGATGTTGTGGTAGGCCTTCTCGGCCTTCTCCCGCTTTTTCGCCGGGATGCCGTAGCGGGGGTCAGCGAAGTCCGTGTCGGTCAGAATCGCGTTCTTGTACCACTTGATGAAGGCCTCGTCCGGATCCCGCGTCTCGTTCGTGTCCGGGTCGACGTAGTCGACCATGTACCCGTATTTCTCGTAGGCGTCGAGGATCGTCTCCTTGTACCACTTGTACATCTCGTCGGAGCCGGTGCCCTTGTTCCATTCGTTCTGAACCCATCGGGGCATGACCCAGCGGAGAATCGAGACCTTGAGCTTCGGGTTGACCGTCTTGGCGTCCGCTGCCAGTTGGAAGCCCGGGGAACGCGACGCGTCGGCGAGTTCGTCCGCTGTGCGCATGGTCGCCGGATCGGAACCGGTCGACGTGTTCGTGTCCGAACCCATCTCGATCTTGACATGGTTGATCAGGGGGTTCTTTCCGCCGAACAGCACGCGGACGAGCTGCCAGTACCGGCCGGGATGCTCCGCCTTGTAGTCCATCAGCAGGTTGCTGGTGCTGTTGCAGCTGAGCAGGCCGAGGCCCTTGTAGGTCAAACCGTTCACGTTGTCGGCGCGGACGTCGTCCCCGTTGACCACGACCTCCACGGGATCGTCCGCGGTGTGGGCGGCGGGGGCGGTGATCACTCCCGCCGCGAGCGCCATGGTGGTTGCCGCGGCAAGCGACATCCAGCCCAGTCTTCGCTGTGTGCCCATTCCGCTTCGACTCCTTCTTCTCGTAGTGCGTACCGACGCTCAGACGTTCGAGATACCGAAAGATGTCCGCGATTCCGGAAGGACCGTAGATGGTAAGCGTTTTCCACGTCAATGCCTGTGTAGGACATGCCAATTGAGATCGCGCAAGGGGCACAAGGTCCGGCGAGGGCGACGTCCAGGAGGGTCTTGCCCGGGTCGCGGACGGCCCGCGGCTTTCGCCACGGAGCGAGCGCTGCGACACCGCGCCGGAGCAGGTGCCGACGATGACGCCGGCGGCGGCTGAAGATGATGTCGCCCACCGGGCTGACCGGGCAGGCTGTCACCGCCGGCCGGGCGGCTCAGGTCGCGAGCAGGGTGCGGCCGAGCCAGTCGGTGGAATCGCGGGCGCCGGGGAGGGCGAAGAAGTAGCCGCCGCCGGTCGGGGAGATGTAGTCGACCAGGGGTTCGTCGATCAGGCGGGTCTGGACGGCGTCGAACTGGCGGCGGACGTCCTGCTGGTAGCAGCAGAAGACCAGGCCCATGTCGAGGTTGCCGACCGCGTCGACGCCCCGGTCGTAGTTGTAACCGCGGCGCAGGATGCGGGAGTTGTCGGTGGCATGGGTGCGTGGGTTGGCGAGGCGGATGTGGGAGTCGAGCGGGATGGCCGTGCCCTTGGGGTCCTTGGCGTAGTTCGGGGCGTCGGTCTCCTTGGCCCCGTCCAGCGGGGCGCCGGTGTCCTTGCGGCGGCCGAACATGTTCTCCTGCTCGCTCAGCGAGACCCGGTCCCAGAACTCCACGAGCATGCGGATGATGCGGATCACCTGGTAGCTGCCGTCCTCGGCCCAGTCCGGCTCGCCCTGCCCGGCGCCCACCCAGACGAGGCGGTTCATCTCGCGGGCGGAGGCGGTGTCCGGGTTGGCGATGCCGTCCTTGAAGCCGAACAGGTTTCGCTGGGCGCCGCTGGGGCGCGGGGCGTTCTGGAAACCGTCGATACGCCACCGGATCTGCATCGCGCCGCGGGTGTGCCTGGCGATGTCGCGCAGCGCGTGCAGCACGGTGTCCTGGCGGGCCGCGCAGATCTGCAGGGACAGGTCGCCGTGGCACTCGGCCGGGTGGAGGTTGTCGTTGGGGAAGGTGCGCATCGACGTGAGGTGGCGCGGCTTCGCCCTGGCGAGGCCGTAGCGGTCGTCGAAGAGCGAGGCGCCCACGCCGACGGTGACGGTCAGCGCGTCGGCGGGTACGACCGGGCCGAGGATGCCGTTGTCCGCGGGCGGGGCTCCGACGCCCAGGTCGGCCGGTGTGCCGCCGGTGGTGAGGAAGCGGGCCCGCGCGGTGATGGTGCGCAGCAGGTCGGTCAGTTCGCGGCGGTCGTCGGCGATGACGTCGAAGGCGACGAACGCGGCGGCGGTCTGGGCGGGGGTGAGGATCCCGGCCTGGTGGGTGCCGTGGAAGGGGACGGCGGCGGCGTTCGTCGCCTCGGCCGCCCGTGTCGTACCGCTGCCGCTCTCGGCGAGTGCGAGGCCGCCGCCGGCCAGCACCGCGCCGGCGGCACCGGCGCCGAGGGCCGTCTTCACGAAGGTGCGGCGGCCTGCGTGGGCGGGGCAGCCCGACGGTATGTCGGCGGGGGGCTGGGTGGGTTCCGCCATGGCGGGTTCCCCTTCGTGGCGTGTCGGGCGGTTCGGGTGGTGGGGTGCGGGGTGGTCGGTCATTACGCGGACTTCCTGATCTCCAGCAGGTCCGGTATCGGTGCGAGGTCCTCCAGGAGTTGCCCGGTCGCGCCGTTCAGGTGGGCTCTCGTCGCGGGGGCCAGCCGGTCGACGGGCGTCCATGTCGCGCCGTGGTGGGCCGAGTCGAGGAGCGCCTGGAGGCGGGCGGCGTCCGCGTCCACGATGGGGAGCAGGTGGGGGGCGCGACTGGTGAGCAACGGGCGGAGTACGGCGAGGAGTTCGCGAGTGCCGGCGAGGTTGGCGTCGGCGGTGGCCAGCTCGGTGCCGCTGCCCTGGTCGGCGTCGCCGGTCAGCTCGAACTGGAGGGTGTTCTCCAGGATCTCGTGGGTGCGCAGGGGGAGATCGGCGGGGTCGAAGTCCTGGTGCGGGAAGGACTTGCGCAAACCGGCGGTGTCGGCGGCGAGTTGGTGTGCGGGGCCCTTGAGTTCGTCCGTCGGCTGGCCGTGCCACAGTCCGTACTCGATCCGGTGGAAGCCGGTGAACGCCTTGTCGTGGACGCCGCCGGGCAAGCCGTCCGGCCTGCCGTTGATCTTCTGGTCGAAGTCCTCGAACGTGCCGTAGGCGGCGCCGAGCGAGGCGTAGGTGCGGTGGGCGGTGAGCCAGTCGGTGCGGGCCGTGGTCAGGTGGCCGGCCTGGATGTCGTCGGCGAGTTTGCGGGTCTGGGTGACGAGGGTGGTCAGGCCGTGGTTCACGTAGGTCTTGTACGCCTTGAGGGGGGCGGCGAGGTCGTGGACCGAGACGGGGACGACGGCGCCGGTTGTGCCGCGGGTGCCGTTGACGTGGACGGCGTGGGAGGTGACGGACCTGCCGTCGGTGGGGACGCAGCGCCAGGCGTATGTGCCGCCGGTGACGGTTGCGACGAGGTCGCGGGTGGTGCCGGGGGCGAGGCCCTCTATCTCGCCGTAGACCGCGTTGGTGGTCGGGTCGATGAGGTAGACCTCGGACGTCTGGTTGCCGGTGTTGTGCATCTGGAAGGTCTGGCGGCCGGGGCTGGGGGCGGTGAAGCCGTCGCCGCAGGCGGTTTCGGAGACCGCGATGGTTTGGCCTTCGGTGGGTTGGGGGTGGGAGAAAGTGACGATCAGTGCGGCAAGGAGGGCGGGGACGGTGACGACCGTTGCGGGGAGAAGCCAGGTGGGGCGGCGTTTCGCCTCGGCTTCGCCTTCGGTGGGGTTGTGTTTCCCACCCGCACCACCGGTGCGGCTTGCGTGGTCGGGTGCGAGTGGCCCCTGTGGGAGTTTGTCGTCGGCGGCTGCGGGAGTGGGGGCGGCTGGAGCGGGCTCGGGGTCGCGTTCAGCCGCAGTCGGCCCGGCTTTGCGGTTTGTGGAGGCCGTTGTCTTCCAGCCTCGTGCGAACAGGGACATCACCGCGGCGAGGTATACGACGTAGCCGACCGTCTGGAGCCAGGTCATCGTCGGCGTCAGGTTGAGCACGCCCTGCGCGAGGGTGCTGTACCAGGAGCCGGCGTCGATGTGGGTGCTCAGGTCGATGGCGTACGACGTGCCGCCGGGGAGGACGCCGCCCTCCTGGAGGTCGCGCAGGCCGTAGCCGAGGACGCCTGCCGCGATGACGATGAGGACGGCGCCGGTGGCGGTGAAGAAGCGTGTCAGGTTGATTGTCAGTACCCGGCGGTACAGGCCCCAGCACAGGAGCGTCGCCAGGATCAGGCCGACCGCCGCGCCGGACAGCGGGCCCGCGGACTCGCCGGCCGCGCGGGCCGTGGTCCACAGGAACAGCGCCGTCTCCAGCCCCTCCCGGCCCACCGCCAGGAACGACGTCACGATCAGCATGCCCGCGCCCATCGACAGGGCGCCCGTGACCTTCTCCCGGATCTCCCCCGACAGGCTGCGGGCCGAGCGGCGCATCCAGAACACCATCGCGGTGACGAACGCGACGGCCACCACGCTGAGCAAGCCGCCGAAGGCCTCCTGCGCGGCGGTGGACAGGGACGCGGCGGTGAAGGTGAGGACCGCGCCGAAGCTCATCGCGAGGGCGATCGCGGCCAGCACGCCCGTCCACACCTGGGGCAGGCGGGACCGGGCGCCCGCCCGCACCAGGGTGGCTATGAGGACGGAGACGATGAGCCCGGCTTCGAGTCCTTCCCTCAGTCCGATCAGGAAGCTCGGAA
This sequence comes from Streptomyces sp. TRM68367, assembly GCF_014495685.1. Taxonomy (GTDB): domain Bacteria; phylum Actinomycetota; class Actinomycetes; order Streptomycetales; family Streptomycetaceae; genus Streptomyces. The sequence continues at coordinate 19,284 of NZ_JACTVI010000093.1, read as the reverse complement.
ACGCGTCGTCCCACATGTGCTGCGGCCCTCCCGGCCCGTCCACGGCCACCGCCGGGGGCAGTTAGCCAAGGCATACCTTACTTACGCCGACCATCATGACCGCGCATCTGTGGTCATCCGGTCATGTATGCCTCATGACCTGGCAAATGTCGGGACGCCAGGGCAAAGGACCGGGAGAGACAGGAGCGCATCAGGCCGTGACGAGCGTGACGGCGGTGCGTCGCGTGGAAGTGGGCCGGGGCAGCCCGGAGTCGCTGCGCAGTTCCATCACGGTCGCCTCGACGCGGGCCTCACCGGCCGTGATCGCACCCGCCTCCGGCCTGCCCGAGCTCTCCCAGCGGTGCTCCGTCCCGTCGCACACGGCCCGCGAGCCGTCGAGGCCGTACCACACGGTCGAGGAGCTATGGCCCACGGAGTCGCTGACGAAGGCCGGGGCCGTGGCGCCGGGGCAACGGTAGGTGCCGGAGGGTGACGGTGCCGTCGGCGGCGATCCGGCCCGTCGGGTCGATGGTCACGGTCTCGGACGACCCGGCGCCGGACGCGGGCGGTGCGGCGGACGCGGCGGTGGGGGCCGCTTCGGTGGCGAGTCCGCACCGACCGTCGTGGAACCGTCCCGGCTACGGCAGTACGGCGAACCCGTCCAGCTCCACCATCGCCTCCTCGTCCCACAGGCGCACGACCTGTACGACGGCCATCGCCGGATAGTCCCGGCCCGCCAACTCACGCCAGATACGGCCCAGTTCGGCGGCGTGTGTGCGATATGCGGCGACGTCGGTGGCATGGACGGTGACCCGGGCGAGGTCGGCGGGCGTGCCGCCGGCGTGGCTCAGGGCGGTGAGCAGGTTGGTGAGCGCCCGCGCGAACTGCTCCGGGAGTGTGCCGCCGGCCACCTTCCCGTGGGCGTCCAGGGCGGTCTGCCCCGCCAGGAACACCACCCTGGATCCGGTGGCGACGACGGCGTGCGAGAAGCCGGCGGGCGGGGAGAGTCCGGGCGGGTTGATGCGCTCGGCGGTCACGGCGCCTCCTGGCCGGCGTCCGGCTCCTTGTCACACGACTCGTACAACTCCTTGGCGATGATGCTCCGTTGGACTTCGCTCGCGCCCTCGTAGATCCGCGGGGCGCGGACCTCCCGGTAGAGGTGTTCGAGGAGGTGACCGCGGCGCAGGGCCCGCGCGCCGTGCAGCTGGACGGCCGCGTCGACGACGTACTGCGCGGTCTCCGTGGCCAGCAGCTTGGCCATCGCCGCGCGCTGGGGAACGTCCGGGGCGCCCGCGTCGTACGCCGTGGCCGCCGCGTACACCATCAGGCGGGCCGCCTCCGTGCGCAGCGCCATCTCCGCGACCTGGTGGGACACCGTTTGAAGGGCCCTCAACTTGCCCCCGAACGCGTCCCGCCCCGCGGTGTGCGCGAGGGTCGCGTCCAGGGCCGCCTGCGCCATGCCGACCGCGAGGGCGCCGACGCTGGGCCGGAACAGGTTGAGGGTGTGCATGGCGACCCGGAAGCCGCGGTCCACCTCGCCGAGCACGTCGTCGGCGGTCACCGGTACGGCGTCGAAGGCGAGGGCGCCGATGGGGTGCGGGGAGAGCATGTCGAGGCCGGTGCCGGTGAGGCCGGGGCGGTCGGCGGGAACCAGGAAGGCGGTCACACCGCGGGCACCGGCGCCGGGGGTGGTGCGGGCGAAGACGGAGTAGAAGTCGGCCTCGGGAGCGTTGGAGATCCAGCACTTCACACCGGTGAGCCGCCAGGCGGACTCTCCGTCGGAGTGAGCGGCCAGCGACAGCGCCGCCGCGTCCGAGCCCGCGCCCGGCTCGCTCAGCGCGAAGGCGGCCACCGCACTGCCGTCGGCCACCAGGGGGAGCCAGCGGGTGCGCTGGGCCTGTGTGCCGCAGGCGTGCACCGGGTGCGCGCCCAGGCCCTGCAACGCCAGCGCCGTCTCCGCCTCCGTGCAGGCGTACGCCAGTGACTCCCGCATCAGGCACAGGTCGAGCGCACCGGAGGTGAACAGGCGGGGCAGCAGGCCGAGGGTTCCGAGTTCGGCGACCAGGGGGCGGTTGACCCGGCCGGGCTCCCCCTTCTCGGCGAGCGGACGCAGCCGTTCGGCGGCCTGGATGCGCAGTTCGGCACACCAGGCGAGGTGTTCCGGTTCGAGCGAGAATGCGGTCATCGCCGTGTCCCTTCCCTCGCTGCCGGTCCACTCCCCAGGTTATCGCGCACAGTTGACTGCCGTCACCAACACGATACGCTCCTGATGCGAGCCCACCACGAGCCCACCTTGCAAGGGGGCGAATCGTATGAATCCCCGGGGCACCGCCCACGTCGACACCTTCGCCCGCGACCACCTGCCGCCGCCCGACCAGTGGCCCGAGCTCCGCTTCGACCTGCCGGAGCTGCACTACCCCGAACGGCTGAACTGCGCCGAAGAGCTCCTCACCGGCCCCCCGGACGGCCGCCCGGCCTTCCGTACCCCGTCCGGCGGCACCTGGACGTACGGCGAGCTGCGCACCCGCGTGGACCGCATCGCGCACCTGCTGACCGGTGACCTCGGCGTCGTCCCCGGCAACCGCGTCCTGCTGCGCGGCCCCACCACACCGTGGCTGGCCGCCTGCTGGCTGGCGGTGCTGAAGGCGGGGGCCGTCGCGGTCACGGTGCTCGCCCAGCAGCGCCCGCACGAGCTGACCACCATGTGCGAGATCGCGCAGGTCCGGCACGCCCTGTGCGACATCCGGTCCGTCGACGACCTCGCCAAGGCGGAGATACCGGGGCTGCGCGTCACGACGTACGGCGGCGACGCCCCGGACGACCTGCTGAACCGCCCGGCGCCGGACACGCCGTACCCCGCCGTGGACACGGCGGCCGACGATGTGGCGCTGATCGCGTTCACGTCCGGGACCACCGGGCGCCCCAAGGGCTGCATGCACTTCCACCGGGACGTGCTGGCGATAGCCGACACGTTCGCCCGGCACGTCCTGAGGCCCGGCGCCGACGACGTCTTCGCGGGCAGTCCCCCGCTCGGCTTCACCTTCGGCCTCGGCGGTCTGGTGGTCTTCCCGCTGCGCGCCGGGGCGAGCGCGCTGCTGCTCGAACACGCCGGTCCGAAGCAGTTGCTGCCCGCGGTCGTCGAGCACCGGGTGTCGGTGCTGTTCACCGCGCCGACGGCGTACCGCGCGATGCTCGACGAGCTGGACGGGTACGACATCTCCGCGCTGCGCCGCTGCGTCTCGGCCGGCGAGAACCTGCCCGCGGCCACCTGGCGGGCCTGGCACGAGCGCACCGGCCTGCGCATCATCAACGGCATCGGCGCCACCGAGCTGCTGCACATCTTCATCTCCGCGGCCGACGAGCGGATCCGGCCGGGGACGACGGGCCTGCCCGTACCGGGGTGGCACGCGCGCGTGCAGGGCGAGAACGGCGAGCCGGTGTCCGACGGGGAGCCGGGGCTGCTCGCCGTCCGGGGCCCCGTCGGCTGCCGGTACCTCGCCGATCCGCGGCAGCGCGACTACGTGCACGGCGGCTGGAACATCACCGGGGACACGTACGTCCGCGAACCCGACGGCTACTTCCGGTACGTGGCCCGCGCCGACGACATGATCATCTCGGCCGGGTACAACATCGCGGGACCGGAGGTCGAGGACGCGCTGTTGCGCCACCCGGACGTGGTCGAGACGGCGGTCGTGGGGCGGGCCGACGAGGCGCGCGGGCAGGTCGTGGTGGCGTACGCCGTGCTCAAGGACGGCGCCGAGCGGGACGCGGGGGCGCTGCGCGCCTTCGTCAGGGAGGAGCTGGCGCCGTACAAGTGCCCGCGCGAGATCGTCTTCCTGGACGCGCTGCCGCGCACGGCCACCGGCAAGCTCCAGCGGTTCCGCCTGCGCGCCGAGGGTGACCAGCGATGATCCCGCGCCCACAAGCCACGCCAGTGACCAGCACGACCTAAGATGATCAACGTGTCCGACCAGCATGCACCACGGTCCCTCATCGTCACGCTCTACGGCGCGTACGGGCGCTTCACGCCGGGCCCGGTGCCCGTCGCCGAGCTGATCCGGCTGCTGGCCGCGGTCGGCGTCGACGCCCCCTCCGTACGCTCGTCGGTGTCCCGGCTCAAACGGCGCGGGCTGCTGCTGCCGGCCCGGACGGCGCAGGGCGCGGCCGGGTACGAACTCTCCCCGGACGCCCGGCAGCTGCTGGAGGACGGAGACCGGCGCATCTACGCGACGGCGTCGCCGGAGGACGAGGCCTGGGTGCTCGCGGTGTTCTCGGTGCCGGAATCGGAGCGCCAGAAGCGGCACGTGCTGCGCTCGCGGCTCGCCGGGCTCGGCTTCGGCACGGCCGCGCCCGGTGTGTGGATCGCCCCGGCCCGGCTGTACGAGGAGTCTTGGCACACCCTCCAGCGGCTGCGGCTCGACGCGTACGTCGACTTCTTCCGCGGCGAGCACCTCGGCTTCGCGCCGACCGCCGAGGCGGTGGCCCGCTGGTGGGACCTGGCCGCGATCGCCAAGCAGCACGAGGCGTTCCTCGACCGGCACGCGCCTGTGCTGCACGGCTGGGAGCGGCGGGAGGACACCCCGCCGGAGGAGGCCTACCGCGACTACCTCCTCGCCCTCGACTCCTGGCGCCACCTCCCCTACGCCGACCCCGGCCTGCCCGGCGGCCTGCTCCCCGCCAACTGGCCGGGCGCGCGTTCGGCGGCCGTGTTCCGGGGGCTCCACGAGCGGCTGCGGGACGCGGGGGCGGTGTTCGCGGGCGTGTGACACCTCATTACGGGGAGGTCAACTGCCCAGTGTGAGGCGCGGCTTGGGGGCGTCCGTGCGGCCGGTCTGCGGGCGGCGGCTGCCCGCCCGGTACGGGGCCGGCCAGGCGGCACCCGGGCCCGTGTAGCCCTGCTCGGCCGCCGCGTGCAGCGTCCAGTGCGGGTCGTAGAGGTGCGGGCGCGCCAGGGCGCACAGGTCCGTACGCCCGGCAAGAATCAGGGAGTTGACGTCGTCCCAGGACGAGATCGCCCCGACCGCGATCACCGGCACGCCCACCTCGTGCCGGATCCGGTCGGCGTACGGCGTCTGGTACGACCGCCCGAACTCCGGCCGCTCGTCGGCGACCACCTGCCCGGTGGACACGTCGATCGCGTCGGCGCCGTGCGCGGCGAAGGCGCGGGCGATCCCGACGGCGTCCTCGGCGGTCGTCCCGCCCTCGGCCCAGTCGGTGGCGGAGATGCGGACCGTCATGGGGCGATCGTCCGGCCACACCTCCCGTACCGCGTCGAAGACCTCGAGCGGGAAGCGGAGCCGGTTCTCCAGCGGGCCGCCGTTGGCGTCAGCGCGGTGGTTGGTCAGCGGGGAGAGGAAGCCGGAGAGCAGATAGCCGTGGGCGCAGTGCAGTTCGAGCAGGTCGAAGCCGACGTGCGCGGCGCGTCCGGCGGCGTTCGTGAACTGCTCGCGGATCTCGGCCAGTTGGGTGCGGGTGAGTTCGCTGGGGATCTGGCTGTAGGGCCTGTACGGCAGCGGGGACGCGGCCAGGAGCGGCCAGTTGCCGGCGTCCAGCGGCTCGTCGGTGCCCTTGGTGCTCTCCCACATCAGCTTGGTCGAGCCCTTGCGGCCCGAGTGCCCGAGCTGGACGCCGAGCGCGGTGCCGGGTGCCTGCGCGTGCACGAAGCCGGTGATCCGCCGCCAGGCCTCGGCCTGCTCGTCGGTGTAGAGGCCGGCGCAGCCGGGGGTGATCCGGCCCCCCGCGCTGACGCACACCATCTCGGTCATCACCAGACCGGCGCCACCGAGTGCCCGTGAGCCGAGGTGGACGAGGTGGAAGTCGCCGGGGACGCCGTCGACCGCCGAGTACATGTCCATGGGGGAGACCACGACCCGGTTGCGCAGCGTCAGGCCGCGCAGCCGGAACGGGGTGAACATCGGGGGCGTGCCGGGCGGGCAGCCGAACTCGTGCTCCACCGATTCCGTGAAGCGGGTGTCTCGCAGCCGCAGGTTGTCGTGGGTGACGCGGCGGCTGCGGGTGAGCAGGTTGAAGGCGAACTGGCGGGGTGGCTGGCCGAGGTACAGGGCGAGGTTCTCGAACCACTCCAGGCTGGCGCGGGCGGCGCGCTGGGTGGAGGCGACGATGGGTTTGCGCTCCTGCTCGTATGCGTGCAGCGCGGTTGCCGTATCGGGGTGCTCCTCCAGGCAGGCGGCGAGCGCGAGGGCGTCCTCGACGGCGAGCTTGGTGCCGGAGCCGATGGAGAAGTGGGCGGTGTGGGCGGCGTCGCCGAGGAGGACGACGTTGCCGTGCGACCAGCGTTCGTTGACGACCGTGCGGAAGGTGGTCCACGTCGACTTGTTGGAACGCAGGGGCCGGTTGTCGAGCGCGTCGGCGAAGATCTTGGCGCAGCGGTCGATGGAGTCGTGCGGGTCGGGTTCGTCGAAACCGGCGGCGCGCCAGACCTCCTCGCGCATCTCGACGATCACGGTGGAGGCGTGGGGCGAGTAGGGGTAGCCGTGCAGCTGCATCGCGCCGTGTTCGGTCTCGGCGATCTCGAAGCGGAAGGCGTCGAAGGCGAAGTCGGTGGCCAGCCAGATGTAGCGGCAGCGGTGGGTGGTGAGGTGGGGGCGGAAAGCGTCGGCGTAAGCCTCGCGGGTGGTGCTGTGGACGCCGTCGGCGGCGATCACCAGGTCGTACGTCTCCGCCAGCCATGCCGGGGAGGGGGCCTCGGAACGGAAGCGGAGGTCCACGCCGAGGTCGTGGCACCGGGTGTGGAGGATCTGTAGGAGGCGTTTTCTGCCCAGGGCCGCGAATCCGTGCCCTCCGGAGGTTTGGCGGGTGTTTCTGTGGACGGTGTCGATGTCGTCCCAGCGGATGAATTCCTTGCGGAGGGCTTCGTAGACCACTGGGTCGGCGTGCTCGATGCCGCCGAGGGTTTCGTCGGAGAGGACTACGCCGAAGCCGAAGGTGTCGTTGGGGGCGTTGCGTTCCCAGACGGTGACTTCTCTGGTGGGGTCGAGGCGTTTCAGCAACGCTGCCGCGTAAAGGCCGCCGGGGCCTCCGCCGATGATCGCGACTCGTAGGGGCTGGCTGGGCTTCGTCGGCGAGTGCGGGTTTGCTGTGGCTGGGCGCGCCCACGCGGCGGTAGCCGCATATCGACTACCGCCCCGCGCCCCTGGGGTGGGAACAGTCACCGTCCCCTCCACTTTGGAGGTCGCTTTTCCTGGAACGCCGCGTGGAACTCCGCGTAGTCCTCGCCGTTCATGAGGAGGGCCTGGGTTGCGGCGTCCAGTTCCACCGATGCCGCCAGTGGCATGTCCAGCTCGGCCGTGAGCAACGCCTTCGTCTGGGCGTACGCCAGGGCCGGGCCGTCGGCCAGGCGGTGGGCCAGCGCTTGCGCGGCCTCGTCGGCGGCGCCGTCGTCTGCCAGCTGGCTGATCAGGCCGATGCGCTCGGCCTCCGGTGCCCGTACCGGTTCGCCCAGCATCAGCAGCCGGGTCGCGTGGCCGAGGCCGACGATCCTCGGCAGGAGGTAGGCCGCGCCCATGTCGCCGCCCGACAGGCCGACCTTGGTGAAGAGGAAGGCGAAGCGGGTGGTGGGGTCGGCGACGCGGAAGTCCGCTGCCAGGGCCAGGACGGCTCCGGCGCCGGCCGCGATGCCGTGCACGGCTGCGATCACCGGGAAGGGGCATTCCCGTACGGCCCGGACGACCTGGCCGGTCATGCGGTTGAAGTCGAGGAGCTGGGCGGTGTCCATGGCGAGGGTCGCGCCGATGATCTCGTCGACGTCGCCGCCGGAGCAGAAGCCGCGGCCCTCGCCGGCCAGCACCAGGGCCCGTACCGCCTTCTCCCGGGACAGCTCGGCGAGCAGGTCGCGCAGGTCGGCGTAGGCGCCGAAGGTGAGGGCGTTGAGTTTGTCGGGGCGGGCGAGGGTGACGGTGGCGACGCCGTCCGTGAGGTCGACGCGCAGGTGCTGCCAGCTCTCGGTGCGGGCGGCGGAGCCGGTGAAGGGACTCATGACGTGCGGCCTCCTCGGCGGGCACTGTCTCACGGAGCTCTACCCCATGAAGTTATCACTCATTCGTGACTGTCGTCATGAGCACGCGATAGACGCCGGGCGCCGTGTCGTCACATCCGTCACAGGTCGTCGACACGGTGGTAACGACGGGAGCGGGTGCGCGAGGCCGCGCGTTGAGGGGGACGTAGCATTCATGCGGCTGAAAGCAGGACAGCCTGCTCATGAACGGACCCATCTTGCACGAACGCCCCGCTGCTCCCGCCTCCTGGCGCATCGCGCTGCCGCACACCGTCGCGGCGGTGCCCGTGGCCCGCGCACTGGTCCGTACGGCGCTGGCCGAGCTGGAGCACGCCGCCGACAGCGCCACCGCGGAACTGCTCACGGCGGAGCTGGTGGCCAACGCGGTGGAGCACACCTCCGGGGACGCGCCGATAGAGCTGGTGGTGGAACTGCTGCCGACCGGGTGCCAGGTGGAGGTACACGATCCGGATCCGGTGCCGCCGGGCGATCTGACCAGGCCTCGCGGGGAGGACCCCGACCCCTGGCAGGAACACGGGCGCGGGCTGCTGCTCATCCGCAGCCTCAGCTCGTCCTGCGGTCACCGGGCGACGGAGTCGGGCAAGGCAGTGTGGTTCCGGCTGCCGGTGGTGCCGCGGCAGCGGCGGCCGTAGCAGCCGTGGCACCCGGGGCGGTCAGGCCAGGGTCGCCACCAGGACCGCCTTGATCGTGTGCATGCGGTTCTCGGCCTCGTCGAAGACCACCGAGTGCTCCGACTCGAAGACCTCGTCGGTGACCTCCAGGGACTCCAGGCCGTGCGCCTCGAAGACCTCGCGGCCGACCTTCGTGCCGAGATCGTGGAAGGCCGGCAGGCAGTGCAGGAACCTCACGTCCGGGTTGCCGGTGGCGCGCAGCACGTCCATGGTCACCGCGTAGGGCGCGAGGGCGGCGATCCGCTCGGCCCAGACCTCCTTCGGCTCGCCCATGGAGACCCAGACGTCGGTGGCGACGAAGTCGGCGCCCCGGACACCCGCGGCCACGTCGTCGGTGAGCGTGACGCGGGCGCCGCTGGACTGGGCGAGCCCCCGGGCCCGGTCGACGACTTCCTGCGCGGGCCAGTAGGACTTCGGCGCGACGACGCGCACGTCCATGCCCAGCAGGGCGCCCGTGATCAGGTAGGAGTTGCCCATGTTGAAGCGGGCGTCGCCGAGGTAGGCGAAGGCGATCTCCTGGAGGGGCCTGTCGCTGTGCTCGGTCATGGTGAGCACCTCGGCGAGCATCTGGGTGGGGTGCCAGTCGTCGGTCAGCCCGTTGTAGACCGGCACCCCCGCGTACGCGGCCAGCCCCTCGACCTTCGCCTGGCTGTCCCCGCGGTACTCGATCCCGTCGTACATCCGCCCCAGCACCCGCGCGGTGTCCTTCACGGACTCCTTGTGGCCGATCTGCGAGCCGGACGGGTCGAGGTACGTCGTCGACGCCCCCTGGTCGGCGGCGGCGACCTCGAACGCGCAGCGGGTGCGCGTCGAGGTCTTCTCGAAGATCAGCGCGATGCTCTTCCCGCGCAGGTACTGCGTCTGCGTCCCGGCCTTCTTCGCGGCCTTCAGCTCGGTGGCCAGCTCGATCAGGCCGCGGAACTCCTCCGCCGTGAAGTCCAGCTCCTTCAGGAAGTGGCGGCCGGCGAGGGCGGTCGGGACTGTCGCCATGGGGCGCTCCAGGGGTACGAGAACGGGACTTCTGGAATTCTATACGGAATAGAGCATTAATATACAGGCTGGTCTATGCGGGGTCCCGTTCGACCGGGCAGCTCATGCACCGCGGCCCGCCCCTGCCCCGGCCCAGCTCGCTGCCCGGGATCTCGATCACCTCGATGCCCTGCTTGCGCAGATGCGTGTTGGTGGTGGAGTTGCGCTCGTAGGCGACGACGACGCCCGGTTCGACGGCGAGGACGTTGCAGCCGTCGTCCCACTGCTCCCGCTCGGCCGCGTGGACGTCCTGGGTGGCGGTCAGCACGCGGATCTCGCTCAGCCCGAGCGCGGCGGCGATCGCGCGGTGCATGTGCTCCGGCGGGTGGTCGGTGACCTTCAGCTCCTTGTCGTCGACGCCCGGCTCGATGGTGTACGAGCGGAGCATGCCGAGGCCCGCGTACTGCGTGAAGACGTCGCCGTCGATCATGGTCATCACCGTGTCGAGGTGCATGAGGGCGCGGCTCTTGGGCATGTCCAGGGCCACGATCGTCTCCGCGGAGCCGACGGCGAACAACTTGTGCGCGAGCATCTCCACGGCCTGGGGTGTCGTCCGCTCGCTCATGCCGATGAGGACGGCGCCGTTGCCGATGACGAGTACGTCCCCGCCCTCGATGGTGGACGGGTAGTCGGCCTGGCCCTCGGACCACACGTGGAAGGTCTCGTCGCGGAACAGGGGGTGGTGCCGGTAGATCGCCTCGAAGTGCACGGTCTCGCGCTGCCGGGCCGGCCAGCGCATGGCGTTGATCGAGACGCCGTCGTAGATCCAGGCGGAGGTGTCGCGGGTGAAGAGGTGGTTGGGCAGCGGGTCGAGCAGGAAGTCGTCGAGCTCCATGACGTGGAAGCGCACGGAGGTCGGCTCCGCGTGCGACTCCAGGAACTCCCGCTTGGTCATGCCGCCGATCAGCGCCTCGGCCAGCTCGCGGGAGGGCCGCGTCTCGAAGGCGGCCCGGAGGTGGTCGGTGGCGAGCGGGCCGTACTCCTTCTCGTCGAAGACCCGGTCCAGGACGAGAGCTCTGGCCGCCGGGACCTCCAGGGCCTCGGTGAGCAGGTCGCCGAACAGGTGGACGGTGACGCCGCGGTCGCGCAGCACGTCGGCGAACCCGTCGTGCTCGGCACGCGCCCGGCGCACCCACAGCACGTCGTCGAAGAGCAGCAGGTCCTTGTTGCTGGGGGTGAGCCTTTTGAGCTCAAGATCCGGCCGGTGCAGGATGACGCGGCGCAGCCGCCCGGCCTCGGAGTCGACGTGGAATCCCATGCCTCCATCTTTGACCAATCGGGCGCGTGTTCACCCCCGGCCACCGGCCCCGGTCCGTCACCTGTCCGGACGGGGGCCGGCCCGTTGCTACAGGCGCGGATCCACCGGCTCCGACTCCAGGGCCAGCACGCCGAAGACCGCCTCGTGCACGCGCCACAGCGGCTCGCCCTCGGCCAGGCGGTCCAGGGCCTCCAGGCCGAGGGCGTACTCCCTCAGCGCCAGGGACCGCTTGTGGTTCAGGAAGCGGGAGCGCAGGCGGGCGAGGTTGTCGGGGCGGGTGTACTCGGGGCCGTAGATGATACGCAGGTACTCACGGCCGCGGCACTTGATGCCGGGCTGCACCAGGCGCCCCTGGCTGTCGCGCACCAGCGCGCCGGCCGGCTTGACGACCATGCCCTCACCGCCGCGGCCGGTCATCTCCAGCCACCAGTCGACGCCGGCCCGCACCGACCCGGGGTCGCCGGTGTCGACGTACAGGCGGCGGGTCGTCTGGAGCAGTCCGCCGGTGTCGTGCTCGACGAGCCGGTCGACCAGGGCCAGCTGCTCGTCGTGCGGGAGGCCGGCGAGGCTGCGGCCCTGGACCGCGAGAAGCTGGAAGGGGGCCAGGCGGACGCCGTCCAGGCCGTCGGTGGTCCAGCAGTAGCGCCGGTACGCCTCGGTGAACGCGGCGGCGGAATCGGCGCGTTCCCGCTGACGGGCCAGGAGGTCACCCACGTCGACGCCCCGCGCGGCGGCGCCCTCCAGGGCCGCCAGGGTGCCGGGGAACACCGCGCCGGAGGCGGCGCCCACGGCGGCGTACTGGGAGCGCAGCAGCCCGGACGCCTTCAGTGACCACGGCATCAGCTCGGCGTCCAGCAGCAGCCAGTCCGTGGCGAGTTCGTCCCACAGCCCGGACTCGTCGGCGGCCGTGCGCACGCGGTCGAGGATCGCCTCGGTGACGGAGGCGTCGTCGAAGAAGGGGCGGCCGGTACGGGTGTACAGCGACCCCGTGGGGCCTCCCCCACTCTCAGCTTCGTTCGAGCGGGACGTACCCCCAGCACCGAACCGCTTGCGGGCCACGTCCGCGTCCCGGCACACCAGGGCCACGGCCCGCGACCCCATGTGCTTCTCCTCGCACACGACCCGGGCGACGCCGCTCTCCGCGTACTGCGCGAAGGCCTCCGTCGGGTGCTCCAGGTAGCCCTCGACGTGGGATGTCGCGGTCGGCGCCATCGTCGGCGGGAGGTACGGCAGCAGCCGCGGGTCGGTCGCGAAGCGGCTCATGACCTCCAGGGCCGCGGCCGCGTTCTCCTCGCGGACGGTGATCCGGCCGGCATGCCGGGTCTCCACCACCCGGCGGCCGTGCACGTCGGCCAGGTCCAGCGGGCGCCCGTCGTGCCCGCCGGGCGCCTCGGTACGCAGCGGCTTCGCCGGCTCGTACCAGACCCGCTCCGCCGGTACGTCGACCAGTTCCCGCTCCGGCCAGCGCAGCGCGGTGAGCTTGCCGCCGAAGACGGCACCGGTGTCCAGGCAGATCGTGTTGTTGAGCCAGGTGGCCTCCGGGACCGGGGTGTGGCCGTAGACGACCGCCGCCCGGCCCCGGTAGTCCTCCGCCCACGGGTAGCGCACCGGCAGCCCGAACTCATCGGTCTCGCCGGTCGTGTCGCCGTACAGGGCGTGCGAGCGGACCCGGCCGGAGGTGCGGCCGTGGTACTTCTCCGGCAGGCCGGCGTGGCAGACGACCAGCCGGCCGCCGTCGAGGACGTAGTGGCTGACGAGGCCGTCGATGAACTCCCGTACCTCCGCGCGGAACTCCTCCGGCTCCCGGTCCATCTGCTCGATGGTCTCGGCCAGGCCGTGGGTGTGCTGGACCCTGCGGCCCTTGAGGTGGCGGCCGTACTTGTTCTCGTGGTTGCCGGGCACGCAGAGCGCGTTGCCCGACTTCACCATGGACATCACCCGGCGCAGCACGCCGGGGCTGTCCGGGCCGCGGTCGACCAGGTCGCCGACGAAGACCGCCGTGCGGCCGTCCGGGTGCACACCGTCGGTGTAGCCCAACTTGCCGAGCAGCACCTCCAGTTCGGCGGCGCAGCCGTGGATGTCGCCGATGATGTCGAACGGGCCGGTGAGGTGGCTCAGGTCGTTGAAACGCTTCTCGGTGACGACCGTGGCGTGCTCGGCCTCCTCGACGCCGCGCAGCACGTGCACCTTGCGGAAACCGTCGCGCTCCAGGTACCTGAGGGAGCGGCGGAGTTCGCGGATGTGCCGCTGGATGACCCGGCGCGGCATGTCGGCGCGGTCGGTGCGGGCCGCGTTGCGCTCGGCGCACACCTCCTCGGGCACGTCGAGCACGACGGCTATCGGCAGCACGTCGTACTGCCTGGCCAGCTCGATGAGCCGGCGCCGGGCGTCCTGCTGCACGCTGGTCGCGTCGACGACGGTACGGCGGCCGGCCGCGAGCCGCTTGCCGGCGATGTAGTAGAGGACGTCGAAGGCGTCCCGGCTCGCGCTCTGGTCGTTCTCGTCGTCGGAGACCAGGCCGCGGCAGAAGTCGGAGGAGAGGACCTCGGTGGGCTTGAAGTGCCGGCGGGCGAAGGTGGACTTGCCGGAGCCGGAGGCGCCGACGAGGACGACCAGGCAGAGGTCGGTGACGGGAAGGACCCGCCCCTTGGGTGTCTCGGTCATGCTGCCTTCGCCTCCTTCCCGGTCTCGGTCCCGAGGGTGAACACGGCCATCTGGGTGGGCGGCCCGACCTCGGGGTCGTCGGGGCCGACGGGGGAAACCGCGACGTCGTAGCCGTGCCGTTCGGCCACGGTGTGCGCCCAGCCGCGGAACTCCTCGCGGGTCCACTCGAAGCGGTGGTCGCCGTGCCGGACGTGCCCGGCCGGGAGGCTCTCCCAGCGCACGTTGTACTCGACGTTCGGGGTCGTCACAAGGACCGTCCGCGGGCGGGCCGAGCCGAACACCGCGTACTCCAGGGCGGGCAGCCTCGGCAGGTCGAGGTGCTCGATCACCTCGCTGAGCACGGCGGCGTCGTAGCCCTTGAGGCGGCTGTCGGTGTAGGCGAGCGAGCCCTGGAGGAGCTTGACGCGCGCGGCCTGCCGCTCTCCCATGCGGTCCAGTTTCAGGCGCCGGCCGGCGACGGTGAGCGCCCGCATCGACACGTCCACGCCGACGATCTCGGTGAACCGCGCGTCCCTGAGCAGCTCCTGGACGAGCTGGCCCTGCCCGCAGCCGAGGTCGAGGACACGGGTGGCGCCGGACTCCTTCAGCGCGGTCACGATCGCCTCCCGGCGCCGCACGGCCAGCGGGGCCGGCTTCTCCTCGGCCTCGGTCTCCGCCTCGACCGCGTTGTCGATCTCCTCGACCTCGCTGTCGTCGGCCTCGGCCAGCCGCACCAGTTCCAGCCGCTCCATCGCCTCCCGGGTCAGCGACCAGCGGCGCGCCAGATACCGGCTGGTGATCAGCTTCTGCTCCGGGTGCCCGGGCAGCCAGCCCTCGCCCACGCGCAGCAGCTTGTCCACCTCGTCGGGCGCGACCCAGTAGTGCTTGGCGTCGTCCAGGACGGGGAGCAGGACGTAGAGGTGGCGCAGGGCCTCGGCGAGCGTGAGCGTGTCGGAGTCGAGGACGAGGCGTACGTAACGGGAGTCGCCCCAGTCCGGGAACCGGACGTCCAGCGGGACGGGGTCGGCGGTGACCGTCCAGCCGAGCGGTTCGAACAGGCGCCGTACGAGGTCGGGGCCGCTGTGTTTGACTGGCTCCGCCTCCGGGGCGCTACAGCCTGCGACTCCGCCGCGGGCGGGCAGTGCGGGCACCTCGACGTGCAGGGGCCTGGCCTGCGCCGGAAGGTCGGGGCGGGCGTTGCACACGCCGCGCATCGCGCTGGAGAACACGCTGCTCAGCGCCACCGCGAGCAGGGAGGAGGCGGCGTAGGGACGGTCGTTGACGTACTGCGCGAGCGCCGCGTCGGGGGCGCCGCCGCGGCCCTTGCCCTTGCCGCGCCGGACCAGCGCCACCGCGTCGACCTCCAGCAGCAGCGCCGCCGTGCACCGCAGCTCGTCCGCCTCGGGGTAGAGGACGTGCGCGGTGCCGTAGGAGGTGGAGAACGCCTGCGCCTTGTCGGGGTGCTTGTGCAGCAGGAAGCCGAGGTCGGTCGCCGGGCGTTCCGGAGTGCCGGTGGTACTGATCGTCAGGAACACTGTTGTGATGCCTCGAAGTGTGATCTGAGGTGCGGGCCGGGAAACGGCCCCTGTTCAGCGCGCTCACACAACGTACAGCGAACACTCGGGGGCCCGGTCAGGATTTTCCGGCCCGGTATGGCCGGTGTCAGAGCCGTGTCAGTCGTGTGGCAGGTCCGTCGGCGATCGTGGCCGCAACAACCGCCACGAGAGGAAACGCGATGGGTCGGACGGTTCCCGTCCCGCACGGCCTGCCCATGGAGCGCGATGCGGGCCAAGTTCATGGAGAGGGACGTGTCGCTCGACGAGAAGATGGCCGCGTACGGCGCACTGACCACGTACCTTTCCGAACTGGTCACGCGCAAACGGGCCGCCCCCGGCGAGGACATACTGTCCGACCTGGCCCGCCATGACGACCTCACCCTCGAGGAGCTGACCGGCCTCGGCTTCCTTGCGCTACCTGGCTGGCCCGCATCGAGATGCGCGCCGGTTTGGCGGGACTGCTGCGTCGCTTCCCGAGCCTCAGGCTCGCCGTCCCCGCCGGCGAGGTGAGACTCAGGACCGACATGAACATCTACGGCGTCCACGAACTGCCGGTCACCTGGACGGAAACGGCCCGCTAAAGTTTTCCTCCGGCCGTAGAGCGAGGGGGAAGCATGTGCGGTGGGGCGCGTGGATGGCGTCCGGTGCGGGGTGTGATGACGCTGCTCGTGCTCTGCGCGGTGCTCACGTCGGTCACCGGTTGGGCCGCGCCGACCGCCGTAGCCGCGCAGCGGCACGACGACCAGGCCCGCTACTTCGCCGAGCGGCTGCGCACGTCCCCCGTCTACATCTCCGACCAAGTGCCGCGCACCGTCCCGCGCTCCGCCGCCCCCGCCTTCGTCGCCCAGGCCGAGCGCACCGGAGTTCCCACCTACGTCCTGGTCCTGCCGTTCTCCGTCGCGATCGACGGAGAGGAGCTGCTGCCGGCCGTGCACGACCGCCTCGGGCGCAAGGGCCTGTACGTCCTCCTCGGAGCGGACGGGGGCGGCGGCTGGGGCGACATCGAGGCCGAGACGTACGGGGTCCGCGTTCCCGCTGACCGCGCCGTGGACACCGCGACGGACTGGCTGCCGGACGATGCCACGGCCCTGGATCTGTTCACCCGCTTCGTCGACGGGCTGCGGGACGGCGGGGACGCGAGCGGCAGCGGGAAGAAGCCCGCTGCCCTCTACACCTCTCCCGAGGCGCGGGAGGGACAGGGCACGGTCACCGGCGTGCTGACCGTCGTGCTCCCGGTCCTCGTCCTGTTGCTGGGCGTCGCGTACTGCCTGCGCCATCGCGGATTCCGCAAGTGGCTGTGGGTCCCCCTGCTGGGCTCGGCCGCGCTCGCGCTGGTCGTCCCGTTCGGGGCCCGCGCCGCCTTCAGCGACACCCGGGCCACCGGGGACCCCGCCCCCACGGCACGGGACATGCGGCTGCGCACCGAGCGGGTGGCGGCGGGGTTGCGTGAGGGCCCCGTCTACGTCGACGCCGAGTCCGTACCGGCGCTCTCGCCCGCGCAGCGGCGGTCTCTCGCCGAGCGTCTCGACGCGCTCGACGTGCCCGTCCGCGTCGTGGTCCTGCCGCTCGACTACGCCGACGAGTCGCGCGGACACGCGGACGTGTTCGCCGAGCGGCTGCACCAGGCGCTGGGGCAGGACGGCGTGTACGTCGTCGCCCACATCGACACCTTCGGCAGCATCACCGTCGACCTGGCCAACTACGGGGCGAAGCTGGCCGACACGGAGCTGCACGACCTCGACGAGTGGGTGGAGTACGGCCCCGAGGACACGGACACGGACGCGGACCCGGCCCTCCAGCAGCGCCTGATGAAGCTGGCCGAGCACATCGCGGACACCCCGCAGGGCCCGCCCGGCCGTCCGGAGGTCGCCCGTGACATCCCGGACCCGGTCGCCGAGGACACCCTCCCGCCGGTCCTCTCCGGACCCTTCTGGTCGGGGGTGCGGGGTGGCGCCGTGGGCGCGGGCGCCCTGTGCGTCGCGGGGCGAGCGGTCATGGGCGTACGCCGGCTACGAGGCGGTCACACCCCCGCTCGCGTGGGCACCGCCGTCGAGGCGCCCGCCGCGCCCGGCACCGGCTGGCTGCGCAGGACGGCGAACTCACCGCTCTCCAGGAGGACTTCGACCGTCTCGACGGCAGAGGCGGCGACCAGGTGCACAGCCATGTGTGGGACTGCCTGGACGCGGCGACGCTGTTGCTGGATCAGGACGGCGATCAGCACATCGATGCCGACGGCCGGGGCGGTGATCTCGCGACGGCACTGGCGCTGATCAGGGCGGGGCAGGCGGTCGTGACGTCGGCGGAGCAGCCCCGCGTGCCGGCGCGCACCGCACGGCTGTGCACGCTCAATCCGCTGCACGGGCCGGCCGCGGAGTACCGCAGGCTCGCAACCGCAGGTGCGGCCGCGCCGCACAGCGCATCACCTGGCGGCCGCTCGGCCGCCGGGAGTCCCTGCGGGTCGCGGCGTGCGCAGAGTGCGCCTGGGCGGTGCGGACCCGCCGCGCGCCTCAGACGCTCACGGACCGGCACGAAGGCCGGGATGTCCCGTACTTCGACGTCCCGGCGGACCAGAGCTTGTGGGCGGCCACCGGCTACGGCTCCCTGGGGGCCGAGCCGCTGACCGCCCGCGTACAGCGGGGCGACTTCACCCGTGCCGCCTCGGCCCGTGAGCGCGCGGCGCAACCGTGATCAGTTGCGGTAACCGTGATCAGTAGCGGTAGTGGTCCGGCTTGTACGGGCCATCCACCGGCACACCGAAGTACTCGGCCTGCTCCGGGCGCAGCGTGGTCAGCTTCACGCCGAGCGCGTCGAGGTGGAGACGGGCGACCTTCTCGTCGAGGTGCTTGGGCAGCACGTAGACGCCGATCAGGTACGCGTACGGGCCGTAGGCGCCGCTGGGCGAGTGCCGCGTCCTTGGCGAGCGAAGGTGAAGCGGACCGGTGTCCGCACCTTCCGTGCGATGCGCGGGTACATCCGGGGCCACAACGGCCCCTCGCGCGCCTCCGTTTCCGGTACCGGGGAGATCAGGTGCCGGCCCTCGCGAAAGGCGTCCGGCGGGTAGAGGCGCAGCGAGCCCCAGTGGCGGCGCCAGTCGCCGTGCCCGTTCTGTCCCGGGAGTTGGTGCGGGTGCACGGCGAGCCGGCTGCCGAGGCCGGAGATGTCCAGGCCGAGCAGGGTACGGCCGCGCTCCTCGGCGGCCGCGGCGAGGGCGAGCTTGCCTCCGTTGGAGTGGGCCACGAGGAACAGTCCCGCGCCGGTGTCATGGGTGGCCGCGAAGGAGGCGAGGGCGTCGTGCAGCGTCGCCGGCCTGTTCCGTCAGGGTCTGCCCGCGGGGCAGCCAGGGGGCCGAACTGCCGTATCCGGGGCGGTCGACGGCCAGGACTGTGTAGCCGATGCCGGCGCCGAGCGTGAGCAGGGAGAGGCCGGGGCGGACCTGACGAGAAGTAGCCCGCCCGCATGCCGCCGCCGTGCACCGCGACGACGACGGCCCTCGGGGCCCCGGCCACGCTCCGGCGATCAGGCGGGACAGGGGGATCCGGCCGGCGTCGACAGAGATCGGGTGGACCTTGGCCGGGTCCGCGTAGATGTCGTCCGCCCGGACCGCGTCGTCCTCCCGGGAGCCCTCCCACAGCTTGTAGACGACCTCGAGGTACTCGTCGGCGATGTCGTACCGCTCGTCGTGCCCGGTCTGCCGGTCGAGCCCGATGTTGCGGGCGGCGCTGTCCACGCTTCCATCCAAAGTTTCCGAATAAACAGACAGATCTGCTTGATATCGCTCGGTTCAGGCAAGCAGGCCTTCCCGCGCCGGGCCCGCCGTCAGCGGCTGTCGGGGGTGACGAGACCCGACTCGTAGGCGAGGACGACCAGCTGGGCGCGGTCGCGTACGGCGAGTTTGCCGAGCAGGCGGCTGACGTGGGTCTTGACGGTCTGTTCGGCGACGACGAGGGTGCCGGCGATCTCGGTGTTGGACAGACCGCGTGCGACGAGGTGCAGGACCTCGGTCTCGCGGGGGGTGAGGCCGGCCAGGCGGCGGTGGCCGTCGCGGCGCACGCGGCGGCGGGCGACGTCCTCGATGAGGCGGCGGGTGATGGAGGGGGCGAGCAGGGCGTCGCC
>NZ_JACTVI010000092.1 GCF_014495685.1 Streptomyces sp. TRM68367 | reverse complement strand
TGGCAGTTCACCAAGTACGGACTGATCGTGACTGCCGTGACCGTCGCTCTGTCCCTGGTCTACGTGTGGCTGCGCTACTTCGCCCTCGGCTGAGGCCGCACGGCCACGAGGTGCGCGCCTGCCGGTGCGGGTGGGACGGCCCGCACCGGCGGTGCCGTATGCCGTACGTGCGCTACGGCAGCTGCGACTGCACCTGGGAGGAGATCAGCTCCAGGTGGTCCAGGTCGTCCAGGTCGAGGACCTGGAGGTAGATCCGGCGGGCGCCGATCTCGGCGTAGCGGCCGATCTTGTCGACGACCTCGGCCGGGGAGCCGGCCAGGCCGTTGAGCTTCAGCTCGTCGACCTGGCGGCCGATCGCGTCGGCGCGGCGGGCGACCTCGGCGTCGTCCTTGCCGACACAGACGACGAGGGCGTTGGAGTAGACGAGGTCGTCGGCCTTGCGGCCGGCTTCCTCGGCCGCGGCGCGCACCCGGCCGAACTGCCGCTCACTGTCCTCGATCGAGGCGAACGGCATGTTGAACTCGTCGGCGTAGCGGCCGGCGAGCCGCGGGGTGCGGGTGGCGCCGTGACCGCCGATGAGCACCGGCACCTTGGGCTGCGCGGGCTTGGGCAGGGCCGGGGAGTCGGTCAGCTGGTAGTGGGCGCCGTCGTAGCTGAAGGTCTGGCCGGGCTCCGTCGCCCACAGGCCGGTGACGATGGCCAGCTGCTCTTCCAGGCGGGCGAACTTCTCCTTCGGGAACGGGATGCCGTACGCCTTGTGCTCCTCCTCGAACCAGCCTGTGCCCAGGCCGAGTTCGACGCGGCCGCCGGACATCTGGTCGACCTGTGCGACCTGGATGGCGAGCACGCCGGGGAGGCGGAAGGTGCCGGCGGTCATGAGGGTGCCGAGGCGGATGCGCCGGGTCTCGCGGGCGAGGCCGGCGAGGGTGATCCAGGCGTCGGTTGGGCCTGGGAGGCCGTCCACGGAGCCCATGCGGAGGTAATGGTCGGAACGGAAGAAAGCGTCGAAGCCGAGGTCTTCGGTGGCTTTCGCCACGGTGAGCAAGGTGTCGTAGGTGGCCCCCTGCTGGGGCTCGGTGAAGATGCGAAGATCCATGCCTTCCATCCTGCACGCTCGGGCGGCGGGGGGAGGGCGGCGGTACTCCGGCGCGTGGTGGTCCGTCGCGTCCCCCGTGGGGTGAAATCCCGTCAACCCGCGCAGGGGGCCTGACGGCGCCAGTGACCCGTTCCGGCGGTGATCGTTGGCTCGGGCGGAGCCGGACCGCCCGGCGCCCGCACCGGCGGCCGATCGCCGGGGTGTCACCTGCGTCGGCCTCCCCCGGGGGCCAGGGGCCGAGGAGGCCGTCATGTCCGAAGAGACCGTGCCGCAGCAGGCAGCTGCCGCTGGGCGGCCGAAGGGGCTTCTGGAGCAGATGGAGGAGCTGATGGCGGCGCTGAATGCGGATCTCTCGGCGCTGGATGCGGATTTGCAGTCGGCCGGGGGGTCTGGGCGGGAGGAGGGGGACGCCGGTTGAGCGGTGACCGTCGGTTGGGATGGGCCGGGGATGGGTGAGCTTGCCCCCACTGGCGGGGGTGCCTCCCCCGCGCGCGAACGAGCTCGCGCGGGGGCACCCCCAGCGCCCACCCGTGCCGCACTGGGGGAGGCACGGCTGTCCACAGCTATGACGGCCGTGTATGCCCGCGCTTGCGCGCCATCGTCGGCTACCTGTCGTCGCCGGACAGGCTGAGATTTGCCGGCCGGCGCCGGGAAGTGTCCGTCAGCCTGCCTCGCGTTCCGGTAACGCCTCTTCCCGGCCCGCGAGTCTGCGGAGCATCTGCAGGACCCGGTCGCGGGATTCGTCGGCCGCGTCGATGGCTTCCATGCACTGCCAGTACGTGGTCTCGTCGTCGGCGGCCGAGGCTATGCCGACCAGGGCGATGCTCACCTCGCCCAGGAGGCTGCCGAGGCGGATCAAAGCCTGGCGGGCGTCGCCCAGTTCGGTGAGCTGGGCCGCGCGCAGATCGCCGGCGTCCAGTTCCGGTGGATCCAGGACCCCGCAGCCCCGGCCGGCCAGCTCGGTCAACCCCAGTGCCTCGCCACGCAGTTCGGGCGGGCCGAAGACCGCCAGGCGGCTGCCGATCGCCTGGGCCAGGGCCTGTGCCTGCCACACCTCCGCCAGTATCTCCGCGAGGTCCCTGCTCGCGGCCAGGGCACGCCTGCTCGTCACAATGAGCCGCACCGCGTCCATGCGCTGTCCCCGTCTGTCCGACGCGCTCTTCGAACACGTCCGCCCGAACTCCGTTGTCCACTACCCAGAGTGAAGGTCCGCGAGGCGAAAAGCTAGAGGTAAACGGAAATCTGGGGACAACAAATCGGTTTCGGGGAGGAAAATAGTCACTGCCCGTAATAGCGGAGTCTAGGGCTCCGGTGGGAATCTCTGCTCGTTGCGGTCGATCTTCGCGTCCAGCGCGGCCAACAGGTCGATCCCCAGCACCTCGCACAGCTGGAGCAGATACGCGAGCACGTCGGCGACCTCGTCCGTGACGCGGTGCGCGCTGTCGGGGTCCTGCATGATGCGCGCCGACTCATCGGGCGTCAACCACTGGAAGATCTCTACGAGTTCGGAGGCCTCCACACTGAGCGCGGCGACGAGGTTTTTGGGCGTGTGGTACGGCTGCCAGTTGCGCGCGGCGGCGAACTCGGCCAGCCGGCGCTGCAGCTTCGCCAGGTCCAGGGGTTCGCGCTGAGGGTGCTGAGGATCGGTCACGGGTCCAGGTGTACCACTGTGACCCCGGCCGCTTCGGCCGCCCAGGACGCGTCGCTCACCGCGCCGACGAGCCGGATGTGCCCGCGCTCGCACATCCGCGCCGCCAGCCGCAGCAACTCCGCCCGCTGCCGGGGATCCAGGCCCCGGTCGAGGCCGTCGGCGAGGACGGTGAGCGTCTGCATCGCGGCGGGCACCTCGCCGGCCGGGTCGACCTCCAGCACGCCCGGTCCGGTGAGCAGTACGAGGGCGAGGGCGAGGTACCTCAACTCGCCGTAGCCCAGGCGTCCCAGGCCGGTGCGGATCCCGTCGCCGCGGTCGAGCAGCGCGCGGACCGTGCCGTCGGTGCGCGGTTCGGCGACCACGTCCGCGACGTCCCCCGCGCACCCGGCGCGTACCGCGGCGACGAACTGCGCGTGCCGTCTGCCGCATTCGGTGCGGGTGCGGCACAGCACGTCGGCGAGGTTGTCGCAGCCGCGCAGCAGCCGCCCGGAGCCGTTCGGCACGGGGATGCGCATCCGGGCGGGCCGCGGGTCGCAGGCGAAGACGGAGCGCAGGGCGACCACCATCTGCTCGGCGGCGGCCAGCACCCTGCGCTGGCCGGGCGTCTTGCCGGCCACGCGCAGCGGCAGCAGGGCGGTGCCCAGCCGGTCGTCCGGCAGCGGCGCCCGGGTCACCGGCGCGGATCCGGCGGTGTGCCACGCGGCCTGCACGGTGCGCCGCCCGGGGTCGCGCAGGGCGGTCTCCAGGAGCACGAGCCCGTCCGCGGTCAGTCTCTCTCCCACGACGCGCAGTTCGGGCTCGGCCTGTACGGCGACGTCGAGCCGGACCGGACCCTCGGGTCCGTCGGCCGTGCAGCCGATGCGGAAGCCGCGGCGGCGCTGGGCGTCGGGCCGGGCCCGCTCCGGCACGCAGGAGAGCGGGTCCGGGAACACCGTGCCGAGTTCGGCGCCGCCGCCGAGCCGGGCCAGGGCCTCGTACGCCCTGAGCGCGCTGGACTTGCCGCAGCCGCTGGGCCCGGTGAGGAGGGTGAGCGGACCGAGCGGGAGGCCGACCCGCCGGTGGCGGGCGAAGGCCGACAGCCGGAGCTCGGTGACGCGGGGCCGCTCCGCGGACTCGGCACCGTCTCCGGAAGGCCCCGGCAACGACTTCCAGGGCCCGCCGGGCGCGGAGGACAGGGTCATGCCCGGACGGTAGGACCCCACACACACGACGAACCGTTCCGCCCCGGCACTCTTACCACGATCGAGCGACCACGCACGGACCGCAGGTCACGCGGCACTCACTCGCCGACCGGACTCCTCACACCAGAGCGCCCCCAGCCCTCGGCAAAAGGCCACGCGGTCACGGCCCGCCGGGTGGTGCAGCCGGGCGGTCCCGTCATCACAGTCGCGGTGGTCATCGGGGCGGCATGGGAGTGCCGGGCGATGCGTGCCGTCCCGGCCGGCTCGCGCGGCGGCGCGGAGCGCTCGACCGGACGTCCCGGACGCGGAACGTCCGGATGGGTGCGGCCCGGATTCCCGCTGCCCCCGGCGGGACGCCACCGCGCACACCGGGGAACCCGCCATCCCCGGCGCCCCCGTCCCGCGGCGGCCTCACGCCCGAGGGGCCCCGCAGCAGGCCCTCGGACGCCCCCGGCTCACCCCCCAGGGACCCCCGCCTCCTCCACCAACCCGGTCACCTCGGTGCCCGCCGGTGTGAGCAGGAACACGTTCCGGTCGACCCGGCGCATGCTGCTCGACAGGCCGAAGACAACGCCCGCGCTGAAATCCAGGACGCGCTTGGCGACCTCGTTCTCCGCGCCGGTCAGATCGAGCAGCACGGGCACGCCCGCCATCAGCGTCTCGGCGACGTCGCGGGCGTCCGCGAACACGTTCACCCGCAGCACGACGAACCGCCGCCGCGCCTCGGTCTCGGCCTCCGGCATGGACCGGTGGTCGACCGCGGACGGCCAGGCGTCCCGGCCCCGCAGCGGCACGACCTGGGCGAGCCCCTCCCACTGTTCGTCGGTGACATCGTGGCTGTTCACCGGCATGCTCCGTCCTGGCTCGCACTGGCTGTCTGCATCGGGCAATTCTTGCGCACAGTCACCCGTTCGGCCCAACAGCGACACACTGCGCGACCGTAACGGGCCTCACAACGACCCGACGGCGGCTGTGTGACGGGCGTAACCCCTGATGATCAAGCCGTGTGACATCGGCGTAACGGGCAATTCGTACCGTCGACGCCATGACCACGACTCCCGGGACGCAAGCGGAGACGCGGCAGGTCCGCACCGTGTGCTCGTACTGCGGTGTGGGCTGCGGCCTCGTGCTGGACGTCGGCATGGGCCCGGACGGCCGTCGTACGGTCCTGAGGGCGTCCGGCGACAAGGCGCACCCGGCGAACGCGGGACGGCTGTGCACGAAGGGCGCGACGACGGCCGACATGCTCGCCGCGCCCGGTCGGCTGACCGGCGCGCTGGTCCGGGACGACCGGGGAGAGGAGCCGGTGCCCGCACCCGTGGCCGACGCGATCGCGGAGACCGCCGCGCGGCTGCGGAGAATCGTCGACGAGCACGGGCCGGACGCGGTCGCCTTCTATGTCTCCGGGCAGATGAGCCTGGAGGCGCAGTACCTGGCGAACAAGCTGGCCAAGGGGTTCGTGCGGACGAACCAGATCGAGTCGAATTCGCGGCTGTGCATGGCGAGCGCGGGGATGGGTTACAAGCTGTCGCTGGGTGCCGACGGGCCGCCGGGGTCGTACGAGGACTTCGACCAGGCCGATGTCTTCCTCGTCATCGGATCGAACATGGCCGACTGCCATCCGATTCTCTTCCTGCGGATGATGGAGCGGGTCAAGGCGGGCGCCAAGCTGATCGTGGTCGATCCGCGCCGCACCGCCACCGCCGCCAAGGCCGACCTGTTTCTTCAGGTCAGGCCGGGTACCGACCTGGCCCTGCTGAACGGTCTGCTGCATCTGCTGCACGCGGACGGGCGCACCGATCCCGGCTTCGTCGCCGCGCACACCGAGGGCTGGGAGGCGCTGCCCGAGTTCCTCGCCGACTACGCGCCGGCGGCGGTCGCGGAGATCACCGGGCTCGCGGAGGGCGACCTCCGGGCGGCGGCGCGGCTGATCGGCGAGGCGGGGCGGCAGTGGATGAGCTGCTGGACCATGGGCCTCAACCAGTCCACGCACGGCACCTGGAACACGAACGCGCTGGTCAACCTGCATCTCGCGACCGGCGCCATCTGCCGTCCGGGCGCCGGGCCCTTCTCCCTGACCGGTCAGCCCAACGCGATGGGCGGGCGCGAGATGGGGTACATGGGGCCGGGGCTGCCAGGCCAGCGGTCGGTGCTCGTGGACGAGGAGCGGGCGTTCGCAGAGGAGTTGTGGGAGCTGCCGCCGGGGACGCTGCGCGCCGACGGGGTCGGCAAGGGCACCGTCGAGATGTTCCGGAAGATGGCCGACGGCGAGATCAAGGCCTGCTGGATCATCTGCACCAACCCGGTCGCCTCGGTCCCGAACCGCCGTACGGTCATCGAGGGCCTGGAGGCCGCCGAGTTCGTCGTCACCCAGGACGTCTTCACCGACACCGAGACGGGCGCGTACGCCGACGTCGTGCTGCCGGGCGCGATGTGGACCGAGGCGGAGGGCGTCTTCGTCAACAGCGAGCGGGGTCTCACCCTGACGCAGGCCGCGGCCGATCCGCCCGGGGAGGCGCTGGCCGACTGGCGGATCATCGCGGAGGTCGCGTGCGCGATGGGGTACGAGAAGGGATTCTCGTACGACAGCGCCGAGCAGGTCTTCGAGGAGATCCGGCGGGCGTGGAACCCGAAGACCGGGTGGGATCTGCGCGGGGTGACGTACGAGCGGCTGCGGGAGACGCCGGTGCAGTGGCCGGCCGCGCGGGAGGACGGGCCGGAGCGCAATCCCGTCAGGTATGTCGGCGAGGACGGGCTGCGGTTCGCGACGGCGTCCGGGCGTGCCGCCTTCTTCGCCCGGCCACACCTGCCGGCCGGCGAGCTGCCCGACGACGACTATCCGTTCCTGCTCAACACCGGGCGGGTGCAGCACCAGTGGCACACGCTGACGAAGACCGGGAAGGTCGCCAAGCTCAACAAGCTGAACTCCGGGCCGTTCGTGGAGTTGCATCCCGAGGATGCGGTAGCGCTCGGAATCGCGGAGGGCGACTCGGTGGAGGTCGCCTCGCGACGGGGGCGGGCCGTGCTGCCGGCGGTGGTGACGGACCGGGTGCGACCGGGGTGTGTCTTCGCGCCGTTCCACTGGAACGACCTGTTCGGCGAGTATCTGAGCATCAACGCGGTGACGAGCGACGCGGTGGATCCGGTGTCGTTCCAGCCGGAGTTCAAGGTGTGCGCGGTGTCGCTGGCGAGGGTGGCGACACCCGTGTCGGAGGCGCCCGTCGAGCCACTGACCGAGGCGCCGGTCGAGGCGCTGGCACCGACCACCGTCACGCCGGGCGGTGCCGACCCCTTCGGCCTCGAACCCTCCCCTCCCCCGGTCCTGTCCGCGCAGGAGCGCCAGTATCTGACCGGCTTCCTGGCCGGGCTCGGCTCGGGCGCCCCCGGCGTCCCGGTGCTGCCGCCCGACGCACCCTTCTCCCCCGAGCACGCCCTGTGGGTCAACGGCGTCCTCGCCGGGATGTACTCCCGCACCCGGAGCGGGCTCCAACAGCAGCCGCCCGGGCGCGAGATCGTCGTGCTGTGGGCCTCGCAGACCGGGAACGCCGAGGAGTTCGCCGTCGCCACCGCCGAGCGGCTGGGCGCGGCCGGGCACCGGACGAGCCTGGTCGGCATGGACGAGGCCGACGTCGGGGAGCTCGCCCGCACCGCCGATCTGCTCTTCATCACCAGCACGTTCGGGGACGGCGACGCGCCCGACAACGGGACCGGCTTCTGGAACGCGCTCACGGC
This sequence comes from Streptomyces sp. TRM68367, assembly GCF_014495685.1. Lineage (GTDB taxonomy): Bacteria > Actinomycetota > Actinomycetes > Streptomycetales > Streptomycetaceae > Streptomyces. The sequence continues at coordinate 23,682 of NZ_JACTVI010000092.1, read as the reverse complement.
TGAGCAGGCGCCGCGGCTGGAGGGGGTGCGGTACGCCGTGCTCGCGTTCGGCGACTCCTCCTACGACGACTTCTGCGGGCACGGGCGGCGGCTGGACGCGCGGCTCGACGAGCTGGGTGCGGTGCGGCTGGCGCCGCGTATCGACTGCGAGCCGGACTACGAGCCGTCGGCGGGGGCGTGGCTGGACCAGGTGCTCACTGCGTTGGGCGGCACGAACGGCGCGGTGGCCGGGAACGCGGGTGGCACGGTTGCCGAGAGCTCGGCCGGCACGGCGGTCGTGAAGCCGGTCGGTACGGATGCCGTAAAGCCCAAGGCCCGGCCCCGGCCCGCCCCCACCGCCGCCCGCCTCGTCGGCAACCGCCTGCTGAGCCTGCCCGGCGCGGGCAAGGAGGTGCGGCGGTTCACCTTCGACACGAGCGGTACGGATCTGACGTACGAGGCCGGGGACACGCTGAGCGTGCGCCCGGTCAACTCAGCCGCCCTGGTGGATGAGTGGCTGGCGGTGACCGGGCTCGACGCCGGAGCTTCCGTGGAGATCAACGGTATGGGCGAGGTCCCGTTCGCCGAGGCGCTGCACCGGCACCTCGACATCACGAAGATCACCCCGGACCTGCTCCGCTTCGTCGCCGACCGCACCCGGGACGACCACGAGCTGCGCAGGCTGCTGCGGCCCGACAACAAGGACGGCCTGGCGCAGTGGAGTTGGGGGCGGCAGGCGGTGGACGTGGCCGCCGAGTACGGGGTGCGGGCGAGCGCCGGGGAGTGGGCCGCGGTGTTCCGCAGGCTCCAGCCGCGGCTGTACTCCATCTCGTCCAGCCCGCTCGTCGACCCGCACCAGGTGTCGCTGACGGTCTCCGTGGTGCGGTACGAGAACCTGCACGGCCGGCCACGCGGCGGCGTCTGCTCGCCGTTCCTGGCCGACGCCGCGCCGGGCACCGAGGTGCCGGTGTCCGTGCAGCGCTCGCCGCACTTCCGGCCCCCGGCCGACGTCTCGGCCCCGATGGTCATGGTCGGCCCCGGCACCGGGGTCGCGCCCTTCATCGGTTTCCTCCAGGAGCGCCGGGCGCTCGGCCACCGGGGCCCCAACTGGCTGTTCTTCGGCGAGCAGCACCGCGCGAGCGACTTCTACTACGAGGAGGAGCTGACCGGGCTGCTGGCCGAGGGCGTCCTCACCCGGCTGGACACCGCCTTCTCCCGGGACAAGCGCAACAAGGTGTACGTGCAGGACCGGATGCGCGAGCACGGGCCCGAGCTGTGGCACTGGCTCCAGGACGGCGCCCGCTTCTACGTGTGCGGCGACGCCTCGCGCATGGCGAAGGACGTCGACCGGGCGCTGCGCGACATCGCGGTCGCGCACGGCGGTCTCGGCGAGGCGGAGGCCGCCGCGCACGTGAAGCAACTGGCGGCGGACAAGCGGTACGTGCGGGACGTGTACTGAGCCCGCCGGGACGGGAGTTGCCCCCCGGGTTTCCCGGGCTCACCCACGGCCCGGATGCCCTTACCCCTCTCATACCGGACTCTTCACCTCCGTCCGGGCGCGGCTCACCGTCGGCCCATAAGGTCCCATTTCGTGCAGACGGCAGAGAACACGCTGGTGGTCCCCGTCCGGCGGACGCGGCTCGTGGTGTCCGCCGCCCCGGAACCGCCCCCCGCTCAGTGGCACCGCGTCCTGACCCTCCTCGCCGACATCAGCCTGTTCATCGGCACGCGCGACGTGTGGGCGAAGGCGGCGACCCACCGGCTGCCGGTGGCCGCGGTGATCTCGGTGTGCTACGCCTCGATCCTCGTCTGCGGCGTGCTGGCCCTGGTGGTCCGCCGGACGCGCAGCCTGGCGCGGGTGGACCTGTGCGTGCTGCTGACCGGGGTCACGCTCGCCGTGTGCGCGTGGATGACGCTGCACACCGGCTCCGACGAGGCGCTGCTGACCACGCAGGCCGCCAAGGAGCTGGTCGCGGGCCACCCGGTCTACGGGCAGCCGTGGCCCTGGCTGTTCGGGCACAGCGTGGCGCTCACCCCGACGGTGTCCGGCGGCTACGACCTCACGTACGGCTACCCGCCGCTGGAGCCGCTGCTGACCGCGCCGCTGCTGTGGCTGGGCCACGGCGCCGCCCCGGCGACGGCGGTGAGCACGGGCGCTCTGGTGACCGGCGCGGTGGTGCTGTGGCGGATGCTGCCCGTGCCGTGGCGGCCGGCGGCGACCATGGTGTGCCTCGGCTTCGCCATGCTGCCCACGTACGGCCGGCTCGGCTATCCGGCGATCCTGGCCATGGCGCTACTGATCCCGGTGGTGGTGCGCTGGCCGCAGATCGGGGCGGGCGGTCGGCTCGGGGCGGCCGGTATGACGCGGGCGGCGCTGCTGGGCGCGGCGTGCGCGGCGCAGCAGCTGCCGTGGTTCCTGGCGCCGTTCCTGCTGGCCGGGATCTACGCCGTGCGCCGCGGGGAGCTGGGCGGGCGGGCGGCGGGGCTGGTGGTGCTGCGGATCACCGGGGTGGCCGCGACCGTATGGCTGCTGATCAACACGTACTTCATCGTGAGCGAGCCGCGCGCCTGGCTGTCGGGCATCGCGCTGCCGCTGACGCAGGGTGCCGTGCTGCACGGCCAGGGCGTGCTGGGCATCTCGCTGTACTACACGAACGGCAGCGACCGGCTGGACTGGTACTCGCACGCGAGCATGCTGCTGGCGGCGGGGCTGCTCGCCCTGTTCGTGCTGTTCGTCCGGCGGCTCGGCCCGGCCGCCACCGTCCTGCCGTGGTGCGCCTTCTACCTGGCGACGCGCTCGCAGGACGGCTACTACCTGATGATGACGCCGCTGTGGCTGGCTGCGGCCGTCACCGCGTCGCAGACGGAGTTCGTCCGGGCGTGGCAGCCCCGGCCGCGGCTGCTGTCCGGGCCTTCGCCACTCTCGGCCTCGCTAGTGCCCCGGCAGGCAACGTTCGCCCCGTCGCGACGCCCGGCACGCCCTCTCGCCGCACCGGCCGAAAGCCCAAGTACATCCAGTACGAGGACTTCCGGCCGGCACGCCGAGAGCACGCACCGGACGCCGCTCCTTCACGGGCAAACGTTGCCAGCCGGGGCACTAGAGCGGGAGGACCCCCGTCGCCGGCCGGCCCGGATCGCGGTGGCGGTGCTACTGCTCGCCCCGGCCCTGGCGAGCGCGGCCGTGGCGGCGACGGGTACGCCGCCGCTGCGGATGCGGGTCGCCGCGGTCCGGCACGCCACGCCGGTCACGGTCTCCCGGCTCACCCTGACGGTCTCCAACACCGGCGACACGCCCCTCGCGCCCCACTTCACCCTGACCATGGGCCAGGGCATGGACCCGTACTGGACGATTGTGCGGGGCCCGGCCACCCTCCCCGCCCATGCCACGGCCCGCTATGAACTGCGCCCGCCGGGCGGCCGGTTCACCATTCCGCGGCCGAGCGTGCGGATCCGGTTGCGGGCGTTCACCGGGTCGCCGCAGACGCTGTCGAGCACGGACATCAAACAGTACGTACGCCGGACGGGGTGACGTCGGGTCAGGCCGTCGCCCGGGTGACGCGGAGGGTGGCGGTGACCGTGGTCAGGCCGCGCATCATGCCGAGCTGGTTCCAGCCCATGCCGAACTTCTCCTGGTCCACGGTGAACTCGGCATCCAACGTGAGCCCTTGGGCGTCCGCTCCCTTCAGCCGGGTGACCACGTCGATCGGCCTGCTGATGCCGCGGACGGTGAGCTGGCCGGCGACGTGCACCGCGTCGCCGTCGCGCAGTTCGGCGCCGCGCACAGCGAAGGTGATCTCCGGGTGGTGCTCGGCGTCGAAGAAGTCGGCGCCCCGCAGATGCGTCATGAGCGCGCCCGAAGAACACCTTGACGAGCACCCGGACGACCTGCCCGCATGCCCCTCGGCACAGGGTGAGAGCCTGCTGCCCGCCGAGCTGCGCGCCTGGATGCTCCTGCTGGCCGCGACGGGGGGCGGTGGAGCAGCGGCTGCGCTCGGTCGTGAAGGAGAAGCTCGACGTCTCGCACGACGAGTTCCTGGTCCTGTGCCTGCTCGCCGAGCAGGGCGAGGAGGGGCTGCGCATGACGCGGATCGCCGAGCTGCTGGGCCGTCCCAAGACCCGCCTCACCTACCAGATCGCCTGCCTCCAGCACGCCGGTCTCGTCACCCGCCGGTCCGTGTGCGGCGACCGGCGCGGCGTCCAGGTCGCCCTCACCGACAAGGCCCGCGACCTGCTGCGGGAGGCTTCCGGCAACCTTGCCGGCACGGTCAAGGACGCCCTGGCATGCGTCGTCGGCCCCGCCCAGCACGACGCGCTGTGCGCGCTGATGCCGGACCTGGCCGACGCGCCCCACCCCGCCGGCGCGCCGCACGCCGAGCACCCCGACGACGAGCACCTCGCGGAGGCGTCCCGGCCGGAGTAGGGCGGCGCGGCCCGAGCCGTGCGGTTGCCGGTCCGCGGCCGGGGTACCCGGCGGCTGCCGTGCGCAGGCGAAGGAGGGTTCCATGAGCGCGTCGGACCTGCCGGATCCCGTACTGGGCCACCCGGACGGTGGTCCCCCGGTCGACACCGCGGCCCTCGCCAGGGCTCTGCGCGCACGGGTGGACGGCGAGGTCCGGTTCGACGCCGGGAGCCGCGCCGCCTACTCGACCGACGCCTCGAACTTCCGGCAGACCCCGATCGGCGTGGTCCTCCCGCACACCCCCGAAGCGGCCGCCGAGGCGGTGGCCGTCGCCCGGGAGCACGACGCACCGCTGCTCAGCCGGGGCGGCGGCACCAGCCTGGCCGGGCAGTGCACCAACACCGGCGTGGTCATCGACTGGTCGAAGTACTGCACCGGCCTGGAGTCCGTGGACGCGGACGGCCGCAGGTGCGTCGTACAGACCGGCATCGTCCTCGACGACCTCAACCGGCGCCTGGCGCCCACCGGGCTGCGCTTCGGCCCGGAGCCCGCCACCCACGCCAACTGCACGATCGGCGGCATGATCGGCAACAACTCCTGCGGCGCGACCGCGCAGGCGCACGGCAAGGTCGTCGACAACATCGCCCGCCTGGAGGTGCTGCTCTACGACGGCACCCGCTTCTGGTGCGGGCCGACGAGCGACGAGGAGTACGCCGGGATCGAGCGGCACGGCGACCTGCGCGCGGCCGTGTACCGGCAGATGCGCGCCCTGCGCGACACCTACGCCGAGGAGATCCGCCGCCGCTTCCCGGACATCCCGCGCCGGGTCTCCGGCTACAACCTCGACTCGCTGCTGCCGGAGCACGGCTTCGACGTCGCCGGCCTGCTGGTCGGCAGCGAGTCCACGCTCGTCACCGTGCTGCGCGCGGAGCTGAAGCTGGTGCCGGTGGTGAAGGAACGCTCGCTGGTGGTGCTCGGGTTCCCGGACATCGACCGGGCCGCGGACGCCGTACCGGACGTCCTGTCGCACGCGCCGATCGCCCTGGAGGGCGTCGACTCCAAGCTGATCCGCGACGAGCAGCTCAAGCAGCTCAACCCCCGGGCCATCTCCGAACTCCCCGAAGGCCGCGCCTTCCTGATGGTGCAGTTCGGCGGCGCCACACCCGACGAGGCGGACGAGCGGGCGCACCGCATGCTGTCCGCGCTGGACGTGAGCGAGCACCACCCGCAGGTCGGGTTCGTCGACGCCCCAGCCCGCGAGGAGGAGCTGTGGCAGGTCCGGGAGGCCGGCCTCGGCGCCACCGCGCACGTCCCGCACCGGCCCGACACCTTCGAGGGCTGGGAGGACTCGGCCGTCGCGCCGGAGAAGCTCGGCGGCTATCTGCGCCGGCTGCGGGCGCTTTTCGACGAGTTCGGCTACCTCAGCGACACCGGGCCCAGCCTGTACGGGCACTTCGGGCAGGGCTGCGTGCACACCCGGATCCCCTTCGACCTGTACAGCGCGGACGGGGTGGCGCGGTACCGGCGGTTCCTGGAGCGGGCGACCGATCTGACCGTGGAGTTCGGCGGCTCCCTCTCCGGTGAGCACGGGGACGGGCAGACCCGCGGTGAGCTGCTGCCGCGGATGTTCGGCGAACGGCTGACGGAGGCGTTCGGGCGGCTCAAGGCCGTGTTCGACCCGCGGGACCGGATGAACCCCGGGAAGGTCGTGGCGCCGTACCGGCTCGACGAGCACCTGCGCCTCGGCGGCGACTGGGCGCCGTACGACCCCCGGGACGTCCACTTCCGCTTCCCGCACGACGGCGGCTCGTTCGCGAAGGCCGCCAACCGGTGCGTGGGCGTGGGCAAGTGCCGGCAGCTCACCACCGAGGGCGGGGCGGTGATGTGCCCCTCGTACCAGGTCACCCTGGAGGAGGAGCACTCCACGCGCGGACGGGCCCGGCTGCTGTTCGAGATGCTCGACGGGCACGGCGACAGTGCGATCCGGGACGGCTGGCGCTCGCAGGCGGTGCGGGACGCCCTCGACCTGTGCCTGGCCTGCAAGGGGTGCAGGAAGGACTGCCCGGCAGACGTCGACATGGCCACGTACAAGGCGGAGTTCCTGTCCCACCACTACGCGGGCCGGCCCTGGCGCAGGCCCCGCTCCGACTGGTCGATGGGCTGGCTGCCCGCGCTGGCGCAGGCGGTCGGCCGGACGCGGCTGGGCCCGGCCGTCAACGCGCTCACGCACACGCCCGGCCTCGCCAGGGCTGCGGTGGCGGTGGCGGGGGTCGCGGACCGGGAGGTGCCGCTGTTCGCGGCCGAGCCGTTGCACCGGTGGTTCGCGCGGCACGAGCCGTACGGCGACGGGGCGCACGGCACGGTCGTACTGTGGCCGGACACCTTCACCAGCTTCTTCCACCCGCACATCGGGCAGGCGGCCGTGGCGCTGCTGGAGCACGCGGGCTGGCGGGTCGAGCTGCCGGACGAGCCGCTGTGCTGCGGGCTGACCTGGATCTCCACCGGGCAGCTCGGCCTCGCCGAACGGATCCTCACCCGCACGGTGCGCCGCCTCGCGGACCACCTCCGCTCCGGCGGCCTGGTGGTCGGCCTCGAACCGAGCTGTACGGCCGTGTTCCGGGCGGACGCGACAGAGCTGTTCCCCGGCGACCGGGAGGTGCACCGGCTGAGCAGCCAGACCGTGACGCTGGCGGAGCTGCTCGCCGAGCGCTCCCCCGGCTACGAGCCGCCGCGGGTGCCGGAGCGGTCGGCGCGGGCGCTGGCGCAGGTGCACTGCCACCAGCACGCGGTGCTCGGCTGGGACGCCGACCGGGAGCTGCTGCGCCGCGCCGGGGTCGACGCCGAGCGACTGGACTCCGGTTGCTGCGGGCTGGCCGGGAACTTCGGCTTCGAGCGCGGGCATCTGGACGTCAGCCGGGCGTGCGCGGAGCGCGTGCTGCTGCCGCGGCTGCGGGCGGAGGACCCGGCGACCGTGGTGCTCGCCGACGGCTTCAGCTGCCGTACCCAGATCCACGAGCTGGACAGCGGCGGCCACGAGGCCGTGCATTTGGCGGAGCTGCTCGCCTCGGCGCTCCCCGGCGCGCCGGGCAGTGCCTACGGCGTGGCACCGGGCGCCCGGCCCGCGCCTCCGGGAGGGCGGGCCCGGGCCTTCGCGCTGAGCGGCGCGGGTCTCGCGGCCGCGGGGACGGCTGCCGGGGTGGCGCGCGGGCTGCGCCACTGACTCCCGTCGCGGATCCTGACTCAGGGGGCCAGGGCAGGAGGGCGAGCGATGGGCATCGACGTGGCGGTGGAGCGGGTGCTGCCGTTCCCGCCCGAGCGGGTGGCCGGGTACGCCATGGACTGGCGGCACGACGCCGAGTGGACGCAGGGCATCCGTACGGCGGCGCTGACCCGGGAGGCGGAGGGCGGCGGCTTCGGGGCCGGCGCCGAGGTCACGCGTACGGCGTACTTCCTGGGGCGGCGCATCGACTACGTGCTGCGGGTGGCCGCGTACGAGCCGCCGCGCCTGCTCGACATGGTGTCCGTGGCGGGCCCCCTGCCCATGCACGTCACCTACGTCTTCGAGCCCCACGCGCGCGGGACGCTGGCCCGCATCCGCGTCCGGGGCGGCGAGGGCGGCTTCTACCGGCTGGCGGCGCCGCTACTGGCGCGCCAGGTCCGGTCGTCGCTGACCAAGGACCTGCGGGACCTGGAACGCAGGCTCACCGAGCGGGCCGGATGAACGCGCGGGGGCTCGGGGGACGGGGGCCGGATGCGGAGTCTCACTCAGGAGGCGGGGGCTCAGGATGCGGAGCTTCAGGACGCGAAGCCGGGGACGCGGAGTCCAGGACTCGGGAGCCCAGGACGCGGGACCCGGGACCCCGAAGCCCAAGAGGCGGAGACTCAGAACGCGGGACCCGGGACCCCGAAGCCCAGGACGCGGAGACTCAGAACGCGGGACCCGGGGGCTCAGGACCCGGCGGCCAGCAGGCGTTCCAGCAGGTGCGAGGCGGTGATCACGCCGAGCAGGCGGCCCGGGGACCTGCCCCTGTCCGCCTCCTCCACGACCGCCACAAGCGGGCTGCGGACCCGGGCCATCAGGGCCGCGACCTCCAGGGCCGTGTCGTCCGGCGCGGCGATCGCCGGGGACGGCGCGGTGTCCGAGAGACAGTCCCGCACCCTGCGGCCCCGCAGCGCCTCGCACAGCCGGTCGGCATGGCGCTCGTCCACCACCGCGGCGAGGGCCGGGTCCTCGATCACGTACTCGGGCACCAGGATCCTGATCATCTGGGAGGCCGGCAGGATCGCCGCGGGCGCCCCGTGCTCGTCCAGCACCAGCAGGGCCGGCAGCCGGTGCCCGGCCATCAGCCGCGCCGCGTCGATCGCGTCGCTGTCGAGAGCGACCGTCTCGTACTCCACCGCCAGATCAAGCGCGCGCACCCTCGACTCCCGTCTCGCTGCTGCCCTACCGGCGGGCACGATACCCCCGTCAGGGCGATACCCGGCTGCTCGTCCGCGAGCACGGCGCCGTGCTCGGCTCCGTCCACGCCCGCGACGCGCTGGTCGCCCGCGCGCACGGCCGCACGGCGAGCGCGCGCGACCTGGCCCGGCCGGTGCCGGAGCTGAGCGCGGACGCCACGGTCGCCGACGCGATCGACCTGCTGCGCCGGCGCCGCGCCACACTCGCCGTGGTCCGCGACGCGGGCGGCCGGCTCACCGGCATGGTCACCCTGGACGACCTGCTGTCCCGCCTGCCCCAGCGCCGCGCGGCCTGACGCGCCGCCGCCCGGTCGGCCGGTGCATGCCGGACTTACCCGTACGGGTGATGTCGGATGGCCTGATCGGGTTCCTTCCGCGGGCGCGCCCCGGTCTCCACGGGGCGCGCCCGCCGCGTCATCCGCGCAGGCAGGGGCGGCCGTGTGGAGGCGGCCGGAGGTACCGGGCCTTCTCGCCGACCACGGTCGCACCCCGTACGACGGTCAGCGGCGCGAACTAGCATCTGCGGCGCGCTGGTTCACGCATCCCCGCACGGCCGCCTCTGCACGGCCGTGACCTGCGGTGATACGCGCGGCGATCAGCGCGTGGACCATGCCGGGAGCACGGAGGGGAACGCGGGCGCAGTGAGCGGATTACGGAGCGGGCGCGAGCAGCAGCCGGGAGCGGCCCTCGCGATCCTGCTCGGACGTTGGTGGGCGGCCCGGGACGGGCAGGGCATGCAGACCCGGGAGTCGCTGGCGACAAGGGTGGGGGTCGACCTGGCGACACTGTCCCGGTACCTGGATCCCCGTCACGGTTCCCCCGCACCGCTGCACGTGATCGAACTGCTGCACGCCCACCTGCGGGCACCGGCCGACGACCTGGACCGGGCCCGCGCCCTGCACGCGGCGGCGGTCGCCGAGGCGGTGAGGTGGCAGGGCATGGGGGAGGAACGGAGGCCGGCTGCGGAGCAGGAGCCGACCGCAGAGCGAGGGCCGGTTACGGAGCAGGAGCCGACCCGCACGGGCCCCGCCTCGGGCTCCGCAGCCGTCGTACCGGAACCAGCGCCCCCACCCGCGCCGGCACGGGCACCGGAACCGGAACCGGTTCCGCGGGGTGTGCGGCTCGGTCGGGTCGTCGTATGGGCCGCCCTCGTGGGCGTCGGGGCGCTGGCGCTCGGGCTGGGTGTGTGGTGGGCGGGGGCGGCGTCCTCCCTGAGTACCGTGCCTGCGCCCTGACCCGCCGGGTGCTGCGGGGAACGTTCCGCCGTGCGGCGGCGAAGGAACGCCCGCGGCGGGCGGGCGATGGGGCCGCGCCTGGCGGCGCAACGCAGCCGCCGTCGGCGGGCCGTTGTCAGTGGGCCGCGTTAGTCTGCGCGCATCTGGACGATTGCCCGATTCCGGGAGGTTTTCATGGCTTCGCGTCTCAACCCGTACCTCAGTTTCGCCGGCGACGCCCGGCAGGCGTTGGAGTTCTACGAAGAGGTCTTCGGCGGCACCCTCCGGTTCAACACCTACGGCGAGTTCGGACAGAAGGACTCACCCATGGCTGACAAGATCATGCACGGCATGCTGGAGACACCCAGCGGCTTCACCCTGATGGGCGCCGACACCCCGACGGACGACCACAGGCCGGGCAACAACTTCTCCGTGAGCCTGAGCGGCGACGACGACGCCGAGTTGCGCGGCTACTGGGAGAAGCTGTCCGCCGGCGGCCAGGTGTCCGTGCCGCTGGAGAAGCAGATGTGGGGGGATGTGTTCGGCATGTGTACGGACCGGTTCGGCATTCCCTGGATGGTCAACATCACCCAGCAGGGCTGACGTCTCCGAGCGCCGGCCGCCCATCGGGCGGCCGGTCCGACCCAACTCCGTTGCCCCGGCCCGTGATCGGCATTAGGGTCGGCCGGGTGACTGCCGGGTCGGCCATGGGCCATACACGAGTGAGGCGCCCGGCCTCGGCGTGAGCGCGGTGGGGGTCCCCCCGCTCGAGCGAAGCCGAGAGTGGGGGAGGGCGAGAGCCCCACCGTCCCCTCTCCGCGTCTTCATCGCTCCATTTTCGGATGCCCCGCGCGGCATCCGCCCCGCTCCCAAGACACGGAGACAGAGTCGCCATGCCCATGCCCGCACCCCTGCCCGCCACCGGCGTGCACCTCAACCACACCGCCGTCTACGCCAGCGACCGCCACCTGTCGGCCGAGTTCATCGCCGTGATCCTCGGCCTGGAGGTCGGCAGGCCGTTCGGGCCGTTCCTGCCCGTCGACCTCGGCAACGGCGTGACGCTCGACTACTACGAGCAGCGAACGGAGCCGATCCAGCCGCAGCACTACGCGTTCCTCGTGCCCGACGACCAGTTCGACACGATGATCGCCCGCCTGGAGGCCGTCGGCGTCACCTACTACGCCGACCCCGACCACACCGACCCCGGCCGGATCAACGACCTCTTCGGCGGCCGCGGCGCCTACTTCGACGACCCGGACGGGCACAACATGGAGATCATGACCCGGCCGTACGTCCGGCCGTAGCACGGAATCCCTGCTCAACTGCCCCTTCACGCTTGTCTCATAGCTTTCTCATGTCTCCCCCATGGCGGTACCGGGGGTAGGTCACGTTATGGTCAAGCATTCAATGGGAGGGCAACGTTCCGCGCGCGAGGTGGGCAGGGAGGCACCAGCGATGGTCAGAGGCGGTCTTACGGTGCGCCGGGTGGCCCGAGGGGTCCGGCGGCGAGTACGCAGACTTGCCGAGCCTCCCGTGCCGCAGAGTGCTGGGCGGCTCGTGCCGGAGCCGGTTTTCGTGTTGTCGTCGGTGCGTTCGGGCTCGACCCTGCTCCGGGTGCTGCTGAACAGTCATCCGCAGATCCGCGCCCCGCACGAGATGCACCTGCGCACGCTCACCGTCGACCTCACCAGACCGTACACCCAGAAGGCCATGACTGAACTGGGCCTGGATCAGCGTGAGTTGGAGTACCTGCTGTGGGACCGCATACTGCACCGGGAACTCGTGCGCAGCGGCAAGCAGGTCATCGTGGACAAGACGCCCGGCAACGCGGGGGTGTGGGAGCGGCTGCACGAGGGCTGGCCGAAGGCCCGGTACCTGTTTCTGCTGCGGCATCCGGTGTCGATGGTGAACTCGCTGATCACCAACCGTCCGGACCGCGACAGGGGCGCGACCGTGCGTGAGGTGCGCGGATACGTCGAGGCCGTGCAGGCGGCCCGCACCGCGCTGCCGGGTCTCACGGTCCGCTACGAGGACCTGACGGAGCGGCCGGTGGACGTCACGCGGGAGATCTGCACGTACCTCGGCGTCGAGTGGACGCCGAAGATGCTGGACTACCAGCTGGAGAACCACGGGCCGTTCGTGCCGTACATCGGGGACTGGAGCGACAACATCAAGTCCGGGAAGATCCAGAAGGCGCGGCCCCTGCCCGCGCCCGAGGAGGTCCCGGCGCCGCTCAAGGAGCTCACCCGGGCCTGGGGGTACCCGTGTTGAGCGACCTGCGGTGCCGGTGCACGTGTCCGGGCGCCACGGTGTGGATGACGGGGCGGACCACGGCCGACCGGCTGGCGGTCGCCTATGCGCTGGCGGAGCGGCTGCTGACCGAGGGGCGCCGGGTGGAGGTGCTGGACCGGTTCGGCGACCTGGCCGGTGACGTCCGGCGTACGGGGCTGCTGGCGGAGGTGCTGGCGCGCAACGGAGTCGTCGTGATCGTGCCGTGCGCGGAGCGGAGCGCGCCTGCCGTGCGGACCCGCCACGAGGCGAGCGGCACCCGGTACGTCGAGGTGTCGGTCGGCGGACAACAGAGCCCGCGGGACTCGGTGGCAGCGGTGTGGGGGCTGCTCACGGGCGCGCTCCCGACCACCGAGCCGGCCACCAGCGCGGCTGACCGCGGGCCAGCCCACGAGCACTGCTGACTGCCGGCCGCCGCGGGTGTACTCCCCCTGCGGGCTGCGCCGCACACCCGGCCCGGCACCAGGTCGGCGATGTACATCGAGCCGTCCGCGCCGGACGCCAGGTCGTCCGGCGACTGCACCGGGCTGTCCATCGGTACGACCACTCAGAACTTGCCTTACTCAACTACAGGTGGGATTTCGGTCATGCGAGCGCCCGGAGGGAGACCAGGGTTGTGCCCCCTCCGGGCACTCAGGAGAACCGGGGCGGGCGCTCCCCGCCGGTCAGCGTGCTGTCGGTCAACCGGTCGTACAGGCCGCACCGTTGAGGGTGAATGCGGTCGGTGCGCTGTTCGCGGCCCCCCTGGCTCCGATGAAGCCGACGGTCACCGAACCGCCCACGGGAATGGTGGACGTGTAGGAGGCGGGGGCGACGGTCACCGCGCCGCCGTTCTGCGTCGGCGTCCCGCCCCACATGTTGGTGACGGTCTGGCCGTCAGCGAAGGTGAACGCGAGCCGCCAGCCGCTGACGGCGGCGGTACCGGTGTTGCGCACGGCGATCTCGCCCTGGAAGCCGCCCTGCCACTGGCCCACGACGCGGTACGCGACGGAGCAGCCCGCGCCGGGCGTGCCCCCACCCTTGCCGGTGGTGACGTTCACCGTGGCCGACCGCGCCGAGCGGTTCCCGGCCGCGTCACGGGCGTAGACGGCGAAGGTGTACGCCGTGTCGGCGGTGAGGCCCGTCACGGTGACGGTGCTGGTGGTGGACGCGGCGGCCTTGGTCTCGGTGCCGCCGCCGACCCGGACGACGTCGTATCCGGTGACGCCGACGTTGTCGGTGGCGGCGGGCCAGGTGAGGGTGACCGAGGTGGCCGTCACGGCGGACGCGGCCGGGGCGCCGGGGGCGGTCGGGGCCTGGGTGTCGCCCGGGGTGCCGCCGAAGACGGTGGCCTCCTTCGAGGTCCGGGCGATGCCGTCGGCGCCGTTGAAGATGCGCTGTCCCCAGGAGCTGAGCCGGTTCGGGTCGAAGTCGGTCGCCAGGTCCAGGATCGGGTCGGTGTTGCCGCTCCAGGACCAGGCCAGATAGCCGAGCCTGAGCCGCTCGGCGGCGGCCATCATGGTGTCCTCGTCCGGGTCGCCCCACTGGTCGGGCGGACCGCCGAACTCGCCGATGAGAATGGGAAGCCGGGCCTCGACGAACGCGTCGAGATAGTCGGTGATCTCCTGGGCCGTGTCGTACACGCTGTACATGTGGATGGAGAAGATCAGGTTGCCGGTGGTGTCCGCGTCGTACACGGCGCGGGCGTTGGCGCGCATGACGCCCTGCCAGTCCTGGCCCCAGTTGGGCGCGTCCACCATGATCGTGTGCTCGAACCCGGCGCCGCGCAGCTTCTTGACGGCCGCGACGGTCGGCTCGGTCCAGCCGGCCGGGTCGGTGTTGCCCCAGGGCTCGTTGCCGATGTTGACGATGACGTAGTCCTCTTCGCCGGCGAGCACGTCCTTGAGGCCGATCCAGTAGTCGGCGGCCTGGTCGAGCGTGCCGGCCGCGGCCTCCTCGCCGTAGCCGGTGGTGTCGTGCACCTCCAGCACGCAGATGAGCCGGTTGGCCTTGCAGTCGTCGACGACGGCGGCCACGTCGGCCGGGCCGTTCTTCGTCCAGCGGTGGCCGTTGGACAGGACGACGCGGACGGTGTTGGCGCCCAGCGCCTTGATGTCGGCCAGCGACTGCGTCTCGCCGGGGTACCAGGTGTGGGCGTGGTTGACGCCCCGCATGACGAAGTCGTTCCCGTTGCCCTCCAGCAGCCGGCCGCCCTCGATGTGAAGGCCCGTGGCGAGCGTGCGGGGCGGCTGGGCCACCGCGGTGGCCGGGGACAGGGCGCCGGGGACGACGAGCCCGAGAAGTGCGGCCAGCCCGGTCAGCAGCCTGCCCAGGGCACGCGTGCGTGTCGTAGGTCTTCTTGTTCTCACTGCGCCTCCAGAGGATTTGCGGGAGCGCTCCCATACACCCATCATGTTGAGGACGCGTCAAGAGACCGGTCGACGAAAAGCGAGGACCGGTCGACTCGCCCACGAGGCGACCGAGCCACGGTGACATCACGGGCCGACAGCCGGCGCTCAGCCGACGAAGCCGCCCCCTCGGGCGGGCTGTGACGGATGATCGCCTGCCTCCGATCACGCCATCGGACCGCTCGTGCTCTGCATTTACTTCGCCGGACTCGATCGCGTCAGGCCCGCGTAGCGGTGTGCGACTCCGCCGGGGAGCAGGTATTCGGCCAGCAGGTTGCCGGCGCGGCGGGACGGCAACCCCATGTCGTGCAGGAGTTCGTCCGCGCAGTGGATGTCGTAGGGGCCGAAGTCGTAGCCGCCGGAGCCTGGCAGCACCTGCTCCTGCCAGGCCAGGCGAGCGTCGATGGCCTCCCGCATCTCCTGCTCGCTCGGGGTGGCGCGCAGCGTCGCCCGGAAATAACTGGTCAGCCAGTGCGCGGTGAGTTCCACGCCCATGATGTTGTTGAAGACCTGCCGGAAACCGACGAACCCCAGCCGGTCGGCGTCGGCCGGCACGATGCCTCGGTAGAGCCGCAGCCGCCCGGCGGAATCGTGCACGCGCACGCTTGGATCCAGGAACGGGAAGACTTTGTGGTGCCCCGTGGCGAACACGATGACATCCGCCGCCACTTCCTCGCCGGTCGCCAGTCGCAGCCCCTTGTCGGTGTACGCCTCGACAGCAGTGACCTTGGGGTCGATCAGGCCGCGGCGGACGGCCCGCACGTAGCCGCGTGGCATCACTCCCGCGTGGGCCAGGTGGAAGGGGAGCGCGTGAGCGGGCCGCAGCTGCCTCGGCAGCCGGTACAGCCCGGTGGAAAACAGCGTGTCGCGGGTGATGAGCCACCACAGAGCCCGCTTGACCCGCTCGTCGAGGCGGTCGATCGGACGGATGCAGGCCGGATCGTGGTAGCGGGGCAGGAGCGCCTCACCGAGCCGGGTGAACAGGATCCACTTGTAGCCGACCAGACCGAGCAGGAACCGCTCGGGGACCATCCAGTTCACCTTGCGCTGCACGAGGGTGACCGAGGCCGCCTCGTGTGCGGCGCGGGTGACCAGGTCCAGTGCGGACTTGCCGCCGCCCACGACGACCACGCGCCGGCCGGCGAATGCCCCGGCCCGCACCCCGTTGGAGTGCAGCACGGTCCCGCGGAACGACTCACGCCCGGGCAGCTCGGGCACTTGGGCATGATGATGAGCCCCACTGGCGACAACGACGTAGTCGAATGTTTCGCGATGAACCTCCGCCGCCGTGTCCCCGGTGGGCCGAGAGTCGACCAGCCAGCCGGAGGCGCCTATCCGCCCGGGACCGTTCACTGGTCGGATGGAGATCACCTCGGTGCCGGGTCGGACGCGGTCCAGCACGCCGAAGGTCTCGGCGTAGTCCTCCAGGTAGCGTTGCGTGTCCGCCGCGCTGGCGAAGTGCAAGCGGTTGGGCAGGTCCGCGAACTCGAAGATGCGAAGCGCGGACTGGTTGGACAGCCCGTCGTAGCAGCCTTCTGCTGACCAGATCCCGCCGACCTGCTGGTACTTGTCGAAGACCGTGACGTCGAAGCCGTTCACCAGCAGCACCTTGGCGGTGACGATTCCCCCGGGGCCGGCCCCGACAACACACGCTCTCATCAGCTGCCACTCCCCTTGGGTGATCGGCGCATCCAGCCCGCTCATCATCCCGGTTGCGGGCCCCCGTGCCCAGCCGGTCATCCGTGCGGGAGCTGGACGCCATCGACCGCCGTATCCGCCGTGCGCCGAGGAGGTGGGTCTGTCGCAGATGCCGAGCTTCCGCCCGGGCCGTGCTGCCGTCAGGGGAACACGGAGTTCGGCGACGGCCCGGGCGTCGAGGCTGCAGGCGGTGAGCTCCCGGTCGTCGAGCCAGTCCGTGCCGGTCAGGTGGGCCTGGAGGTCGGTGAGGGCCGTCTGTGCCGCGCTTGCCAGATCACCACGGCACGGGCGTTCCGTCCCAGGAGAAGAACACGCCGGTCGGCCCGTCGTCCGGCAGGACCGCCAGCCGTACGACCCCCTGGGCGGCCTCCACCGGGTCCCCGCCCGCCACGGCTGCGCCGTCACTCTGGCGGTCTGCGCCGTCCCACTGCTCATCGGCGACGAGCTGCAGTCGGCGCTGCGCGCGATGATCTTCATGATCGTGGCGTCGCCGTGCGCGGTGGTGCTGTCCACGATGCCGCGGTTGCTGTCGGCCATCGCCGACGCCGGCCGCCACGGTGTGCTCGCCAAGTCCGCCGTCGCCATGGAACGCCTCGGCCAGATCGACGCCGTCGCCCTGGACAAGACCGGCCCCCTCACCGAGGGCACCCCGCGCGTCACCGACATCCGCCCGCTGACCGGCAGCGGCCTGAGTGAGGACGCGCTGCTGGCCCTGGCGGCCGCCGCGGAGCACCCCAGCGAACACCCACTGGTCCGCGCCGTCGTCGATGCCGCCCGCGAACGCCGGCTCGCACTCGCGACGCGGACGGCTTCACCTCCACCCCGGGCCAGGGCGTCAGCGCCGCCGTCGAGGGCCGCACTGTCCAGGTCGGCTCCCCGGACCGGCTCCTGACCGCCGACACGGGCCGGGTCCGCACCCCTGTTCCAGGGGCTGGAGGACGCCGGGCGCACCACGGTGGTGGTCCTCCTCGACGGAGAACCGGCCGGGGTTGCTGGGCCTCACCGACCGGCTTCGCCCCGACGACGCCGCCACCATCGCCGCGCTCACCGACCTGACCGGCGGTGCCCCGACCCTGCTGACCGGCGACAACGAACGCGCCGCACAGCAACTGGCCGCCCAGGTCGGCATCACCGACGTCCGCGCCGGTCTGCTGGCCGAGGACAAGGTGGCCGCCGTCCGCGCCCGGGAGCGGGAAGGCCGGAAGGTTCTGGTCGTCGGTGACGGCGTGAACGACGCTCCGGTCCTGGCCGCCGCGCACACCGGCATCGCCAGCGTCGTACGGCTGTCTCGCACCGCCCGCCGCCTGGTGATCCAGAACCTCGGAATCGCCGGGGCGTTCATCGCCGTATTGGTCGCCTGGGACCTGATCGGTACGCTGCCGCTGCCGCTCGGCGTCGTCGGCCACGAGGGTTCCACCGTCATCGTCGGCCTCAACGGTCTGCGCCTGCTGCGTGAGGCCGCCTGGACCAACCCTGGAAGGACACCTGTGAGCAAGCGCTCCCGCCGTACTGCCGCTGCCGCCTCCGCACCGTCGGCGGGGGCGGCGCGGTGCACGGTCACCGTGTGCCGGGGGTGCTGCTGCGGCACACCGAAGATCCCCGGCCTCGACCACGCGGATCAGCTGCGCGGCCTGCGCCAAGCACTCGACGGCACGGCGACCGTGCGGGTCACCGACTGCCTCGACGCCTGCGCGCACGCCAACGTCGTCGTCGTGCAGCCCTCGTCCGCCGGCCGCGCGGCGGGCGGCCGGCCGGTGTGGCTCGGCCTGGTCAACGACACGGAGGCCACCGCCGACATCACCGCCTGGATCGAGCAGGGCGGACCCGGCCTCGCCGACCCGCCCGGCATCCTCGACCTGTACGGCTTCACACCGTCCCGCCGGGTGCGGGGACAGGTGGAGAGCTGACGCAAGCCCCCTGAGCGGGGCCGGTGCCACACCAAGGCGCCATGTTCGGCGCAGGCCCGGTCGTCAGGCAGGTGATGAGCTGTTCCAGCAAGGTGGAGGGCCCTTACGCGATGACCCCCGGTGTGGGGACCGTCCTCCCCAGGACGCTGGACATCCCGCGGGGGATGAAACAATACGGGGAGAGCTCTATTTGATCCGCATGAATGCGTATTAGTGTAAAAATCGCCCTGCATGGTGGGACGGTGAGTATGGTCCATATGGCCCCGAACGAACAGCTCGGTCAGGCTCCGCCGACAGCGACGGAGGCGCCGGGACCTGCCCGGATGCGCGTACTCAGGAACATGGGCGACGGTCAGACCCAGGCAGAGGCGCTGCAACTCGCGCTGCATCATGCGGTGGCCGATCTCGGTGGGCTGGGTGGCATGGTGCACCTGCGCATACCCGGTGACAGCCGGCCGTTGCACCTGGCCGCGACGGGCGGACTGCCCCGAAAATTCGCCCAGGAGTGGGAGTCTCTCGGCTGGCAGGAGGAGACCGCACCGATCCGGGCCCTGCGGGACGGCGCGCTCGTGTGGCTGCCCACGACCGAACCGCAGGCTTACGCCTTTCCTGCCGACACCGGGATCGTGGGTGTTCCGCTGCTTGTCGCAGAGGGCAACGCGCTCGGGGTGCTCTCCGTCGTGACCGTGTATGGAGTTCCCTCGGCCGCGCAGCGGGATTTCCTCGAGGCGCTCGCACGGTGGGTATGCGAGCGTCTGGCACATCCGGCTCCCGCCACTGGCAGCCTCGGCCCCGCCTGGTGGAACGCGGAACATCTGGCCGGGCCCCGGCTCCAGCAGGCGCGCGAGGCGGTCCGCATCGGTAGCTGGTCCCAGAACCTCCGCACTGGCGACGTGGTCTATGACGAGACGACGATGGCCATACTCGGCATCGACCCGGAAACCTTCGACGGACGGATCGACACCGTTGTGGGGCTCGTCCACCCGGACGACCTGCCGCGCGTTGTGGCCGCGGTGGAGCAGGCCATCCGGCAGCGCAGCGAGTACGCGGCGGAGTACCGGCTGTGCCGGCAGGATGGCACTGTCGTCTGGGTGGAGGCCCGCGCCCAAGTCGTCCTAGGCGAAGACGGCGAGCCGACTCACTTTGTGGGCACCGTGTGGGACACGACGCAGAAACGGGCGGCGCTGGATTCGGTCGCCCATTCGTTGCTGCACATGAGCGACGGTTTCCTCACGGTGGATGCCGACTGGCGGATCGAGTTCGTCAACCTCCACGCCGAGCGCCTCCTCGGCCCCTCGCAGCAACTGTTCGGCCGCGTACTGTGGGACGTTTTCGGTGCCGAAGTTCCCGATCTGGAGGACCGCTGCCGGCAGGCCGCCGCCGCGGGCACTCCGACCGGCTTCGATGTCCAGTGGCCGACAAACCGGCGTTGGTACCACCTGCGTCTGGTCCCTGCCCCAGACGGTGTGACGGTTTACCTCACGGACGTGACCGAGAAGCGGCTGACGGACGAGCAGCGTGAGGCAGCACAACACGCCGCCGCCCAGCGCACCACGTACATCGGGCGCCTCAACGCGGCGCTGGCCGAGGCGGTTGCTGTGAGCGACGTCGTGCACACCGTCGCAGAGCGTGTGCTGCCCCTCTTCGGTGCCACCGGCCTACTGGTGCAGCTCATGGACGACGAGAGCCTCCGGGTGGTAGGAAGCGCCGGGTACTCCCAGGAGTTTCTGGACAACTGCCCCGACAGGATCAGCCTGTCCGATCACAGCCCGTTCACTGACGCCGTCCACCACCGCGCACCGCAGTACCTCGTCTCCAGGCA
The DNA here is from genome assembly GCF_014495685.1 of Streptomyces sp. TRM68367. Taxonomy (GTDB): domain Bacteria; phylum Actinomycetota; class Actinomycetes; order Streptomycetales; family Streptomycetaceae; genus Streptomyces. The sequence continues at coordinate 3,529 of NZ_JACTVI010000092.1, read as the reverse complement.
GGAGTTCCGCGAACGCTACCCGGATGTCGCCGACCTCGCGTTCTCGGGAGGCAAGCATGCCTGGGCGTACCTGCCTTTGATCGCCTCCGGTGGTCCTGTCGGTTGCCTGGTCATCTCCTTCTCACGGCCGCGTCGGTTCAGCGAGGAGGACCGGGCCCTGCTGACCGCGCTCAGCGGGCTGGTCGCCCAAGCCCTGGAACGGGCCCGCCTGTACGACGCCGAGCACACCCGTGCCCAGGAGTTGCAGCGCGGCCTGCTCCCGCCGGTTCTGCCCTCCCTGCCGGCCGTCACCACCGCGGCCCACTACGTGCCGGCCACCGAGGGTCTGGAGGTCGGCGGCGACTGGTACGACGTCATCCCGCTGTCCGCCGAGCGCGTCGCGCTCGTCATCGGAGACGTCATGGGCCACGGACTGTCCGAGGCCGCCACCATGGGGCGCCTGCGCACCGCCGTACACACACTGGCAGGCCTGGAACTGCCCCCCGACGAGCTGTTCTCCCACCTCAACGACCTGGTCAGCGACCTCGGCGACGAGTTCTACGCCACCTGCCTGTACGCGGTCTACGACCCCGCCAACCACCTTTGCACCATCGTCCGCGCCGGGCACCCACCACCTGCCCTCGTCCAGCCCGACGGCACCGTCCACTTTCCGCAGCTGCCCCAGAACCCGCCACTCGGCGCGGCCACGCCGCCCTTCGAAACCGTGGAGCTGACGGTGCCCGAAGGGAGCCTGCTGGTGCTCTACACCGACGGCCTGGTCGAGTCGGCCTCCCGCGACATCGACACAGGCATGGCCCACCTGGCCGACATGCTCGCCACCGTCCAGATGTCCGATGGGCCCGATCTGGGCGCCACGCTCGACGACCGGGTTGCCGACGCCCGACGCCTCGACCAGCTGTGCACCGCGCTCACTTCCACTCTCCTCCCCACCAAGGAGCAGACCAGTGACGACACCGCGGTGCTCGTGGCCCGCACCCACGCTCTCGCCACTGGGGACGTAGCGTTCTGGGAGCTTCCCGAGGCTCCGATCGCCGCGGGCCAAGCCCGAGACTACATACGACATCAGCTCACCGACTGGCATCTGGACGACCTCCTGTGGACCACAGAGCTGATAGCCAGCGAGCTCGTCGGCAATGTCATCCGGCACGCGAGAGGTCCCACCCAGCTGCGCCTCATCCGCAGCCGCTCGCTCATCTGCGAGGTCAGCGACGGCAGCCTGACCACCCCTCACGTTCGCCGCGCACTCGAGACCGACGAAGGAGGCCGCGGCCTGCAACTGATCGCCGCACTCTCACAACGCTGGGGGACCCGCTACACCTCCAACGGCAAATGCATCTGGACCGAGCAGCTCCTGCCGTAGTCATTCGGCGATGTGCTCGCGAATGCCTCAGAAACACCGCGACTCATCCACCCGACAGCGAAGGGCGAGTTCGCGCTGTTCCAGCAGCCCCACGACCGACTGGAGGCACAGCTCAGCAACAGCACGCCCCCATGACGCAAGGACATGGCCGACCGCCGCGCCCAGCGGACCGATGCGCGGCGGGGCCGTGCCCACGAACGCTGTCTGCCCCTGCGAGCCGAACCGAGCGTCATTTCAGCGTTCGAGATATCGCCCGTAACGCCCACACCGCACATCATGCGCGCGAACAAATCCGCAGGTCAGGCGCCCTTCGCGGCCGGTTCGAGGATCGCCACGCACTCCACATGATGTGTCATCGGGAAGATGTCGGCCTGAGCAAGTCGCGGAAAAGACCAGGTCAAAGCGGCTTTCTCGGCTCGCCGAGCAGCGTGAGGGCGCCCAGAGCGTCAAATGAGCGTCACGACTGGCGGGACCAGCTTCCTCAACGAATCGCTTCGGCCGCGTCCGCCAACAGGACACCGGCCGCCAGTTCCTCGACCACGGCGGTTGCCGTGTTCGGCCACGGCGCGGGTCAGCTCTGGGCCCCAGGGAGCCTGGGTGAGGCGGCCGGGCTCAGATCCGTGCGGTGTGCGGGCGACCGCAGCCTGGTAGTCCGCCGCCGTCCTGCACCAGGGGCGAGCCGGTGTCTCGTCCAGGAGACAGCGGCGATGCGGATGCCTTCGCCGTCGAAGTCACCGTGGTAGCGGAGGAAGGCGCCTTGGTCTGCGAGAAGGCAGAGGAGGTGGATGGCCACGCTGTCAGGCCAGCCGGCTGTGCACACGAGCGGTGGGCAGTCCGGGCCGAATCGGCACCGACATGCAGGAGCGAGTCACGGAACAGCGGCTTCAACCGGCGAGAAACGGGTGGTCTCGTGTGCCGGTGCCCCAGACTCGACGGCGAACACGGTCCGCTCCTCGTCTCCGTGCAGGAGCAGGAACCAGTCCATGGGTCGGGTCGGTCGGTACCGCTGGCACCCGCCCTCGGTGCCTAGACGCGTCACCGTCATCAAGAGCTCTACGGATCTTGTCGCTTTCTGCGGGACGACTGCGTGGCGCCGGAATTCCTGCTCCTCCGTGGCCGCGTGGAAGCGCCGGCCGGAGAGCTCCTCTCTGCGGTGAGTGGCCTTACGGCGTGCGGCTCACGCGCCTCGATTCCCTCGGTCCCGGGGATGGGGTCGGTCTGTAGCGGTGCGGGAGCAGAACGACGGGCGGTGTCCGGGACGGGCAGGACGTTCCGACGCTGCAACTCGGCGACACTGACCAGCGGTGACGGCGGTCCTGTCCAGGCGACTGCGTCTTCGCGCTGGTCGACGAGGAAGCCGAAAAGGCGCCCAGGCTCCACCGGTGCCGATTGTCGACGTGCCCGAGAGCCTGGGCCGCCCTCACCGTCTGGTCCGCGCGACGCGCAAGGCGCTCGGCAGGTCCCGGACCGTGGTCGACACCCGGGGCAAGCCCGAGGTTATCCCCCTGTACCTGTCACGTCCGCTGGTCGATCGGGCTCTGCGCATCATGCACGCTCTCCTGACCGAAGCCGAGAACCGTGGCCATGACGTGGAGAGCCGGACCGATCTTGGCCACGGGGAAGCCGTGCACACGGTCGCCATCGTCATCCACGGCCGGGCCTTTCCGCTCGCCCTCATGGAACGGACGACCAAGGTCCCGCACGAACCGACTCCCCAGGAGATCCGCCGACAGCAGCGCAGTCCCTGGACGCGGCCACCCACGTACGACGAGAAGTTCGACGGGCGTCTGGCGATCGGTGCACCGGCCGGAAGCCGGTTTGAGCATGCGTACTCGTATAGCGACGGCGCCCGATGGACCTCGGAGTCCCGACTGGGGCGCCTGCTGCAGAAGCTTGAGCACCTGGCGGCAGACGCTGAGCGCCAACAGCGGGAGAAAGAGCTCCGCGAGGCCGAGCAGCGGCACCGCTGGTACGCAGCCATTGAGTCTTTCCCGGTAAGCGCCCGTCACTCGCTGTGATCGCGATGCTTGCGCTGTGGCCCGCGCGGTCCCCAAGTCCAAGCAGGCGTAAGGCCCCTGATAGGAACGATCTTGCGACAGATTGTTCTGACCGAGGGGCCTCACGTGCCGACCAGTGTCACATACACCGCCGTTCTCGATGTGAAGCGGT
>NZ_JACTVI010000091.1 GCF_014495685.1 Streptomyces sp. TRM68367 | reverse complement strand
CGCATCACTGGCCATGCACCCACCGGGACCGAGAGGTCACAACCCTACTCGTGAGGGCTGCAGAAGGGATGGTCCTCTAATGAGCTTCATCGGGTGCCGGCCTTCCCCGTCGGGCCTGCGGGCTGGACGCGGGAGCGGTTGAACTCGTCGTCCCGCTTGGCGAGGTCGGCGGCCGCTGCGTCGAGGACGCCTCCCGGGAGCCAGGAGAACGGGCCGGAGGGGAGCGGGGTGTCCCTAGGGGCGTCGTGCCATGCCGTGACGCCGTGGTGCCGGGCGGTCTCCTCCAGCCACGTGGTACGGAAGCCAGAGTTGTGCCACTCGCGGCCCAAGCCGAGGGCGATGTACAGGGCGGAGGCGGCCCGTACCCACTGGTTCCGGCCGCGCGGCTGGAGGCCCCAGCAGCGCGGGCACAGGTGGCCCGTCAGGTGGATGTCGGCGCGGAGCGTCCCCTGGGGTGCGGGGGCGCCTGGAGTGCCGCAGCACCAGCAGTGATTGTCCTCGGGGCGGCGGGTCGGGGCGATGGTGTCGGCGGGAGCGGGCCTGGTCACGGCGCGGTGGTCCTTCCTGCGGTGTGGGTGGTGATGAGGTCGGCGGCAGCTGTCCAGTCGGCGACGGCGGACGGCACGAGGGCGAGCATCTCGGGGGCGCGGCGGACGATTACCCGCCGGGGCAGCCGTGGGGCGGTCAGAACGGCGCCCCCTGGTGCAGGGACAGGCGGGCGTCCTCGAGGCACTCTCCGCAGAGCCGGACGTCGGGTGGCGTTCCGCGGCCGAGGCGGTGGCAGGTGGGTGTCGCGCACCGCCAGGTGGCGCGCTGCTCGGGCAGGCCGAACGCGTCGTGCTGCTCCCGGCGGTCCTGCTGCTCGGCCGCCTCCCGTGCCTGCCGCTCGGCGGCCAGCTGCGCAGTCTCCGCCTCCAGCCGGGCACCGAGGGCGGTGACGGTCCGCTCGGCCGCGCGTCCCTCGCACTCGGCGCACTCCTCACCGGTCGTCAGCAGGATGCCCAGTTCGCACTCTGGCCGGATACACTCCTGGGCGGTGAGGACCGTGGCGAGGTAGCCGACAGGGCGCCGGATGGCGTCGGGGCCGTCGTAGTCCTTGGCAGCCCGCTCAGGACCCTGGGCGCGGTACCAGCCGCGGTTGATCCGGGCGAGGGCGTGTTCCGGCCTGCGCGGGTAGGCATCGAACGCGGTGCTGCGGACGTCGGTGTTGTGGCCCAGGAGGAGCCGGACGGCCTTCCGGAGCGTCGCCGGGCGGGTGCCCTGCCGCGTCCCGACCTCAGCCAGAACGGGGCCAAGGGCCGCCCATACCTCCTCCTCATCGGCAACCGGCCGGGCCGGGGTCACCTTCGTCGTCCTGGGCGACTTGCGCTTCTGCTGTCGGGGAGGAGAGTCCTTCGGATCGGCGGCGAAGCCGCCCGGCTCGCTGTCGGCTTTCGGTGCCGCGCTGATGCTCACACCCGCAGGCGCCAAACCACCCGCACTTTGGCCTACGGCCGAACCCCCGTCAGTCGATGTAGAAGAAGGCTCTCGACCACCGGCTTTAGATAGGGCGTCACCCATAACGCCACCGGACGCGTCACCGATGACACCACCGGTAGCGTCACCGATGACACCACCTCCCTCGTTCGCCGAGTGCTCGGGGGTGGCTTCACTGGTGACGCCACCCCCACCCTTCTTCGACTTCTTCCGGCGAGCCCGCTCTTTGCGGCGCTGCTCCTCACGCTTGGCCTGCTGAGCACGCAGCTTCTCGCCATAGGCGGCCTGCCAGCCGGGCAGGTCGAAGTCGGGAGCGTACTCCCGCATCCACGCGTCGATGTCGAAACCGGGGATCGTGTGGCCGTACCGGGCAACAAGCTGCGGCGGGGTGTCTGCCGGTGGCGGGACACCGTGGATCAGCCACGCGTCGAAGATCATGTATAGGTTGGCGTCGTTCTCGTCCTCCTTGCCCTCCACCTTGCGGCGGACGACCCGCACCAGCCCGATCTCCTTCTCCAGGTACTCCGCGGCCCGGTCCACGGTCTGCTTCGAGCAGTCCAGACAGTCAGCGAGCGCAGCGCGGTACGGGTAGCCCTGGCCGGTGTCGCGGGAGCTGACGTCCGCGAAGGTCACGAGAATGTCGTACAGCGGCTTGGCCTTGCCGGAGTTCAGGCCAGGGTCCGGGTCCCGGGCCACACAGACGGCGAACATGCCGAACCGGAGGCCGGTGGAGCCCGGGCGACTCACGCTCGGGCGATGCGTGTTCGAGGGGTGCCGGGTCATCGGGCGCTCCCGGTGAGGCTCAGGCCGCGCGCGGCAGCGGGGGCAGTAGAGCCGGACACGAGCCCGTGGGTGTATGCCAGAGTGTGCATTGGCGTCTTTCTGGACAGTCGGACCCCGGGTCTGCTTGGCGGTAGGTACCGGGAACCGACGTGGATATGGCGTCAAGGCCGTGCCGTCGGCGTCCCAATCGCCGACGGCACGGCTGTCTCATGCCGCGGTGTCGTCGACCGGGTCAGCCGTGTGGCATCGCGCTTGCGGTCGTCCGCCGGAGCTGGATCACCTCAGCCGGGGCAAGGATGCAACCGCATGAGGCATGCAATTCACGACCCGCGACCTGCGGTGATACGGCGTGATGGCACGCAGTCGGCATAGTCGGGGTCGGCACGGGAACGGGCTCGGCGCCAACCTCGGAGCCGTACAGGTAGGTGATGATGTCTCGCGTCGGGATCTTGATTCGCCGGCCGAGGCGCAGGATCCGGGTCATCGTCCACTCGCCGCGTCGGATCTGCCCATAGACCGTGTCCGGGTCGACGCCGACGACGTCCGCGACAGTCGGCACGTCCGTAGTCGGCCCGAGCGCTTCGAGCGCCTCGCGACTCCAGCGGACCGTCATCAGAAAGCCTCCGCGCCCTGGCCGGTGAGGTACCGCTCTACATCGGCGCGGCGGTACCTGACCCTCCCGGAAGGGAGCTTCGTGTAGGGGATGCCGGTCCCCAGTGAGCGCTGGTTGGCCAGCGTCCGGACGCTGTAGCGCGTCATAGAGGCCGCCTCCCGAGGAGTCAGCCACCCCTTCGCATCCGGGCCGAGCTGCTCCTGAGTGCGTGTCTTCGACACAGCCCCTCCTGTCTGGATTTTCCATGAGAGAGCTTGTGAAATCTCGGTATCATCCGTGATGATGACGACGGTAGTTCAGGCCGCCCGACGTCGCAACTTTCCATGCTCGTGTCGAGAAAATATCGACATGCTAGCGTCGCGATTATGACGACAGGACGTATCGAGATGGGCCCTACAGCACGCACCGTTGCCGACAACATCCGGCGACTGCGCGAAGCCCGGGGAATGAGCCTTCGGGCCCTATCTGCCGAGCTCAAGAAGGTGGGCCGCAACCTGAGCGCCGACGCTCTCAACAAGATCGAGAACGGTCGGACACTCCCGCCCGAGGCCGAAGCTCCGAAGCAGATCCGACGCGCCGACGTCGACGACCTGATGGCGCTGGCAGCGGTCTTCAAGGTGAATCCCTCGGCGCTGCTCTTCCCTCACACCTACGAGGGCACGGTCGAGCTCACGGGCATCGGCCCGGTAGACGCCAAGACCGCGTGGAAGTGGGCTCGGGGATTCCGCCCGCTGCACGTTCCGGAGGGCGACGACGGAACGGCGTACGTGGACTTCCTGCGCCACGCCCACCCGCTCGGCTACCGCGACTTCGGCCGGAGTGAAGCCGGGCGACGTGCGTTCCGCGAGGACCACGGCGGGCGCGGTTTCGTGCAGCGCCGCCGGGATGGCACTTACTTCACGCACGACCAGGACGGGAACGTCTTGGACCTCGAGTTCGACGAGAGCGGAAATCTCGTCGAGCGACACGACAAGGGAGATGAATGAAGCCCTACAAGTCATGCAGTTGCCGAGAGCCGGAGACGAAGAAGCTCCTCGGCAAGAAGTGCCCGGACCTGAGCAAGAAGAGTCATGGCGGCTGGTATGCCCGCTACGAGGCGCCGCCTAGCGCCGACGGAAAGCGCCGGCAACCGCGGGTCGGCCCGTTCACCACCGAGCGGGAATGCAAGGACGAGTTGGTCAAGGTCCTCGGCCGGGCCAGCAACCCGAAGGCGCACGAGGAGCGTAAGACCACGCTCGCGGCGTTCCTGGAGCGCCGCTACACCTGGCGGAAGTCTGAGGCCGAGACCGGCGAGGGCCTCGCGAAGAAGACGACGCCGAGCGCGAGGCCATCGACCTCTACCTGACGCCCGGCCTCGGGCATATCAAGGTGGTCGACCTGACCGACGAGCACGCGCGCGAGCTGTACGCCGCCATGCGGAAGATCAACAAGCCGGAGGAGAAGGACGACCGCTCCGAGATCCTGCGGCGGCTTGTCGGGGCGCGGGCAACGAGGGATGGCCGGCGAATCCACTCCCGGCCGATATCCGAGTCCCGCATCAAGCGGGTGCACGCCGTGTTCCACGGGGCCATGACGGACGCCGTGAAGGTGTCGAAGATTCGGACGGACAACCCACTTGAGGGCCTGTGGCGTTCGAAGGGCGGCAAGCGCAGCAAGGGCCGCGCGAAGCCGCTGCTGTGGACCGTCGAGCGCGTCGAGGCGTGGGAGCGTACGGGCGTCGTTCCGGCGAAGGTGATGGTCTGGACGGCGACGCAGACGGGGAACTTCCTCGACTTCGCCGAGGCGTCCGAGGAACGGCTTTACCCGGCGTTCCACCTGACCGCGTACTACGGGCCGCGCCGGAGCGAGCTGGTCGGCGCGGAGGACCAACACCTCAGCCTCGAACGGGGTTGGCTGCACATCCTCCAGGCGCAGGCTGACGACGAGCTCGACGACACCAAGACCGAGGCCGGTTGGCGTCAGGTTCCCCTCGACGAAGAGACGGTGCGCGTCCACAGGGCGTGGCGGAAGCGGAAGCTCGAAGAGCGGTTGCAGTGGGGCGAGGCGTACGAGGACTCGGGGCGCGTGTACGTCTACGAGGACGGCAAGGCGCTCAAGCCCGCGTACCTGTCCAGCCGGTTCGCCATCCTGATCGAGCGGTACGGCAACATTCGGGAGAAGGCCAGCGAAGGCTGGCCGGTCGAGCGGATCGCCAGGAAGTACCGGACGACGGAGGCCGCGGTGCACGTCGCGCTGCGGATGGTGCTCCCGCCCGTCCGCTTCCATGATCTCCGGCACGGCGCGGCGACGATGCTGATCGCGGCCGGGGTCGACGACAAGTTCGTGAGCGAGGTCCTGGGGCACGCCTCGGTGGCGTTCACGAAGGACGTGTACGCGGTCGTCGCGGAGGAGATGGCGGCGGACGCCACGCGCCGGATTGCGGCGTTCATCCCCCGTGCCAGCAGGCCCGCGGCCGTTAGTGCCATCAGCGTGCCATCTGGGGGTTGAAAATGGCTCTGAACGCGACTCAGGGAGCCCAGCCGAAATCAGCCGAACTCCCTGGTCAGAGGGCGGAGGCGGAGGGATTTGAACCCTCGATGGGCTTTAAGACCCAAACCGCATTAGCAGTGCGGCGCCATAGACCGGACTAGGCGACGCCTCCAGGCACAACCTCCCGCGCGCGAGTGCGAGTGGGTGGTGCGTCCCGATGATGACACAGTCGAGCGTGGTGTCACCAATCGCCCCCCACGGTACTAGGCAGGCGGGCCGCAGGGCAAAGGCCTTGTCGCCGGTGGCAGCGCCCCCGTCCCCCTTCCCACCGGCGGCAACGCCGAGGGCCCGGGGTCCGGACGGGCGGTAGGCAGCCACCGGCGTGCACGCGGCGCGCAACGTCCGTGCGCCCGGCGCGTTAGTCAGGCCATGTTGCAGGTCACTCATCGGGGCGCCGGCCCCCGCGTCGACGCCCGCCTCCGCGCACAGCTCCGTACACAGCTCCTTGTACGGCCCACGCTGCGCCGCCTTCTCAGCGGTGCCACCGCCTCCGTCGCCGTCGTCACCTCCCTGTCCGCAGCGCCCCCGGCCGCGTACGCCGAGCCCGCCCTCGCACCGGACGCCCTCGCGCCTCCCCCGGTGCGCGACGAGGACCGGACCGGTGACCGCCTCACTGTGACCGTGCGGAACGCGGGCGAGGGCGCGGACGGGACGTTCGAGCTGCACTGCCACCCCGACGGCGGCAGCCACCCGGATCCGGGCGGGGCCTGCGCCGCCGTGGAGCGGAACACACGGTGGGGCGAGGACACCTTCGCGCCCGTACCGGAGGGCAGCGTCTGCACCATGCAGTACGGCGGGCCGGCCACCGCGCACGTCACCGGCACCTGGGCCGGGCGGCCCGTCGACGCGGCGTACGAGCGCAGCAACGGGTGTCAGATCGAGCGCTGGGACCGGCTGGTGCCCCTCCTGCCCGATCTCCGGCCCACGGGCCGCTCCTGAGAGCCGGTCCGCCCCGGGAAGGGAATCAGGGATGCCGACCCGCGACGGGAGCCGCAGCCAGGGTGCAGACGGGACGCGGACGGGAAACGACTTCCGAAAGGTCCCGTGAAGGTATGGCGAGGAGCGGGTGACGTGGCCAGGCGGTCCATGCCACGTCGGCGTCGGTGCGGTGTCACTTCCTCGTGCGACCTCCCTCTCATCCGGCGTCGCGACCGCAACCCCAGCCCTTAGACTCCCTCGCGTGACACGCTGCGGGCCGGTTGGCAAGATGGCCCGAGCGGTCGGAAAGCGCGGTAACAGGGAGGAAGCGTCTCGTGAGCAGCAGGCCATCCCGAGGCGCTGCTCGCCTCGCAGCCATACTGGACGCGCTGCCCGACGCGTTGGTGCTGGTCAACGCCAACGGGACCGTCGTCAACGCCAACACCATCGCCCTGGAGGCCTTCGAGACGCCGGGGACTGCCCTGGTGGGGCGGGGGCTGCTCGACCTGCTGCCGCAGTTCGACTCCAAGCTCATCCCCGGGTCCATGCGGCGGCCCGACCACATCGACCCGCGGGCCCGGACCAAGCCGACCCGGATGATCGCGCGCCGGACGGACGGGAGCGAGTTCCCCGTCGAGGTCACCAGTGCGAATCTCGAGAACGGGCAGCAAGCGTACGACGGTTACGGCTACACCAGCGACGAGCTGCTCATGCTCGTCGTACGCGACCTGTCCGGCACCGTCGACACCGAGGCCGAGCTGGCGCGCTCGCAGCGACAGACCGAGATGATCCTGCGGGCCGCGTCCGAGGGCGTCGTGGGCACGGACACCGACGGGCGGATCGTGCTGGTCAATCCGGCCGCCGCCCAGATACTGGGTTACCGGGCCAGCGACCTCGGCGGACGCGAGCTGCACACCCTCGTGCTGCACTCGCGCCCCGACGGGTCGCCCTTCCCGTACGAGGAGTCCCCGCTCGCCGACACGCTGCGCTCCGGGCGCAAGCACCGGGTGCGCGGGCAGGTGCTGTTCGCCAAGAACGGCGGCAAGGTGCCGGTCGACCTGACGACCGCGCCCGTGCGCGACGGCGACCAGCTGGTCGGCGCCGTGATGACCTTCACCGACCGGCGGCCGTACGACGCGCTCGCCAAGGACAAGCAGACCGAGGCCGAGCGGCACGCCGAGGAGCTGGAGCGGGTCGCCGAGGAACACGCCTCCGAACTCACCGCGCTGCGCCAGCAGCACGTCACCGAGCTGGAGCAGCTGCGCGAGCAGCACGAGGAGGAACTCGCCGCGGGCGAGGAGCGGTACGCCGCGCTCGGCGAGCGCGAGAAGGACCGGTACGAGGCGCTCGCCGCGCGGCACGAGCAGCTGCTGACGCTGCTCGGGGGCTCGCTGCGCGGGCCGCTCGAGGAACTGCGCCGCGATCTGTCGGCGCTCGCCGCGGACGACGCCGGGCAGCTGTGGCCCGAGGCCAACCAGGTGCTGCACCATCTGTCGGCCGGTTACTCGCGGATCACCACGCTCATCGACAACGTCCTCGGCTACCAGCGGCTCGACACCGGCGCCGAGCAGATCTCCCGTACGAAGGTGATGCTCGACGCGGTCGTCGCCTCCGGTGTCGACGGGGCCGTGGAGCTCATCGGGCCGGGGCGGGTGCAGTTCGCCGTGCACGCGCCGCCCATCGAGGCCGAGGTCGACCCGCGGCTGCTCGCCACCGCCCTCGCGCACCTCGTCGCCGACGTGGCGGGCGTCGACGCGACCGGCAACGCGCCCGTGTCGGCGAGCGGTTACATGGACAACACCGTCGTGGTGGCGGCGGCGCAGCGCGGTGAGGTCGTACGGATCGAGGTGCGCGGGCCGTACGCCGGGGGAGACCCGGTGCACGAGCCGATCGTGCGCGGGATCGTACGGGCGCACGGCGGCGTGCTGCAGACGCACGAGGTGCCGGGGATGAGCGGCCGTGCATTCGTCCTCGAGGTGCCGCTCGGGGGCGGGGCCGGGGCCGTCGCCGCGGATGCCGGGGCGGCGCAGGCCGAGGAAGCCGCCGCTCAGGGCGGGCAGACCTCGGGCGGCGGGCGGCGGCGCGCGCGTCGGTCGTCCGTCGACGCGTTCCTGGAGAGCGATGCGCCGGGCGAGGGCGGTGCGACCGACGGGGCCGGGTCCGGTGCGACTGGTGCTTCCGGTACGGAGGCTGCCGCGCCGACCGGGCGGCGTCGGCGGCGGGCCGTCGAGGGGGCGGCGCCGGTTCCGGCGCAGGCCTCCGGAGAGGCCGGTGCGGCCGGTGCGGCCTCCGGAGAGGCCGGTGCGGCCGGTGCGGCCTCCGGCGGGACCGGGCGGCGGCGCGGGCGGCCGGCCGAGGACGCCGCCGAGGCGGATGCCGCCGGGGTGTCCGAGGGTGCCGTCGTCACGGCCGCCGAGCATGCCGCGGGCGCCGCGGCCACGGGTTCGGGGCTGGGCGGGACCGTACCGCCGCAGGGCGTGCCCGCGCCCACCGGACGGCGGGCCCGGCGCGACGGCGGCGAGCAGCACGCCCTGCCGCCGGCGCTGCCCGCGCCGTCCACCGAGGTAGCCCCGGCGGAGGCCGGGCAGCCGACGGGGCGCCGTCGCCGTGCACTGGCCGCCGCGAACGAACGGGCCGCCGCGCAGGAGGCGAGCCCTCGCCAGGTGTTCGCCCTGCCACCGGCCGAGGCGGATCAGGGGGTTGCCGCCCAGGGGAGCCCCGCTGAGCAGGTCGTCGGGCAGGGGCAGCAGGGGGCTCCACAGATCGGCGCTCCTCAGACCGGTCCGGCTTCCGGTGACGGTGGGGACGGGCCGGGGAACCGTCAGGGACAGCAGGGGCCTGGGCCGTCCGGGCAGGGGCCCGGGCCGGTGCCGGCTCCGGGGCATGTGCATGGTCAGGGGCAGGGTCCAGTGCCGGGGCAGGGACAGGTGCCGGGGCAGGGGCACGGTCAGGTGCCGGGATCCGGTCAGGTGCCGGAGCTTGGTCATCAGGGCCAGGGCGCGGCGCAGGAGCAAGATCAGGTGCACGGCGCGGGTCAGCCGCAAGGGCTCGTCCCGGTACAAGGGCAGGGTCAGGTTCAGGGTGGCCAGAGCCCGGCGCAGGTCCAGGGCCAACCGCAAGGACTCGTCCCAGTGCAGGGCCCCGGCCCGGTACAGGGCCAGGGACAGCCGCAGGCCCAGGGACAGTTGCAGGGGCAGGCTCAACTGCAGGCCGCTCAGGGTCAGGCGCAAGGTCAGGGCATGCAGGTTCCCGGGCCTGCCGTCTCCGGTGACGTCCCGCTCGATGACGGCGGCCGGCACGACGCCGTGCCACACGACCAGGCCGACGACCACACCCCGCCGCAGCCGCACCCCGCGAGCGCACCGACGGGGCGCCGTCGCCGTGCCGTGGCCCAGCCGACGCAGGCGCCCGGGGCACCGGCACAGCCCGGCCGTCCCGCCCAGGCGCCCCAGGCCGTCCAGCCTGCGCAGCCCGCACAGGGAGCTGCCGCACAGGACGGTCCGGCACAGCCTGTGCCCAACCAGGCCGTCGTCGGCCAAACCGCAACGAATCAGGCCGTTCCGCACCAGGCCGCCGCCCCGCACCACCCCGTCCCTGCCCAGGAAACCCCCGGGCAGGACGTCCCGGCCCAGGCCGCAGGGGCTCAGGGCGCGCCCGGCCAGGGCGCCGCGGCCACCGCCCCGCACGGTACGGCCGTACCCGCGGCGGTCCCCCCGCAGGCCGCGCACGCCCCCGTACCCGCTCAGGGGACCGCAGGCCAGGGCGTACCGGGAGCCGCTCCTGGACAACCGGTTCAGCAACCCCAGCCCGGCCCCGCGCAGCAGGCGGTCGCCGCCGACCAGGGCGCCCCCGCGCCCCACCAGGCCCCGGCGCAGGCCCCCAACCAGCCGCTCCCGACGGAAGCCGCCCCCACCCAGGGCACACCTGCCCAGGGCAACCCGGCCCAGGGAACGCCGCCCCACGGCGCGCCCGCCCAGCAGATCTGGCCGGAGGCCGACAACACCCAGGGCGAGGGCATGCCCGTACCGCCGCAGCAGAACGGCACGGCGGCACCCGTACCGCCGGACGGCACCGCCCAGCCCCCCGCCGCCCCCGTACCCCCGCAGCCGAACGCCCCGCACCAGACCCCCGCGCAGGGAACTCCCGGGCAGGGCGTCCCGGCCCAGGCCGCCCAGCCGCTGCCCGCCGAGGCCGCCGCCGCGCCGGTCGACCCGAACTCGACGCAGGGGCGGGCGATCAGCGTGCGCACGCTGGGGCAGGGGGTGCCGTTCAACCGGCAGGCGGCACAAGCACAGGCACAGGCACAGGCACCGAACCCGGCTCAGGCCCGGCAGCCCTCTGCACCCCCGGCCCCGCACCCGTCGGCCACGCCTCCCCCGCACCAGACCGGCGGTTCCGGCCGGCGCCGCAAGCTCGGTACGCCGCCCGACCCGGCCGCGCGTCCGCACCCGCAGGGTGAGCAGACCCCCGCGCAGCCGCAGCAACCGCAGCAAGCCCAGCAGCAGCCCCAGGCTGCCCAGCCGTCGCTGGCCGGGCAGTCCCGGCTCGCGCCGGCGACCGAGGGCAGCGGGCGGTCGTACGCCATAGGGGCACCGGACGAGAACGCCGCTGAGGGGCCCGAACCGCTGGACGGTCCCGGCGGGGCCATCGAGGTCGCCGATCCGCCGCGGCCGCAGCCGATGGACGACGAGCTGCCGCCGGAGCCGCTGGACAACCCGCGCCGGCTGCTGGTGTGGCCCGCCCCGGACGTGTCGACCCAGCAGGCGCTGAGCGACCGCGGCTACCGGCCGGTCATCGTGCACTCGCGCGAGGAGGTCGACTCGCAGATCGCGGCGTTCCCGGCCGCGCTGTTCGTCGATCCGCTGACCGGGCCGATCACGCGGACGGCGCTCCAGTCCCTGCGGCAGGCGGCCGTGGCGGCCGAGGTGCCGATACTGGTGACGGCCGGGCTCGGGCAGGCGTCGCGGGACGCGGCGTACGGCGCCGATCCCGCCGTACTCCTCAAGGCGCTAGCGCCGCGCGACAGCGAGCAGCACCCGCCGCGCGTGCTGCTCATCGAGGAGCACGCGGAGATCGCGCTGGCGCTGACGGCGACGCTGGAGCGGCGCGGGATGCAGGTGGCGCGGGCGGCGAGCGATACCGACGCGGTGACGCTGGCGGGCGATTTCCGGCCGAACCTGGTCGTCATGGACCTGATGCAGCTGCACCGGCGCCGGGCCGGGATCGTGGACTGGCTGCGCGCGAACGGGCAGCTCAACCGCACCCCGCTCGTCGTCTACACCGCCGCCGTCGACCAGGCCGACCTGCCGCGCCTGGCCTCCGGCGAGACGGTGCTGTTCCTCGCGGAACGTTCCACCAGCAACGAGGTGCAGTCCCGGATCGTGGAGCTGCTGTCGCGGATCGGCACCAACTGACCCCGGGCGGGGGCCAGTCGGTGCCGGGCCGCGGCGTCAGAGCTGGGTGATGTCCAGTTCGCCCGCGGCGTACTGCCTGCGCAGGACCTTTTTGTCGAACTTGCCGACGCTCGTCTTCGGGACCGACTCGATGATCGTCCAGCGCTCCGGCAGCTGCCACTTGGCGATCTTCCCCCCGTCGGCGAGGAAGCCGCGCAGCGCCGCGAAGTCGGTGGTGGCGCCCTCCTTGAGGACGACCGTGGCCAAAGGGCGCTCGCCCCACCTGTCGTCGGGGACGGCGACGACCGCGGCCTCGGCGACGTCCGGGTGGGACATCAGCGCGTTCTCCAGCTCCACCGACGAGATCCACTCGCCGCCGGACTTGATGACGTCCTTGGCGCGGTCGGTGAGAGTGAGGAAGCCGTCGGCGCTGATCGTGCCCACGTCGCCTGTCTTCAGCCAGCCGTCCTCGCTGAACTTGTCGGCGGGGCGCAGGGGTTCGGCGTCGGGGCCGTTGTAGTAGGCGCCGGCGATCCACGGGCCGCGGACCTCCAGCTCGCCGGCCGACGTGCCGCCCCAGGGGAGGCGCTCGCCCCCGGGGCCGGTCAGGCGGGCCTCGACGCCGGCCGGGAAGCGGCCCTGGGTGAGGCGGTAGGCGAACTCCTCGTCCATGCCGAGCACCTGCGCCGGCGGACGGGCGATGGTGCCGAGCGGGGAGGTCTCCGTCATGCCCCAGGCATGGCAGACCCGCATGCCCAGCTTGTCGAAGGCCGCCATGAGGGAGGGCGGACAGGCCGCGCCGCCGATGGTGACCTGGGTGAGGGACGTGACGTCGCGCGGCCTGGCGTTCAGCTCGGCGAGCAGGCCTTGCCAGATGGTGGGGACGGCCGCAGCGTGCGTCGGCTTCTCGTGTTCGATCATCTCGGCGAGCGGGCCCGGCTGGAGGAAGCGGTCCGGCATCAGCAGGTTCACGCCCGTCATGAAGGTCGCGTGCGGCAACCCCCAGGCATTCACGTGGAATTGGGGCACTACGACCAGCGAGGTGTCCTGGTCGGTCAGGCCCATCGACTGGGCCATGTTGACCTGCATGGAGTGCAGGTAGATGGAGCGGTGGCTGTAGACCACGCCCTTGGGGTCGCCGGTCGTGCCGGAGGTGTAGCACATGGCGGCGGCCTGGCGCTCGTCCAGCTCCGGCCAGTCGTACGTGGTCGGCTTTCCGGCGATCAGCTCCTCGTACTCGTACACCTGCGCGGTCGCGTCCGCCAGCGCCGAGCGGTCGCCGGGGCCGGTGACGACGACGTGCTCGACCGTCTTGAGGTGCGGGAGCAGCGGGCCGAGCAGCGGCAGCAGCGAACCGCCCACGATCACGACCCTGTCGAACGCGTGGCCGACGATCCAGGCCAGCTGCTCCGGCGGAAGGCGGAGGTTCAGGGTGTGCAGGACCGCGCCCATCGAGGGGATCGCGAAGTACGCCTCGACATGTTCGGCGTTGTTCCAGGCCAGTGTTGCCACCCGGTCGTCGGCGACGACACCGAGGTCGTCCCGGAGCGCGTGCGCCAGCTGGGCCGCGCGGGCGCCGATCTCCGCGAAGGAGCGGCGGTGCGGTTCGTCCTCACCGGTCCAGGTCGTCACCTGTGATGCTGCGTGGATCGTCGACCCGTGGGTCAGGATCCTGGAGATCAGCAGCGGTACGTCCTGCATGGTGCTCAGCACGGCGTCCTCCCGGGGCGACATTGCCTGCGGCGCGGAAAAGGTTGCGCTGATTCTGCGCGCATACCGGGCGGTATGTCACTAGGAGGGGATGATCGATCAGTTCACGTCGGTCCCCAGCGGGGGCCCAGGGTGGTCCCCAGGTGGGCTCCTTACCGGACAAGTCCCAGCTCAGGGTCCTCGCGCAGCTTGCCGAGCGCACGCGAGACCGCCGACTTCACCGTGCCGACCGACACCCCGAGCACCTCGGCCGTCTGTGCCTCGCTGAGGTCCTCGTAGTACCTGAGGACGACCATCGCCCGCTGCCGGACCGGCAGCCGCATGATCGCCCGCCACATCGCGTCGTGCAGCGCCTGCTTCTCGGCCGGGTCGTTCTCGCCGGGCACCGGCTCCGGCTCGGGCAGTTCGTCGCACGCGAACTCGTCCACCTTGCGTTTGCGCCACTGCGACGTGCGCGTGTTCAGCAGCGCACGGCGCACATAGCCGTCCAGCGCGCGGTGGTCCTCGATGCGCTCCCAGGCGACATACGTCTTCGTGAGCGCGGTCTGCAGCAGGTCCTCCGCGTCGCTCGGGTTCGCGGTCAGCGACCGGGCGGTACGCAGCAGCACCGGCTGGCGAGCCCTGACGTACGACGAGAACGACGGATACGGGAGGGTCTGCGTCGTCGCGGGCGCGGCGGCGTTCGAAGCGCGGTTGCAGACGGGTGTGGTCATGGCTCCACGCTAGAAGCGGGGGTGCCTCCGGCGGATCGGCCGCAGGTCCCGAAGACGAATCCCCCTCAGGTTGTAGGGGCAGGGCTGTCTGCACCTCCTGGAGGTGGACGATCGGCCGATTCGTACTGCGGGTTTACCCCTGGGGGCGGAGGTCGGGGACGGGTGGGCGGTGCGGGCCGGCGGACCCTCGCCGCTCGGTTGTCGGGGCAGGGCGCTCAGGGGTAGGCGGTCGGCGGTCGGCGGTCGGCGGTCGGCGGTCGGCGGTCGGGAGCTTCAGGTGTCGGTGGTCAGGATCAGGCCCGAGGACGGTACGCCCGTCCCGGCCGTCACCAGGGTCCGGGCGGCGCCGGGTATCTGGTTCACGGACGTGCCGCGCAGCTGTCGTACGGCCTCCGCCATGCCGTTCATGCCGTGCAGGTAGGCCTCGCCGAGCTGGCCGCCATGGGTGTTGAGGGGCAGGGCCTCCGCCGCGACGAAGTCGGCCGCCTCGCCGGGGGCGCAGAAGCCGAGCTCCTCCAGCTGCATGAGGACGAACGGGGTGAAGTGGTCGTACAGGATGCCGACGTCGATGTCGGCCGGGGTGAGCCCGGAGGTCCGCCAGAGCTGCCGGGCCACCACCGACATCTCGGGCAGGCCGGTGAGGTCGTCGCCGTAGAAGCTCGTCATCTGCTCCTGGGCCCGGCCCGCGCCCTGGGCCGCCGCCGTGACGACGGCGGGCGGATGCCGCAGATCGCGGGCCCGCTCCACGGACGTCACGACCAGGGCCTGGCCGCCGTCCGTCTCCTGGCAGCAGTCCAGCAGCCGCAACGGCTCGGCTATCCAGCGGGAGGCGGTGTGGTCGGCGAGGGTGATGGGACGGCCGTGGAAGTACGCCGCCGGGTTCGTCGCCGCATGCTTGCGGTCGAGGACGGCCACGTGCCCGAACGCCTGCGTCGTCAGACCGTACGCGTGGAGGTACCGCTGGGCCGCCATGGCCACCCAGGAGGCGGGCGTGAGCAGCCCGAACGGCATCACCCAGCCGAGCGCCGCGCCCTCCGCCGTCGGCTCCCGGTGCCGGACGCCGGAGCCGAAGCGGCGGCCGGAGCGCTCGTTGAAGGCGCGGTAGCAGACCACGACCTCCGCCACGCCGGCGGCGACGGCGAGGGCGGCCTGCTGGACGGTCGCGCAGGCCGCGCCGCCGCCGTAGTGGACCCGGGAGAAGAAGGACAACTCGCCGATGCCTACGGCGTGGGCGACGGTGATCTCGGGGCTGGTGTCCATGGTGAACGTGACCATGCCGTCCACGTCGGCCGGTGTGAGCCCCGCATCGTCCAGCGCCGCTCGCACCGCCTCCGCAGCCAGCCGCAGCTCGCTGCGCCCGGAGTCCTTGGAGAACTCGGTGGCACCGATACCGGCGATCGCCGCGCGCCCGCCGAGGCCGTCCCGCGTGCGGACGCTCATCGCGCGCCTCCCGGCGATGCCGACGGTGCCGGTGGCGCTGGTGGCCCTGGTGGCCCTGGTGGCCCCGGCGGTCCCGGCGGTCCCGGCGGGACGGTGACCGTCACCGTGCCCGTGACGTGTCTGCCGATGCCGTTGGCGCCGACGACCCGGACGGTCGCCGTGTCGCCGTCGACCTCCTCGACTCTGCCCGTCAGGGTCATCGTGTCGCCGGGGTGGTTGGGTGCGCCGAGCCGGATGGCGACCTTGCGGAGGCCGGCCGCCGGGCCGAAGTGGTCGGTGATGTAGCGGCCGACCAGGCCGTTGGTGGTCAGGATGTTCATGAAGATGTCTGGAGAGCCCTTCTCCCGGGCCAGCTCCGGGTCGTGGTGCACGTCCTGGTAGTCCCGCGAGGCGATGGCGCCGGCGACGATCAGTGTGCGGGTGATCTCGATCTCCAGCGGCGGCAGTTCGTCACCGGCCTTCATGCCGTCACCCCCTGGAAGACGGGCAGCACCAGCTCCTCGTCGTACGACTGGAAGACGAGCCGTACCGGCATCCCGATCCGCACGTTGTCGTACGGCACCCCGACCACGTTGCTCACGATCCGCACGCCCTCGGCGAGTTCGACTAGCGCGACCGCGTACGGCGGGTCGAAGGCCGGGAAGGGCGGGTGGTGCATCACGACGTACGAATGGACCGTGCCCTCGCCGGACGCCTCCACCGTGTCCCAGTCGGGGCTGCCGCAGGCGGTACAGCCGGGGAGCCAGGGGTGACGCAGGGTGCCGCAGGCGGTGCAGCGCTGGATGAGCAGCCGGTGCTGCCGGACGCCCTCCCAGAAGCCGGCGTTGTCGCGGTTGACGACGGGGCGCGGGCGGCGTTCCCGCGGTTCCGGCCGGCTACTCGGCTCCCTCGCGGGGGCGTACTTGAGGATGCGGAAGCGGTGGGTGCCCGCGAGGGTGCCGTCCGTGAGGCGGATGTCGGTGCGGGTCGTCACGAAGTGGCCCGTGCCCAGCCGGGTGGTCTTCCGCTCCGAGACCGACTCGATCACCGTGTCGAAGGTGATCTCGTCGCCCGGGCGCAGGGGGCGGACGTACTCCTGCTCGCAGTCGGTGGCGACGACCGAGGTGCAGCCCGCCGCGTCGAGCAGGGCGAGCAGCTCGCCCCACGCCGCCGTGCGCTCCGCGTGGCCGGAGAGGCCGCCCATCGTCCACACCTGAAGCATGGTGGGCGGGGCGATCGCGTCGGAACCGGCATACGCCGGGTTGGTGTCGCCCAGGGCCTCGCACCAGTGCCGGATCATGGGCGCGTTGACGGGGTCCCTGCCGATGCCCGCGACGGCCGCCGCGCGCCCCTCGTACGCCTTCAGCCGCGCACCGAACTCCTCGCGCACCTCCGGCTCCGCTGTCATGTGTCCCCCTCGTCGTCCCGCACACCTGACATTTCTGGTACACCGCGCACGCCGATCCGGTTCCCACTCCGGTTCCCACGATCTCCGAGAGATTTTTCTGACTGTCCGTCAGATACGGTCGCCTGTCAAGCGGATCTCACGCCCCGCCGCCGCATCACCGGGCCACCGCGGAGAAGCACGGAAACGTCTGTGCGGCGGCGCCGAAGCACCGCCGCACAGACGCACAACACCCCACAACGCACTCCCAGACAGGAGACAGGGCGTGCCGGTGCACAGGCCCGTCAACTCACCACAGCGGAGTGAAGCTGACGGCGGTGTTCTCGCTGCCCTGGTTGACGGCAGTGAATGCGGAGCCGTTGACCTGGGCGGTGTTGCTCTGGTTCGGGGCACCGTCGCCGACGGCCTCCCTTTTCCAGCCGATCTCTCCGCCCCGGCGCGTCGCCGCCAATCCCCTTTCTTTTTTCGAACACACGTACGAACATGGAGGGCATGGCCACCACCGACCGGCAGGCCACGACGCTGGCCCTCGCGCACGCCCTGTCAGCCGCCGAGCGCGGACTGGCCGTCATCCCCCTGTCCCGGACGAAACTTCCGGCCCTGCGCTCCCCGCACCGTGACGACCCCGACCCGACGGCCCCGCCCTGCCACGGCGAGTGCGGCCGCTTCGGCCACGGGGTCTACGACGCCGCCACCGACCCGGCGCGCATCCGCGAGCTGTTCGCCGCCGCGCCCCGGGCCACCGGCTACGGCATCGCCTGCGGCCTGCCCCCGCACCACCTGATCGGCATCGACCTGGACGTGAAGACCGGCACCGACGCCTCCGCCGCCCTGCGCGAACTGGCCCTGCGCCACCTGTTCACGATCCCCGACACGGTCGTCGTCCTGACCCCCAGCGGCGGCCGCCACCTGTGGCTGAGCGGCCCACCCGACGTCGTCGTCCCCAACTCTGCGGGCCGCCTCGCCCCCGGCATCGACGTCCGGGGCGCCGGCGGCTACCTCGTCGGCCCCGGCTCCCGCACCGACCACGGCGCGTACCGTACCGCGCCGGGCACCGGTCATCTCGCCCCCGCCGCCTGCCCGCCCGCCCTGCTGCGCCTGCTGCTGCCCCCGCCCCGCCCGCACCATCCCGCGCCCGCCGCCACCGGCGGACACGGGCAGGGCCTCGTCCAGTTCGTCCTCGCCGCGCACGAGGGCCAGCGCAACACCCGCCTGTTCTGGGCGGCCTGCCGCGCCTACGAGGACGGCATCGGACCCGCCCTCGTCGACGCGCTGGTCGACGCGGCCCGGGGCACCGGCCTGTCCGCACGCGAGGCCCGCGCGACCATCGCGTCGGCGGCGCGGCTGACGGGGCACCGGCCGTCGTAGGGAGCGCCGCTTGAAGCTCCGCCACGTGGTCTCCGGCGTGCCGCCGGACTGCCGGATGCTCACTGCCACCAGACTGCCGGACGGTTAGGACAGGGAGAACCTCAACGACGGCTATCTGCAGTGCAACGCCAAACGCCCGCAGACCGTGGCCTACGCCCTCACGGACTCCCCCGTGGGCCAACTCGCGTGGATCGTCGATAAGTTCAAGGAACTCACCGCCCCGGAGGACGGCCTCCCCGAGGACAGCGTCCCCCGCGACCGCATCCTGACCGAGGTCTCCCTGTACTGGCTGACGGCCACGCGGCCTCGGCGGCGCAGATCTACTACGAGGAGATGTCGGCGAACGCCTGGGCGGGCACCGGGAGCGCGGCCGGCGAGACGGCCGCGGACAGCTGGACGGAGGCGGCGGAGGGGTCCACGCCGGCCGCCGACTGGACGGAGACGCCGGAAGGATCCGCCCCGGCCGCCGACTGGACGGCCGCACGGAAGGGTTCCGTCCCCACGGCCGTCCTCCTCTCCGCCCACGACGTCACGATCCGCCGCTGGGCCGAACGCGACCACACCATCTCCCGATGGACCGAACTCGACCGCGGCGGCCACTTCCTGTCGCTGGAGGCGCCGGATCTACTCGTCGCCGACATCCGCGAGTTCTTCGGGAAGCCGCGCTGACGGCTCGGCACGGCCGATGGCCCCGGTGGCCGCCCGGATGACCTGCGGCTGGTTGAGGAGGTCGGTGCTGTCCGCCCACTGGTCCACGCCTCCCACCAGCGGCAGGTCCCGCAGCTCCGGGTCCGTGACGCTCTGCGCGAGGGCGTGCGCGAAGCGCTCGGCGTGCAGGACCAGGAAGGGCCGTGCATGGTACGGCCGGCGCCGCGGGTCCACGGGGGCGATGAGCCCGCAGGCATTCTGCAGCGCGGCCACGGTCTCGTAGCCGTCGCACAGGTGCCGCTCACGGGCCGGGTAGTCGGTCGCCGCCAGCACGCCGCGCAGCGAGGGGGCCAGCGACTCGGCCACCTCCAACTGCCGGAACGCGCTGCCGAGCCACTTGCTGTACGGCGCATAGCGGCGCTCCAGCAACAGGCACAGCCGCATCAGGTCGCGCACCAGCCGCCCGGCCACGACGGCCGAGCCGATGTCGTCCCCCACCTCCGCGCAGCGCCCCACGAACGCCTCCTCCTGCGAGATGCGCTGCCACTGGCACGCCAGCAGATACCGCCACACCTGCTCCGGATACCAGGCCAGCCTGCGCCGTACGGCGCTGAGCGAGCCGAGCCCGTCGTGGAACACCGCCCCGCCGGTCACCTCGGCGAGCCGCTGCTGCGCAATGGCCAGCCACACGCGCGCGGGCAGCGTCCCCTCAGCCGAACCGATCTCGGCCAGTCCGGCCACCCCCGTCATCCCGGCCAGCCACCCGTCCACGTCGTACACATCCACGCGGTGGTTGACGGGACCGTCCGTCAGCCGCATGCGCCCGACGGGATCCAGCGGATCGCCGCTCTCCTGGAAGTGGGTGGGCCACCCCCGCACCTGCTTCGGCAGCCGCTCGCCCAGCACACGCCCCATCTCCGCGCCGTACCGAACCCGGTCCTCGGCCTCCAGAAAGATCTCCAGCCGCGGCCCCCAATCATGATCCGCCGACCGCGCGGTATCAAACCCCAACACCTCCGACCCCGCCCCCACACGCGCGGCCGCATACGCCACCCCCGGCCAGCCTTCCTGAAGAACCGGCCGCACCGCCTCCTCGTACAACACCCCGGACAACTCGACACCCGGCATGAACCCACCGCCAGAGATCACCATGCCCCCACTGTGCGCAGCCGCGCGCGAACCGGGCCAGCGATTAACCTCGACCGGACGCGGCCGCCGTAGAGGCGGCGCTCGCGGGAGCGGACAGCGTGCTTCACCTGGGCGGCATGCCGGACGAGGCGCCTCTTCCCGACCTGCTCGACTCATCCCGAGCGCCCAGCTGGATACCCTCGGAAAGCGCAGGTCCAGGGGCCGTGCCGGAGTCGATCCGGCACGGCCCCTGGACGCTTTCCAGCCTCAGGTGCACGAGCTGTGGACCTTGGCCAGGTCCCTCTCCCGCTGCTGGAGTGTCGGTACGAGGGACTTGCGGAAGGCCAGTTGGTCATCGCGGTACTTCGCGACCGCACTGTCGCCGGCGGCTTTCGCCGCGTCGGCCCGCCTCTCGAGCTTGGCGATGGAGCCCTTCCCCGATCCTTCCAGTCGCCTGAGCTTCTTCTCGATCCGCTGCTCCATCTTCGGAGCGCGCTTGCACAGCTTCTCGACGCCGGCCTTTCCGGCCGTGGCGGCGGGCTTGTGCGATGGGGACGCGCCGGCGTTCTCCGCCACGGCGGTGCCCGCAACGCCCATTAGGGCAGCCACCGTCACGCCGATGACGACGGTCTTCCTGGCTCGCATGAGGTGTTCCTTCCGGTGAGGCGAGGTGCCTGACGCGGAGGAAACTAGAAGCCGTCTTTGTGGAAACCTTGTGACGTCCCGGCCGCCGAGAGCCAGTCTCTGCGCGGCGGCGGAAGCGTGTGGTCCGCTCTCGTCGGAAGGCGCACCTCGAACCGTGTGCCGCGCCGCCCGTCCGGGCGGTCCCCGGCCCTCACGCCGCCCTGGTGCAGCGCGATCTGCTGTGCGACGAGAGTGAGCCCCAGTCCCGACCCGGGGCTGTCCGGACGGCGGTGGAACCGCCGGAACACGGCATCTCGCTGTTCAGGCGGGATGCCCGGCCCCCGGTCGTCCACGGTGAGCACGGCCTCCTGCCCGTCCCGGCGCAGGGTCACCTCGATACGGGCCCGTTCGTCCTCGGTCCGCCCATGGGTGCAGGCGTTGGCCAGCAGGTTGTCCACCGCGGATCGCAGTCCCTGCTCCCAGCCGTGCGTCCACAGTCCCGGGGAGCCGGCCACGGTCACCTCCGCGTCCGGATGTCTGCGACGCAGGTCGGCGACCGAGGCGTCCACGACCTCCGTCAGATCGACCGGGCCAAGAGCGTCCGCCTCGACCAGGTCGCCCCGGGCCAGCGCCCGGAGCATCTCCAGCAGCCCCAGCAGCCGGGTGTGCTCGCGCCGCAGGTCCGCCAGCACCTCGGTGCGGTCCGGTTCCGCCAGGTCCGGGTGTTCGCTGAGAATGTCCAGGTTGGTCCGCATGCTCATCAGCGGGGTGCGCAGCTCGTGCGAGGCGGCGGCCGAGAACGAGCGGGCCACCTCCAGCGCCTGCGCGGTGCGGGCGGTCTGCTGGTCGTAGCGGGCGAGCACGGTACGGATCGTCCGGGCCAGGTCGTCCACCTCGGCGATCCCGGTCGGGGTGTCGTCGAGGCGCGTGGCACTGGTCCTGGGGTCGAGGCCGCTGGTACGCCGCTGAAGCCGCCGCAGCGGTCGTACGGCACCGGCGGCCACTGCCCAGGCCACGGCCCCGGTGAGCGGGGCGGCGAGAAGCGCGACGGTCAGCATCCGTCCGCGCACCAGTCGGATCTGCGCCCGGTTCGCGGTGTCCGGGGAGAACAACCACAGGGTGCCGTCCACCGCAGGGCGGTTGACGGACACCGGCACCGACAGCACCCGCCAACTGCCCTCGCCGGCCGCGCGTACGGTGACGGGTGTCGTGGCGCTCGGCGGCAGCCCCACGGACGCGTCCGGCTGGGGGCCGCCGGCGGTCACCGTGCCCGCGGGGCCCGTCAGCCGTACGCCCACGTCGAGCGCGGACGCGAACAGCCGCCGCTCACGGGCGTGTTCGACGGACGGCGGCCTGCCCGACGCGGTGGCCCGCAGCAGCGCCTTGGCCTCCGGGGTGAGGGCGGCGGCCCGATCGCTCAGCCCGGCGTCCTGCTGCTGGTGCAGGTCCTTGGTGACAAGTCCCAGCAGCAACAGGCCGGACGCCAGTACCAGCAGCGGTACGGTGACGCCGACGGCGATCGCGATCCGCGTGGACAGCCTCACGGCATGGCGTCCCGGGGCTCGCGAAGGACGAAGCCGACCCCGCGCACGGTGTGCAGCATCCGGGGCCGACCACCGGCCTCCAGCTTGCGGCGCAGGTAGCTGACGAAGGTGTCCACCGCGTCGGTGCGCACCTCGAAGTCGTAGCCCCACACCAGGTCCAGCAGCTGGTCCCGGGTCAGTACGATCCCGGCGTTGCGGGTCAGCACCTCCAGCAGCTCGAACTCACGCCGCGTGAGCTTCAGCGGTTCACCGTCGATGTGCGCCTCGCGCGCGGCCGGTGCCAGCACCAGCGGCCCGACACGCACCCGGTCGTCGGCGGCGGGCGGTCGGCGGCGCAGCAACGCGCCCAGCCGCAGCACCAGCTCCTGGAGGGCGAAGGGCTTGACGAGATAGTCGTCACCGCCCGCCTGGAGTCCGGCGACCCGGTCGGAGACCTCGTCGAGGGCGGAGAGCATCAGCACGGGCACGTCGTTGTCGTCTCCCCGCAGCGTGCGGCACACGTCGATGCCGCTCAGGCCGGGCATGGAGATGTCCAGCACCACCACGTCCGGCGACCCGGCACCGACCGCCTCCAGTGCCGCGCGACCGCTGTCGGCCAGTACGACGGAGAAGCCGTTCAGCCGCAGGCCCCGCTCCAGCGAACGCCGGATGGCGGCGTCGTCGTCGACGACCAGCACACGACCGTTCACCGGGCTCACGGCTGCGATGCTACGACCCCTGCTGACGACCGCCGCTCGGCCGCGGAGCGCCGCAGGAGCGGGAACGGCCGGAACGGATGCCCGCTCCTCATGAACGGGACCGCGCGGAGTACAGCCGCCCTTGGCGCCAACTCGGCATCCACGCAGGCGAGTTACGCGTCCGTACCGATTCCCGGCGGAGGCTTGGGACGCGGGCGCGGCCGAGCGCCGGGAATGGCCTCGGCTGATCCACAACTCTTGCCCATCGCTTACCTCTACAGAGCGACAGATCAGAAGGTGGCGGACTGCACGGCCGCACCACAAGCGCACCAGTTCAAGCGGTGAACAGCGCGCAATCACGGTGCAAGCCGCTGAGCCCGACGAGGTTGCTCCTCGGCCGTTCGCGCAGGTCAGCGCCCGAACCCGCCGTGAATGACCGCAGCTTCCCAAGCTGAGAGCGCGATGGAGGGGACGCCGTTCGCGAGTGCCGACCGAGAGGTCTACGAGTGGAGCTCCCATCCCGTCTGCCATCGATCCAACCAGAGCCGAACAGCCCGCTCCACCGGTGTGTGGGTCGACGGCAGACCGGATGGGAGCTGCGGGTGAGTCGTGGGAGTAGGACTTCATCCTCCCGTCACGGCTGGAACGATCACCGCTGCGACAGCCGAAAGCAGACCTCCCACAGCGAGGACCGCATTGAACTTCTCCTTCGCCGTGGGGAAGACCGCACGGCTCAAGTCTCCGGCCTTGCTACGCAGGACAATCATCTTGAGCTTCTGCCACCGATGCTGGCGGTTCCGGCACCCCATCAGCACGCCGTAAGCGTTGTTGCGGCAGTAGGTTCCGTCTCGGTTGACCGCTCCACACCAGACCGGTACCTGGAAGCAGGCATAAGCGGAGACCGCACCCGAGAGAGCAACAACGATTGGCAGCGACCACTGCTGGCTCCACGCGACGATGAGAGCCGCAGCCGCTATGTATCCCCAGTACAGACGCACCGCTTTCCCCATGGACACGCAGAGTAGATGCAGATACCCAGAAGCGGCAGAGCCGATCGAGACACGACGGCCTGCATGCCCGACGCGTGCCCGACAGAGCAGGAACCCACGGCAAACTCCGGTCAGTCACGGTGACCGGACAAGAGAACGGCGCCCCCGACCAACTACCCAGGTCAGGGGCCGTTCTCACTGCTCCTCGCGCGGAGGCGGTGGGATTTGAACCCACGGTGACATCGCTGCCACGACGGTTTCAGGACCGTTCGCTGCGCCGCTCGGGCAAGCCACCTCCTGTCCGCCCAAGTGGGACGGAGCGGTTACAGCGTACCGGCCACCAGTAGCGAACCGGGCCGGTGGTCCACACGGGGTCCACCGGTCGGCTCCGGTCTTCAGGTTTCTCGCTGGCTAGCGCCCAAACCGGGCTGGTTATGGCCCGGCGGTCGGCGGTGCCGGAGGGGGCGCCGTGTCCGGAGTACTGTCGGGGGGCTGTGACTCCCAGAAGCGCCCGGTGCCCGGAGTGGGCGTGACGTGCTTCTCCTCCACCGTGGGGCGGGTCGTCCACCACAGCACGGCCACCAGAGCAACGGCGCACAAACCACCGACGAACAGCCCAACCGGCGGGCGTCGCAGTGACCGCACCAAGCGCAGGCTCAGCCAGCCGACGCATGCCCCTGTGAAGACCGCGATCGTCGGGGTGAGGTCGCCGTTCTTGTAGGTGATCAGCAGGGCGTCGTAGTTCGTGAACAACGCCAAGAGCGTTGCGTAGAGCACCGCGATGACCGCGCACGCTCCTTCCAGCAGGCGCAACGCGCGTCGGCCTCCGCTCATGCCGTTCTCCCCTCCCCTGGCCGACCGTGGGGACCCTCAGCTGGCAGGCGGTTCGGACGGCCTGCCCTGGACCTTAGTCCCCTCCCTCGACACCCCCACGTCGCAGAAACGGGAATGGCCAGAACCTGACAGCCGCAAATCGTCATCGCACATGGAAATGCTTTCTAGGCGTCGCCGCCACTGGGGAGGGCACACGCGCTTGGGCAGAGCCATCTCGTCAAAAAGGCCGTCAAGAAGATCACCGATGACCAGAACCAGCTGCTGGCGTTCTACGACTTCCCGGCCGAGCACTGGATCCACCTGCGGACCGCCAACCCCATCGAGTCGACCTTCGCCACCGTCCGCCTGCGGACCAAGGTCACCAAGGGCGCGGGCAGCCGCGCCGCCGCCCTGGCCATGGTCTTCAAACTCGTCGAGTCCGCGCAAGCCCGCTGGCGCGCGGTGAACGCACCCCACCTCGTCGCCCTGGTCCGGGCCGGCGCCCGCTTCGAACGGGGCCACCTCGTCGAACGGCCGGAAATCCTCGTGGCATGAACAACCTCGACCGATCAATGGAACCTGTCCGACAATTGCTCCGTGCTGGACTTCCTCGACAGACAGGTGGCCTATCGTGGGTGAATCGCACCCGCTGCTCACGTTCTTCATGGACGCCGCCGACGGTTGCTTCCCACCGGTCGACGGCCGGTTGACGGTGCTGCCGCCCCTGCCCGGAGGGCTCGAATGCTCGCTCGCCTTCACCGGTCACGCCGTCGTCGCCACCGCCATGACTGACCAGGCCGTATGCGCCCAGGGGCCGGACGGCTACGGCGCGTCGCTCTCCCCGGACTTCCTGCGTTACCTCACCGGACCCAAGGGATGGATCGGCGTCACCGACGCGACACTCACGGCTCGCGGCATGGGCGGCCCGCCGCGCCTGACGGAGCTGGCCGATGCAGACGATCCTCGCCGGGCGGCGGGAGCTGAGTATCGAACTCCACGACGCTCAGGACGGCAGCCAGGGGCACGGACGAGCACTTCTCGCTGACGCCCTTTCCCTGATTCCGGAAGGCGAACCGGTCTTCGCCGCCGTTTCCCCCGGCAACGCCCGCTCCCTTCGTGCCTTCCTCGCCTGCGGGTTCACACCCATCGGGAGCGAGGTTCTGCTACGTCCCGAGCGGGGATGACCAGGCACGCGACTGCGGGAACTCAACCGATCCACAGGTATTGACAATTATTCCGGGCAACCCACCTGTGCCCCGACCCACCTGGAGTGGAGCGGGTAAAGCGTACCGGCCTCACGCGTCTCGCGAGGTGCGTGGTCCACACGGGGTCCACTGGCCCTGTGTTCCGCTCGAAGACCTGCGACCTTCTGATCCGTAGGATCGGGCAGCCTCTCCTGCCGAGGCTTCGCCTGCCTGCGAGCTGATCGCCGACGGCTGTGATCCCCGGTCTCTGTGTGCCGTCGTTGCCATCACCATTGTCGTCAGCCCCAAGCCGGTGCGGTGCCACATTCGAGCGCCGCTCTCTTTCACCGCCCGTTACGAATGCCGAGGAAAGTCTGTCCGGATCGTGCGGAACAGACCGATCACCAGGAGGGCAGCGGAGCCCACCCAGGAGAGGGAGTCGGAGACGTCTGCCGCGGGCCACGCCCACCAGTGTGCTGTCTGCTCGGGTCCGTAGCCGAAGACGGAGACGATCAAGGCGAAGAGTGTGGGAATCACGGTGGAGGCATGGGTGCCGAGGGCCGCTCTGCCGATGAGGGCGAGGCCGGTGTAACAGGCCAGGTTGCGGACGGCCGCCTGGGCTGTGGCGCCGTGGGACCCGCTGATCCATCCCGCCGCGATCGGGGCTGCGACCGCGGTCGTTGCCGCCACCACTGCGACGGCAAGCAGGGTGTCGAGGCCGGCGACGCGGCGTACCGCTGTCGCCTCGATGGGTGCGGGGGTGCCGTAGCAGGTATTGAGGGCGATGGCTGGTGCCAGGGGAGCGAAGAGGATGAGAGGGATGTTCGCCGAGGTTGCTCCGCCCAGCTGTGGCAGCGGCAGACTGCTGTTCCCTGCGAGGAAGGCCACAGCCCAGAAGCCAGCGGTGACTAGTGCGAGCAGGGTTAGGCGGCGTGTGTCAAGCCACCATGTCATCGCGGCATGCACCGGACCTTGGCGAGGGTAGAGCGGTACCAGTCTTTCTGGCTGCTCGCGTTGGCTGCAAGGACCCGCGAAACGGACGGCCACGTCTGAGGGATGTCCGAGCGCCGCTGGGCTTCCTGCGGGCTCATTCCGGCGTGTACCGATAGCCAGCTGCGCAGCTCGGACTCGGCTTGGAATGCCTGTTGCGCTGCCTGCGTCGGGTCGGCCGGACAGTTCGCAGGGGTGCCGTTGTCCTGACTGGTGACCAGAACCATGGTGAGATCAGCGGTGAGAGAGGCCAGGATGTCCTGGCTGGTGAAGCTGGGATCTTGCCTGACCGTTACCGTCCATTGCTTCTGTGTGGACTGCCGGCTGCCTTCGGTGACGACATCCGGTGCGGGCACTCCGACGAGGCGGAGGCGCTCGACCGCCGTGCTGACGGTACGGGCCGTCTCATTGAGCCGGGGCGCGTGCTCGGGCCAGACGCACACCCGCGTACCACTGGGGTTGACGCAGACCAGATCCGTGGCAGAGCGTGCCCGGACGGCGTCGGGGCCGAGCTTGTCTACGAGGCTGACGCTCCCGGCCGTGGTGGCCATGGCGGCGACCAGCGCCACCGCGTAAGCCGTGTAGGGCACGGAGTCCGGCACGTGCCCCAGGCGGGGTGTGTGCCGCGAGCCCGCCACGGCAGCGACGGCCAGGGCGGCCAGGCCGATGGCCACAAGCGCAGATCCGACGATGCCCGCCACGTCGGCAGCATCGGTATTCATGCAGCAGCCGCGGGCCGGCTCGGTGAGATGGCGCAGCCACAGAGGCTGCAGCGCGGGCGGGTACACGTGCCACAGATAGTCGCCGACCAGGACCATGGGCACCGAGGCGACGGCGGGCAGCCACAGGCCAACCGCGTAGCCGACGATGATGTGTGCGCACAAGGTGACGGCGGTCGATGCGATGATCCCGGCGTCGGGCCATCCCGGGGCGGAGTCCATCTGCAGGCGTGCTCCGGCAAGCGCTACCGCGAGGGCGAGAAAACCTAGCAGCACGACCGGTGCGAGGGCGGCTGCGGCGATCTGCCACCCGTTCCTGGTTGGAGTCCCGGCACCGATTCTGGCGCGGCGAATTCGTCCGACTTCCCAGGCGGCGCATGCCGCGGTTACCGGGGCAATGAACATCAGGGCCGAGGCCGCCTTCGCGGTGGCTGCGGTCCAATAGCCGTCCAGATCCCGTGAGACGTCGTCCGAGAAGACGTAGATGACCACGATCAACAGCAGCAGCGGGGCGGCGAGAACGGCGGAGTTGGCCCGCGGGTGGAAACGGAACATCACCATGCTTCGCCCCCGCCGAGGACGGCCGTGTAGGCGCCTTCGGCCAGCCGCCCAGACGCGGTGTCCGTCGGGGCCAGGGCATAGAACTCCTTGACGGTACCGCTGAATGGGACCGCCCCTTCCAGGAGGACGACGACGTGGTCGTAGACCTCGGAGAGATCCTCGGTCTGGTGGGTGGAGACGACGACGTCGGCACTCTCGGAGAGCTGCTCGACAACCTTGCGGAAGGTGGCCCGCTGCGCGGGGTCGAGTCCTGCCGTGGGTTCGTCCATCAGTACCAGCCGGGAGGAGTGCACCAGCGTCTGGGCCACGCCGACGCGGCGCAGCTGGCCACCGGACAGCGCGGACGCCTGCTGGGCGGCCTTCTTGGCGAGTCCGACGCGTCCGAGTGCTTCCAGAGCCGCGTCCCATGCCTCGCGTCGTGACATGCCCTTGAGCCATCCGGCATAGGCCACCTGCTCCTGGCATGTCATGCCGGGAACAGGGGTGATGTGCTGGGGCATCCACCCGACCTGGCGCCGGTAGGCGCGCAGTTGGGAACGTGCGGCCGGGTTGAGTCCCCCGAATGAGACGGTGCCGGAGCGGGACTTCAAGGCAGAGGCAGCCAGGGCAAGCAGCGTGGTCTTGCCCGCGCCGTTGGGGCCGAGCAGCACGGTGCGGCCCTTGGGGAAGGCGAAGCTGAGTCTGTCAAGGACGACCGGGCCCCGCCGGTACTGGTAGGTGCAGGTGGCGAACTCGACAGACACAGCCTCACAGCCTTCTACCGATGACGACGATGCTTCACGGCACCGATCAGTATCGGGTGTATACCGAGTTCACACTCAGGTAGTAGCCCGAGGTGCTCCCCTGGATCTTCGTCACGGTGATGTGGTAGTCACCGCTCGGCTGGTCACCGAAGTAGTGGTAGTCCGAGCTGCTGCAGTAGGTCGTACCAACTGCGCCCGCCGGGCGGGGGAGAAGACTGGCGTGCCAAGTGTCGGACCGGACCACCCTGCGCCCCGTGCCGGTCCCGGTCACGCACGTTACCCCCATGCGGCGAGACGCCATCTACGACCACCGCGCCCAGCAGGCCGCGCTGCCGGTCACCGTTCACTACGAAGACGGCGGCACCTGCGAGACGGTGCTCGTGCTCACCCCGGCGCAAGTCGAGCTGTACTCTATCCAGTTCACACAGCTCATCGCCGCGAGGGAATCGGCACGGGAGCACGCGCGGTGAGCCGAGCCGTGCTGATGCTCGCCCCGCCGGCCTCTGTACGTGCCTCGACGCGGTCGCCCATAGCCTTCCGCTGTGAGGCGACCGCCCACGACCTCAGCGGCTCCCGCGAGATCCTGCTCGCCACCTACCGTGGCCGTTCCCCGCGCCTCGCCGCCCGCTGGCTCCGCCGGAAGCTCACCGCCTCGCCCGGCTGCTGTCCCCGGACCCTGGTGCTCTGTTCCTCCGAGACGCACCCCTCACGACCGATGGTCCGGACGCTCCTCGCCCTGACGCAGACCTGCGTGCATGGGCAGACGACGACCGCGCCTACGAGCACGCGTTGGGCTCCCTCGCCACCGGTCGGGCGTTCATGTTCACCGTGACGGACTACGACGCCCGGTACTCCCTCCGCGTGTATCCGTTGCCCACCCGCCGACCAGCGCCCCCGCAAGCTCCCGTCCCCGCCCGGTGCCCACCCCACTCCCCGGCGGGGGCCGTCGCTGCGGGGCTGGCCGGCTACGTGAGTCGCACCTTCGTCCGTTCACAAGAGGCTTCCGCGGAGCGTCTGCGTGCCTACTTCGATCAGCCTCTTGAGTTCTCGCGCTATCTGGCCGCGGAACGTCTCATCGCCAATGCCGGGCTGAGCGACGAGCGCCGGGCCGCAGTGTTGGCCGCTCTTGTTGAAGCGATGGTCGCCGGGGGCGGTCAGGACAAGAACGACGGTAGCGATGGTGCCGAATCGGATGGCGCTGGCACCTCAGCCCGGGCGTAACAAAAGCCCTGGTCACACCACATCTCGCGGCATGAATCTGGTCCACGCCTGATCCTCACGCACTGATCCACAACGCGACAGAGCCGGATCAAGGTGAGACACCCTCCATGCAGAGGCGGCGCCCCTCATTGAGGGACGCCCCTTCTGACCAGCACGTCTGTGACCTGCGGAGGCGGTGGGATTTGAACCCACGGTGACATCGCTGCCACGACGGTTTTCAAGACCGTTCCCTTAGGCCGCTCGGGCAACCCACCTGCGCCCCGGCCCACCAGGGGCGGAGCGGGTACAGACTACCGGGCGCGGACGCCGCTCGGGGGGCGTGGTCCACACGGGGTCCACTGGCCCTGTTCCCGGCTGCCAGTGCCGCCGCCCGTAATCAGCACACCGCCCCGGCCACGGCGTTATCCAAGACGGCTCCGACGCCGTAATCACACCAGCCACACCGTGATCATCTAGCCTGTGGCAGGCAACGCCTAACGTCGGCTGCGCAGCAGCGACCCGAGCGCCAGGCCGGCGCCCAGACCGATCAGGGCACCGACCGATGTCCGCAGCGCGGGCGACGCCCCCGCAGGCGGCACGGCAGGCGGACGGGACGCAATGGTCGAGCGAGTCGGCGGTCCGGAAGCGACAGCCCGAGCGTGCTCCTCGCCCACGATGGCCAGGAAGCGACGACCGACCCGGCTTGCGGACGTGCTGGGGATCCACGAGGTGTGAGCCCTGCTCCAGTAATGTCGGCCAGCCTCTCCGGCGAACATCCCGGCGAGCATGTCCCGCAGCAGACCTTCGCGAATGGTCCCGATCTCGAAGCCCATCCACGCGTAGTTCATCATGAGGTCGGCGTAGACATGCCGCTTCTGCTCATGCGGATCGACGATGTCAGTGTCGCCCCACACGGGCTGAAAGAGCGGCATGTCGTCGAATTCTAGGCGGACGAGTTCCAGGTAATAGCTGCGAATCCCCTGGACCTGCTCCGCCCTCGCCTGCCGGTTCTGCACGACCAGGGAAACAGCGACGCCGGCCAACGCCAGCGCCGAGACGATCGCCGAGGTGAAGCCGTACGCCGCGCCGATCTGACTCAGCCTGTTCCAGTCCACGCCCTTGGAGCCGGATAGTGCCTCCAGCACGAAAGGCGACAACAGCACCACCGTCAGCGCAACCGCAACGGCGCCAACGAGCCCCAGAACTCTGCCTGCTCGGCGAGCCACCGATGCTGCAGCCGCGGACCCATGACTAACTATCAGGTCAATCACCCCCAGGCGCGCTGGTCCCCGTGACCAGGTTCGAGCCTGAGGCAGCCTACTTCCAGCTGCCGTGCTCAACATCGCCCGCACAACCTCATCCGCACCGGACAGATGGACAGCTCGCTGCCGGACGGACCACAGCCGCACCAGCTAAAGATCATTTACGGGACAACCCTTAGGGCTTGCAGATCATTAACATGTCGTCTTGATCTTGTTGTGGGGCTCGCCGGTTTGGGTGAGGACCCGGGCTTGGAGGGTTGCAAGG
>NZ_JACTVI010000090.1 GCF_014495685.1 Streptomyces sp. TRM68367 | reverse complement strand
CCGCCCTCGTCCTGCTCCAACTCGAACACGGCCGCACCGCCTGAACGAAGATCACTAAACGTCACGAGACGTTACCGAGAAGGGTTCAATGCGCCGTCGTCTCGGCACGGTCAGGGCAGAAAAGTGGTTCTCTCTGAAAATCCCTTTCGCGTATAGAGAGGTTTTGAAGAGAGAGTGTTTTTCTGCCCTGCGGGCGGGGTCATTCGGCGCCGAAGATGCCCGGTCCGCTGCTGAGGGCGGCCGGGGAGTCGGGCACGGGCAGCGTGCCGCCGTATTCGGGAGTCAGCCGGATTCCCGCGAGGTGCCAGACGCCATCTGACTTGACCTCGCGGACGCCGGATTCTCCGAGCCGGTACTTGGTGAACTGGGGCGTGAACCGGTTCCGGGCAATCCCGTTGGCGTCTTTCCACTCTTTGAGGGCCTGGTTGAACTCCGACCGCCTCACCCGGGAATCCGCGTCGAACACAAACAGGTCGTCGATCAGCGGTGAGAGCGGATTGACGGCTTCCTTGTGCTTGCGGGTGGTGACACTGACCGCCTCGGGGGAGACAAGTCCTTCCTGGAAGTAGCGGACCGCCCCACGCACGCACCAGGCGGCGATGCCTTCCGCCTCCGAGGCGAGCTTGTCGTCAAGGGCGCGGTCCTCCCGTCCGGCGAACGACTGCGTGAACTCCACCGCCCGCACCCGTGCCCAGATGGCCGGTCCCTGGCTCTGGAACTGGGGGAGGTAGTTCGACAGCAGCACGATCAGATAGCGGGGCACGTATTCAAAGGTCTCCCGGTACAGGTGCCGGGCCTGAATGGAGTCTCCGCCAGCATGGCGTTTGAGGAGTTCGTCATTCATCGGTGTCCCCTCGCTGCCCTCGGAGGCGGTGACGATGCGCGCGGTCCGCATCCGGGCTATGTCCTCGGTGTGCGCGTTCCCGCCCCGCTCGAACACGCTGAAATCCACGTCCTTGACGATGTGAGGGCCGAAGACGTTCTTCAAGGCCCGGATGATGGTTCCTTTTCCGTTGCGGCCCTTGTCGCCGAACCACACGGCGAAGGCGTGCTCACGGTTGTGTCCGGTGATGCCGTAGCCGATCAGGGTTTGCATGAAGTCGATGACTTCCGGCTGCCCGGGGAACACGTCGCTGAGGAATTGCAGCCAGCGTGGGCATGCGGCGTCCGGGTCGTAGTTGACCGGGGCCGCCTGAGTGAGGAGGCAGTCCGGGTACGCCTCGCGGAGTTCTCCGGTGTCCAGGTTCACGATGCCGTTGGCGAAGGTCAGCAGATGCGGGTGGGCGTCCACCTGGGCGGCGTCCACACGCAGTTCCGGCAGGGCCTCCAGTTCGGTGGCGATGGCCTTGCGGTGATGGGCCCGGCGCAGGTTCATCGCCGCCTCGGCCAGCCAGTCGGCGCCGGTCTCGACCGCCTCGGCGAGCATGCCGTTGCTGACCTTGGTCATGCCCTCCATGGCAGGCCCCTGCTTGTGCCCGACCTCCCACACGTTCCCGGTCCAGCGAAGCCAGCCCAGGTGTGGGGAGAACAGCAGCCGGCCGTCGAAGCGTTCGGCGCAGAAGTGCGCGTAGTCGACGTGCCGGATGCCGTCCTTCTCCGACAGCCGGGCCTGCCACTTCGGATCCGTGATCACCACTGCTCCCCCGCGCTGTCCCGGTAGGTCGCCGCGACCGTGCGGGCATGCTCGGCCCGACGCTCACCCCGGTTACGGCGCGGCGTGCTGGTACTGGCGTCGGCCTGCGGGTACGGGTCCGGGAACGTCGACTCGTAGATACGGATGTCCTCGCAGTACTCAATGTCCTCCAGCACGGACTCCAGCCACTTGACCAGGGCCGTGATGCGCGCGTGTGCCTGCTCGGCCGGACTCGGTGTCTTGCTCATCGCTCCTCGCTTCATCTCGTCACGGGGCCCGCACCCGCCCCGGCCGGTGCCGGGGGACAGGTCACGGCCCTCACCCGTAGGGGGATCGCAACGGATTCCCACGCCTCTGCCTGGGCTAGAGCCCAGGGGGTTCCCGAGAAGGGTGTGACGGCCCCGTGCACTGCCCGCACTCGCGTTGTCCGGGGACCGTTACAGCAGCGCGGGACGCGCGGGGGCCAGCGGGCGCCCCGGGACACAGTGAAGGCCCGCTCGGATCAATCCGAACGGGCCCCGGCGTCAACGCAACCAGCGTTACGCCACTTGATCGCGCTCAGTCTCTCCCAGACCCTCAGTGGCCCACACGATCGTGACCCGCTCCCCCTTCCAAGCCTTGCCCCGGACCGCCCTCTCTCGGGTCTCTGCCTTGCGGACGATGACCCGATTCACGAACAGCGCGAGCAGGTTCCGTCGCGCCGTGAGGTCGGCCTTGGCCCACCACGTCCCCGGCCCGATCGGATCGCCGTCGATCGCGTCCGCGTCACACTCCAGCCATGAGGCGATGGGCAGTTCAGGCACGTCCATGGCAGCGAGGGCGGCAATGCGTTCCTCAGCGGCTGCCATGCGGTCTTCCTGCGCTGCAACGTCCATGGTCCAGCGCTTGCGGCCGATCTCGGTCCGCGTGTAGCTGTCCTGAACGTCGTAGAGCTGCTCCAGGGCCCGCGCAGCATCCGCCCGTTCCGCCACCAGGGCAGAGCGCTCCTGAGCCGTCTCCGTGGGTTCTGTGGTCTCTCCTAGGCGCTTCTGCGCCTCGTGCAGGATGTCCCCCGCAGCTTCGTCGTCCTCGGCGGCCCCGATGATCGCAAAGACGCGACGCGCCACGTAGTCGTCCAGTAGTGGTTGGGAGATGGCCGACGTTCCCGTGTGCTGGCCGGGCACCACCATGCCGGTCGGGCGTGAGCACCGGTACGTGCTCTGTCGGGCGTCCGGCTTGACTGCCGTTGCCGACTTCATGGACCGCCCGCACTCGCAGTAGAGCATCCCGGTAGACGTGAGCAAGTTGCGTGAAAACCCTGCCCATTTGCGAGTCGATCGAACCTTGATCCACTCCTGAAGCTGCCACCACTCGGCAGGCTCAAGGATGGGTTCCCATGCCATGACGGGGTTGCCGTGCTCGTCGCGGACGATCCGGTACTCAGCAACGGTGTTCGTGCGTGTGCCGTCCTCCCGCAACTTGTAGACCGGCTCGGTGCGGTATCCGGCAAGCGTCGGGTCTCGGAGGATGCGGGTGAGGGTGTTGGGGCGCCACCCGCTGTTCTTGCGCGCCTTGCCTGCTGTCGCGCCCCTTGTGGGTACGCCGTCCCGGTTGAGCTTGGCGGCAAGCCATCCGATGGAACCGGGCATGACCCGGCCGTCCCCGGGTTGGCGAATGTGAGGGCTCTCCTTGTGGTACTTGATCAGCTCCCACAGGTCCCGAATCACCTTCGCCTCTTCGGGATGCGCCTTCAGAACCTGCACGACGATGGGTCGCCCGTCGGGAGTCTGGCGGGTCTCGGGGGTCAGCTTCCGTCCGTATGGGGCCGTGCCCCCGATGTACCCGCCAGCCTCCTTCGCAAGTTGCTTGGCGCCGTTGACTGCCGCGCTGCGGTTCTTGCTCTCGTTGTGGGCAGCGTCAAGGCGCATGATCAGGTGGATCAGGTCCATGAGGTTGCCCTTGCGGAACTCCCCCTCGGTGACACTGACGATCGTGACACCGAGGTTCAACAGCTCCGTTACGACAGGGATCGCGTCCAGTGGTTCCATCCGCGACAGGCGCGAAATGTGGTAGACGATGATCATGTTCACGCGACCGGCGCGGCAGTCCTTGAGGAGACGCTCATAGCCTGGGCGTTCCTTGCCGTTGAACGCCGAGATGCCTATGTCCGCGTAGTGACCGACCCAATGCACGTCGGCCCCGGCAGCCTTGCGCTTGTCTGCCTCGCCCTTGTTCGCAGCGCGCTGCGTCGTCGGGCTTGCTTCGCTCTTGTCTGCGCGGGCGGCGGACTGCCGTGCGTAGCCTGCTGCGTGGATGCTCATGCCTGTGACCACTCCTGGCGGACTCATGGCCACACTCTATGGAATTTCACGTGGCCAATGTGCGAGAACTCCACAGCTCGGGGAACACGTTCTTCTGCGCCCGCTTCTCCAGCCAGGCCACCCCGGCGGAGCCGCCCGTGCCGGGCTTGGCGCCCATCGCGCGGCGGGTGGCGACCAGGTGGTCGTTGCGCCAGCGCCACACCAGCTCGGCGACGTCGGTCAACGCCTCGCCGAGCCGGGCGAGTTCGCCGTTCTGGTCGCCCGAGTAGACGGCGGTCCAGGCCGCCTCCACCGCGGGCGAGGGCTCGTAGCGCCGGGACACGTCGCGGTCCCGTACGGCGTCCGGGATGTCGTGGCCGCGGCGCGCGAGAAGCCGTACGACCTCGTCGTACAGGCTCGGCTGGTGCAGCGCCTTCTCCAGTTCGGCGTGGACGCGCGGCGCGCCCCGGTGCGGGACCAGCATGGACGCGGACTTCTCGCCGAGCAGGAACTCCATGCGGCGGTACATCGCCGACTGGAAGCCGGAGCCCTCGCCGAGGGCGGAGCGGTACGAGTTGAACTGGGCAGGCGTGAGCTGGCCGAGCGGCTTCCAGGAGGCGTTCAGCGCCTCCAGTTCCCGTACGGAACGTTTCAGCGCGGCGACCGCCGCGGGGACGTCGTCCTCGCGCAGGGCCCGCGCCGCCGTCTCCCACTCGTGGACGACGACGGTGAACCACAGCTCCATCACCTGGGTCGTGACCAGGAAGACCATCTCTCCGGGGTCGTCGGAGAGGGTGTGCTGGAGGTGGGTGAGCACGTCCGCCCGGACGTAGTCCTCATACGGCGTCGTGCCCTGGAAGTCGAGATGCGGAGTCGCAGGCTCCTCAGCCTCGTGAGCCTCGTCAGCCTGGTGAGCCGGATGGGACATCGCTGTCTCCTGCTGTGCACTACGGGTAGCGGTCCGCCCTGCCATTACCGGCACGGGGCCCCGGTCCCCACCGGCATCTTCCGCAATCGTCCCCCGGAACGGCAAGGCCCGCCTGATCACAGGCGGGCCTTCGGTGTCCGTCGATACAGCCGTCGGTTCAGCCCAGGACCTGGGCCGCCGTCGGCGAGGAGTCCTTCAGGAACTGGCTGCAGCGCTCGTACTCCTCCTGCTCGCCGATCGCCTGCGCGGCGC
Source organism: Streptomyces sp. TRM68367 (assembly GCF_014495685.1). GTDB lineage: Bacteria > Actinomycetota > Actinomycetes > Streptomycetales > Streptomycetaceae > Streptomyces. The sequence continues at coordinate 27,887 of NZ_JACTVI010000090.1, read as the reverse complement.
GGGCGAGGGCGTGCAGGGCACGCAGGAAGCCGCGGTTCGGCTCGTGCTCCCACGGGACCGGGCCGTGGCCCTTCCAGCCGCTGCGGCGCAGGGAATCCAGGCCGCGGTGGTAGCCCGTACGGGCGTAGGCGTACGACTCCACGACGCTGCCCCGCTCGAACGCCTCGTCGGCCAGCCGGGCCCAGGCCAGCGAGGAGGTCGGGTGCTGTGCGGCGACATCGGTGGGCGACGTCCCGCCCGCGAGCAGTTCACGCGGCTGCGGGTCGTCGGGGAGGTGGGTCGGGGGCGGTCCCCCGAGGAGGTTCTCGTGAATGGCCATGGGTCCAGTCTGGCGCAGGTGCGGGGGCGGGGGCGCGGTGGTGGGGCGGTCACCCGTTCGGCTGATCATGCGGGGAGTCCGGTCGGTGGTCGCGGCAGGCTCGGCAAGCTGGTGCCCGCCTGCGAAGGGAGGCACCATGACGGTTATGGCAGAGCGCGCGTCGTCTCAGTTGTCGGTGGACATGTTCGAGCGGATCGCCGAGTTCGTATTCCGTGAGGACGAGACCGTCAGGTTGGAATTCATCAACGGACGGATCGGACTCAAGAAGGTGACGAACGGCAACCACGGCGAGCTCATCATGTGGCTGGTCCGCCGGTGCATGGAGTCTCGGCCCGAGCTCAATCTGAACCCGACCCAGGGGTTGCAGGTGGAGGCCTATCGCAAGGGCCGGGCGCTGCCTGACGCGGTGCTGACACCAGTGGGGCACTTCGCTGGGCAGGGCGACTGGGCCGACCCCGACGGTGTGCTGATGGCCGTCGAGGTCACGTCGTACGACTCGGACACGCACAACCGCGACCGCGTGGAGAAGCCTCGTGGTTACGCGGAGGCGGGTATTCCGGTCTACTTGCTGATCGACCGTGAATACCTCTCGGTTGTTGTACACAGCCACCCGGACCCGAAGGAGGGATACCGGGTCGTTCACACGGTGAAGTTCGGTGAGAAAGTCACCCTCCCCGACCCTGTCGGCATCGAACTCGACACCGAGGAGCTGAGGCGCTGGGCCGACTGAGGCCTTGTCAAGTGGTCAGGTCCCGCCTCCGCAACCCCACCAGCCCCACCGCCACCAGCGCCCCCGCGATCGCCGTCAGGACCACCACCGGCCCCCACGCCATGTCCTCACCCGGCAGCTTCGGCAGATGCCCGAACGGCGACACGTCCAGCACCGCCTGCGGTACGTCCAGCGCCGGCCCGACCCAGCCGATGAGCAGGACCGCCCCGGCCACGCCCCACGCCGCCGTCGCCGCGCGCGGCGCAACACCATGCAGCAGGACCGCCGCGCCGCCGATCGTCCACACCGCGGGGAGCTGCACCAGGCACGCCGCGAGGATCCGCCCGAGGTCCTGGCCGTAGCCGACCGCGAAGCCCAGGCCCGCCAACAGCATGATCAGGGCGGATCCGGCGAAGGCGACCGTCAGGTGTCCGGCAGCCCAGCGCAGGCGGCCCACCGCACCGGCCAGCACCGGTTCCGCGCGGCCCGAGGTCTCCTCGCCGTGCAGGCGCAGCACCGTCGCCACGATGTACAGGGCCGCGATCAGCCCCATGATCCCGATCATCGACGACAGGAACGCGTCGGTGATCCCCGACTGTCCGCCCATCCGCTGGATGATCTCGCGGGCGTTCTCGTTGTCGCCGACGAGGTCGGCCGCGCCCTCGGTCATCCCGCCGTAGACGACCCCGGCGAGGAAGAAGCCGATGCTCCAGCCGAGTACGCTGCCCCGCTGCAGCCGCCAGGCCAGCGCGCCGGCGGTCGCCAGCCGGCCGTTCGCCGGTCCTGGCCGGGTCGGCACGAAGCTCATGCCGACGTCCCGGCGCCCGGTGAGTGCGTAGGCCACCGCGCCCTGGGCCAGCGCCGCCCCCGCCAGCAGCAGCAGGACCCACCAGCGCTCGTCGGCGTACGGCCGGACGTTCTCCAGCCAGCCCAGCGGGGAGAGCCAGGTCAGCACCGACGAGCCGTCGTCCGTGGCCGAGTCGCCCGCAGCGCGCAGCACGAAGGCCGCGCCGAGCACGGCCGCCGTCAGCCCGCGGGCCAGCCGGGCGCTCTCCGTCAGCTGGGCGATGATCGCCGCCATCGTGGCGAAGACCATCCCGACGCCCGCGATGCCGAGCCCGAAGGCGAGGGCGCCGGTGGCGCCCTGCCCGGCCAGTCCGGCCGTGATCAGCAGGGCCAGGACGGCGTTCGCGACGGCCGCCGCGAGCAGCGCCGCCGTCAGGGAGGCCCGGCGGCCCACCATCCCGGACGCCACCAGCTCCTGCCGGCCGCTCTCCTCCTCGTCCCGGGTGTGCCGTACGACGACGAGCAGGCCCATCACGGCGGCCAGGGCAGCGGCGAAGACGCCGATGCGCCAGGCCGTCAGCGCGCCCAGGGAGTCGTCGAAGACGGGGCCGATCAGCGCGCGCAGCGAGGAGTTGGTCTCCATCTGCCGCACCAGGTCGGCGCGTTCGGCCGGGCTGCCGTACAGGCCCTTCAGCGTGTTCGGCATGGACAGGACCATCAGGGCGTTCACGACGATCCAGACCGGGATCATCAGCCGGTCGCGGCGCAGCGCGAACCGCAGCAGAGTGGCCGTGCCCGCCAGGTGACGCGAGCTGGAGGGCCGTACCGCGAAGGTCGTGGCGGTCATGACGATGCCACCTTGTTCTCGTGGTCCGTCTCGGTCTGGTAGTGCCGCATGAACAGTTCCTCCAGCGTCGGCGGCGTCGACGTCAGCGACCGCACGCCCGACTCGCCGAGCTGTCGCAGGACGCCGTCCAGCTTGTCGGTGTCGACCTGGAGCCGGACCCGGTGTCCCTGGATGTCGAGGTCGTGCACGCCGGGCAGGCGGGACAGCCCGCCCGGCGGGCCGGCGAGTTCGGCGGTGACGCTGGTGCGGGTCAGGTGGCGCAGGTCGGCGAGCGAACCGGTCTCGACCGTGCTGCCCTTGCGGATGATGCTGACCCGGTCGCACAGCTCCTCGACCTCGCTGAGGATGTGCGAGGAGAGCAGGATCGTACGGCCGCGCCGCCGCTCCTCCTCGACGCAGCGCTGGAAGGCCTCCTCCATCAGCGGGTCCAGGCCCGAGGTCGGCTCGTCCAGGATCAGCAGGTCCACGTCGGAGGCGAAGGCGGCGACCAGGGCGACCTTCTGCCGGTTGCCCTTGGAGTACGTCCGCCCCTTCTTCGTCGGGTCCAGCTCGAACCGCTCGATCAGCTCCGCCCGGCGCCCGGCGTTCAGGCCTCCGCGCAGCCGGCCGAACAGGTCGATGACCTCGCCGCCCGAGAGGTTGCGCCACAGCGTCACGTCCCCGGGCACGTACGCGATGCGGCGGTGCAGCTCCACCGCGTCGGTCCAGGGATCGCGGCCGAGCACCTGCGCCGCGCCGGAGTCGGCGCCCAGCAGGCCGAGCAGGACACGGATGGTGGTCGACTTGCCGGCGCCGTTGGGGCCGAGGAAGCCGTGGACCTCGCCGGTCTCGACTTCCAGGTCGAGCCCGTCGAGCGCATGCGTCCGGCCGAACGACTTGTGCAGGCCGGAGACGGTGATTGCCTTGGTCATGCTTCAGAAAGTACAGTTCTTTCAGAAATTTGTGAAGTTAAGGAAGCGTTAAAACGGCGTCTAGACTTGCGGACGGCGTCCGCTCAGGGGCTGAGCAGGGGAGATGATCGAGGTATGACGGAACCGAAGGCGAGGGAGCAGAGCTCCCGCGATCCGGTGGCGATCTCGCGGTTCGTGGAGCACTTCGCGGCGCAACTCGTCGAGGCGGGCCTGCCGCGGATGCCCGCCCGGGTCTTCGCGGCCCTGCTCTCCTCCGACACCGGAGCCCTGACCTCCGCCGAACTCGGCGAACAACTGAAGATCTCACCCGCCGCGGTCTCCGGCGCGGTGCGCTACCTGGCCCAGGTGCACATGCTGTCGCGCGAGCGGGAACCCGGCTCCCGCCGGGAGCGGTACCGGGTGCACAGCGACCAGTGGTACGAGGCGCTCACCAACCGCGAGGCGGTCATCAAGCGCTGGGAGGAGGCGCTGCGCGAGGGCGTCACCCACCTCGGCGCGGACACTCCGGCGGGCCGTCGGCTCGCCGAGACCCTCGCGTTCTTCGAGTTCGTGGACGGGGAGTTCCAGGGCCTGATGGAACGCTGGCGCGTGCACCGCGACAAGCTGTTCGGCCAGGACCAGACGCCCCCCTGAGATGGTCCTGGAGGCGCGCGTGGCGGAACTGGTACACGGCGCCCGACCGGCGCAGCACATCACGCTCCGCGCGGACTGCCGTCCGTAAGCCAGAGACTGCTGATCCCGCCACCATGTGTCGGACTTTACGCAGACATGTCACGGAGGCGCAGTCGGAACCGCGGATTCATACGGCTCCTTCGTATCCTCTACGGCTCCTTCGTCTCAGGTCCCCGACGACGAACCCGGTGACGCAGGCAACGTCAGCCCCCAGGCCGCCTCCCGTACCGTCCACGTCCGCCGCCGTAGCGGCCCCGACACCGCCGTGTCCGCCCGGTAACGGAAGTGGGCGCCGGAGACGGTCACGGTCCGGCCCGTCGCGAGCAGCGGCGACGCCTCCGCGCCCACCGACAGCGGGCGCACCTCGACCTCGGCCACACCCGCCTCGCCCGACGTCACGGACAGCGCCTCCACCGGCTGGTCCAGGTCGACCAGCCGCACCCCGTCGACCTCCACCCGCAGCCGCGCCGGGCCGGACGGCGGGTCGGCGGCGCTCCGGGACGGCCGGGCCGGCACCAGGGTCCGTACGAAGGACCGGCACGTCCGCAGCCATGGCCGTACGGCGGTGTCCCGGTCGTCGTCGGTGTCGCCGTTCTTCAGGTATGACGGCTCCCGCACCGGCACCGGCGGGATCCCCACCGTCCCCAGCACCACCCCGTCGCTGTCGTCGACGAGCAGGTCCAGCCGCCGCTCCGCCCCGTCCAGCACGGCCCGCGCCGCCGCGACCGCCCCCGTGGGCACACCCAGCGCCCGCGCCACGGTCAGCGCACCCCCCACCGGCACCACCGACAGCACACACTGCGCCAGCTCCCGCTGCCGGTGCAGCAGCGCCACCGCCCGCACCAGCGCCCGGTCGTCACCGACCACGACCGGCCGCCGCGAGCCGCGCCGCGCCAGCGCCCGGGCGAACTCCTCCGGCCCGTCCGGCAGGCACACCTTGGTGGCCGCACCCGCGCTGAGCACGTCTTTCGCGATCCGTACCGACTCCCCGTCGGCGCGCCGGGCGACCGGATCGATGACCACCAACAGCTGATCGGAAGTCGCGGAAGTCGCCACCTCGGCCATGCCTCGCTTCCTCGGGTAGCATCTTTGTGCAAGAGCCCCTTGCGCTATTGCGCCAGGGGCTTCGTCTATTCCGGGGCATCCGGTCCGACGGTTGTGCGGCCAACGACGGTCGCGGTGTATGCGGCGGAAACCCACCGCATACGTCCCTGACCTTGGACATGCCCCGCCCGGAAGGGGTGTACGCGCGTGCCCGCACTTGTGCTGCTCGGTGCTCAGTGGGGTGACGAAGGCAAGGGAAAGGCGACGGACCTGCTGGGCGGATCCGTCGATTATGTGGTGCGCTACCAGGGCGGCAACAACGCCGGCCACACAGTAGTCGTGGGCGACCAGAAGTACGCCCTCCACCTGCTCCCTTCCGGAATCCTGTCCCCCGGCTGCACGCCGGTCATCGGTAACGGTGTCGTCGTCGACCCGTCGGTCCTGCTCTCCGAGCTGAGCGGGCTGAACGAGCGAGGCGTCGACACCTCCAAGCTCCTGATCAGCGGAAACGCGCACATCATCACGCCGTACAACGTGACGGTGGACAAGGTGACGGAACGCTTCCTCGGCAAGCGGAAGATCGGCACCACCGGCCGCGGCATCGGCCCGACCTACGCCGACAAGATCAACCGCGTGGGCATCCGCGTCCAGGACCTCTACGACGAGTCGATCCTCACCCAGAAGGTCGAGGCGGCCCTCGACGTCAAGAACCAGATCCTCACCAAGCTCTACAACCGGCGTGCGATCGCCGTCGGCCAGGTCGTCGAGGAGCTGCTGGGCTACGCCGAGAAGATCAGGCCGTACGTCGCCGACACGGTCCTGGTCCTCAACCAGGCCCTCGAAGACGACAAGGTGGTCCTCTTCGAGGGCGGCCAGGGCACGCTGCTGGACATCGACCACGGCACGTACCCCTTCGTGACCTCGTCGAACCCGACGTCCGGCGGCGCCTGCACCGGCGCGGGCGTGGGCCCGACGAAGATCAGCCGGGTCATCGGCATCCTCAAGGCGTACACGACCCGCGTGGGCGCCGGCCCCTTCCCCACCGAGCTGTTCGACGAGGACGGCGAGGCGCTGCGCCGCATCGGCGGCGAGCGGGGCGTGACGACGGGCCGCGACCGCCGCTGCGGCTGGTTCGACGCGGTGATCGCCCGGTACGCGACAAGGGTCAACGGCCTGACGGACTTCTTCCTGACGAAGCTGGACGTCCTGACCGGCTGGGAGCAGATCCCGGTCTGCGTGGCGTACGAGATCGACGGCAAGCGTGTGGAGGAGCTGCCCTACTCCCAGACGGACTTCCACCACGCGAAGCCCGTCTACGAGATGCTGCCGGGCTGGTCGGAGGACATCACCGGGGCCAAGACCTTCGCCGACCTCCCCAAGAACGCGCAGGACTACGTCAAGGCCCTGGAGGAGATGTCCGGTGCCCCGATCTCCGCGATCGGGGTGGGGCCGGGGCGGGACGAGACGATCGAGGTCAACTCGTTCATCTAAGGCAACTCCCTGTACGCCCTCTGGCGGCCGGCTCGCGGGGCAGGCCGCCGGAGGGCGTGCGAGGGCCGCGCATCCGCCCCGCAGACCCGGCGGTGTGACTCATCTTTCCGCCATGAAGGAGCCAGGATGCTGCTGAGATTCCGGGTGGCGAACGTCCGGTCGCTGCGCGACGAGCAGGAACTGTCGTTCATCGCCCCCGAGGATGCCGAGGCGGAGCGCGCCACCGCCCGCGAGACGGTGCTCTCCGACGGCCGTCGGCTCCCCGTCCACACCGTGATCGGCGTCTTCGGCGCCAACGCGTCCGGCAAGTCCAACGTTGTGGCCGCCCTGAAGAACATGCGCCACGCAGTCTTGCGTTCCTACGCCGACTGGACCTCCTACGACGGCATTCCGCGCGACGAGTTCGTCCTCGATCCGAAAGCCGCCTCCGAGACCTCCTTCTACGAGGCAGACGTCGTCCTCGATGACGGCGTCCGCTGGACCTACGGCTTCGAACTGGGCTCTCGCAGGGTCGAGGCGGAATGGCTGTACGCCTACCCGAAGGGTCGCCGCCAGGTCTGGTATGAGCGGGACGCCACCCGCGAGAACCCCTTCGACTTCCCCGGAGACCGGCTCCACGACCGCGCCCGGCTGGCCCGCACCATGGCCCCTGACGCCCTGCTGCTCACTCGTGCCGGAAACGGCGGCCACGAACAGCTCGCGCCCGTCTTCGACTGGTTCAGGGACAACCTCTGGGACGTCACCCCGGAGACGGAGCGCTTCGAGCGCGAGGCCTACACCGCCCAGCGCCTGCTGCGCAGCGAGGACTTCCGCCGACGTGCTGAGGAACTGTTGCGCGTGGCCGATCTCGGCATCGCCGGGGTGGAGGTCGAGCAGACCTCCTCCGGCCGTCCGCTGGTCCGGCTGGCGCACTCGGGAGGCGGCGGCAAGACCCTCATGGACTGGTCCTCAGAGTCCGGGGAACGCGCTCCTGGTTCGCCCTGATCGGCCCGTTGCTGCTGGCCCTTGACACCGGCGCGGTGCTCCTCGTCGACGAACTCGACTCCAGCCTGCACCCGCGCTTCGCGGCCGAGGGCGAGAACTGAGGGTGCGGATCAGCCCTCGCCGGCGTCGCCTGGGACTGACGGTCGAGCGGGACCGCTCTGTCACCCTGCACGCTCCTGAGGGCTGCGCGGTCGGGCGGGCAGAGGCCTTCGTGCGGAGCAGTGAGGCCTGGATCGCCGCGAAGACCCGTCTCAGCGACGAGCGTCGTCCGCTGCATCCTGTGCGTACCCTCCGGGACGGCGAGATCCATCGTTACCTCGGTCGGGACTACCGGCTCCTGGTGGTCGACAACAGATCGGACCCGGGCCCCGCGTCGAACGGCGCGGGTGGGCCCGCTCCCGTTCGGCTTGTTGCCGGGCGGCTGTGTCTGGATGTCTCTGTCGCCGCCGATCCGCATCTCGCGCGGGATGCAGTGGCCGACTGGTACTGCCGGGTCGGCGAGCGCTGGATGCGGGGACGGCTCCAGCCATGGACAGCTCGGATGGACGTCCCCGAACCGTCGGTGCGGGTACGTGACCTCAGCCATCGGTGGGGGAGCTATCGCGCCGGAACAACCGGCCATGGCGTGATCTCCCTGCACTGGGCGACCTTCCAACTGCCGATCCGTCTCGTCGACTATGTCGTCGCTCACGAGTTGGCACATGTGCGGGTGTCCGGGCATGGCGCTGATTACTGGAGATTGCTGGGCAGAGCGCTTCCCGAGTGCCGACGGTTGAAGACCGAGTTGGATGAACTGGGTCGGAAGGTGTGGATGGGTGACCTGGTTACCTGATCGCCATTGACACCCTCCTGGAGGCGGGCGCCCCCGCGCGCCATGCTGAGGTCAGCTCTCTGCTGCCGCTGCTCCGTCCGCCGTTTCCGGCGCCCGGAACCCGGCAGTGTCGAGCGGGCAGTCGAACGGCGCCGGGATGTGCAGCTTCTCCCCGAACGGCAGCGTGATGTGCGCCTCGTATCCCTTGGCCGACGGCGTCCACAGCACGGTGGCCTGCTCCTGCTGCATGTCGAGCACGAGGTAGACGGGGACGCCCGCCTTGCCGTAGGTCTTGACCTTGTCGGTGAGGTCGTCGTCTCGCGTGGAGGACGAGGTCAGCTCGGCGACGAAGGAGAGGGCTTCGCCGTCCAGGCGGTTGCTGGTGGTCCGGTGCGCATGCCGGTGGGCGGCGTGAATATCGGGCCCGTAGGCGCGCTCTGAGCCTGGGAACACATACAGGAAGGGGCCAGTACTGATCCGGTGCCCCTCGGGCAGATGGGGGCGCAACTGGTCACAGACCAGGTCCATGACGTCCAGGTAGTACCCCTTCGACCACGGCGACACGACGATGTTCCCCCTGATGATCTCGGCCTTGTAGCCGTCGGGCACGTACAGCTCGTCGAGGGTGTCCAGCAAACCCTCGAAGCTCTGGGGCTCCGTGCCGCTTATCGTCGTGTGCTCCAGCATCACTGTCATGATGCCCCTACCTCGCCCTGTCGTACCACTCGTCACCCAGTGTATCCGTGCATGTGCATCCTGGTGACCGCGTCGCTCGCCGTCCGTCCGTCTCCGCCCGCGCCGGCCTTGGCGGTCGGCCGCTCCTCCTGACCTGCGGGGGGAGCGGCCCGCTCCTAGCATGGACTGTGGGGGGGGGGACACGCCGACCCCCAACCAGAAGGTGATCGCGATGCGCACACTGCTCAGGGCAAGGCTCGACACGGAACGTGGGAGCGAGGCCATACGGAGCGGCAAGATGCCGGAACTGATCAAGGAGACGCTGGACAAGATCAAGCCGGAAGCCGCCTACTTCGGCCCCGATGAGGGGCGCCGCACGATGTTCCTGGTCTTCGACCTGGCGGACCCCTCCCAGATACCGTCGATCGCCGAGCCTCTCTTCTTGAACTTCGGCGCCGAGCTGGAGTGGACGCCGGTGATGAACCTCGACGACGTGCAGAAGGGACTCTCGCAGATCCGCTGACCAGCGTCGGAACGGTCCTCCAAAGGCCTGTGCCCCTGGCCGCCGACATCGACCAGGGACACAGGCGTCTCAGGGGGTCAGCGTGCCGTCAGTTTCCACAGATGGTCCGCCGTGCCGTTGTCGGACCACTGCAGGACCTGGGCACCCGGCGAGGTGCTCATCTGGTCCACGCCGAGCAGCAGACCGCTGTTGTAGTTGGCGATCTTGTAGAAGCCGTCGCGGGCCGGAATGAGCTGCCAGAGGTGGTCGTCGGTGCCGTTGTCACCCCAGATCAGGGCCTTGCCGCCGTCGGCCGTACTCATCGTGTCGATGCCCAGCACCAGGCCGCTCTTCTGGTTGACGATCTTGTAGAGGCCCGAGCCGGCGGCCACCAGGGTCCAGTTCTGGTCGGTGGCGGTGGTGGGCGTCCCCTGGCGGACCGGGGTGCCCTGCGCGGTGGCGCCGTTCTGGGTGCCCAGGGCGAGGCTGCTGTTCTTGTTGATGATCTGGTAGCGGCCGGCCAGCGAGGTGTTCGTGCCGGTCGGGGTGACCACCACCCGGTAGCCGTCGGACGCGTTCATCGTGACCGGCACGGTGATCGAGCCGTTCGTGACCGTGTAGTCCGTGTCCGAGATGGTGATCGGGCCGGGGGACGCGCTGGTGCGGCCGGTGTGCGGGGAGTACTCCACCTTGACGTGGACCTTGCTCCCGAAGGCCGACAGCGCGGACAGGCCGTTGACCTTCACGGCGCAGGAGCCCGTGCAGCCACCGGCGACCACGCTGATCTGGTTGCCCGCGCTGTTGCGGGCGGCGAAGCCGTCGATGCCGGTCTGCGCGGGAGGCGTGGTGGGCACCATGTTCCCGGACATGTCGCCGTACCACTTGTACGTCCAGTACGAGCCGTTGGGCGAGCCGCCGGTGCCGGTCAGGGTGTCGCCGAGGGTGCCGTACTGGTTCCAGAAGGCGAGTTCCGCGTCCTGGACGCCGGTCCGCTCGAACTTGGCGACGTAGGGGATGAGGGCGCCCGAGTTGCCCATCTCGGCGGGCGTGCCGTACTCCTCGATGGAGATCGGGCGCGGGCTGATGCCGAGGCTCTTCTCCAGGGCGCGGTACGCGGAGACGTGCGCGGCGATGTCCTTGCTGCCGTTGAGTTCGTGCCAGGCGATGATCTCGGGGACCGTGCCGGATGCCTTCGCGTCGGTGAGGAACTGGCGCATCCGGGACTCGTTCCAGGTCGCCTCGCTCGGGCCCTGGATCGGGGTCCGGGTGTCCTTCGCCCGGATGTGCTTGAACGTGCGCGCCCAGCCCGCGTTGAAGGAGCCCGCCTTGGCGGTGTCCCAGGTCCAGTCGGGTTCGTTCCAGATCTCGTACGCGCTGATGTTGGTGGCGCCCGAGGACTGCACGGCGGCGACCTGCTTGTCGACGGCCGACAGCCAGTCGCTCCAACTCACCCACTTATAAGGGAAGTCGGGGTACCAGTCCGGCATGCGGACGACGACCTTGGAGCCCGCGCGGGCCGCCTTCGGCGCTACGACGAGCGAGTCGCCGCCGGGCTTGCTCGCGCCGTTGGGCAGCTGGCTGCCGCCCGGGGCCATCTGCACGAACGTGTGCGGCTTGAGGGCATTGACCAGGCTGTCGGAGGGGGTCGACGCGTCGGCGAGGCCGTACAGGCTGCCGCTGGCGACGTGGGTGACCGGGCGCAGGCTCTGGTCGGCGTTGACGACCAGGGTCGTGGCCGCGGTGGGGGACGCCTGGGCCGGCGCGGCGGTGGCGAGTGCCGTGGCGGCGAGGACGGCCGCGCCGAGGGCGGCGGTGAGGCGCCCGGAAGTGGGGGGTCTTGAGCGGCTCATGACAGATATCTCTCCTCAGTGGAGGGGATGGGAATGAGAGCCTTGCCAGATGGATCAGTCCTTCACGGCGCCCGCGGTCACGCCCGCGGCCACGTAGCGCTGTGCGAGGACCAGGAGTACGGCTGCGGGGATGGAGGCGATGACGGCGGTGGCCATGATCGCGTTCCACTCCTGGTTGTTGTTGCCGATGTAGCGGTAGATGCCGAGGGTGATCGGCTTCCAGTTGCCGCCGCCGTCGAGGGTGTTGGCGAAGACGAAGTCGGACCAGGCCCACAGGAAGCTGAACAGCGCGACGGTGACGACCGCGTTGCGGCTCACCGGCAGGACGACCGACCAGAAGGTGCGGAAGGCGCCCGCGCCGTCGATCCGGGCGGCGGCGGTCAGCTCGTTGGGGATGCCCGACATGAACGCCGTGAAGATCATGACGCCGAACGGCACGGCGATCGTGGAGTCCGCGATGATCAGGCCCCACCAGGAGTTGAGCAGGCCGGCGTCGAGGAAGATGCCGTAGAAGCCCATCGCCATGACGATGCCGGGGATCATCTGGGCGATCAGCAGGACCAGGCTGAGGGCGCCGCCGCCGACCGGGCGCAGTTTGGCCAGCGAGTAGCCGGCCGGGGCGGCGAGCAGCAGGGTGAGGGCGACCGTGCCCAGGCCGATCAGCAGGCTCGTGCCCAGGTACGGCAGCTGGTCGTCGAGGACGGCCCGGTAGCCCTCGAAGGTGGGGTGCAGCGGGAACAGGTCCGGGGGGTTCTTGCGCATGTTCTGCTGCGGGGTGAGGGACACGTTCAGCATCCAGTACACCGGGAACAGCATCAGCACGGTGAGGACGAGCCCGATGACGGTGTGACGGCGGCCTCGCGTAAGGGACTTCAAGCTTCCTGCCTCCTCTGGACGCGGACGTACAGCAGCCCGAAGACGAGGGCGATGAGGATGAGGATGTTGCCGACCGCGGCGCCGGGGCCGAACTTGGGCAGGAGCGTGCCGAAGCCCAGCTGGTAGGACCAGGTCGCCAGGGTGGAGGAGGCGTCGCCGGGGCCGCCCTTGGTCATGATCCAGATCAGGTCGAACACCTTGAGGGTGTAGACGAGCCCCAGCAGGATCGTGATCGCCGACACCGGCCGCAGCAGCGGGAAGGTGATCCGGCGGAACTGCTGCCAGGCGCTCGCCCCGTCCAGGGACGCCGCCTCGTACAGCTCGGCGGGGATGTTCTGCAGACCGCTGTAGAGGATGACCAGGTTGAACGGGATGCCGATCCAGATGTTGGCGACGATCACCGAGGTCAGGGCCCAGTCGGGCGAGGTGAGCCAGCCGACGGCGTCGACGCCGAAGAAACGCAGGAAGTAGTTCACCACCCCGGACTCGCTGTTGAACATCCACGACCACGTCGACGCCGACACGATCAGCGGCAGCAGCCATGGGATCAGGAACAGCGCCCTGAGGAGCCCGGACAGCCGGAAGTGCCGGTTGAAGAAGACCGCGAGCGCGAGGCCGATGGCGTACTGGAACACGATCGACACGAAGGTGAAGACCATCGTGTGCCGCATCGCCGGGCCGAACGTCGGATCGTGCAGCACCTTCTGGAAGTTCTCCCAGCCGGAGAAGGGGGCGTCCCCGGTCACGAACGACCGGACGGTGTAGGCGTGCAGGCTCAGGTCGAGGTTGCGGTAGAGCGGATAGACGTAGAAGGCGATGAGATAGACGACGAGCGGCGCGACGAAGGCGAGCGCGGTCAGCCGGCTCCTGCGGTTCTGGCGGCGGCGCAGGCCGCCCAGGGTCCCGCCGGCGCCGCTCGTCCCCGAGACGGCCGGGGCCCGCTGGGGGCGGTCAACTCGGGCGATGGTCATGTCGGATTCCTAGCCCTTCTCCGCGCTCGACTGGGCCGTGTCCATCGCGGCCTGCGGGCTCTTGCTGCCGGAGAGGGCGGACTGGACGGCCGTCCACATCGGCTGGGAGATGGTGGGGTACTTGCTGCCGAGCCCGCCGCTGGTGCGGCCACGGGCCGCGGCGACCGCGTCCACCCACGGCTTCAGCGCGGGGTTCTGCTTCACCTGCTCGGCCTGTGCCGAGGCCGTCGGCGCCACGTACATCAGCGTCGTGTCCGTGGCCAGCAGGTTCTTGTCGCTGGTCAGACAGGTGACGATCTTCTTGCTGACGTCGTAGCGGCCGGTGTCCTGCTGCACGGGCACGGTGGCGAACTCGCCGCCCGTCGGCACCGGCGCCGAACCACCGTTCTGCGCGGGGATGTTGATGATGCCGTAGTCGAAGCCGGCCTTCTCCGCGTTGCCCAGCTGCCAGGTGCCGTTCTCGCCGAACGCGTACTCCCCGGTGGCGAACTCCTGCCAGCTGGTGGTCTGCGTGTTCTGCAGGACGCTCTTGGGCGCGAGCCCCGCGTCGACCCACTGCTTCCACAGCGCCAGCGCGGCCACGCCCTTGTCGGAGTTGAGCTTCTTCAGGTCGCCGCCCGCGCCCCAGAACCACGGCAGGAACTGGAAGCTGCCCTCCTCCGTGTTGATCGCGGAGAAGGTGATGCCCTTCTTCCCGGCCGCCTTGACCTTCTCCAGGGCCGCGGTGAGGGACTTCCAGTCCTTGACAGAGGCCGGGTCGACGCCCGCCGCGGACAGCACCTTCTTGTTGTAGTAGAGGGCGAGGGTGTTGGCCCCGATAGGGACGCCGTACGCGTGGCCGTCGATGGTGCCCGCGCCGATGATGTTCTTCTGGATCGACTTGGTGTCGAGACCGAGGTCGCTGGTCTTGTTGAGGATCCCCGCCTCCACGAGGGTGGAGACGACCGGGTTGTCGACCAGCATCACGTCCGGCGCGTTGCCCTGCTGGGCGGCCAGCAGCGCCTTGTTGCCCAGGTCCGTGGTGTCGTACCCGGTCCGCTTGACCGTGACCCCGGCCTCCTTTCCGCACGCGGTGACGCGCTTGCCCCACGGCGAGGAGTTGTCGAACTGGGGGTACGGGTCCCAGAAGGTGTACGTGCCCTCGGGCTTGTCGGCGGAGGTTCCGGAGGAGCCGCCTGAGCAGGCGGTGAGGGAGGCGAGTGTGCCGGCGGCGGCGAGGGCGGCGACGAGTGTGCGGCGGGTGGGTATCACGGGGTGACCTCGTTGTCGTAGAACGGGGGAGTCTTCAGGAGGTGGGCAGCCAGACGCGCATGCTGCCGTCCTCGCGGTTGGCCCAGGCGTAGTAGGGGATCGCGGTCAGCTCTACGGGTTCGCCGCCTTGCTGAGCGGAGTCGTCCGCGCAGGTGTACGGCCACCAGCCCGCGTCGGGGATACGGCGCCGTCGGCCGGCGGCGACCACGGTGGTGACCCCGCCCAGCAGGTCCGGGCGGTGCTTGACGGCGAGCGGGCGGGTGGTGTCGAGGACGATGTCGTCCAGGCCGCCGCCGGGGTGGTCGACCTGCTCCAGGCAGTACACGAGCGGCCCGCGCTCGATCGCCACGCAGCCGCGTACGGCGTCCACCCGGGGATCGGCGGCGGTCAGCCGCGGCTCCAGGGGGAGTTCGAGGACGACCTGGTCACCGGGCGCCCAGGTCCGCTCCAGCCGCAGCCAGCCGTCGGTCACGGGGCCCTCGTACGTCTCGTCCCCGCACCTGGCCCGGAACTCCCGGCACCACTGGGGGATGCGCAGGGAGAGCGTCCAGGGGCGGTCGGCCGGGGTGTCCTCGACGGTGAGGGTGATGGTGCCGTGCCAGGGGTAGTCGGTCTCGGCGCGGACGGAGATGCCCTCGGCGGTGTAGGTGCCGCCGACGTACTGGTGGATCTGCAGGCCGCCGTCGTCGCTGCTGGCCAGGTAGTGCTCCAGCGAGGCGAGCAGCCGCATGACGTTGGGCGGGCAGCAGGCGCAGCGGAACCAGCGGGTGCGGCGCGCCGACTGGTCGCCGCCGGGGTCGGTGTGGCCGTCGCGGACCTGGAGCGGGTTGACGTACAGCCAGCGCTCGCCGTCCAGCGACACACCGGCCAGGAAACCGTTGAACAGGGTGCGTTCGATCAGGTCGGAGTAGCGGGCCTCGCCGGTGAGCAGGGCCATGCGCCAGCTCCACTGGACTGAGGCGATGGCGGCGCAGGTCTCGCAGTAGGCGCGCTCGTTGGGCAGCTCGTACGGGTCCCCGAAGTCCTCCCAGTCGTGGTGGGCGCCGAGCCCGCCGGTGACGTGGGTCTTGGTGGTGGTCATGGCGTGCCACAACCGCTCGGCGGCGGTACGCAGTCCGGCGTCCCCGGTCTCGGTGGCGAGATCGGCCGCGGCGGCCAGCAGGTACAGCTGCCGTACGGCGTGCCCCTCGACGTTCTCGGCCTCGCGCACCGGGACGCGGTCCTGGCAGTAGGCCTCGTTGCCGAGGAGTCCGTGCCCGTGCCGGTCGACGAAGTACCCGGCGAGGTCGAGATAGCGGCGCTCGCCGGTCTCCCGGTACAGCTCGACCAGGGCGGTCTCGACCTCGGGGTGGCCGTCGATGCCGTCGACGGGCTTTCCGCTCCCGGGCGGTCCGAAGACGGTGTCGATGTGATCGGCGAACTTCACGGCCACGTCGAGGAGTTCGGCGCGGCCGGTGGCCCGGTGGTGGGCGACGGCGGACTGGATCAGATGCCCCGCGCAGTACAGCTCGTGCCCCCAGCGCAGGTCCTCGTAGCGCCCGCCGTTCTCCTTGAGCTGGAACCAGGTGTTGAGGTAGCCGTTGGGCTGCTGGGCGCCGGCGACGAGACCGATGATGCGGTCGACGTGGGAGAACAGAGGCTCGTCGTCCTGCTGGGCGAGCTGCCAGGAGGCGGCCTCCAGCCACTTGTAGACGTCGGTGTCCACGAAGGGGTACGCGCCCTTGAACTCGCCCTCGACGGTGCCCGCGGCGAGCCGCAGGTTGTGCAGATTGCCCGCGGATTCGAGGAGTTCGGGGCCCTGCGGGATGGAGGTGCGCGCGTTGGCCTCGCGGCGGCTGTGCCAGAAGCCCGGGCCGATGCCGGCGGTGGCGGGACGCAGCGCGGCGCGGGCGTCCGGTCCGAGGCGGACGGGGCCCGGCGTGTGCGGGGCGACGGGGGTGCGGGACGGCATGGCTCTCCGGGGGCTGGATGTCGATTTGGGCAACCGTTTTCTCGTCGTGAAAGTAGAGGGGTGACAGGGCAAGTCGGTCAATAGGTGCGGCAGTATTTTTTCCTTGCTGCTCGCAGGCTGGAACTTGACGCCGCCTGCTGCCACGATGTGGAACCGTCGACGTCATCTAGGAAAAGGTTTGCCCGTGTCCTCTGCTCCAGGCTCTCCCCCCGCCGGCCGGGCCCGGCTCGCCGACGTCGCCGCGCTGGCGGGTGTCAGCGTGGGCACGGCGTCGAAGGCGCTGAACGGCGCCGGCCGGATGCGGCCGGAGACCCGGCAGCGGATCCTGGACGCCGTGGCGGAACTCGGCTTCCGCCCCAACCAGCACGCCCAGAGCCTGCACACCGGGCGGAGCTGGACGGTCGGCCTGGTGACGACGGACGGCATCGGCCGCTTCAGCACGCCGGTCCTCCTCGGCGCCGAGGACGCGCTCGGCGCCGGCAAGATCTCGGTCCTCCTCTGCGACACCCGCGGCGACGCGATCCGGGAGCAGCACCATCTGCGCAACCTGTTGGACCGCCGGGTGGACGGCATGATCGTCACCGGCCGCCGCACGGACCCGCGCGAGCCGCTGACGCGCATCACGGGCCTGGAGTCGGTCCCGGTCGTCTACGCGCTCTCGCCGTCCACGGACCCGGCGGACACGTCGGTGGTCTCCGACGACCAGGGCGGGGCGGAGCTGGCGGTGGAGCACCTGCTGGCCGGCGGCCGCACCCGGATCGCCCACGTCACGGGGCCGGAACACCACGCGGCGGCCCGCTACCGCGCCCGTCACGCGATGGCACACCTGGAGGCGGCGTCGCTCGGCCTGTCCACCGGCCGGATCCACTTCGGCGAGTGGAGCGAGGCGTGGGGCCGCCGCGCCGCCGACGCGGTGCTGCGGACGGCCCCCGACACGGACGCGTTCTTCTGCGGCAACGACCAGATAGCCCGCGGCGTGGCGGACGCCCTGCGCGAACGCGGCGTGAACGTCCCCGGCGACATCGCGGTCGTCGGCTACGACAACTGGGACACCATGGCGCTGGCCTCGCGCCCGCCCCTCACCACGATCGACATGAACCTCGCGGAGATAGGCCGCATAGCCGCGCTGCGCCTCCTGGAGGCCATCGACTCGGACACGACACCCGGAGTACACACGGTGCCGTGCCGCCTGGTGGTACGGGAGTCCACGTGACCCGGAGACGCCGCCCCCGGACCATCCCCACCCACCGAAAGCCGCTAAGCGGGCCCGGCGTGCATGCGACCCGCGACCGCGCCCGCCAACCCCGGCCGCAACCCAGCCCACCCCACACCGCAAACACCGCAGGGCCACCGCCTTTCCGGGCCGCCCGCTCGCTTCCAACCCGTGCTTCCACGGACTGAGTCAAGGGTCGGCCGCAGGCCGATCGCCGAAGGCGACGCGGAACGCAGCGCAGCGGAGTGCAGCGCCCTTGACGCAGGCCGCGGAAGCACGACACTGATCAAGAAGCGGGCGGCCCCGACGGTCACTTGGTCACGTGGGTGAGGAAACCGGCCCAGACCCTGGGGGACACGGCGAGGCTGGGGCCCTGCTTGTTCTTGGAGTCGCGTATGTGGATGGCGTGGGGGCAGGGGGCGACTTCGACACACTCGCCACCACTGTCGCTGCTGTACGACGACTTGCGCCATATGTAGGCGACTTCGAGGCACTCGCCGCCGGTGCTGCTGCTGTAGCTGGACTTGAACCATCGCAGGGTGCTGGTCACTGGAGGTCTCCTGCCAACCGCTCGACGAGGCCCAGCGATTCACGAGGGCCCAGGGCCTGTGAACGGATCTTCGCATAGCGTTGGGAATATGTCGTCACCTTTGTGAGGTCGCGTACCAGGATGCTCTCGTTCTGGGGTTCCAGGTAGACGACGTGTTCGTGCTCGGGAGTCTCCAGGAGCGTCATATCGCCGGTGGCACCGAAGTGCTCGCCGTCGGCACCGCACTCCATCGGCAGCACCTGGAGGGTGACGTTGCGCCGCTTGGCGCACTCGGCGAGGTGCAGCAGTTGCCCGCGCATGACCTCATGGTTGCCGATGGTGCGACGCAACGCCGACTCCTCAATGATCAGCTCGATCAAGGCTGTCGGGTCCCGGTCGAAGAGCGCCCGCCGGGCCAACCGCCCTTCCACCAGCTCTTCCACGCGCTCGTCTTTTTCCGGCGGATAACCTCCGCCGATCAGCGCACGGGCGTAGTCCTCGGTCTGGAACAGACCATGGACCACGAAGGTCACGTACGTGGACAGCGTCAGCGCCTCCTGCTCCAGCGGCACGTAGTTCTTGAACTGCGCGGGGTACTTGTCCAACCGAATGAGCGTGCGCGCCTTCTCGAACACCCCCAACCCACCCCCAAGCACCTCCTCCAACTTCACCAGCATCTGATCACTCGCCGGCTGCGCACACGTCTCCATCGCGCTGACCGCCGACGCCGTGTACCCGATCTTCTTGCCCAACTGCTCCTGCGAGATCTGCTGTTGCTCCCGCAGTGCCCTCGCCAGGGCGGCGACCAGATGCGCCGTACCGCCCGCCTCCGTCTTGTTCTCCGTCCGCGCCATTGCGGTCACCCTCGAACTCAACCGAACTCAACCGGTCACAACTCGCAGCCGCTGGCATCCGACCGTGCTCGACCAACGACGTAGAGTCATGGATCACGCTAGCCCCGCCTGCACAAACTGTCCCCATGAACACGAAATGTGACCAAAGTTGGATCCCAGCCACCGGCATCCAACTCCGCAAGGCAGGCGTCCAGTTCGACGCCATCCGCGTGGACGGCGACGAGGGCCGTGCCCTCGCGGACCGGCTCGCGCGGCTGACCGGTGGTGATCCGGGGCCGGTGGTCGAGGAGGCGAACGGGCGGCGGGCCGTCTACTTCCTCGTGCCCGTCGGCAGTACGTCCCACCGCGCATGGCCCGACGGCGTCACCCGCTTCACCGCAGGCCCGGGGCTCGTCTCGTACATCCCGGTACCCGCTCTCAACGGCCTGACCTGGCCCTTGAGTTGGCGCTACCGCCCCACGGCCCCCGACCGTCTCGTCCACACCCGCCTGCTGTGCGCCGCCCTTCACTCGCAGGAGTCACCTTCTCGGCCGTGAACGGCCGAGCTTGTGCACTCGGTCGTTCACACCTCGTCGCGCTCCCGACTGCCCCCTACGACAGGACGGTCACGGGTCGCATCCACCCAGCCCCTTCGGTTCAGGGGGAAAGTGCGGGTGTGGTGACAAACACCCACGCCGAGCGTGCGCGATCGCGCACGTTGACCCCGGCGACGACGTCGGCCGGGCCAGCGAGCCCGCACCGACGACAGCAAAACTGGTCCCGGGTGGGCCGGTTGGCCCGTCCGGTGTGCCCGCAGCGCGGGCAGCGCTGCGAGGTATGGTGCGCGTCCACCTCCACAAACGGCACCCCGGCCTTACGGGCTTTGTAAGCGAGGTGCTGTCCGAGCTGGTGGAAGGGCCAGGAGGAGAGGGTGCCCCGCTGGTCGCGGCGTAGCCGTACCCGGTCCCGGATTCCGCCGAGTTCCTCGACGGCGATCCCGCGACCGGTGCGTTGGGCGACGGACACGATCTCCTTGCTGATCCGGTGGTTTACGTGGGTGGCATGGCGCTGCTCCTTCTGTGCGCGGCGGGCGAGGCGGCGGGTGGCCGAGCGGGTCTGCTTCTGCTGGAGTTCGGTGCGTTTACGGGCCTGCCAGCGCCGGTAGCGTCCCAGGCGGCGGCCTTGGTAGTTGGTGGCGTCGGAGGTGGTGGCCAGGTTGACGATGCCCCGGTCCACGCCGATCCAGTCGACCGGCTCATACACCTGCGGATTGGGGATCTCACAGGTGGCGACCAGAAACCACTTCCCGCCCCGCCGGACGAGGTCACTCTCGCCCTTGCGGCAGGTCACGAGGGTCTTGAGCTGGTCGGGTGAACAGGCGAACCGGATACCCTTCATCCGCCCGTCCACGGTCCAGATGGAGACGGTGCGCGCGTCGTACTGCCAGGACAGACAGCGGTCGTCGAACGGCTGGGCCGCCTCCGGCCGGAAGACGATCGGCGTACTGACTGCCCTGCGGTACCGCTTGGAGGTGGGCGGGCCGAGACTCCCCGCCTGCAGGTTGGCTTTCAGGGTCGCGTAGGCGTCGACGACCTTCTTCACCGCCCGCACCACCGGCTGGGCGGACAGCCCGAAGGTTGCTTTGAGGTCCGTGTAGACCTCCTTCTGCAGACCGTTGCGGTCCTTGAGGTCCTTGGCGAAGGCAACCTGCGAGGCGTAGCTGGCGGCCCGGTTGCAGGCACGCAGGGTCGCCTCCAGGGCCGACGCCTGCTCGGGCGTCGGCAGCAGCTTCACCTGCACAACCAGCTTCATGCCATCGGACCGTAGTGCGACCCCCGCACACGCGATCGCCGTTCGCCCGGCATTCACCACAACCGGTGACCCATGGGGTGGTTGTTCGTATTTTTCGGCTCCGCCGGGCAGATGTGCGGGCGCCTCGCGCCGGCTGGGAGCGGGTGCGGCGACGCTCCGCGTCACGGCCACGGGAGGCGATTCCTCCCCGGCGTGAACACCGGGGCATCTCGCCAGAAACAGGAGATGCTCAGGTGCGGGCGGCGCTGGCGTACGACTGGCCAGGGCCGGTGCACTCGCCGTCCGCGCATGTCGAGGCACGTCTGGTGCACGGGTGCCCGGTGGCCCCGACTGTCGTGCCTGTGACCGCTGTTGAGGTCGAGTTCCGGCGGCCGGGTGCCTTGGTGTGGCGCGAGGTCGTGCGGCGCGGTCGTGCGCTGCTCAGGAGGCGCCCGGCGCTCGCCTGAGCCCATGAGGACTCCCGGCTGCATGTCCGTGTGGCCGGGTCAACCCAACCGGAAGGAATGCGGTGACCGCACTGCTTGAGAGGACCGAGACGGTATACTGGAGGTATACTGGCGTCATGGCTGACACCACCGTCAAGGTCGACCCCGCTGTCCGTGACCGCCTCATGGTGCTCGCCCGCGAGCGCGGGACGACCATGCGTGACCTGATCGCCGAGCTGGCGGGGTTGACGCCCACGAAAGAGGAACTGCGCAAGCGGTACGAGGAGACCAAGGCCTACTGCGAGACGCACTTCGGCGTGACCCTCACGGACGAGGACCACGACCGGGCGGAGAAGGTCTGGCAGGACCTTGAGGCCGGCCGGCCCGTGGACAGCCTGTGAGCGGGGCGAGGGCCGGATCCACCGGCGTCGTCTTCGACGAGTCCGCCCTGTTGGCACTGGGCTCGGGGAACTCACTCGCCTCCCAGTTCGTCGCGAACACGGAGCACGGGCCCACCCGGCACGTGTACGTGCCCGCGCTCTGCCTGGCGGCCGCCGACGGGATGCGCAAAGGGCTCGCCGAGCATGTCGGTGCCCTGCCCGCCGTCGAGATCGTCGAGTTGGATTTCCCCGGTGCCTCCACAGTGGGTGGGCTCCTGCGGGACGGCGTGGAGTGGCGGCTCGGCCACGCCGTCCATCTGTCCCGCCCTACTCCGGACTGGCCGGACGGCCGCCATGTCGTGACCGTCGATCCTGACCTGTACGTGGACATGCCCCTCGTCCGCACCATCAGGCTGCCGCGACAACGCTGACGGTCTCCGTACACCCCGGCCCGCCCCTGTGGTGAGCCGGGGCGTCAGCTGAACACGATCATCGACCCCTGCGCCAGACTCCGCGTCACCGCCGCGTGCAGGCCCAGCCAGACGTGGCGTTCGCGGGCGAAGGGGCTGGGGTCGTAGGGGGCGGGGACCGCCGGTTCCTCCAGCTCCGTGGGGGCGCGCGGGGGCTCGGGGGGCGCCGGGGGGTTGGCCGGGTCGATGCCGATGGTGGGGGCGACGTACTCCAGCTCCCGCAGCAGGACATGAGAGGAGCCCAACGGGCCGCCGCCGGCGAGGAGTTCCTCGTTGGCCAGGGGGGTCGGAAAGTCGACCGGGACGTACGCGCCCGCGTGGTCGTAGTGCCAGACCAGGTGCGACTGCTGGGCCGTACCCTCGAACATCTCCAGCAACTGCTCGTAGTCGCCGCCCAGATCGTCCACCGGCGTCACCGCCAGCCCGCACACCTGGAGCAGATAGGCGCGGCGCAGGAAGTGCAGCGCGTCGTAGTCGAACCCGGCGACCGGGGCGACATCCCCGGACAGGCCCGGCATGTACTGGTACACCGGCACCGGCGGAAGCCCGGCCTCGGCGAGCACCTTGTTGTATTGCGCGAGTTCCTCGGTGAACGGGTTGTCGGGGGTGTGGCACAACACGTCGACGAGCGGTACCAGCCACAGGTCACAGGCCAAAGAGGGCTCCTCGCACAGTCGCTTCACGTAACAGAACACGTAGCAGAGTACGTAACAGAGTGGTCAGGGAAGGCTAGTCGGTGGAGTGCAGACCCTGTACCCGGCCCGTACCCGCTCAATCCACCGCGATCCGTTCGATGAGAGCGAGGGAGTGCGCGTTGTACTCGTCGAGGATCGCGTGGGCGGTCGCGCTGTCGCGCCGAACCAGCGCGTCGACCAGGTCGGTGTGCCGGCCCCACAGGTGGCCGCGCAGGTCGGTGACACCGCGCAGATGCTGCACCGTGCACACCCAGGTCTGCACCCGCAGCCGGTGCAGGAAGTCGGCGAGATAGGGGTTGTCGAACAGGGCGCTCAGCTCGCGCCAGAAGCGCAGGTCGTACCCGATGAGCACGGTCAGGTCACCGGCGCCCGCGGCGCGCCGCGCCTCCTCGCCGCGGCGGCGGACGCCGGCCAGCACGGCGGCGACGCGCGGATCGTTCGGCAGCGGATACGTGCGGCGGCCTTCGGTGACAGCGTGGAACATCCCGTCGACGACCAGGCTGCGCGCCTCGATCATGCCGCGCAGGTCGGCCGCCGAGTACTCGTGCACCCGGAACCCCCGGTGCTGGTCGGCGTCCAGCAGGCCCTGCGCGGACAGGTCGACCAGTGCCTCGCGCACCGGCGTCGCGGAGACGCCGTACTGCTCGGCGATCTCCTTCACCGTGAACTCCTGCCCCGGTTGCAGCCGTCCCGCCAGCACCTCGTCGCGGAGCGCGTCGGCGATCTGCTGCCGCAGTGTGCTGCGCATCACGGCACCGTTGCCGCTGCTGGCGGGCATGGTCGGGGCGTCTCCCTCGTCGCGTTCGAGTGGGGTGCACGTATATGTCTACGGGCTCGCCACCTTACGCGTTCGGCTCCCGGCCGGTGTCTTTCCTTTACTGGAGGGTTTACTCCGTGGGTTTACCCCGTCCATGGCGCCGTGCAGGCCCCTCACTCGGTGTACGTGTCGGCCACCGACAGTGCCGCGTCCAGCGCCGCCAGCCCCTCCTTCAGCTCCGCCTCGGTCACCGTGCACGGCGGCACCACGTGGGTGCGGTTCATGTTCACGAACGGCCACACTCCGTGCGCCTTCGCGGCCGTGGCGAAGGCGGCCATCGGCGCGTTCGCCTCCCCGGCCGCGTTGTACGGCACCAGCGGCTCCCGCGTCTCCCTGTTCCGCACCAACTCCAGCGCCCAGAACATGCCGACCCCGCGCACGTCCCCCACGCACGGGTGCCGCTCCGCCAGCTCCCGCAGCCCCGGCCCGACGACCTCGGCCCCGAGCCGTGCCGCGTTCTCCACGACCGCCTCCTCGGCCATGACCTCGATCGTCGCGACGGCCGCCGCGCACGCCAGCGGATGCCCCGAGTACGTCAGCCCGCCCGGGTAGGGCCGCCGGGCGAACGTCTCGGCGATCCGCTCCGAGATCGCGACCCCGCCCAGCGGCACGTACCCCGAGTTCACGCCCTTCGCGAAGGTCATCAGATCCGGTACGACCCCGGAGTGATCCGCCGCGAACCACCGGCCGGTCCGCCCGAACCCCGCCATCACCTCGTCCAGGACGAACACGATCCCGTACTTGTCACAGATCTCCCGCACCCCGGCCAGATAGCCGTCCGGCGGCACCATGATCCCCGCGGTCCCCGGGATCGTCTCCAGGATGACCGCGGCGATGGTCGACGGTCCCTCGAAGGCGATCGTCGCCTCCAAGTGCTCCAGCGCCCGCGCGCACTCCTGCTCCTCGGTCTCGGCGTAGAAGCGGGAGCGGTAGTGGAAGGGCGCCCAGAAGTGCACGACCCCGGCCGTACCGCTGTCGCTCGCCCACCGCCGCGGATCGCCGGTGATCTGCACGGCCTGCTGCGTACCGCCGTGGTACGACCGGTAGGCCGCGAGCACCTTCGGCCGCCCGGTGTGCAGCCGCGCCATGCGCACGGCGTGCTCGTTGGCGTCCGCGCCCCCGTTGGTGAAGAAGATCTTGTCCAGGTCCCCCGGCGTGCGCTCGGCGATCAGCCGCGCCGCCTCGGAGCGGGCCTCGACGGCGAACGCGGGCGCGAAGGTCGTCATCCGCGCCGCCTGCTCCTGGATCGCGGCGACGACCTTCGGGTGCTGGTAGCCGACGTTCGTGTAGACGAGCCCGCTGGAGAGGTCGAGGTAGCGGTGGCCGTCGTAGTCCCAGAAGTACGAACCCTGCGCACCGGCGACGGCGAGCGGGTCGATGAGCTCCTGCGCGGACCAGGAGTGGAACACGTGCGCGCGGTCGGCGGCCTTCACGGCGGCGCCGGTCTGCGGATCTGCCTGGGTCTGAGGGGTCATGCCGGGAGCGTAGGTTCGCGCACCGGGGTGGCGACATCGGCGTGTTGTCTGCCGTACGGCGCCGATCGCGACAGTCTGTCGGGTTCGCGTGGAACTGTTGACAGCATGCTGCCTTTTTGACAGTATGCTTACGTACGAAGCATGTACGGGGATCGCGTATCCGGAGGTACGGCCATGACCAGCGAGACACCCCGCAAACCCGTCCACCTCGCCGTGTACGACACCCTCGCCGACTGGGAGACGGGGTACGCGACCGCGCACCTCGCCCGCGCCGGGTACGGGATCCGCACCGTCGGCCCATCCGCGGAACCGGTCACGAGCATCGGCGGCCTCCGGATCCAGCCCGACGCCACCCTGGACGACGTACGACCGCAGGACAGTGCCTTGCTGATCCTCCCGGGCGCCGACCTGTGGACTGAGACATCAGCCGCCACCGCGGCGGGCGGCACCGACCTCGCCCCCTTCGCCCGCAAGGCCCGCGCCTTCCTGGAGGCAGGCGTGCCCGTCGCCGCGATCTGCGGAGCCACGGCCGGCCTGGCGCGCGAAGGCCTGCTCGACGACCGCGACCACACCAGCGCGGTCTCCTTCTACCTCGCCGCCACCGGCTACAAGGGAGGAGACCGCTACCGCGACACGGACGCGGTCACCGACAGGCACCTGATCACCGCCGGACCCACCGAACCCGTCGCATTCGCCCGCGAGATCCTCCGCATGCTCGGGGTGTACGAGGGTGAGGTACTCGACGCCTGGTACCGCCTGTTCCACGACTCCGACCCCGAGGCGTACGCCGTACTGGAGGAGGCCACCGCCCGATGAGCGGCCGGCCGGCGCACCGGGAACGCCAGGATCTGCTCAGCCGCGGCGCGCTCGGCGTCTTCCGTCTCAACGGCCAGTTCCTCGCCGTCGCCGAGAAGCTGGCCCGCCCCGCCGGCCTCACCGCCGCCTGGTGGCAGGTTCTCGGCGCGGTCCTCACCGAGCCCCTGCCCGTCTCCGGCATCGCCCGCGCCATGGGCATCACCCGCCAGAGCGTCCAGCGCATCGCCGACCTCCTGGTCGGCCAAGGCCTCGCGGAGTACCACCCGAATCCCGCCCACCGCCGCGCCAAACTCCTCACCCCGACGGACGAGGGCCGCGCAGCGATCGCCCGTATCAACCCCGGCCACGCGGCGTTCGCGGAACGGCTGGCGGAGGCGTACGGCGAGCCCGAACTAGCCGCGCTGGTCCAGGCGTTGGAACGGCTGTCCCAGGTCCTGGAGGAGCTCGAGCCGCCGGCAGGGGAGCCGTAGCAGCGCGCAGGCCGCTCAGGTCTGCGGGTCGGGGAACGCCACCGGGCTGCGCAAGCCGCTTCTGCTCACCGCGCGTACGCCGAAGAAGACGTTGTCCTGAGAGGGTGTGGCGGGTGCCGAAGGAGACCAGTGTGCGGATCGTGGGGCTCGGCGCGGCGGCCGGACCCGGCGGGGTCGTCCCCGTGCTCGACTCGGGCTTCGGCGCGTTCGCCTCGGGCTCCGGTGCGGCCGCCGCCGGTGAGGCCGGTCGCCGCGGTCGCCGCCGCCGTCGCGGTCAGGACCGACCTTCTGCTGGGGCGCATGTTTTCTCCCGGGGCCGACGCGAACACCACCTTGGCAAGCCATTGAGGCCCGCGAGGGTGACCACGCCGACCGTGAGCAGCACGGTGATCGTGCGGGCCGCGCGGCTGAACAGCGGCGGCTTGTCGTCCGGGAGGACGGCACTGTTGGTGTGCACCTCGCCCTCGCTGATACCGCCGGTCAGCCTGATCGGGCAGCCGACGTCGCCGCCCGTGAGCAGCACGAGGAGCTTGAAGTAGTCGCCGCGGTTGAGCGGGACGCGCGGGATGCGGATCACGTTGCCGTCGTATCCGAAGCCCCGCGAGGGGGTGAAGTGGTCCATGAGGTGATCGGCGTCCGAGGGCTGGGTGACGGAGACGCCGCGGACCGTGCGGTCGGTGAACACCGCGGTCAGGCCGTGCAGTTCGGGGCCCGTGTAGTCGTCGCGGGCGATGCCGAGCGAGCCGTCGTTCTCGATGCGCAGCAGGACGAGGGTGGCGTCGGACATGCCGGGGTCCTCGTCGAACAGGCCGAGGCGCGGGCTCACCCGGCCCAGTCTGATGTCGTCGCCGATGGGGTTGTCCATCTGCACGCGGTAGCCGATCCGCTTGCGGCGCGGCACGCGGCGCTCGTACCAGACCATGACGGCCGAGGCGGCGACACCGAGGACGGCGGTCGCCACGGCGACGATGTTCTCCGCGCTCAGCCAGTCCACCGTGGGTGCCCCCGCAACTACCCCGAGTTCGCTAGTACGGCCACCGTACGACTGTGCGAGATGGGGGTGAGAGGGGATCTCGCATTAGTTCGGGGATGTTCGCCGGATGTTCAACGGGCGGGTGGGGCGGTCGCTTCACAGGGCTCGGGTCAGCCCGGTTCCGCACCACTGACCGCGGCCTCGTATGCGAGCAGCGTGTCGACGAAGAGCTGCCGCTGCGGCCGGCGGGGCGTAGGCGACCGGGGTGCCAGGTGACCCGTCGTATCCATGGCCGGGACGGTGGCGCGGTGCCGCAGCCCGCGTAACGG
>NZ_JACTVI010000009.1:39546-162872 GCF_014495685.1 Streptomyces sp. TRM68367 | reverse complement strand
GTCTCCCCATACCACAACAACGAGGACCAAGGCCCGAAGCCACGGCTTGTTTCCCGGCAAGCCCTAACTACACGGCATTGGCACTAGATCGCCAGCGACAGCAGCACCGGCGCGGCGTTGCGGTTCAGCGTGTCCGCGGCGCGGCGCAGCCGGTGGGCGTGCTCCACGGGCAGGGACAGCGCGAGGCAGCCCACCGAGGAGCCCGCGGTGATCGGGACGGCCGCGCAGACCGTGCCGATCGCGTACTCCTGGAGGTCGAGGACGGGCACGGTGGGCGGCTGGGCGTCCAGGCGGGAGAGCAGGAGCCTCTCGCTGGTGATGGTCCGCGAGGTGAGGCGGGCCATCTTGTGCCGGGCCAGGTGGTCGCGGCGGCCCCGGTGGTCGAGCTGGGTGAGCAGGCTCTTGCCGATCGCGGTGGCGTGCGCCGAGTAGCGGAAGTCGACCCACTCGTTGGCCTTCGGCGTGTCCTGGCTGTCGGCGTACTGCGTGACCCGGACCTCGCCGTCGACGTACCGGCTGAGGTAGACGGCGGCGCCGACCGAGTCGCGCAGCCGGTCCAGGGTCCGCTGGAGCTGCTCGCGCAACGCCTGGTCGCGGCCGTGGGCGGAGCCGAGGCGGGCGAGGGCCTCGCCGGTGACGTACGCACCGCCGGCGACCTGCTCGACGTACCCCTCGCGGCGCAGCATGCGCAGCAGCGGTGTCAGCCGCTCCCGGCCGAGGCCGGTGTGCCGGGCGAGCTGTGTGTCGGTGACTCCGACGGGGTGCCGCGCCACGGTCTCCAGGATGCGCAGGGATTCCTGAGCGGAGCGGTTGGGGGCGGTCGGCCCGGCCTTCACTTCAACCCCCTCGCCTTGAGGTTGCCGGGGCACGTGCAGGTCGGCCGGGGCCCGGGAGGGGTATCCCCCCGGAAAAGCACAGTAGCGCCACGGTGGTCTCCCTGGTGCGCTTGCTTGTGGGGCCGCAATCCGGTCAACAGCCTCTTCCACGATAGCCGTCAAAAAGCCTGGAGGAAGCGGTTGTTGACGAGATTGCGGCCCTTCTCAACTGCGGCGCTGGCACTCTGGCATATGCCAGAGTCACCAGCCGGTGCCCGGACCTCGGACCTCGGCCCGGTCACGTGCCGTCATCACAGCACCGCGCTGAGGAATTCCCGTGTCCGGTCGTGCTCCGGATCGCTGAAGATCTTCTCCGGCGGGCCCGACTCGATGACGTGACCGGAGTCGAACATCAGGACCTGGTCGGAGATGTCCCGGGCGAAGTTCATCTCGTGCGTCACACAGAGCATCGTGATGTCCGTGGAGCGTGCGATGTCCCTGAGGACGTCCAGGACGCCGGCCACCAGCTCCGGGTCCAGCGCCGAGGTGACCTCGTCGAGCAGCAGCACCTGCGGCCGCATCGCCAGCGCCCGCGCGATCGCGACGCGCTGCTGCTGGCCACCGGAGAGCTGCGCGGGGCGCTTATCGATGTGCTCGGTCAGCCCCACCAGCTCCAGCAGTTCGCGCGCCCGCTCCTCGGCCGCGTCCTTGGACATGCCGAGCACGGTCACCGGGGCCTCGGTGATGTTCCTCAGGACCGTCATGTTCGGGAACAGGTTGAACTGCTGGAACACCATCCCGATCTTCTTGCGGACCTCGCGGACCTGCTTCTCGGGCGCCGGGAACAACTGCTCGCCGTCGACGGTGATCGTGCCCTCGTCGGGCTTGAGCAGCGTCATCAGCAGCCGCAGGATCGTGGTCTTGCCCGACCCGGACGGCCCGATCAGCGTGACGTGCTTGCCGGGGGCCACGGAGAAGTCGAGGTTGTCGAGGACGACGTGGTCCCCGAACCGCTTGGTGACCCGCTCCAGGCGGATCAGCTCGTTGTTGCCCGTCCCGGTCGGCTTCTTCTCGGGATCGTGCTGGATGTCAGGGGTGTCGGTGGACAAGGCGTCGCTCCAGGGATCGCAGGAGAAGGGAGGCCAGGTAGGAAACGACGATGAAGGCCACGCCGATCACCGTCAGGGGCTCGGTGAACTGGAACGTCTGCTGGGCGAACAGGCGAGCCTCACCGAGCATCTCCAGCACGGTGATCGCCATCAGCAGCGGCGTGTCCTTGAGCATCGAGATGACGTAGTTGCCCAGGGCGGGCACGACCCGGCGGATGGCCTGCGGCAGGATCACCGCGCTCCACGTCCGCCGCAGCGGCAGGTTCAGCGCCGTCGCGGCCTCCCACTGGCCGACCGGCACGGCCTCGATACCGGCCCGGTAGACCTGCATGGTGTACGTCGAGTAGTGCAGCCCGATCGCGAAGACACCGGTCGTCAGCGCCGAGAAGGTCACGCCCCACTCGGGCAGCACATAGAACAGGAAGAACAGCTGCACCAGCAGCGGCGTGTTGCGGATGAACTCCGTCACCACCCCGACCGGCCAGCGCACCCAGCGGGTCGGCACCCGCATCAGCAGCGCCCACACCAGACCCACCGCGAAGGAGATCACCGAGCCGAGGACCAGCGCCTGCAGGGTGACCAGCAGGCCGTCCCAGAAGTACGGCATGAAGTCGGAGACCGCGCTCCAGTCCCAGTTCATCCGACACCTCCGGCCTCAGGCACGCGCACGGCCGCCACCTTCTTCTCCGGCTTCTTGCCGACCCCGGCCTTCAGCTTCTTCTCCAGACCGCGCATGACGCGGGTGAGCAGGAAGGCGATCACGAAGTAGATCACCAGGATGTACGTGTAGATCTCCGCGCTCTCCTGCAGCGCGAGCCGCACCAGGTTGGCGCTGAACGTCAGATCGCCCAGGTTGATGATCGACACCAGGGCGGTGCCCTTGAGCAGCTCGACCAGCAGGTTGGAGAACGGCGGGATCATCTCCGGCACCGCCTGCGGCAGCATGATCAGCCGCATCCGCTGCCAGGGCGTGAAGCTGAGCGCGATCCCGCCCTCCTTCTGCGCCGGGTCGACGGCGTTCAGCGCGCCGCGCACGATCTCCGCGCCATACGCGCCGTAGGTCATCCCGAGCGCCAGCGCGCCCGCCCACAGGGGCACCAGCTGCCAGCCGAAGGCGACCGGCAGTACGAAGTACACCCAGAAGAGCATCACCAGGGCCGAGGTCCCGCGGAACACCTCGGTGTAGAAGCCCGCGAGGAAGCGGACGATCCACAGCCGGTGGGTGCGCGCGATGCCGACGACGAAGGAGATCGCCGCGCCCAGCAGCGCGCTGAAGACCAGCAGCTGGATGGTGACCCAGACGCCCTTGAGTACGAGTTCCCAGAGTCCCGAGGTCATCCGCCGCAGAGCTCCTTCGCGGTCAGATCGGTCATCTCGGCCTTGGTGAAACCGAACGGTTCGAGCACGCGGAACAGTTCCCCGCTGCGCTTCATCTTGTGCAGCTCGACATTGAAGGCGTCCCGCAGCTTCGTCTCGGTCGGCCGGAAGGCGAAGCCGCCCCCGTCGACATGCGGCTTGCCGTCGACGATCGGCTTGAAGGGCTCGGTCGCCTCCGCCTTGGTGGACTTCTCCACCACCAGACGGGTGGTCAGCGCCGTACCGGCGAAGACGTCGACGCGGCCGGCCTCCACCGCGTTCAGACCCGCGACCTGGTCGGGCACGATGAGGATGTCGCCGCGCTTGTACCCGGCTTCGACCGCGTAGCCGATCTCCGCGTAGCCGGTTCCGGTGGCGAACTTCGCCCGCTTCTCGACGACGTCCTTGTAGTCGTGCAGCCCGAGCGGATTGCCCTTGCGCACGATGAAGGAGTCGAGCATCTGATAGTCGGGGTCGGAGAAGATGACCTCTTGGCAGCGCTCGGGGTTGATGTACATCCCGGCGGCCACGATGTCGAACTGCTGCGACTTGAGGCCGGGGATCAGGGAGCCGAACTCGCTCGGCACGGGCTGTACCCGGTCGACCCCGAGCCGCTTGAAGATGATCTTCGCGAGTTCCGGTGCCTCGCCGGTCATTTCGCCGTCTGTACTGATGTACCCGAAGGGGATCTCGCCCGCGATCCCGAGCCGGGCCACGCCGGCCGCCCGGAGCCGCTCCAGCAGGTCACCGCCGTCGGTACTGGAAGCGGTGGCCACGCGGGAGCAGCCGGCGGCCCCCAGTGCGCCGAGCGCCGCAACCCCCGCGAGCAGCGACCGACGTGTGGGCCCCGAGGCGTCCGCACGCGATCTGAGTGTCGGTGTACGTGACTGTGTTCGTGATGGAATCCCAAATGGTGGAGCCATGGGCGCGCGACTACCCGAAGGCACACGAAGTATGCACCCTGGAGGGCATGACTGATCGGTTCATCGAGCTGTCACTGGCCAAGCGCGACGTCCACTGCACGGCGAAACTGCTGGACGACCGCGCACCTCTCACCTGCAAGGCCGTGTGGGATGCCCTCCCGCTGAGCGGCGACGTCTACCACGCCAAATACGCCCGAAACGAGATCTACGCCCTTTTCCCGCCCTTTGCGCCAGCCGAGCCGCCGCTGGAGAACCCGACCGTCACCCCCATCCCCGGCGACCTCTGCTACTTCGCCTTCGCCGGTACGGAACTGGGGACCAAGTCCTACGGCTACGACCGTGATGTCCGCGCCGGCACCACCCTGGTCGACCTGGCCCTCTTCTACGAGCGCAACAACCTCCTCCTCAACGGCGACGTCGGCTGGATCCCCGGCATCGTCTGGGGGCAGGTCGTCGAAGGCCTGGAGGAGATGGCCCGCGCGTGCAACGACCTGTGGCGCTCCGGGGCGGCGGGGGAGACGCTGAGCTTCCGGAGGGCGTGAGCGAACCCGCGGCGCGCTGGTGCGCAAGGGGGCGTGCCCCGCACCAGTGCGCCAGGGGGATGCTTCACTGCACCAGTGCGCAGCGGAAGCCGCCTCACGCCTGCACGAGCGGCTCCTTGCTGAACAGCGCTCCGAGCGCCGGCGCGTTCACCCGCCGGTCCGTCAGCCGCAGGGCCTCCCAGACGGTGACCTGGTTCGCCGTCAGGACCGGCTTGCCGAGTTCCTTCTCCAGGGCCGGGATGTGGGCGGCCGTGTGCAGAGCAGTGTCGGGCATGAGGAGGGCCTCCGCCTCGGGACGGTCGGCCGCGCGGGCGAGGGCGAACACCTCGGCCTCGCCCCACGTCCCGACCTCCGCCGCGGTGATGATGCCGGAGGGCCGGACGCCGGCCACCTCGATGCCGGCCGCGGCCAGGAAGTCCGCGAACAGGTCCGCCACGTCGTCCGGGTAGGTCGCCCCGATCGCGACCCGCCGCGCCCCGACCTCCCGTACCGCGTGCACGAACGCGAAGGACGTCGACGACGCCGGCATGCCCGCCGCCATGGCCAGCGTGCGCACCTGCTCGTGCGCGCCCTCCCAGCCGTGCACGAAACTGCCGCTGGTGCAGGCCCACACCACCGCCTCGGCACCCGCGTGCCGCAGCTCCTGCACGCCGGCCGCCAGCCGCTGCGGCGAGCCCATCTCGCACAGCGCGTCGACCCGGTGCGCGTCCTCGCCGATGTCCGTGTGAACGACATCCACCCGGATGTCACTGCCCAGGAGCTGCTCGATACGTGGATAGTCGTCCTCGGCCGAGTGGCCCGGGTAGAGGAATCCGAGTGCGGTCATGTCCAGCCTTCCTGCTGCTGCTCTTCTTCGGGCCATACGGGACCGGGCCGCGCCGCCGGATCGGTCAGCGCCTGATACGACCCCACCGCGGGAGTACCCAATCGGCGCAGCGCCGCCCACATCGTCACCTGGTTGGCCGAGATGACCGGCATCCGCAACTCGGCCTCCAGCTGCGGGATCACGTCGTACGTGGGCAGATTCGTGCAGGAGATGAAGAGCGCCTCCGGAGGGGCGCCCAGTTTTCCCCGCGTCCCACGCACCGCCCTTCGCGCCATGTCGGCGACCTGCCGGTACGGCACCTTCCAGATATGCCGGGTCAGCCCCATGTACGCGCGCCCGGTGACCGTGACGCCCGCCTGTTTCATGTACCGCTCGAGGGACCGGGTCACCGACACGGTGTACGGCGTCACCAGCGCCACCCGCTGCACGCGCAGCTCGGCCAGCGCCTCCAGCAGCGCGCCCGAGGTGGTGACGGAGGGCACCGCGCCCGCCCGGGTCATCGCCTCGCACAACGCGCGCTCGCCCGCGATGCCGCCGACGAAACTGCCCGAGGTGCAGGCGTAGCCGATGACCTCGGGCGAGATGGCGTTCAGGGTGCGCACCGCCTCGCCGAGGGTCTCGTGCTCACTCACCAGCCGGGCGAGGTCGAGGCTGACCTCGACCGGCACAAAAGGGGTGCGTGTCAGATGGAGCGATATGTCGTCGGGGACCCAGCGCCACAGCTCGCGGTCCAGCGCGAAGTCGAAGGGGGCGACGACGCCGACACCACGTTGTGGGCCCGGCCCGCCGAGAAACGAGACGTCCATGGCAGGCACCGCCTCACGCGCGAAGGAGTAGGGCAACGGATCGTTCGCACGCCCGTGTTGACGAAGGTAGGGTTCGGTGCGAGCGTGGTCAAACCTCGCATGTCAGACGCCCGCCAGAGGGCGCCGGAAACGCCGCCGGAAACACCGCTGAAACACCGAGAAACGGCTGCTCATGACCACGCCCACGCTGCTCGTTCTGGAAGCAGACCCGCCGCCCCGTCTGGGCCGCCTCACCGGCCGGGCCCGGATCGTGCACACGGACGAATCCGCGCTGCCCGAGCACCTGCCGCACGCCGACGTACTGCTCGTGTGGGACTTCACCTCGCGGGCGGTGCGCGAGGCCTGGCCGGGCGAAGGGCCACGGCCGCGCTGGGTGCACACGGCGAGTGCCGGCGTGGACCACCTGCTCAGTCCCGAGCTGGTCGCCTCCGACACCGTGGTGACCAACGCCCGCGGCGTCTTCGACCGGCCGATCGCCGAGTACGTCGCCGCCCTCGTCCTGGCGATGGCCAAGGACCTGCCGCGCACCCTGGAGCTCCAGCGGGAGCGGACCTGGCGGCACCGCGAGTCGCTGAAGGTCGCCGGCACCCGGGCCTGCGTGATCGGCGCCGGGCCGATCGGCCGGGCGATCTGCAGCACACTGGGGGCGCTCGGGATTACGACCGCGCTCGTCGGCCGCACCCCGCGCTCCGGCATCCACGGCCCCGACGACCTGGACCGGCTGCTGTCCCGCGCCGACTGGGTGATCGCGGCGGCGCCGCTGACCGAGGACACGCGCGGCATGTTCGACGCCCGCCGGTTCGGCGTGATGCAGCCCTCCGCCCGGTTCATCAACGTCGGCCGCGGGCAGCTCGTCGTCGAGGAGGCGCTCGCCGACGCGCTGACCAGGCAGTGGATCGCCGGGTCCGCCCTGGACGTCTTCGAACACGAGCCCCTCACCCCCGACAGCCCGCTGTGGCAGGTCCCCGGCCTGATCGTCTCCCCGCACATGAGCGGCGACACGATCGGCTGGCGGGACGAACTCGGCGCCCAGTTCGTGGAGTTGTACGAGCTCTGGGCGGCGGGCAGACCTCTGGTGAACGTGGTCGACAAGGACCGCGGGTACGTACCCGGACACTGAACGTCCCCGGGAGGGCGGATGACCCAGCTGACCCAGCTCACCGAGCTCACGGCCGCAGGGCTGATCGAGGGCTACCGCACGGGCGAGTTCAGCCCCGTGGAAGCCACCCGCGCGGCGCTGGAGCGGGCCGAGGAGATCCAGCCGGAGGTGAACGCGTTCGTCCGCCTCACCCCCGAGGACGCCCTCGCCCGCGCCCATGAGTCGGAGGAACGCCGGCGGCGCGGCGAGCCGGCCGGCCCGCTGGACGGCGTGCCGGTCACCGTCAAGGACATCCTGCTGCTGCGCGGCGCCCCGACCCTGCGCGGCTCGAAGGCCGTCCCCGAGCAGGGCCGCTGGGACGAGGACGCGCCCTCCGTGGCCCGGCTGCGCGAGAGCGGTGCGGTCTTCCTGGGCAAGACGACCACCCCCGAGTTCGGCTGGAAGGGCGTGACCGACTCGCCGCTCAGCGGGGTGACCCGCAACCCGTACGACCCGACGCGCACCGCGGGCGGCTCCAGCGGCGGCAGCGCGGCGGCGGTGGCCCTCGGCGCGGGCCCGCTGTCGCTGGGCACGGACGGCGGCGGCAGCGTGCGCATCCCGGCGTCCTTCTGCGGCATCTTCGCGCTGAAACCGACGTACGGCCGCGTGCCCCTGTACCCGGCGAGCGCCTTCGGGACGCTGGCCCACGTGGGGCCGATGACCCGGGACGCGGCGGACGCGGCGCTGCTGATGGACGTCATCGGCGTCCCGGACGCCCGCGACTGGTCGGCGCTGGGCCCGGCGCCGGGCTCCTTCACGGCGGCGCTGGCGGGTGGCGTGCACGGGCTGCGGGTGGCGTACTCGCCGACCCTGGGCGGCCAGGTGGCGGTACGGCCCGCGGTCGCCGCGGCGGTACGGCAGGCGGTGGAGCGGCTGGCGGACATGGGCGCGTACGTCACCGAGACCGACCCCGACCTCACCGAGCCGGTGGACGCCTTCCACACCCTGTGGTTCAGCGGAGCGGCCCGGGTGACCCAGCACTTCGGGCCGCACCAGCGGGAGCTGATGGACCCCGGCCTGCGCGAGATCTGCGCCTTCGGCGCCCGCTACTCGGCGCTGGACTACCTGGCCGCCGTGGACGTCCGTATGGACCTGGGCCGCCGCATGGGCCTCTTCCACGAGTCGTACGACCTCCTGGTCACGCCGACCCTGCCGATCACGGCGTTCGAGGCGGGCGCCGAGGTGCCGAAGGGTTCCGGCCACCGGGGCTGGACGGGGTGGACGCCGTTCACGTACCCGTTCAACATGACCCAGCAGCCGGCGGCGTCGGTACCGGTCGGCGCGGACGGCGACGGCCTGCCCATCGGCCTCCAGCTGGTGGCCGCCCGGCACCGGGACGACCTGGTGCTGCGGGTGGCGCACGCGCTGTACGAGGCCGGGGTGGCCACCCCGGCGCACGCCGGAGCACAACGCGCCGGGGAATAAGCGGAGACCGTCTCCTGTTCTGCTCACGCGGAACCGCAGGCACGCGACAGGAGGCACCCACCGTGGCGGCAGAGGACACCCGAAGCGACGGAAACGGCACCCGGCGAGCTCTCCGAACCGGCGGCGGGGAAACGCACTCCGACGGCCGTGAAACGCACTCCGACGGCACCGTGCCCGGTACCGGTGGCGATGGCACCAGGCCCGGCGCAGGGCGCCCCGACGGCACCGGGCCCGGCGAGGCCCGGGCTACCGCGCACGGCGCCGGTGGTGACGGCATCCGCGGTACCGCGCACGGCACCGCCCCCGTCCCCCTCTCCGTCCTCGACCTCGTCACGGTCGGCGCCGGGCGCACCGCCCGCGACGCCCTGCGCACCAGCGTCGACCTCGCCCGCCTCACGGAGTCCCGCGGCTTCCACCGCTACTGGGTCGCCGAGCACCACTCCATGCCCGGCGTCGCCTCGTCCTCGCCCGCCGTGATCCTGGCCCACCTCGCCGCCCACACCGACCGCATCCGGCTCGGTTCGGGCGGCGTGATGCTGCCCAACCACGCCCCGCTGGTCATCGCGGAGCAGTTCGGCACGCTGGAGGCCATGGCGCCGGGCCGGATCGACCTGGGCCTCGGCCGCGCCCCCGGCACGGACGGCGCCACCGCCGCCGCCCTGCGCCGTACGGACCTCCCTCACTCGGGCGCCGACGACTTCCCCGAGCAGCTCGCCGAGCTGGTCCGGTTCCTGGACGACGACTTCCCCGACGGCCACCCCTACCGCCG
The DNA here is from genome assembly GCF_014495685.1 of Streptomyces sp. TRM68367. GTDB lineage: Bacteria > Actinomycetota > Actinomycetes > Streptomycetales > Streptomycetaceae > Streptomyces. The sequence goes on along the minus strand of NZ_JACTVI010000009.1, from coordinate 153,163 downwards.
GATCCACGCCGTTCCCGGCCCCGTCCAGGGCACCTCGCCGGGCGGCGTGCAGTCCCCGCACCGCCCGCCGGTCTGGCTGCTCGGCTCCTCCGGGTTCAGCGCCCGGCTCGCCGGCATGCTCGGCCTGCCGTTCGCCTTCGCCCACCACTTCTCGGCGCAGAACACGATCCCGGCCCTGGACCTGTACCGGGAGTCCTTCCGGCCGTCCGCCGTGCTGGACGAGCCGTACGCCCTCATCGGCGTCTCCGTCCTCGCCGCCGACGACGAGAAGGAGGCGCGGCGGCAGGTGCTGGCCACGGGGCTGAACATGGTCCGGCTGCGCACCGGCCGTCCCGGCCTGTTCCCGGCGCCGGAGGAGGCGGAGGCGTACGAATTCAGCCCGATGGAGCGGGAGTTCATCGACTCCTGGACCGCGAACATCGTGCACGGCGCGGTCGACGCGGTGCGCGAGGGCCTGGACGACCTTTACAAGCGCACCGGCGCCGACGAGTTGATGCTCACCAGCCACGCCCACCGCGGCGAACTACGCCTGCGCTCCTACGAACTGCTCGCGGACGCCTACGGTTTGCCGACGGCCTGAATCCCCGGCGCCCCCAGCAGCTCGGAAATGCGATCCGGCGGCACCGGCCGTGAGTACAGCCAGCCCTGGCCGGTGTCGCAGCCGATCCGGCGCAGGCGGGTGGCCTGGGAGGAAGTCTCCACGCACTCCGCGGTGACGGTCAGGCCCAGCCGGTGGGCGAGCTGGATCATCGCCTCGACAACGACCTCGTCGGCCGGGTTCGGGCGGGCGCCGGCGGCGTTGTTCTCGTCGTAGTCGTACTGGAAGCCCCGTACGAACGAGCCGTCCAGCTTCAGCACCGACACCGGCAGGCGGCTCAGATACGCCAGGTTGGAGTAGCCGGTGCCGAAGTCGTCGATGGCGATGCGCACACCCGTCTCGCTCAGCGCCTGGAGGGCCTGCAACGGGCGCCCGGCCGAGCCCATCACCGCCGACTCCGTGAGTTCCAGCTGGAGCAGGTGCGGGTCAAGGCCCGTCTCCGCCAGGGTCTCGGCCACGTCCGCGACCAGGTCGGAGTCCCAGACCTGGCGGACCGCCACGTTCACGCTGACGAAGATCGGCGGCTCGTCCGGGTGGTCCAGCTGCCAGCGGCGGGCCTGCCGGCAGGCCGTGCGCAGCACCCAGCGGCCTAGCGGCACGATCGAGCCGTCCTCTTCCGCAAGTCCGATGAACCGATTCGGCGTCAGTACGCCGAACTGAGGATGATTCCAGCGCACCAGCGCCTCGACGCCGTGCACCCGGTCGTCCTCCATGCCCACCAGCGGCTGGTACTCCAGCGTGAACTCGCCGCGTTCGATGGCCGGGCGGAGCGTGGAGGCCAGCGCCTGGCGGGTCATACGGTGGGCGTTGCGCTCCGGGTCGAACAGCGTCCAGCGGGCCTTGCCGTCGGCCTTCGCCCAGTACAGCGTCGTGTCGGCGGCCTGCATCAGGGCGGTCGGCGTGGTGCCGGCGGCGTGCCGTTCGACGACGCCGATGGAGGCCGACACCGACAGGCGCTGGCCGGAGATGTCGAACGGGGCCTGAATCGCCGTCAGGGCCGACTCGGCGAGTTCCGCGAGCTGTTCGGTGCCCGTGGAGTCCTCGACGAGCAGCGCGAACTCGTCGCCGCCGAGCCTGGCCACCAGCGGCGTGTTCGTCCTGGCGTACCCGGCCTCGTCGGCGCACCGCTTCAGCCGCTCGGCCACGGCCGCCAGCAGCCGGTCGCCGACGCGGTGCCCGAGGGTGTCGTTGACGGCCTTGAAGCCGTCCAGGTCGAGATAGCACAGCCCGATCCGGCCGGTGCCGCCCTCCTCGTACGCCTCCGCCTCCATCGCGGCCGTCAGGCGCTCGAAGAACAGCGTGCGGTTGGGCAGCCGGGTCACCGGGTCGTGCATCTGCAAGTGCCGCAGCCGGGCCTGGAGTTCGCGGCGGGCGCTGATGTCCGCGACCGACAGCAGCACGCCCCGCTCCTCGCCGGGCAGCGGCGCCACCGTCGCCTGCACCCACAGCGAGCGCCCGTCGGGATTCTTCAGGCGGCGGGTGCAGCGCAGCCTGGCCTGCCGGCCGCGCAGCACCTCGCGGTAGGCGTGCCAGGTGCGGGCGTCGGACGACAGGTCGACCAGGTCCGCGGCCACGGCACCGGCCAACTCCGCGGCGGGCATGCCCAGCAGCGCGCCGAGCATGTCGTTGGCGCTGACCACCACGCCCTCGCGGTCCACGACGGCCATGGCGAGCGGGGCGGCCGCGAAGACGGAACGGTAGGGCAGCATCGGCGGCAACTCAGCACGAGGAGGCGTCTCGATCTCACTCTCTGTGATGGCCGGCCCGAGGAGGTCTCCTGCGGGCGCCGGCCCTTCGGACGTTCCGCTCACCGCTCGCTCCCGCAGTGCACTCGATCTTGTCCGTGCAGGAAAGGTCAGGAAGTGTGCCGATCATAGATGGTGGCCTCAGGTCCTTCCAGCCACCATCCAGTGTCCCGGACTCCGGGGCGTTTGTGACAGATCGTTTCTGCCCGCACCTGGACAGCTTCTTCAGGCCGCCGACCAGTTGTGACGTTCCGTGAGTGTTTCGGGGTGTCGGCGCGGGCCGGTTCTTCGGGACTTCTTCGGGTCCCTCACCCATCCGGTGCAGGCAAACAGGACGTAGTACGACAAACTCCCACAGGCTGGATGCGGTGTCCCGTGAACCGCACCCGGAGGTCCCTGTGCCGCGCCCGTTCCCGCGCCGCCGACTGCGCAGCACTGCGGCCGTGTTCACCATCATGTCGGCGCTCGCCGCCACCTCCCTCGTGGGCGCCCCGTCCGTCGCCGAGCCCTTCTCGACGGCGCCCTGCGCCCTCGAACGCACCGACGCCCACCACTCCGAGGGTGTGGACACCTGGAACGCCGCCTATCCGCAGCCGACCCGCCGACTGGACGCCGTCATGGTGTTCCTGTCCTTCCCGGACTCCCACCCGCTGACCACACCCGCCGAACTGACCGCCGACCACTTCCCGGCCACCAGCCGCTTCTTCCGGCGCGCCTCCTATGGCCGGTTCACGCTGCACCCGCACCCGCTGCGGCACTGGACCCCGATGCCCCGCCCGTCCACCGCGTACTCCATACAGCGCGACTGGAGCGCCGCGCACCGGGCCCTGTACCTGCGCGACGCGCTCGCCGCGGCCGACGCGCAGGTCGACTTCTCGCGCTACGACGTCGTGTACTTCGTCGCCGACCCGGACGCGCCCGGCGTGGACTCGGACGCCACGAAGGTCGTCAACCTGGAGGCCCCGCTACGGGCCGACGGCACCGACCTGCGGCGGATCGTCACGGTGTTCGAGAAGCATCCGCCCGACCGGCTCGTCCTGGCCCACGAGACCGGCCACGTCTTCGACCTGCCCGACCTGTACCACCGGCCCGTCGACGGCAAGGGCGACTGGGACACCTACGTCGGCGACTGGGACCTGATGGGAAGTCAGTTCGGCCTGGCGCCCGACCTGTTCGGCTGGCACAAGTGGAAGCTCGGCTGGCTGGAATCCCGCCAGGTGGCGTGCGTGGGCGGCACCGGTCGGACCCGGCTCACCCTGGAGCCGCTCGGGGCCGGGCCCGGCGTGCCGGTCACGGGCGCCGCCGGGGCGCCGGCCTTCGGGCTGGGGCGCGGCACCAAGCTGGCGGTCGTGCGCACCGGCCCCGACAGCGCGCTCGCCTTCGAGGCGCGCGGCCCCCTCGGCAACGACGCCGGCGTCTGCCGCACGGGCGTCCTCGTCTACCGGGTGCGCAGCGGCGCCGAGTCCGGCGGCGGCCCCATCGAGGTGATCGACGCCCATCCGGACACCGAGGCCTGCTGGGAGGACTCCGTCTACCCGCCCCTCGCCGACGCCCCGGTCGCCCTGGGCGAGAGCTTCACGGTGCCGGGGGAGGGCACGCGGGTGGAGGTGGAGGACCGCACGGCTTCAGGGGCGTGGACGGTGAAGATCACGCCTGGGTGAGGGAGGCCTTCGGACCGCGCGGGCATACAACGCGGCATACAAAGAGCCCCTCGCCTGCGCGAGGGGCTTCTTCGGTGTCGTGCGCCGCCAGGGACTCGAACCCCGGACCCGCTGATTAAGAGTCAGCTGCTCTAACCAACTGAGCTAGCGGCGCCTGCTGACGTCGTAGACCTTAGCACCCTGATCCTCAGGAGGAAAAATCGATATCCGCAAGGCCGCGCGGGCCGCCCGCACGGCCGCCCACAGCAGCACCTCCGGGCCCGGTAACCAGGGCTGACGCGTGTCCGGCGCGACCAGCCAGCGGCAGCCGGACCGGTCGGCGCAGGCGGCACCGGCCGGCGCCGGGACGGTCACCGCGTCACCGGTGCCGTGGCACAGCAGCGGCGGGATCGCCGTCGTACGACAGTCCTCGCGGCCGTCCGCCCCCCACTCCTCCCACTCCAGCAGCGTCGGCAGCCGCTGGGCCGTGCCCGGCGCGGCGAACAGCAGCATACGGCCCCGGAACTCCGCGACCGGCCCCGAGCCCGGGCCCTCCTCCCACAGCCGGTCGAGCATCCGGCGCCCGAAGATCGCGGGCGCGGTGACCACGTCGAAGGCGGTGCCGCAGGGCAGCACGACCGGGGCGTCCGGCCGCTCCTCCCAGAGCGCGAGGGTGCTGCGCGGATACCGTCCCGCCGAGGCGAGCCAGGCAGCGCCGTATGTGGTGACGTCCGACGCGTTCGGTGTACTGCTCATGCCACCTACGTCTACCGGCCGTGAGTGCCCGGCTGCCGCGGGTTGCGGGAATTCGGGACAGGAGGGCGGAGGGAGCGGTATCTTGCCCGCCTGGCATATGCCGCACCGGTCGTGACCTGGCCGGTTTTGATCACACCGGGTCGACGTGCCCCGGGCCCTCGCCGCCGCGCATCAGATCGCGGCCGAACTCGACCATCTTCTTGGCGTAGTCCTCGGTCCACTCGGCCCGCTCGGCGATGTCCGCGGGCGTGAGCCGGTCGAACCGCCGCGGGTCGGCCAGCTGCGCCGCCGCGATCGCCTGGAACTCCACCGCCCGGTCGGCCGCCGCACGGAACGCCTGCGTCAGCTCCGTCGCCCGGTCCAGCAGCGCGCGCGGATCGTCGATCGACTCCAGGTCGAAGAAGTGCTCCGGGTCGGAGGCCGCCTCCGCGGGCTCGAAGAGCAGGGGCGCGGGGCGTAGCCGCGGTTCGTTCCGACGCGGCGTGGGCTCCGCCATGTCTTCGCCTCCTCGTAGGTCGCGGGTGACCCCCCTGTGGAGTGGGCCACCACCCATTGTCTCGCGCAACGCAAGAGTGCGTGCGCCGACGGGGCGCCGAGGCACCGGTCACGGCTGCCAGGCCACCTGGTGCTGCGCCAGCTTGGCCAGCACCGCGTGGTTCGCCTCCCAGCCGTCCGGGAACTTCACGACCGTGCCCAGCTGGACCGGTTCCGTCGACGGGTAGGCGTCCAGCAGGTCGCTCACGCCCGCGCGGCAGATCACGATGCACGCGTGCCGGTGGCGGGAGGCCAGGACGCACAGGCGGCCCGTCTCCAGGTGGAACGCGGTGGCGTCGGGGCGGCCGGAGAGCGGGTGGAGGACGACCGTCACGTCGTACTCGCGGCCCTGGAGCCGGTTCGCCGTGTCCACGGTGACGTCGGTGACGCCGAGCTCGGCCAGGGCCGCCCGGACGGCCGCCGCCTGGTCGCGGTGCGCGGTGCCGACGGCGATCCGGTCGGCGGACAGGGGCGCGGGATCCGGCGCGCGCTCCGAGACAGCCGCGCCGTCCCGGTCCAGCACGCGCCGTACGACCGTGGCGACCGCCCGTACCGCCTCGGGATCCGTGCGCGGGGTGTGCCGGGCGGGCAGTTCCAGCAGGCCCCAGCCGGACTCGGCTGCCTCGTCGATCACCCGGTCGGGGCCCGAGCCGTCCGAGGGGACGGCGAAGGCGAGGCGGCGGTCGCCGTGGCCGGTGCCGCTGCGGAACGGGGTGTACGGGTAGAAGGCGTCCGACACCAGGGGCGCCGCCGACGCGGGCAGGCGCCAGGACACCGGCAGGCGGTGCTGCGGCAGGGCGGGGTTATGGGCGAGGAGCGTGGTGACGGCGGAGGCGGAGGGATCGTACGACAGGCCCGCCCACTGTTCGCTGCCGACGATCGCGAACGGGTCCAGCTGGCCGGGATCCCCCACGAACAGCGCCCGCTCGAACAGCCCGGCCACGGCCAGCAGGGAGTCCGAGCGCATCTGGTAGGCCTCGTCCACGATCGCGTGCCGCCACGGCTCGTCAGTCCTGACGTGCGCCCACTTGGCGGCGGTGGACAGCACGATCGGGAGTCCGGTGAGGTCGGCGGCCTTCGCGGACGTGCGGACCTGCGGCAGCTCGTCCAGCGCCTTGTCGTACGCGTCGGTGTCGCTGCTGTGCAGCCGGCCCACCGGCAGCTCGGGGTTCTTCTCGGCCAGGCGCAGGACCAGGTCGTCGACCTGGGCGTTGGTCTGTGCGACGACCATCAGGGGGCGCCCGGCGTCGGCCAGTTCGAGTGCCGCGCGTACGACGAGCGTGGACTTGCCGGCGCCGGGCGGGGAGTCGACGACGACACCGCGTTCCGAGCCGTGCAGGGTGTCGTGCAGGATCGCGTCGGTGGCGCGAGTAGCCGCGACGCCGGGGTCGGTGGCGGTCTCGGCCTCCGGCGGGCGGGTGGCGGTCACAGCGCGTCCTCCTCGGTCACCGGGTCGGCAGCCTCCGGCACCGCCTCACCTGGCGGTCCGCCGTGCGTCCACGGCGTCTGCTCCGGGTCGGGGAGCTTCGCGCCGCCCCGCTGCTCGTGCTCGAAGAGGGTGAAGCACACCTGGTCGCCCTTCTCCGGCACGGACCCGGCGTCGGGTTCCTTGCCGCGGCCCATCTTGTCGAGGGTCCGCAGGACGATCAGGGCGCCGCCGGCTCCGTCGTTCTCGTAGCCGACGAACTCGGCCGCCTGCGGTTTCCCGCCCAGCGAGCGGTACACCTTCGCCCGCTCCCCGAGATGCGGCCGGTCCTCCGTGCGGACCGTGACCAGCGGGCGGGGGCTGGGCCGCTTGCTCTGGCTGTACGCCATGACCACGTCCGTGACCTCGCCCGCGAACGCCTCCCCGGCCAGCCGCCGCCCGGCCATCACCAGCGGGTCGTCGAGCGCCTCCTGTGCCTCCAGGCGGGCCTGCTCCCGCTCGCGCGTGGCGAGCTTGTTCGCGGCTGTGACCGCGTCGTCGCGGCGCGGCTGCGGAGGCTCGCCCGCCAGGACGCGGTCGCGGTGGCCGGTGAACGACCAGCGGTCGCGCGTCCACCGGTCCTCGACGCGCCCGCCCTCGGGCAGCTCCCGCAGCAGGTCAAGACCCCGCCACACCGCGTCCCAGGTGGGCCGCGTCCGGCTCTCGACCAGCGCGCGGATCTCCCGCTCGGCGGCGGTGAGGGCGGCGAGCCGGTCGTCGGCCGCCAGGCCGTCCTCGGCGGTGGCCAGCGCGGTGCGGGCGCGGGCGTGGCGCTCGATGGCCGGGGCGAGCAGCTTGTTGTCGAACGCCGGGTCGGTGGCCGGTCCGGCGGGCGGGCACACCAGCTGGCCGGCCTCGTCGCGCGCGAGCTCGGCCCGCAGCGCGGCCCCGGCGCCGGTCAGGCCGTCCGGCGGGTCGATCCAGGCGAGCAGTGCCCCGAGGTGCTGGTCCTCCAGGCTGGACTGCCCGGTCGCCCAGTGCCGGGCCAGCAGGTCCGTCATCGCCAGCAGCAACGAGGAGCCGGGCACCCGGGCCCGTTCCCCGAAGTGGGTCAGCCATCGCCCGAGCAGCGGCACGCGCGGCGGTGCGGGGTGCGGCGCCTCCGGGTCCTGCTCCGCCGTGCGCCTGAAGCGCATGGAGCGGCCCAGCAGCCGTACGAACGCGATGCCCGGGCGGCTCGGCACGATCAGCTGGGGCGCGTCCGCGCACAGGTCGACCTCGACCTTGACCCGCTTGCCGGTCTCCGGGTCGGTCTCGGTGCGCTCGGCGGCCGCCACGGAGTCCGCGTACGCGTCGACGTACGGCAGCACGATGTCGGCCAGGTCGGCGAGGAACGCGAAGCGCAGGTCGCGGTCGTACGGCTGCGGTACGACCAGCAACCGCGGCGCGTCCCGGTCCGTACCGACCAGCGCGCCGAGCGGGGCGGCGGCCTCACCGGCGGTGGTGAGCGGCACGAGCACCAGGGGCCGCTCGGCCAGGTGCCGGTGCCGGACGGTGGCGGCGGGCTGCGCGCGGCCGGAGCTGACGGCTTCGAGGCGGGCGAGGGTGGCGATCAGCGACACGGGGTGGCCTCCCGGCCGGACGCGGTGTGCTGGGTGGAAGCGGTGTGCTGGGCAAAAGCGTGGTGCTGGGCGGCGGTCAGTGCCTCCGCGCGCAGTTGTGCCGCCCGCCGGAGTGCCGCCACCGCCGGGTCGGACGGGTCGCCGCTGTCGCCGCGGGCCGCGGCGAGGACGTCCCCGACCGTGGTCAGGCCGCCCAGTTCGGCGCGCACCGGACGGCCGAGGGAGGTCACCGCTCCCATCTCGCGGGAGCGGGCGCGGCAGTGGAAGGCCAGCTCGCACGCGGACAGGCACTCCGGCGCGTACGTCGCCGGGACCGACTCGACGGCGGCCGTCAGCCGGTCGGCGGGCAGGTCGGGCGAGAAGCACGTGCCCTCGGGGAGAGTGCCGGCGATGTCCTCCATGCGGGTGAGGCGGGCCAACTGGCGGGCGGTGACCGCACGCTGCTTGCGGATGTCGACGGCGGCCGCGGTGGCCAGGTTGGAGAAATCCCGGGGGCACACGAGCAGGATCCGGTGCCGTACGCCGGGCGGGGGATCGAGGCGGGCGGCGACCTGCTCCAGCGCCAGCACGTACACCGCGGCCTGGCGGGCGGCCGCGCCGACCTTCGCCGGGTCCGAAGAGCCGTCCAGCATCGGGAAGGACTTGATCTCGACGATCGTCCAGCTCCCGTCGGGGTGCACCACCACCGCGTCCGGCTCCAGGAACGCGGGCGAGCCGGCGACGTCGAGTGCGAGCATCGGGTGGTCCAGCAGCGTCCACGCGCCCGGCGCGGCGGTGGCCTCGCGCAGAGCCAGCGCCGTACGCGCTGCGCGGCCCTCGGGGCCGGTCGCGGACAGCTCCGGCACGCGCGCGGCCGTGGGCGGCTCGGTGGCCGGGTCGAGCCGGTCGCGCACCAGCCGCAGCAGCTCCGCGCCGCCGTCCGCCTTGACTCGCGCCTCGAACGCGTTGCCCCGCATGAACGCGAACTGGGACTGCCCGAACACCGACGGCGAGCCCAGCGCGCTCGCCAGCGCCGCCTTGTTCACCCCCGCGCCGTCCAGGATCGCGCGCCGCTCGCAGCCGGGGTTGGCGGCGAGGGCGGCCAGCGCGCGCGCGTCCAGCGCCTTGGCCGGTACGTCCGGACCGCGCAGCTCAGCGAGCCGCTGCCGCAGCGCCGTCCCCCGCGCCCGGGGGAGAGGCACCGGGCTCGGCTCCTGGTTCGAACCGTGACTCGCGTTGCCGTGGAATTCGCTCACCCGCGGAAGTCTGGCATCCGCCACTGACAATTGAGGCCTGTGGTGCGGTCTGTGCGCCACGGGAGCCGGCGGCGACCGGTACGACGCGCACGACGATCCGCTCCTTGACCCGGTTCAGGCAGCGCGTCACCAGCGGCGTCAGCAGCAGCCCGGCGCCCATGACGGCCGCGCCCGCGACCGCGTCGAGGAGGTAGTGGTTCGCGGTGCCCACCACCACGATCGTGGTCACCAGTGGGTAGACGACACCGGCTGCCTTCGCCGGACGCGTGCCGCCGTACCGCCACAGCATCACTCCGCACCACAGGGCCCAGCCCACGTGCAGGCTGGGCATCGCCGCGTACTGGTTCGTCATGCCGCCCAGACCCCGCGGGGCGCTGGCGTCAGCGCCCCACCAGCCGTACGAGCTGTAGTGGGCCATCGTGTCGACGAAGCCGTGGGCCGGGGAGAGCAGGCGGGGCGGGCAGGTCGGCAGCAGGGTGAAGCCGATCAGGCCGATGAAGGTGGACGTCATCAGCCACGTGCGGGCGGCGCGGTAGTGCGCGGAGCGGGATCTGAAGAGCCAGATCAGGATCGCGGGCGTGACCAGGTAGTGCAGCGAGGCGTACCAGAAGTCGGCCGGGATGCCGAGCCAGGGTTCGCGCGTGAAGAGCCGGTTGAGGGGGTGCTCGGCGTTGAGGCGCAGCACCTTCTCGATGTGCAGGATGGCCAGGCCGTGGTCGACGGCGGCGGCGACGTCGTCGCGGACGAGCAGGCGGCCCGCAGAATAGCAGCCGTACAACAGCAGGATCAGCGGCAGTTCGGTCCACCAGCGCAGCCGGGTCCGGGTCCGGGTCCGCGGGGTTATGTCGGAGCCCGGTGACTCGGTGTGCGGCATCCGGTGGCCTCCCCCTTCGTTGTCGTGCCACTGTACGGCGTAGGTGAGCGCCCCCCGGGGGGCGCCCCTGGCACTTCAAGACGCTGAGATCGCCCGGTGGGTTGCCCCTGACAAGCGTGCGCGATGATGGGGGAGTTCCGCCTGCGTTTTTCTCCCGGAAAGGTCTCGTCTCCCATGGCACCGCGCATCCTGCTGGCCCGGCACGGACAGACGCAGTGGTCGCTGGCCGGCAAGCACACCGGCAGGACCGACGTGCCGCTGCTGGAGGAGGGCCGACGGGGCGCGAAGCTGCTCGGCGAGCGCCTGCACCGTGCGCCGTTCGACGGCCTCCGCGGCATCGAGGTGCGCACCAGCCCCTTGTCACGCGCGCGCGAGACCTGCGACCTCGCCGGCTTCGCCGACCGCGCCGAGCCCTGGGACGCCCTCATGGAATGGGACTACGGCGGGTACGAGGGCCTGACCCCCGCGGAGATCCAGGCACTGCGCCCCGGCTGGCTGATCTGGCGTGACGGCGTCCCCGACGGCGAGACCCTCTCCGAGGTGACGTCCCGCGCCGACGAGGTGGTCTCCTGGGCGCGATCGGCCGGCCGCGACGTCCTGATCTTCGCCCACGGCCACATCCTCCGCTCCATAGGCGCCCGCTGGCTGAACATGCCACTGGATTTCGCCGCCCGCATACGCCTCAACCCGACGTCCCTGTCAGTCCTGGGCTGGGCCTACGGCGAACCGGCGATCGAGAACTGGAACGACGTGGGGCATTTGGCATAGCTGCGCAGCAGCGGGCACGCGCAGCGGCACCCGCAGGTGCGGGTGAGCGAACCCACCCCCGGACGGCACCAGCCAACAGCCACCCACCAGGCAACCGCACCGAGCCGACGGTCACCTCGCAGACGGCGTCACACCGACCGCGGCAGCGCCCCGTACCTCTCCAGGAACTCCGACACGCCCGACGCCCGCCGATGCGGCAGCAACACGCGCGTGGTGCCCGCCAACATCGCCTGCACCCGCGACGACTGCACCTCGTCCAGAAAATCCAGCACCCGCATCCCCGCCACCGCCGCCTCGTCCGGCCGCCCACCCCGGGCCAGATCATCGGCCAGCTCCGCCGTGTACAGCGCGATGTTCCGCGTGAAGTGCGGATCCTGCAGACCGGCGGCCCGCCCCGCGTGCACGGCCGCCCGCGACCAGTCACCCAGCGTCGACCAGCACTGCGCCTCCAGCCCCTCCAGTTCGGCCCGGCCGTAGAAGCTCATCCACTCGGGGTCGGCCTCCGAGCGGCCCCGCTCGTAGAAGGCCTGCGCCCGGGCCAGCGCCTGCTCGCAGCCCACCCGGTCCGCGAGCCCCGCCCAGCCGCCCGCCTCCCGCAGCGCAAGCAGCGACATCAGACGGGCGGACCCCAGCGAACGCGCGACCCGCTGTGCGGCCTGCGCCGCCCGCACCGCCTCCCGCGGCCGCCCCGCGTCCCGCGCGAGGAACGCCGTATTGCAGAAGGCGTGCGCCTCCAGCCCGGCGTCACCGGTCATCCGCGCGGTCGCCAGCGCCTCCGCGTAATGGGAGCGCGCGTCGTCGAAGCGCCCCGAGTCGTGCGCCAGCCAGCCCACGGAGATGGCGAGTTCACCGGCGCCCGAGTAGAGCCGGTCCGCCGTCGCCTGCCGGGTTGCCCCGGCGTCGAGCAGCGCGTACGCGGCGCGCAGCGGAGCCGCCGCGCGCCGGTACAGGCCGTCCGCCCCGTGCCGGTCGTCGAGCAGCCGGATCCTGCGGACCGCTTCTTCGAGGGCGCCCGCCTGACTCGTCCCGACGCGACGCACCGGGCGCTCGGCCGCCGAGGCGTCCAGGGCGAGCCCCAGGGGGCCCAGCGAGGCGGCGGCCACCGTGGCGCCCCCGCCGGTCATGAATGCGCGACGCAGCACGTCGCTCTCCTCGTAGTTGTCGTGCGTGTGGTACGGGTCCTGCGTGTCATACGGCTCGTCCGCCCCGCCGGTCTCACCCGGCGCGTGCGCCGGGCTCCGGCCGTGCGGAGGCGGCGCGTCCGCGGCGGTGTGCGCCCGGCGTCCGCGTACCGACGAGCGGGGCGCGAACCCCAGGTCGGTGAGCGTGCGACCGGGGAACATGTGCAGGAACACCCGCTCGTACGCGTAGTTGGGGCAGCGGATCTCGCCCGCCTCGACCCGGTGTACGTAGCGCGCGTCACAGCTGACCCGCTCGCCGATCTCGCGCGCGGCCCGTCGTACCGCCGCGGCGAACTCGGCCGGCGAGCGCTGTCCGCGCAGTTGCCGGAAGACGAGGTTCGGCCGTGGGGGCCGGTCGGGGTGGGACGAGGGCACCGTTGACGACGCCATGGCCGGGTCCTCTCTGCGAACCGTCGAACCATGCCGGATTCAGGCGGAGTTGTCCCCATTGGCCGTGTCGCATCCTGTTTCCGGCGAGCAAGAACGTACCTGCTGTGCCGGATCCGTCACGCGGAGTTTTGGTAACAAATCGGATATCTCATGCGTGATCTGCCATGAAATGCCATCCTTTGCGGCTGACTTGTGCCGTAGCCGTTGACGCCGTGACGCGTTGGTCCCTGTGGACCGGAGGTTGACGTGGTGGAGGCCGGGATGGTGACCAGCCAGAGCAACGATCCTCGTACGCCGGCAACGCCGTCGGGACGCGCGCCGTTCCCCGGGGGTGGTGCGGTGCCGATCGGGGACAGTGGGTGCGATGTCGTCACGGTTCCGGCGCGGCAGGGGCTGGAGGCGGTCGACATCCTGCGGCGGGGGACCGGGGAGGGGGTCGGGCCGGTGCTGCACGACGGTGGCGAGACGCTGGCGTTTCTCGTGCCGCCGGGGACGGCTGCGGCGTGGGACGTGCCGGGCAGTACGTGTACGGAGACCGACGGGCGTGGGGTCACGTTGGCGCCGGAACCTCCGGTGGACGGGGCGGACTGGCTGCTGCCGCCGGGGGAAGTGGACCCGGCGACGGACCCCGCGGTGTTGCGGGCGGCGCTGGGGGAGGCGGCGAGGATGATCGAGGCAGCGGACAGTTGCCGGTGAGGTCGGCTTGCGGGTGACCGTGGCTGGTGGGTGACCGCTGGCCGGTGCTGGCCGGGGGCGGGTTTCGCTTGCCCGCGGCTGCGGCGGCATGGCGGTGTCGCGTCGGGGATCCTGAGTGTCTGGGGCTTGCGACAATGCCCCCATGGGAAAGTCCAGGAGCGGCGGGCGGCGGCGGCAGGGTGGGGTTGAGGCTGTTGTCGAGCGGGTCGATGGTGGGCTTGCCGAGCTGATTCCTGATCGGGAGCGGGCTCGGGGGTGGACGCTGCTGATCGACGGGGCACCGCAGTCGCATGTGGATCTCGATGATCCGGCGTTTCTGTCGTTCGAGTACCAGCGCCGCCTCGGACACGTCATCGACGTCGTCGCCCCGCCCGGCAAGCCCCTGCACGCCGTGCACCTCGGCGGCGGTGCCCTCACGCTCGCCCGCTATGTCGCCGCCACCCGCCCCCGCTCCACCCAGCAGGTCGTCGAACGGGACGCGACCCTTGTCCAACTGGTCCGCCGCGAACTGCCGTTGGCGCCGAACACCAGGATCCGTGTGCGGTCGGCCGACGCGCGCGAGGGCCTGGCCAAGGTGCCCGACGGCTGGGCCGACCTCGTCATCGCGGACGTGTTCAGCGGCGCCCGCACCCCCGCGCACCTCACCTCGACCGAGTTCCTCGACGAGGTCCGCCGCGCCCTCGCACCCGGTGGCTGCTACGCCGCCAACCTCGCCGACGGACCGCCGCTGGCCCACCTGCGCGGCCAGATCGCCACCGCCGCCGCCCGGTTCACCGAACTCGCGCTGGTCGCCGACCCGGCCGTCCTGCGCGGCAAGCGCTTCGGCAACGCCGTACTCGTGGCCGCCGACCACTCCCTCCCGGTCGCCGAACTGACCCGCCGCGCCGCCTCCGACCCGCACCCCGCCCGGGTCGAGCACGGCAAGGCGCTCACCGACTTCACCGGAGGCGCCGTACCCGTGACGGACCTCGCGGCCGTGGCCTCCCCTGCGCCGCCCGCGTCCCTGTTCACGTAGCCCGGTCGCGCCCGCGACTCAGTAGTTCCCGATCTGCACCCGTGGCGGCCCGTCGTGCCAGTGGCTGGTCGGTTGGGTCTTCGGTGGCGCGGGGCTCGGTGGCTTGCGGGGCGGCGTCTCGCGGGGCTCCGGAGGCGGGCTCGCAGTTCGGGCAGGACACCGTCGAGGCACCGACCGACGGCTTCATGCTCAGCAAGGCCCCGAAGAACCAGGCGGGCGCCGTCAAGCTCCTGGAGTTCCTGGGCACGCCGGAGGCCGAGGAGATCTACCTCAGGTCGGACCCGAACGTCGTCGCCGCCTCCACCAAGGCCGACACCTCCTCGTACACCCCGCTGCAGAAGAAGGCGTACGAGATGATCAGCGGTGCCAAGCACCTCACCCAGTTCATGGACCGTGACAGCCGCCCGGACTTCACCTCCACGGTGATCCCGCGCAGCAGCAGCGGACTGCGGGCCGTCAGCTAGACCTCGACACTGCCGCTGTACCGGTCGAGGGAGAGCAGGTCGTGTCCCGCGGGAGCGTCACGGATGGCGGCGCGGTTGGCGGGGTCGGGGAAGGAGGGGAAGGGGACGAAGGTGTAAGGGTTGACGAAGACATCGGCGCGGTCGTCATCGGCGCGGTTGTCACCAGGGCGCGCGCCGCCGCCCGTACGGCTGCCGCCGCTGGTGCGGCCGGCGGTGCCCCTCGGAGGTCTGCCGCCGGTCGTACGGTTGTCGGCACGCTGCTTGCCTTGGCTGTTCCGGTGACTCATCGGGCTCCCCTCGTTCTCTCGCCCTCCCGGGCGGGCCGCTGGTGGGGCACGAGGTCGGTCTGCCGCCCCAGCCGTTGCCCAGGGCGAGCACGACCTCCTCGGGGCCGTCGGTGAACAGCCAGCCGCGCAGCGGGTCGCCCTGGCTCGCGAGTACCTCCGTCATCTTCCCCTGCCAGTGCTGGTTGACGTACCGGATCAGCGCCTCGTAGACCTCCCGCCTGTCCGGGACGTTGCCCGGCTTGGTGGCGAAGACGAGGGCTCCGGCGCAGCGGTTGCGGTCGATGTCGTCGGGGCTGCCCTGGCAGGGGAAGCGGTATTCCGGGTGGTGGCCGTCGCGCGCGGCGGCGAGGGCCTTATCCCGGGTGCCCACGATGTGCCCGGCCAGCGGCAGGACAAGGGCGATCCGGCGGGCTGTGACCCCGTCGGGCTGCTCGAACGGCACCCACTCCGGCCCCTCGGTCACCGGGTCCCGTACGAGCACCTCGCGCAGCAGCTCCTTCTGCGCGGGTGATGCCGGGTCGGCGAGGTCGCTGTGCAGCCGCATGGCCTCGACGATCCCGGTGCCGGCCCGGCGGGACTGCATCATCAGACTCAGATTGCCGTGCCGCTGATCGCGGAGGAGACCGCCGAGCTGGTAGGCGTCGCGGTGGCGGGCGGTGACGTAGAGGGAGACGTCCTCGTGCGGCCGACCGTCCTCCGTCATCCGGGCCTGCATGACCCGGTGGGCGAACCGCACGCGGTCGCGGACCTACGCCGAGGGCCTCTCTCGTCAGTGCTTGGTGTTTCCTAACGACGCCCGGTCGAAGGGCATAGAGACGCTCCGACGGTGAACCTGGCGATCTCGTCACCGTTTCCGAACGACACCCGGTCGAAGGGCATAGGAACCTGCAGCCGGTGCCGCGCAGTTGGCGGAGCAGCCTGCAACCGGAAATCCTTGCCCACCCCACGTCCGCGGGCGCCGCAAGCCGTTCCGCACCCACGGTCCACAGCTCGATGAACGTCAAGGTTCTTGAAAGGCGGGCCCTATGGGCGATCTC
This sequence comes from Streptomyces sp. TRM68367, assembly GCF_014495685.1. GTDB lineage: Bacteria > Actinomycetota > Actinomycetes > Streptomycetales > Streptomycetaceae > Streptomyces. The sequence continues at coordinate 136,916 of NZ_JACTVI010000009.1, read as the reverse complement.
CTGCACCGCGCCATCTCCGAGGCATCCCTCCTCGCCGCCTGGCAAGAGGGAGCTGAAGGCAGGCAAGTGGCGACCGGGGCCGGTCTACGCGATGGAGATCGGTAAACGCTCCGGCGGCACCCGCCTGCTCGCGGTGCCCGCCGTGGAAGACCGCATAGTCGAGTGGGCCGTGATGGAGGTGATCGACGAGTACGTCGACGCCGTCCTGCTGCCCTGGAGTTACGCCTACCGCAAGGGACTCGGTGTCAAGGACGCGCTGCACGACCTCGCCGCCGCCCGGGACGAGGGCGCCCGTTGGGTGCTGCGGGCGGACATCAAGGACTGCTTCGAGCAGATACCGCGCTGGCCCACTCTGAACCGGTTACGGGAGGTCGTCCCCGACCCGGAGATCTGCCAGCTGATCCAGCATCTGGTCAACCGGCGCGGTGTGGGCCCTGCGGCCCGCCGTATCCGTTCCGGGCGGGGCCTGCACCAAGGGAGTTCGCTCTCGCCCGCTCACGAACCTCTACCTCGACGCCTTCGACCGTGACCTGCTGCGCGACAGTCACCGCGTCCTGCGCTACTCCGACGACTTCGCCATCCCCGTCACCACCCACCACCAGGGCGAACAGGCTCTCGACCTCGCCACCGACGCCCTGCGGCGCCTCGACCTGGAGTTGAACGAGGCCAAGTCCCGCATCGAGAGCTTCGACGAGGGTGTGGACGTCCTCGGCAAGACCACCACCGCCCGCTCCGGCCCGCGCACCGAGGAACGCCCGTCCCCGCTGGAGTCGACCCTCTACATCACCGAGCCCGGCACCAGCCTCCGCACCAGGGGGCAGCGCCTGCGCGTCGTCCACCGCGACAAGCAGCTGCTGTCGGTGCCGTACAACCGGATCCGGCAGATTGCTGCGCTGCTCCCGTCACTCTGACCAGCCCGTTCCTGCGCCGCGCCCTGGATCACTGCATCGACCTGGTCCTCACCGAGGAGGACGGCGAGTACCTCGGCCGCCTCACCGGCCCGGCCGGCACCGATGTCGCCCTGCGCCACGCCCAGCACCGCCTGGCCGCCAGGGACTCCGCCGCCCTCGAACTGGCCTGCGCCTTCGGCACCGCGAAGATCAGCAACATGCGCACCTGCCTGCTCCGTGCCGCCCGCGCGGGCAAGCTCTCCGACATCGAACCGGCCGCTGCCCGCCTGCTGGCCGTACGCCGCGACCGCGTCCTCGCCCGCCGCCCTCATGGGATACGAGGGTGCCGCCACCCGCGACTACTTCACCGCCTGCGGCACGATCCTCGGCCCGGCCTGGTCCTTCACCCACCGCCGCCGCAGACCCCCGCCCGACCCGGTCAACGCCCTGCTCTCCTTCGGCTACACCCTGCTGACCCGCGACGCGGTCGCCGCCACCGAACTCGCCGGACTCGACCCGGCCGTCGGCTTCCTGCACGAGATCCACCGGGGCCGCCCGTCCCTCGCCCTGGACCTGATCGAGGAGTTCCGCCCAGTCGTCGTCGACCACACCGTCATCCGGCTGTGCACGAGCGGGAAGATCAGTCCGGTCGGCTTCTCTACCGACGAGGAGGGCGGACGCGGCTGCCGCATGGACCGCGACACCCTGCGCGCCTTCCTCGCCGCGCACGAGAAACGCATGCTCACCCTGGCCCACCATCCCAACGCCGGCCGCCGCACCTCCTACCGCACGGCCCTCGCCGTCCAGGCCCGCCACCTCGCCGCCGTCATCACCGGCCGCGAGCCCGCCTACCTCCCCATCGGCTGGAGGTGACAACCCTTCCCGTGCCCCACACGTACCTGATCACCTACGACATCCCCGACGACGACCGCCGCAGCGACATCTCCGACCTCCTCGCCGCCCACGGCGCCCGCGTCCAGTACAGCGTCTTCGAAGTCAGCTCGACGGACAGATCCGCCAGGACGTAGGCGAGGCGGGTGACGTCGTAACCGGAGTCCATCACAACGAGGATGTCCGCGTCGCCCGGCTGCCACTGCCCGGCCCGCACGAGCCGGGTGACCACGTCACGGAGCTGGGCGGCGGTCACCGCGGTGGCGTCGTCGGCCGGCCCCAGGCGGATCGCGTCCAGCACGGCGGTCCACGAGGTGCGCCCGGTCTCCAGGCCGCGACGAAGGAGTAGGGCCGGCAACTGAGTGATAGAAGCCTCAATGACGTATGCCTCCTATGGATGCCGACACGGCCATCCAAGCAAGATCAACAAGGCCGAATCCAAGGAGTAAGACGCGTGGAAAGCACCAACACCTTCTTCGCCCTCGAGGACGGCCTTCCGGCCGTCAACAAAGCTGGGGAGCCACCACGGCGGCGCCTCCCAGCAGCGTGGCGACGGCGAGGAAAAGCGCCAAAGGTCTCGTCTGAGGGTCTTGAAACGGGTGAGGGCCCTTCTGGCCCGGTGTGGATTGCGACATTCTCCACCTGGTGACAGAAAGGCCCTCATACCGTAATGCACCCCTGACCGAGACCGGACGCCTGCGCCTGGCCGGGCACCGTCCCGGTACGTCCTGGTACCCCCTCGACGTCCGGGACCCTGCGCGCGTCGCGCAGCCCTGGCGACCCGCCCCGCCGCACGTCAACCGCAGGCGGCATGGGCGACCGCCGGGTGAGTAACCAACACGATTTTTCGTTGGAGGAACTTGTCATGCCTGAATCGCTTCGCCGCTCCAACACGCACGCCCGCGGCACAAAGCGCAAGCGCACGATCATCATTGGCCTGGGGGCGGCCATGGCCGTGACCGGAGGAGTCCTGGCTGTGCCGGCCGCGATGGCGGCCCTGCAGCAATCCCCGGACGGCTCCCCGGCGTTCCAGCTCAAGGACGCCGAGAGCTTCGACACCGACGCCCTGATGGCCAAGCTGTGCCCCGGACCCACTTCCACGACGCCTTCTCGGGACGTCAGCTTCTGGTTCATGGACGACGAGACCGGCGAGTTGGTCGAGGACACACTCGACGGGGTCGGGCGACCCGAGTTTCGGGACAGCGATCCCAAAACTCACAGGTTCCAAGGTTACTGCGAGTACCCCGTAAGCGACACCGAGGACTTCAACGGCGAACCGGTCCAGGTCGGCGAGGACGTCGCCAACTGCGGCGACAAGGTACAGACAACGGAAGGGCACACCCTCAGGATCGCCAACTCCAGCGAGATCACCCACAGCGTCAGCGTGGGGGCGAGCTTCGACTTCTCGATCATCAAGGACGTGTTGGGGATCGGAGGTTCAGCCGAGGTGACCAACTCCTGGTCCTTCGGCCAGTCGGTGAGCCGGAGCAGGACACGCGACATCCAGGTACCTCCGCAGACCGTGGGCTTCCTCGAGCGGGTCCCAAAGATGCGCACCGTGACCACGCAGCCGAACTTCTTCATCGAGAGATGGCAGGTAATAGACTCGGGGAACTTCGAGGACCAGACCTTTGGCTGGAAGGGGCAGGGCTTCGAGAAAAGCCGGATCACCTCCAGCGGGTACAAGATCTCCGCGACCGCGGACGTGCTGGACGACGAGGGGTTCCCCGCCGGACCGATCCGTGCAGACGACCGGCCGGTGACAGCGGCTGACTGCGACTGACACGGCACCGTGCGATGGCCCTCCGGAGTGCCACGGAGGGTCATTGGGGCCCTCGGCCGCCCCGCAGGAGTTGGTCCACTCGGTGCGGCTGCTCTCCTCCGGCGGGACCGTGTTCTCGTCCCGCGCGGCGGGCACCGCGGTCGACGGCTGGCTGGGCGCTGGACGGTCCGGTCGAAGCACCCTGGTTGTCACCAGTGAGGCACGCTGCTTGTCACAAGTGCTCGTTCGGCAGCCTTTCTCTCACCAGTAACGAAGATCGGGAGCCCCTGGCCATCTCCGACTCCATGAGGTCAGAGCTCGAGTTCCTGATCGCCACATGGAATATCGCCGTGGCAGAAGCACCAGTTGGGCGAGTACATGCCGAGTTGGGATCCGGACGGCTCACACAGCCCGAACTCGCTGTTCGCGGCGTCGTTCGCACAGACCGGCTTCGCGATGGACCTCCCCTCAGCGGAGCTGTTCTATGAGCTGCTTCCCGCACACTACGTCCGCGTCGTCCGGCGCCGCGGGTGAAGATCCGCGGACTTTGGTATGAGGATCCCGAGGACCTGCGCAACTATCGGGGCGAGCGGTCGACACGGGGCGGTAAACACAAGTGGACGGGGGCGAGCGGGTGAGCGGAACATCGGCGGTCGAAGTGGAGCGCTGGCTGGCCGTCTGGCAGTACCGGGACGTGCTGCTGCGGGCAGCTCGCCGACGAACCGCCAGCACCGAGGACGCGGAAGACGCCGTGCAGGAGGCCATGGTCCGGGCCATGGAGGGCCGCCGCATCGATGACGCACGGCTGGGCGCCTGGCTGATGAGCGTGACGCTGCGCTTGTGCGTGGACAGCCACCGGGACCGGGTTCGTGAGCAGCGCCGTTGGGCACGCACGTCGGTTTCCGTGCCCGCGGTCGGGGTCGACGAGCACGTGTGCGATCGGGCTGAGGCTGTGTGGGCGGCCGATGTGGTCGCGCGTCTGCCGACACGTCAAGTCAGGGCGCTGCGGCTGCGGGCCATGGGGCTCACCGTGGCCGAGGTGGCTCATCGGCTTGGCGTGAACTACCGGACAGCGGAGTCACTGCTGGCTCGCGCCAGAAAGACGGTGAAGGCCGCCCTCGCTTCCACCCTGGGATCCCTGGTCGCTTGGTGGAGGGACACGGCGGGCGTGTGGCCCACTGTCGTGTATTCAGGAGTGGCGGCCGCGGCTGTGACCGTGGTGACCGTCGTCCCGTCTCAGCAGCAGGCCACCGACGAGTACGTGCCGCAGCCGGAGGATCGGTACACGATGCAGCAGGACGTTGCCCTGCCAACTCCGGAGGCCATCGGCGGCCGGGCGGCGCAACCCGCCCGGCTCTTGCCGTCCCCCGCCGCGTCCCCCACCACGCGGCGTGCGTACCCGACTCGGGTCCCGCGTGACGCAGCACCGGTGCCGACGTCGACGACGAAGGCGTACGGACCGACGCCCGGCTCGGCGCCGAGCGGTGCGGCGCCACTGCCCTCCGCGTCGGTGGACGGCGTCCCTCTCGCCGTCCCGCAGGCGGCGGTGCCGAGCACCCCCGCTCCTCCAAAGACTCGTGCCGTGGCAGGAGTGCACGAACCAACCGCAGTGGCGACGCCAGTTGCTGATGCGGTGCTGGAAATTCTTGAGGTTCGTAGCGGCGGATGACTTCACCAGGTGCGTAAACCAAGCGACACGGCACAACGCCGTCGTCCTTGTGACGCCACCGGTAGGAGACCATGCGTAGAAGAGCGACACTCCTGATCGCCACGTCGGTGATGCTGCTGATGACAGCGGCTTCACCCGCGGCGGCACAGGAATCGGCGACTACCGCCGACGAGCAGACGACCACCACGATCGTCCGCTATGACGGGCCGCCGCAGGACGGTGGGGAGCCGGTTGAAGCCACCATGCTCACCGAGCCCACACGGATCGGCCCCGAAGCCCTGGTTGTGGACTCCAAGACCGCTCCGGTCGCCAAGCTTCCGGAAGGTCAGGAGGTCTACGACGACAGCGGCCAGAACGGCCCGTCGTCGGCGAGCGTTGCGGCGCTGACTTCTGGGCCGCGGCCCGTCGCCTCGGCGAGCTATGGCGCGAGCATCAACGCCACGGACTGCCAGGAGGACAGCGAGGCGTACAACGCGTCCGGCCACGTCATCGACCACTTCGACTACTGCGCGGCCAGCTACTTCATAGCCACCTTCCAGGTGTGCACGGTCTACTGGTGGGGCACCTCCTGCCGGACCACGGGCACCGCCCAGTGGCGGCAGGTGTCCCTCGGCCGGGGCTACAACAACTCCGACAAGGTCACCCGGTACGTCGACTTCGTCAACCTGCTCGACGAGTGGAAGCTCAGCGGCGACGCAGGAACCCACTCGATGACCATCGGCATGTCGTGCCTGACGCAGGTCGGTGCGGCGTGTGAAGCCAGGTACGCCCCGCACACGCAGACCATCGCGCAGTGGGCTGGCCCGTTTCCGACGACCTACTTCCGGTTCGACTCCCCCTCCGCCGGGGGCTTCGGTGACGAGCTGATCGGTCAGTACGACTTCCAGACGACGGTCAGCCTCGTCGGCGGCACGTCGGCCTCCTTCGGAGCCAACACCTTCCGCTGCGACTCGGCCCCGTACATCATCAACACCCAGGCGGGCTCCGGCTGCGTCTTCCCGGACGTCACCTCGGTGTTCTCGCTCAGCGTCAACTCCAACGCCACCCAGGAGGCACTGCACATCTACCAGGCCCAGTACTACCCTTGGACCACCACGCCGGCGGACCCCAACAAGCAGATCCCCGGCTCGGTCGACTCCGGCCTGCCCCTGACCCGTAACGCGGACAAGGTGGAGGCGAAGCGGAACAGGGACACCGCGGTGGCCCACTGCTACGCCCAGTACGGCCCGGACTACAGCGCCGGCAACAGGTTCCAGTGCGACGAGTATCCCTTCGCCGCGACCCACCAGGGAGCGTTCACAGCGGGCACGAACTACTCCGCCAGGCCCATCCCGGCCCGGGACAACGAGTCCGGCGGTGCGCAGCTCGGAGCGTTCTACTCCTTCAACCGCATGCTGGACGGCGTCGCCCCCGACCCCTACTTCGTGCAGATAACCGCCTGACGCCCAGGCAGCGCTGCGGGGCGCGGACGGACTGGCGCGCCCCGCAGCGTCTCCCGCCCGCGAGCCGGGCACGGCGACCGTGGCGGCCGAAGCTCACGACCATTGGAGGCTGAGTGATGACGACGATGCCGTCCGTCGACGAATCATGGAACCGGATCCTGTCCTGGCTCGAGGTGAACGCACCCGCCACCGGACTGTGCGTCAATCCTCCTGCCGCGGATGAGGAGATCGCCACGGTGGCACGTGCGCTGGGCGCTGAACTGCCCGCGGACCTGGTGACCTGGTGGCACCGCGCCAACGGCATGCGCCGCCGTCGGGACAGCGGAGACCTTCTGCCGCCGGACTTTCTCCCGCACACCACACAAGAGTCGCTGGCCAGCCGACAGCGGTTGCTCGACATCTGGGCCGAGATCGGCGACCCCCGGCACACCGAGGAGGACCTGGGCAAGCCCGCCGGCTCGGTGGTCCTCCAATACTTGCCCGTATTCGTGCCCATCGCGGGGAACGAATCCGGTGACCACCTGTTCGTCGACCTGCGGCACGGACCGCGGCACGGTTGCGTCACGGAGTACGACCACGAACAGGGTGCCCTCGCCGGGCCGTGCTGGTCGAACGTCACCGCCATGCTCGCCGACGTGGCGAACGGGATCGAGCACGGCGTGATCACCATGCAGGAGCACATCGCAGAAGCCCGCGAACACGGCTTCCGGACAGCGGGATACCTGCCCAGAGTGACGGAGGATCTCGCACTTGACTGGGAGCCGAGCGAAGGCGCCTGAGGGGCAGATGGGTGTGATCCCTGCTCTCAAGGCGCCGAAAGAACGAGGGGGGACCGCTGTCGGAGGGATTTCCCCATCGGTGAGGGGCAGCGGCGTCGATCTATGGCGCAGCGTCGACTACGTCCCGTGCACGGGCCGTGCACGTGGTGTACGGATCGGTGCGGGTCCGAGTATTACCAGGAGTCAGTGAAACCCCAGGTCACGGGGCTGGACGGCGAGACTCGGGGCACACTTCTCCGGCAGTTGGAGCCGACCCCCGATCCTCCATAAACCACGTGCGTGGACGCGGCCGAGACGTCCTCGTGCGGACCGGCGGGGTACGGTGCGGCCCTGGTGCAGCGGACGCGCGGTGACTCCTTGCCCGCGTGGTGGCGGACAGGCTTTGGCCGTGCGGTCCGTGGTGCGGTTCTGCCGGGCACGGCCGGCGAGGGTTGCGACGCCGAGCACCGGCCTGAAGCGCCTGGTCATCAAGGCCGGTTGACGCCGCCGCCCTTGATCGTGCTCAGAAGTGCAGAGAGCGTGCTGGCGGTGGTTGTCGCGATCTCGTGAGGGTGGTCGCTCTCGCGGAGGTGTATGCGGTCGGGGCCTGCTGTCGCCAGCTCCACGCACTCGCTTTCGCCGCCGCCGCTGAACGAGGACTTCTGCCAAGTGAGTTGGGGCATTCCGGTTCCTAATCCTTGAGTAAGCGGTTCCGGTTGACCCTGTGAGGGGCTGTCCGGACTGTCGATGTGGTGTGGTTCGCAGCGGCCTCGTGGGCACCGGGCTGACCCCTCTGGGTTCCTGGTCCCGTGAGACCTTCTGAAAGAGCGGTGGCGCCCGGTGTCTTCGGGCCGCTGCGAAACCCACCGGCCTGTGCCGGACGTTGAGCGTCGTGGTGCAAGCCCGCCGCACGGTGACTCCCTCGAACTCCGCGAGTCGTTGGAGCTCTGATCGAGACTGGGGCCCGCGCGGTGCGCTGGTGCCGCGAACGGCTGGTGAGATGGCGGACCGTCGAGTCCTGGGATTAGGTCGCCGCGTGGCCCGCACAGGCTTGTCACCTGTGCAAACGCACGAGGAGAGGGGAAGGGTTTGACCGTGTTCTGCGGGATCGACTGGGCCGAGTCGCACCACGATGTGGCCCTGGTCGGCCAGGACGGCCAACTGCTGGCCAAGCGCCGCATCAGCGACGACCTCGCCGGCTACCGGCTGCTGCTGGACCTGCTCGCCGAGATCGGTGACGACCGCGCACGGTTCGCCGACGCCCGGGCTCTGAAGGCATACGCGGGATCGGCCCCCATCACCCGGGCCTCGGGCAAGAAACGCTTCGTCGGACGCCGCTTCATCAAGAACAACCGCCTGACCAACGCTGGTCACCAGTGGGCCTTCGCCGCCCTCACGGCCTCGCCCGGAGCAGCCGCCCACTACCGGCGACGGCGCGACCGCGGAGACTGGCATGCCCAGGCCCAGCGGCACCTGTTCAACCGCATGATCGGCCAGCTCTACCACTGCCTGCAGACCCGGCAGACGATCCTCCCACCTCCACAGACACCGGCGTCTCCCTCGTCTTCCCGCCCCACCCCGCCTGGGTCCGCACCGCCCGTGAAACCGTCCGTACCCTCCTCACCGCGTCCAACCGCCCCGAACTCGCTGACACCGCAGTCCTGCTGACCTCCGAGGCGGTCACCAACGCCATCAACGCCTGCGCGGCGAAGGGCTGCGCCACCCCCGTCTCCCTCTACGCCGGTTGGGCCGACCCCACCCGCCTCCGTGTCCTCGTCCACGACGAGGCGCCGGGGCTGCCTGTCTGCCGTACGCCCGGCCCTGCCCGCGACGACGAGGACGGCCGCGGCGTACAGCTCATCGCGTACGGCGCCGACGCCTGGGGCGTGTGCACGCACGGCCCGGGCCGGGGCAAGGCCACGTGGTTCGAGGTGGGATGACCAGGCTGGGGCATAGGCCAGCAGCATATTCACTCGTACGGCTGAACGCGCTCCGTAGTGCCCATTGCGACACCAACTCCTCACTACGTTCCGTCACATGGCCAGTTCAGCGCACGAGGCGATGCACCAAATCTTCCGGGAGGACCCGGGGCTCTTCGCCCGGGCCCTCCCCCGGGCGGGCATCCCCTTCCCCGAGCACACGTCGGTCCAGCCCCTGGACACGGATCTCACCGAGATCCGGCCGCTGGCCCGCCGTGTGGACACCCTGTTCCGGGTCGACACGGCCGAGGGCGGCGGCTTCCCGCTCGCCGTCGAGGCGCAGGGCAAGCCGGACCCGGACAAGCCGAGCAGCTGGACGTACTACTTGGCGCACCTGTACGCGAAGTACCAGCTGCCCCCACTCCTGCTGGTGGTCTGCCGGGACAAGGCCACGGCAACCTGGGCGGCGGAACCCATCCGTGTCGGCACGCCCGACCACATCAGCATGGCGGTCTTCCCTCTCGTGCTGGGCCCGGGCAACGTCCCCCCGGTCACCGACCCGGACGAGGCGACCGAGGATCTCGCCCTCGCCGTCTTCTCCGCACTCGCCCATGCCAAGGACCCGGGTCTGCCTGCGATACTGGAGGCGCTGGTGGGGGCAGTGCAGAACATCGGCGGCGAGACCGCGAAGGCCTGGTGGGAATTCCTCGAAATCGGCCTGGGCGACAACCCGGCCCTTGAACTGTGGAGGCACCTGATGGAAACGCACAAGCCCCGATTCCCCGGCCGTGGCACCCTGCTCGAGGAAACCCTCAACGAGGGGCGTGCCGAGGGCCGCGCCGAGGACATCCTCCGTATCCTCGCCCTCCGCGGCGTCGAGATTCCCGAGGACGCCCGAGAGCGCATCACCTCCTGCACCGACCTCGACGTGCTGAGCACGTGGTTCGACCGGTCTCTGACCGTCACGAACACCGAGGACCTGTTTGCGCAGACGTGACCGGCAGTGATAGGCACAAGGGCCTCGCAGAGGCGGGCTCCGTGAAGCCCTTGCCGGTGAGGGCACGCTGCCGGGCCATGCGGAACTCCACGTACGCACGGCCCGGTTGGTGATCGTCCTCAGTCATGCTGAGTACGGCATCAGCTGTCCTCCGGCTCCGGCAGCGTGCCCGTCCGGGCCGCCCGGCTGTACCAGTGAGCGCTCGACTTCGGCGTCCGCGCAAGCGTCGCGTAGTCCACGTACACCGCGCCGAAACGCTTGCCGTAGCCGTACGCCCACTCGAAGTTGTCCAGCAGGGACCACAGGTAGTAGCCGCGCACGTCCGCGCCGTCGGAGAGGGCGCGGCGGACCGCCGACAGGTGGCCGTGCAGGTAGGCGATGCGCTCGGGGTCGTGGACGCGGCCGTCGGGGTCGGGCTTGTCGTCGTAGGCGGCGCCGTTCTCCGTGACGTACAGCGGCAGGCCCGGGGCCTCGCGCGTGTAGCGCATGATCAGCTCGTGCAGGCCCGTCGGGTCGATCGTCCAGCCCATCTCCGTGCGGTCGCCGGGGGTCTGGTGGAAGGCGACGTCGTCCGCGGCCGGCCAGGGCGAGTGGTCGCTCGTCCCGTGGCCGTCCGCGCGCGGGCCGGCGGCGTCCGGGTCCGCGGCCGACACCAGGGCCGGCGTGTAGTAGTTCAGGCCCAGCGCGTCCAGCGGCTGGTTGATGAGCGCCAGGTCGCCGTCGAGGACGTAACCCCAGTCCGTCAGCGGCTCGGTCGCCGCGAACAGCGACTCCGGGTAGGCGCCGTGCAGGAGCGGGCCGTGGAAGACGCCGTTGGCCAGGTCGTCGATCTTCCGGGCAGCGGCCAGGTCCGCGGCGTCCTGCGACAGCGGCCGTACCGCCGAGGAGTTGAGGCTGATCGCGACCGAGTTGCGGGCCGGCATCACCGACCGCAGGGCGGCGGCGCCCAGGCCGTGCGCCAGATTGAGGTGGTGGGCGGCGCGCAGCGAGGCCGCCGGGTCCGTACGGCCGGGGGCGTGCACCCCCGAGGCGTAGCCCAGGAAGGCGGCGCACCACGGCTCGTTGAGCGTCATCCAGTGCTCCACGCGGTCGCCGAGCGCCTCGCCGACGATCTGCGCGTACTCGGCGAACCGGTGCGCCGTCTCCCGCTCCGGCCAGCCGCCCGCGTCCTCCAGCTCCTGGGGCAGGTCCCAGTGGTAGAGGGTGACCGCCGGCTTGATCCCGGCGGACAGCAGCTCGTCCACCAGACGGCGGTAGAAGTCCAGGCCGCGCTGGACGGCGGGGCCGCGGCCCGTCGGCTGCACCCGCGGCCAGGAGACGGAGAAGCGGTAGGAGTTCAGGCCCAGCTCCGCCATCAGCGCCACGTCGTCGCGGTAGCGGTGGTAATGGTCGACCGCGACGTCACCGTGCTCGCCACCGGCCGTCTTCCCCGGCGTATGGCTGAAGGTGTCCCAGATGGAGGGGGTACGGCCGTCCTCCCGCACCGCCCCCTCGATCTGGTACGCGGACGTGGCGGCGCCCCAGAGGAAGGCGGGAGGAAAGGTCACCGGGCTCGCCGGGGTGGCCGACTGTGCGGACTCAGGCATGGAAGCGCTCCCATAGGAGGTCGTGGAAGACCGTCGGGTAGAGGTGGGGAAGTACGGGAGGGGCCGGGGCGGCGGTGACCCGGCCCCCAGGTGCATGCGCGGCGGATGTGCGCGGCGGCGCGTCAGCCCTTGACCGCGCCCTGCATGATGCCGCCCACGATCTGCTTGCCGAAGATCGCGAATACCAGCAGCAGCGGCAGCGTACCGAGCAGCGCGCCGGCCATGATCAGGGACTGGTCGGGGGTGTAGCCGCGGCCCAGGCCCGCGACCGCGACCTGCACGGTCGGGTTGCCGGTCTGCGTCAGCACCAGGAACGGCCACAGGAAGTCGTTCCAGGCCTGCACGAACATCAGCATGCCGAGGACGGCCATCGCGGGCCGCGCGGCCGGGAACACCACGTGCCACACCACGCGCCAGCTGCTCGCGCCGTCGACCCGTGCGGCCTCGATGATCTCGTCCGGCAGCGCCTGGATCAGGTACTGCCGCATGAAGAACACGCCGAACGCGTTCACCAGCGACGGGAAGATCACCGCCTGGAGCTGGTCCGTCCAGCCCAGCTCGGCGACCATCATGTACAGCGGGATGACGCTGAGCTGCGGCGGCACCATCATCGTGCCGATCACGATCAGCATCATGGCGCCACGGCCCCGGAAACGCAGCTTGGCGAAGGCGAACCCGGCGATCGTGGACAGCACCACGATGGTCGTCGCCGAGATGCTCGCCACGACGGTGGTGTTGAGGAACGCCTCGCCGAGGTTGGCGTCCTTCCAGGCGAGTTCGAGCTTGTCGAAGAGGCCCGAGCCGAACCAGAACGGCGGCGGGTTCTGCGCCAGGCGCTGGTTGTCACGCGAGGCGGCGATCGCCGTCCACACCAGCGGGAACAGCGAGCCGAGCGTGAACAGGATCAGGATCGCGTACGCGATGGGGCCGCCGTGCAGTTGCCCGCCGGCCCGGGCGGACCTCGGGCGGCGCGGCCGCTTCGGCTCCGCGGGAGCCGCGTCGGTCGGGGGCGTCACAGTCGTCGTCACGGCCGGAACTCCTTAAAGACTGGGCTAACTGCTGGCACGCAGCCGGCGCGAGATGACGTAGTTGACGATGCCGATGACGATCAGGATCAGGAACATGGTCCAGGCGATCGCCGAGGCCCTGCCGAGGTGCTGGTTCACCCAGCCCTGCTCGTACAGGTAGAGGCCGAGCGTCTGGAACTGGTGCTCCGCGCCGCCGGACGCGCCCTTGTTGGCGTCGAACAGCAGCGGCTCGCCGAACACCTGGCTCGCTCCGATCGTCGAGACGACGACGGTGAACAGGATCGTCGGGCGCAGCGACGGCAGCGTGACGTGGATGAACTGCTGCCAGCGGTTGGCCCCGTCGAGGGCCGCCGACTCGTACAGGTCCTGCGGGATCGCCTGCATCGCGGCCAGGTAGATCAGCGCGTTGTAGCCGGTCCAGCGCCAGATGATGATCGACGAGACGGCGATCTGGGACGGCCACTTGTCGTTCTGCCAGTCGATGTTGTCGATGCCGACAGCGCCCAGCGCCCAGTTGATCATGCCGTAGTCGCGGCCGAAGAGCAGCACGAAGACCAGGGAGGCGGCGGCGATCGACGTCGCGTACGGCGCGAGCATCGCGACCCGGTAGAACGTCGAGGCGCGCAGCTTGTAGTTGAGGATGTGCGCGATGCCCATCGCCATCAGCAGCTGCGGAACGGTGGAGATGATGCCGATGGTCAGGGTGTTCTTCGCCGCGTTCCAGAAGAAGTCGTCGTCGAAGATCCGGGTGTAGTTGCGCAGCCCCGCCCAGCTCATGTCGGTGGGCGCCGTCAGTTCCACCGTGTGCAGCGAGGCCCAGCCCGTGTAGATCAGCGGGAACAGGCCGAAGGCCACGAACAGCAGGAAGAACGGCGAGACGAACGCGTACGGGCTCCAGCGCATGTCCCGCTGCCAGCGGCGGGACAGCCGGGCCCGTTTCTTCGCCGCCTCGGGGGACACCGCGTCGGCGCTCGGACGGCCCGGGGCCGCGCCCCCCTCCTTCGAGGGGGGCGCGGCGGTGTCGTGCCGGGTGGCCATACCGGTCACTTCTCCAGGTTGTTGTCGATGGTCTTCGTCGCCGTCTCCCAGGCCTCCGCGGGCGACTTGCCCTTGGTGACGAGGATGACGCCGTTGTCGGTCAGACCCTGCTGGATGATCTGGTCCTTCGGGCCGATCACCTGCGCCGGGATGGCCTTGGCGGCCTCGGCGAAGATCTCGCCGATCGGCGCGTCACCGGTCATGACGTTCTTGCCGCCGGTGACCTGCGACATGGTGTACGCGCTCGGCGCGCTAGGGAAGCTGCCCTGCACGGCGAACAGCTTCGCCTGCTGCTCCGGCGCGGTCAGCCAGGCGACCAGCTTCCTGGCCTCCTCGACGTTCTTGCCGCTCTTCGGCACGGTCAGGAAGGTGCCGCCCCAGTTGCCGGCCTTGGGCGCCAGGGCCACGTCCCACTTGCCCTGGGCCTGCGGGCTCGACTTGCCCTTGAGGTAGCCGAGCATCCACGGCGGGCAGGCGATCGCGGCGAACTTGTTGTTGGCGATCGTGGTGTCCCAGGCCTGCTGGAACTGCGTCTGCGGCTGGACAAGCCCCTTCTCGGCGGCCTCCGCGGTCAGGTCGAAGGCCTTCTTGACGGCCGGGTTCGACTTGTAGACGACCTTGCCGGAGGCGTCGTAGAACTTCTCCTTCTCACTGCTGAGGATCGCGTTGATCAGACCGCCGGGGGAGTCCATGAACACGGTGCCCTTGGGCGCCTTCGCCTTGTACCGCTCGCCCGCGTCGATCAGCTTGGCCCAGTCGCCCTGCCACAGCTTCGCGACCTCCGCGCGGTCGGTGGGCAGGCCGGCCTGCTGGAACATGTCCTTGCGGTAGCAGATGGCCATCGGGCCGACGTCGGTGCCGAGCCCGATCGTCTGGCCGTCCTTGGTGGTGGCCTGCTTCCACTTCCAGTCCAGCCAGTTGCTGCTCTGCACACCCGAGACCTTGGACAGGTCCTCCAGCTTGGCCGCCTGGGTGTTCACGACCTCGGCGATGTTGCCGACCTCGACGGCCTGGACGTCCTGCAGGCCGCTGTTGGTGGTGAGGTGGTTCAGGAGCGCGGGGTAGTAGTTCTCGTTGCGCTCGACGACATTCTCGGCGATCTTGATGTCCGGGTTGAGCTTCTCGTACTCGGTGTAGAGGCCGGCCTCCTTGAAGCCCTGCTGACCGAAGAGTCCCAGCGTGATCGTGGTCTTGCCGCCGCCCGACGACGAGCCGGAGCCGTCGTCTCCACCGTCGTCGGCACAGCCGGCCAGCAGCCCGGCGCCCAGTGACGCGACGGCCGCGAGGACCAGCGTCTTGCGGGCGGTTCGGGTACGTGCTCGCATTGCGTCCTCCTGTTGCCCTGACGTGCCGACCCCCCGGCCAACGGCATTGTTGGGCCCGTTAGTTCGTCTGCTTCGGTCTTGCTTTGCGTCGCTGCGGCTCGGGCGGGGAACGTGCGGGATGTGTATGTGCCAGGTACTGTGGGAGCGCTCCCACCAGTGATGTGTTGAAGGTTCGCCCGTCGAAGCGGGGGTGTCAAGGGACCGGACGCGGACAGATGCGTTCAGTTATCGGGCTGTTAACTGGACGTGGGGGGTGGTGCGAGGGTGGCGCGAGCTGACTCGTTTCAGCCCCTTTCCGGCGCCGGTCCGGCGTTTGGGGACCAGGCAGTTCAGGCCGAAGCGGGGTCTGGGGGTGGCAGCCCCCAGGGCGGTCACGACAACAGACGGTGCTGTTAGATTCCAGCCAGCGTAGGACAACTGCGGGAAGGCGGAGCCCATGGCAAGCCACGGAACGCGGGGGAGAAGTGGCGGGCGGCCCACCCTCGAAGAGGTCGCGGCGCGCGCGGGCGTCGGCCGCGGCACCGTCTCCCGGGTGATCAACGGCTCGCCCCGGGTCAGCGACGCGACCCGCGCGGCCGTCGAGGCGGCGGTCGCGGAGCTGGGGTACGTCCCGAACACGGCCGCCCGCGCCCTGGCCGCCAACCGCACCGACGCGATCGCGCTGGTCGTGCCCGAGCCGGAGACCCGGTTCTTCGCGGAGCCGTACTTCTCGGACATGCTGCGCGGTGTCGGCGCCGAGCTGTCCGACACCGAGATGCAGCTGCTGCTGATCTTCGCCGGCAGCGACCGCGAGCGCCGGCGGCTGGCCCAGTACCTGGCCGCGCACCGGGTGGACGGCGTCCTGCTGGTCTCCGTGCACGCCGACGATCCGCTGCCCGACCTGCTGGCCCAGCTGGAGATTCCGGCCGTGATCAGTGGCCCGAGATCGGCCGCGGAGACCCTGGCCTCCGTCGACTCGGACAACTACGGCGGCGCCCGCCAGGCCGTCGAGCACCTGCTCGACCGCGGCCGCCGCCGGATCGCCCACATCACCGGCCGCCTCGACGTCTACGGCGCCCAGCGGCGCATCGACGGCTACCGCGACGCCCTGCGCGACGCGGGCCACGCGGTGGACGAGCAGCTGATCGAGGCCGGTGACTTCACCGAAGGCGGCGGCCGCCGCGCGATGGCGGCGCTGCTGGAGCGCCACCCCGACCTGGACGCCGTCTTCGCGGCCTCCGACGTGACCGCGGCCGGCGCGCGCCAGGCCCTGCGCGAGGCGGGCCTGCGCACCCCCGACGACGTGGCGCTCGTCGGCTACGACGACTCGGCCATCGCCCGCCACATGGAGCCGCCCCTCACCAGCGTCCGCCAGCCCATAGAGGAGATGGGCCGCCGCATGATCGACCTGCTCCTGGCCGAGATCGCCGACCGCCGCCCGGCCGCCTCCCGGGTCCTGGAGCGACGCCAGGTGGTGCTGGCGACGGAACTGGTGGCCCGTACGTCCTCCTGACCTCTTCAGACATGCAGCCGCACCCGCCACCTGATCTCGCCGTCCTGTTCCTCCTCCGTCGGGGCCAGCCCGGCGGCCCGGGCGACGGCTGCGGAGGCGTGGTGGTCCGGGTGGATGTGCGCGACGACCGTCCGCACCGGGGACTGTCCCCCGAGCCATGACACGAGCCCCCGCGCCGCCTCGGAGGCGTACCCGCGGCCCTGCCACGGCGTGCCGACCACCCAGGCGATCTCCGCGGTGTGTCCTTCGGTGACCGTTGCCTGGACGGTGCCCACCAAGCGAGGCTCCGCGTGCGGCCGCAGCACCCAGTTGCACCAGGACACGGAGGGGTCGGGAGGGCCGGCGACGAGGCGTTCGTAGCGCCGGCGCAGGGCCTCGGGGGCATCGCGGAAGCCGCCGATGTAGGTGTGCAGCGCCGGGTCCGACAGTACGGCGGCCATCTCGGCCGCGTGGTCGACGCGCAGGGGGAGCAGGTCCAGGCGGCCGGTGGCGACGGGGGTGGGCTGTACGCGGGGCTCGGACATCGTCCGCAGCCTATGCGCCCGGGAGAGTACGAGCCCCGTGAACGACGGCAGCCGGTGACCTCGTTGACAAGGTCACCGGCTGATGGTCAAGGGTGAGTGACGGGACTTGAACCCGCGACATCCTGGACCACAACCAGGTGCTCTACCAGCTGAGCTACACCCACCATGACCGCCGGTTCACACCAGTGGGGCTTTCCCGAGCGGCCGAGAAAAAGTGTACAGGGTCCGAAGGGGTGCTCGCGCACGGCTTTCGCGGCACCCTTCCGGGCCTGTCGGCATGCCTACGTGCCCCGGCAGGCAACGTTCGCCCCGTCGCGACGCCCGGCACGCCCTCTCGCCGCACCGGCCGGAAGCCCAAGTACGTCCAGTACGAGGGCTTCCGGCCGACACGCCGAGAGCACGCACCGGACGCCGCTCCTCGACGGGCAAACGTTGCCTGCCGGGGCACTAGTGTGCGGGCAGAACGTGCTTCGCGGCGATGGTCTTGGCGGTGTCCGAGTCGGGGCCCGGCTGGGGCACGAAGATGGCCTCGCGGTAGTAGCGCAGCTCGGCGATGGACTCGCGGATGTCGGCCAGCGCCCGGTGGTTGCCGTTCTTCTCGGGGCTGTTGAAGTACGCGCGCGGATACCAGCGGCGGGCCAGTTCCTTGACGGAGGAGACGTCCACGATCCGGTAGTGGAGGTAGTCCTCCAGGGTCGGCATGTCGCGCAGCAGGAATCCGCGGTCGGTGCCGACCGAGTTGCCGCACAGGGGAGCCTTGCCGGGCTCCTTGACGTGCTCCTTCACATACGCCATGACCTGTTCCTCGGCGTCCTTCAGGGTCGTGCCGTTCGGAAGCTCGGCGAGCAGCCCGGAGGCGGTGTGCATCTGACGCACCACGTCCGGCATCGTCTCCAGCGCGCGCTCCGGCGGACGGATGACGATGTCCACACCCTCGCCGAGCACGTTCAGCTCGGAGTCGGTGACGAGGGCGGCCACCTCGATGAGCGCGTCGTCGGACAGCGAGAGGCCGGTCATCTCGCAGTCGATCCACACCATGCGATCGTTCATGTGTCTAACCTTACGGCGCGCTGCTGTGGGGTGAGCCGACCGTGCGGTGCTCATGTGATCGACGTGCTCGACCGTGACCGGCGTGCTGGGCGTGCCGGGCGTACTCGACGGGTCGGTGACGGCCGACGGCGGGCACCGGCGCGGGTGCGCCTCCCGTGCCCCGCGCCGGCCGTCACGACGGGTCGTCCGGCGGTCAGGCGGAGGGACCCACCGGGCCCATTCCGCGGACGTAGTGGAAGATGCCCCAGGTGAGGTGCTGGTTCCGGCCGCCGTCGACCCAGCGGGCGAGGCCCTTCTTCATCTGGGCGAGGTACTCGCTGCTGACCTGTTCCGCCAGGCCGTTCGCCTCCTGGCGCTCGGTCTCCTGGAGCACCCGGCTGTAGTGGGTCACCAGGTGCTCGCGGTGCTCCTCGAAGCCGCCTGCGACGCCGTCGCCGCCGGTGCCGTCGGCCGGGGTGAAGCCGAGGCGGGCCAGCTCGCGGGCGTAGAAGGCGGGCGAGCCCATGTCGTCCAGGTGGATGCGGTCGAGGATCGGCTGCAGTACGGCCGAGGGGCAGCCGTCGGCCTGCATCGGGTCGGTGAAGATGAGGTGGCCGCCCGGGCGCAGCACGCGGGCGGCCTCCTCCAGGACACGGGCGCGGTGGCCGCTGTGCAGGAAGGCGTCCTGGGACCAGACGACGTCGACCGAGGCGTCCGGGTAGGGGATGGCCTCGAAGGAACCGTCCACCACCTCGATCCGGTCCGTGAGGCCACGGGCGGCGTTCAGCTCCCGGTGGCGCTCGTTCTCGACCTCGCTGAGGTTGAGCGCCAGGACCCGGCAGCCGTGGGTCTCGGCCAGGTAGCGGGCCGAGCCGCCGAAGCCCGAGCCGAGGTCGAGCACCACGGAGTCCCGGGCCGGCCCCAGCTTGGCGGCCATTCGCTCGACGGTGCGGCGGCTGGCCTGGGCGATGGGTTCGGCGGGGTGGTCGTAGAGGCCTATGTGGATGTCCTCGCCGCCCCAGACCGTGGCGTAGAACGTGTCGGCGTCGGACGAGTTGTAGTAGCTGCGAGCGGCCCTGACCGCCCCCGCGTACGTCGCCTCCCGGTCGTCGTCCGCCTCCAGCCGGTACTCCTTCTCCGCGACGTGGATGAAGAAGTCGGGCTCCTCGTCCCGGTACGTGTGCTGGAAATCGCCGTAGGTCTCGATGTGCTGGAAGCCCACGTCGGACATGAGCCGGCGGGTGTAGTCCTTCCGCAGCGGGAACATGTTGAGGTGGTACACGGAGCCGTCCGGGAAGTCGTACCGCATGCGGCACAGCCCCTCGTCGACGTAGTCCGGCGCCACCGCGACATCCTCGCCGCAGTAGTAGTAGGTGTGCTTGCTGGAGTAGCCCCGGTCCAGGATGGCATCGTAGTTGCGCTGGTCCAGGACGAGGATGCCGTCGTGTTTCAGCATCGCGTAGAACTCGGCCAGCGCCTTGCGCCGGTCGCGCTCCGAGAAGAGGTGCGTGAACGAGTTGCCGAGACAGACGATGGCGTCGTACTCGCCGTGCACGTCCCGGTTCAGCCAGCGCCAGTCCGCCCGGACGACGCGCAGGACGTGATCGCCCTTGTTCATGCCGTTCGCGAAGGCCTGCGCCAGCATTTCGGCGCTGCCGTCCGCGCTGACGGTGTCGAACCCGGCTTCCAGGAGTCGCACCGAGTGAAAGCCGGTGCCGGTGGCGACGTCGAGTACTTTCTTCACTCCCCGTTTGCGCAACAGGTCGATGAAGAACCGGCCTTCGCTTTCGGCGCGCTTCTCCCAGTCGATGAGAGAGTCCCACTTCTCGACGAAGCTGGGGATGTACTCCTGGGTGTAGTGCCCGGTGTCTCGTATGTCGACGGGGTTGCTTCCGAACTTCTGATCCGGACGTGCTGAAATGACGGAACCTCCGTGGTCGGACTGGGCGGCGGTCGGGGACGGCCGCCCGGTCGGGCGAATCAACTCGGGCCGTGCGGAGTCACGTTCGGTACTGAGCATCGTTTGTCCAAACAAGAGCCATCCATGCCTCCGGCATGACAAGGGCCCGCGAGGAGATCTCCTCGCGGGCCCTTGCGGCCGGCCAAACCGGCCGGCCCCGGCCTACCTACCTCGTCACGTCGCGCTGCGCTGCCCCGGCAGGCTCGCCCGGCTCGCTGCGTAGGCCTCGCGGCCGTTCTCCGAGGACGACGACGAGGACGCCGACGTCGACAGCGCTGAGGGGCCGACCGCGCTCGCGGCCGCCGTGCGGCGGGACTGGAGCGGGACCGGGCTGTCCGGGTGCAGGGCGGCAGGCTGCCCCGCCGCGCCCACGGAGCCGCCCTGGCCGCCGTGCCCGGCGTACGGCGGCTGTCCCGGCTGGCCCTGCTGCCCGGACGTACCGGCATTTGCCGCAGCGTCGGCGTCCGTCGGCTTGTCGCCCTGCGGGCGGCGTGCCCGGTACGCCGCCCGGTACGCGGCCGGGGACGAGCCCAGCTGCCGGCGGAAGTGGCCGCGCAGTGCCACCGGTGAGCGGAAGCCGCAGCGGCCCGCGACCTCGTCCACCGAGTAGTCCGACGTCTCCAGCAGGCGCTGGGCCTGCAGCACCCGCTGCGTGATCAGCCACTGCAGTGGCGCGCTCCCGGTCAGGGAGCGGAACCGGCGGTCGAACGTACGACGGCTCATGTACGCGCGTGCCGCCAGCGTCTCCACGTCGAACTGCTCGTGGAGGTGCTCCAGCGCCCAGGCGACGACCTCGGCGAGCGGGTCGGCGCCGATCTCCTCTGGTAAAGACCTGTCGAGGTAGCGCTCCTGGCCGCCACTCCGGCGCGGCGGGACCACCAGGCGCCGGGCCAGCGCGCCCGCCGCCTCGTTGCCGTGGTCCGTCCGCACGATGTGCAGACACAGGTCGATCCCGGCCGCCGTGCCGGCCGACGTGAGGACGTCTCCGTCGTCGACGAAGAGCTCCCTCGGATCGACGTGCACCGACGGATAGCGTTTCGCCAGCGTCGGTGCGTACATCCAGTGTGTGGTCGCGGGTCGGCTGTCCAGCAGGCCGGCCGCCGCGAGGACGAAGGCGCCCGTGCACAGCCCGACGATGCGGGCGCCCTCCTCGTGTGCCCGGCGCAGCGCGTCGAGCGCCTCCTCCGGCGGCGGCGAGGTGATCGAACGCCAGGCCGGCACGACGACCGTGCCCGCCCGCGAGATCGCCTCCAGGCCATGTGGGGCGCTGAGTTCCAGGCCCCCTGTGGTCCGCAGCGGGCCCTCCTCGCCGGCACTCACCAGCAGGCGGTAGCGCGGCACGCCGGCGTCCTGGCGGTCGATCCCGAACACCGACAGCGGTATGGAACTCTCGAAGATGGGGCCGCCGCTAAACAGCAGCACCGCGACGATCTCCTTGCGGCGTCGCCCGGAAAGTTTCCGGGCCGCGGCTTCCGGCGCGGCAGTGGAGTCGTGGCTCATACTGCTAAGCCCCCCTCGGTGGTCGCGGCTCCTCGGTTGTGTCGCTCCTGCACGTTTCCCCTCGGTCCTGCACGAGTCCCCCGCCGTAAGACATTCAAGATCGAATCTACTGCGTCCCGTGGTGCCGGGGTGGCCAGTTGGCCAACCGGCACATTGTCGACTTGGCAACTTGGCGTGAAGCATTCGATCACGAAGGGTTGCACTCACGGGCCGTGCAGGGAAGTGCGCCTTGTCGCAGTGGCCAATCCACGTAGGGTGCGCATGGCACCTGAGGCCCTTTCCGTGCAGGTGGAACGGGGGTTGGGGGGTGTCCTGGGCGGGTGATGCACAGGTTTCAGAAGTTGGCTGAAAAGTGCCGGGAGCGTGCGCTGAAACCGGTCAAGCGACCGGTGTATTGCCGCCACCCCGCCGTCCGCCCCGGTGTGCCCCCGTTCCGGTGCGCTGATGCCGCCCGCGGTGGGGTGCCCGCTCCTCGGCGACCAGGCGGGCCGCGCCGTGTTCGGAGTGGCGCAGCAGCACGCGGCAGACGCCCGTGACGGCCGCGAGACCGAGGGCGGTGCCGGCGGCGCCGGCCAGGGAACTGCCGAACCCGAGGAGTACGACCGGGACGAGCGAGCAGCTGAAGACCGCCCAGCGGACCAGGTGGGTCACCTCGGAGGAGGAGTGGGGTCCGGACATGCGTGCTCCCTGGGGCGTGGCTCGCCGGGTTCAACGCGTGGCCGATCATCCGGTCACCGTGCGACCGGATCACTTTCGCCGGTAAGTGAATCCTGTGCAAACCGGCTGTACGGCGCAGCAACCGTTGCGTGACGGGCGCCCCCTCGTGCATGCTCCGGGGAACCCCGGGCACGGAGCTGCGCGGGATGTGGGCGAAGGAGGCGTGCCGCCGTACCCTTGGGGGTATGGGGTTGGGAAGATGATTCCCGGACACAGCTCCGCCGCACACTGTCGTCCCACCCATACAAGGATCACAACGCCGAGACAGCAATGGCCGGTCACGAATTCTTCGAACCCGAAGGCCGCAAGCGGTCGGTCGCCGACCCGACGGCGGCCGATCCCCTGGCGGCGGAAGAGTCACGCCATTCGTGCGACCCCGCTTTCAAGCACGGTGTGGTCGTCGGCTTCGACGGCTCGACGTCCAGCGAGCGCGCCCTCGCGTACGCCATCGGCATGGCGCAGCGCTCCCAGTCGGCCCTGATCATCGTGCATGTCGCCAACCGGCTTCCCACCACGGTGTGGGCGGGCTGCGAGCCGCCGGTGTTCGTGGACGTGCCGGACCACCGGACCGAGGTGCTGGGCCTGGAGCTGGCCTGCGCCGACTATCTCGCCGAGGTGCCCTGGATACTGGTCGAGCGCGGCGGTGACATCTGCCACGAGCTCGAAGAGGTGGGCCGGGAGTACGAGGCCGACGCGATCGTCGTGGGCTCCACGCACGGCCTCGTGGGCCGGATCTTCGGCTCCGTCGCGGGGCGGCTCGCCAAGCGGGCGAAGCGGCCCGTCGTTGTCATTCCCTGACGCGCATGCTCCCTTGTTGCGGTGTGTGAACCTACTCGCGCGTAGAGGTGTTTGTGTCTTTGTGAAGGGCATATACCGGTCACCGCACAACTGCACAAGCACGAAGGGAGCCCGCCGTGGACAACGACGTCTCTGCGGGAAGCGGAATCACTGCCGTGGTCGGCCGACTTGCCCTGGGTGTCACCCTGTTGGCCTTCGGCCTGGGGTACGCCGAGGTGATCGACGGTGTGTCGGCTGCCGACGCCGTATCCATCGCCCAGTACGTGGGCGGCGTCGCGCTGTTCGTCGCCGGGCTGATGGCGTTCCGGGATCGGGACGCGGCCTCGGGTACGGCGTTTGCGGCACTGGGTGCGCTGTGGTTCACCTGGGCCGTTTCGGCCGGGGGCTCCGCCGATGCAGCCGGGTTGTTCCTGTTGCTGTTCGCCCTTGTGGCGCTGTCCCTCACCCTGGCGGGTGGTGACCAGCTCGGGCAGGCCGTGTACGGGCTGTTCTTCGTCTCCCTGCTGCTCCTGGGCATCGCCCGGTTTGCCGAGAACGACACTCTCGCCCGCGTGGGTGGTTGGTTCGCCGTAGCTGCGGGGGCGGTGGCCTGGTATGCGGCGACCGCGGTGATGGCTCACTGGCCGACGGTTGTGTCACGGCGTGCTGCCGGCCGGCGTGTGACGGCCGCCGGTTGATGCAGCCGGCGTCGGGGTGTTGGGCGGCCCCGGCGTGGATGAGCGGACCCCCCGTGTGTGGTGGCAGCACGTGGGGGTCCGTTGCGGTTTGTTCGGCCTCTCCTGGGTGCGTTGTGGTTGCTCGCGCAGCGCCCGGCGCCCCTTTGGGGCGCGCTACTCGACTGTTACTGACTTGGCGAGGTTCCTGGGCTTGTCGATGTCCCTGTTCAGGGTCAAGGCCGTGTGGTAGGCGAGGAGTTGGAGGGGGATGCCCATCAGGATGGGGTCGAGTTCGTCCTCGTTCTTGGGGACGATGAGGGTGTGGTCGGCCTTTTCCTGGTGCTGGTGGGCCACCGCGAGGATCTGGCCCTGGCGGGCCTTGATCTCCTCCATGGCGGCGCGGTTCTTCTCCAGGAGGTCGTCGTCGGGGACGATCGCGACCGTGGGGAGGGCGGGCTCGATCAGGGCGAGCGGGCCGTGCTTGAGCTCGGAGGCGGGGTAGGCCTCGGCGTGGATGTAGGAGACCTCCTTGAGCTTCAGGGAGGCCTCGCGGGCCACCGGGTAGCCCCGGACACGGCCGATGAAGAGCATCGAGCGGGCCTCGGCGTACTGCAGGGCCAGCTTCTTGATCTCCTCCTCGTTCTCCATGATCTCGCCGATCTGGGCGGGCAGCTTGCGCAGGCCCTCGATGATCCGCTTGCCGTCGCGCACGGAAAGGTCACGGGTGCGGCCCAGGTGCAGGGCGAGCAGGGCGAAGGCCACCGTGGTGTTCGTGAAGCACTTGGTGGAGACGACGCAGACCTCGGGGCCGGCGTGCACGTAGATGCCGCCGTCGGCCTCGCGGGCGATCGCCGAGCCGACCACGTTGACGATGCCGAGGACGCGGGCGCCCTTGCGCTTCAGCTCCTGGACGGCGGCCAGCACGTCGTACGTCTCACCGGACTGGGAGACGGCGATGTACAGGGTGTCGGGGTCGACGACCGCGTTGCGGTAGCGGAACTCGGAGGCCGGCTCGGCGTCGGCGGGGATGCGGGCCAGCTCCTCGATCATCTGGGCGCCGATCATGCCCGCGTGGTACGAGGTGCCGCAGCCGAGGATCTTGACGCGGCGGATCCGGCGGGCCTCGCGGGCGTCCAGGTTCAGGCCGCCCAGGTGCACGGTGGAGAAGCGGTCGTCGATGCGGCCGCGCAGCACGCGGTCCACGGCCTCGGCCTGCTCGTGGACCTCCTTATGCATGTAGGTGTCGTGGCCGCCCATGTCGTACGACGCGGCCTCCCACTCCACAGTGGTCGGCTCGGCCGTCGTACGGGTGCCCTCGGTGGTGTAGGTGCGGAAGTCGTCGGCCTTGAGGGTGGCCATCTCGCCGTCGTCGAGGGTGACGATCTGGCGCGTGTGGGCGACCAGCGCGGCGATGTCCGAGGCGACGAACATCTCCTTCTCGCCGATGCCGAGGACGACCGGGGAGCCGTTGCGGGCGACGACGATGCGGTCCGGGAAGTCGGCGTGCAGCACGGCGATGCCGTACGTGCCCTCGATGAGCCGGAGGGTCTCGCGGACCTTGTCCTCCAGCTTCTCCTGCTGCGAGCGGGCGATGAGGTGGGTGAGGACCTCGGTGTCGGTCTCGGAGAGGAACTCCACGCCGTCCGCCTCCAGCTTGCGGCGCAGGTCGGAGGCGTTGTCAATGATCCCGTTGTGGACGACGGCGACCTTGCTCTCGGCGTCGAGGTGCGGGTGGGCGTTCACGTCGGACGGGGCGCCGTGGGTGGCCCAGCGGGTGTGGGCGATGCCGGTCGTGCCCTTGAATCGCGCCGGGACCCTGGCCTCCAGGTCACGGACCCGGCCCTTGCCCTTGACTACCTTCAGTCCGGCGCTCTTGGGGTTCGTCACGACGATGCCCGCCGAGTCGTAGCCCCGGTACTCCAGCCGCTGCAGGCCCTCCAGTAGCAGCGGCGCGACATCGCGCTTGCCGATGTAGCCGACGATTCCGCACATGTAAGTCCCCTTGTGTCCCTCAGCCGTAGACCATGCGGCGCAGCTGGCGGAGTGTCAGCTCCGGCGGTGCCACCGCGCGGTATTTCAGGTCTTCCTCGATCCGCTCGAAGATCGTCGCGTTCACCAGGCCCTGGGCCTGCAGCTCACGGTGGCGGCGACGGACGTATTCCTCGGTCGTCTCGTCGAAATAGGCGAGCACGTCCTGGATCACGCGCAGCGCCTCGCCCCGGCTCAGGGGAGTGGTCCGCGTCAGGTGATCAACAAGTTCGTCGTGCACTCGGTCGATCCTGTAGTACGCGCGATGCTTCCGCAAGAATTCTGCCCGATTTCGGGCAGACTTACATCCGTTTGAGGACCGCCTGCTTGGCCAGGGTGAACTCCTCCTCGGTCAGGACGCCGGAGCAGTGCAGGTCGCCCAGTTCGCGCAACCGGCGCAGCAGGGCGTCGTGGCCTTCCTCGGCGGAGGCGGGCGCGGGGGTGGCCGGCTGCTGCTGGGACTGCCGAACCTGCGGCGGTGCGTCGGTGACGGCGGGCCTGGCCGGGTGTGGGAGCCGGGCCTGTACGGCGGCGGCGACGAGCGCCATCAGCGGGTCCTTCTTGGTGAGCTTGTTCCACCACTGCCAGGGGTGGACGGGGATGAGGAGGTAGTCGGCCGGGTCCAGGTCCTGGTCGCGCAGGATGCCGTGGAAGCGCTCGACGGTCTCCTCGCCCAGCTCCTGCCGTACGAAGGACTCGTACTCGATGCCGACACCGGCTGTGAACGCGTCGATGTCCTCGATGCGGGGAGCCAGGGCGTCGACCGTGACGCCGGTGAACGGCCGCTCGGTGGTGGCGAGTTTGGCCGCCACCCGCTCGACTCCCTGGGCCACGGAGTGGCGGTACTGCTCCGCGGTGGTGTCGTTGAGCAGGTGCGAGCGCATGGGGGGTCCTCCGGTGGGGAGTAACGCGGGGGCGAAGTGCGGCCTCAACCGTGACTGCGGTCACTCAGGTACCGACAGCGGCTTGGCTACTCCTGCGCGCGCAGCTGCTCCTCGGTCAGCCCGTGCCGCCAGTAGCCGACGAACGTGACGCGTCTGCGGTCGATACCGCGCTCGCCCACGAAGTGCCGGCGCAGCTGCTTCACCTGGCCGGCTTCGCCCGCGAGCCACACGTACGGCCGTTCGGCGGGCGGCAGTCGGTCGTCGCGCAGTGCGCCGAGGACCATGGGGGACCCCTCGGCGCCGTCCGTGTCGCGCACCAGCCAGTTGATCTCGGCGTCCGCCTCGGTCACCAGGTCCTGGACGTCCCCGGCGTCCGGCACCTCCAGCCAGACCCGGGCGCGCAGGCCGGCCGGCAGCGACTCGACGATGGCCGAGGCGGCCGGTACGGCGGTCTCGTCGCCCCACACCACCACCAGGTCGGTGTCCTCCGGCGGCCGGAACCGGATCGCCCGGTTGTCCGCGACGGCGGGCCCGAGCACCAGTACGCGGTCCCCGGCACCGGCGCGTGCGGCCCACGCCGAGGCGGGCCCGGCCGGCTCGTGCAATACGAAGTCGATGTCGATCTCATCGGGCCCGCGCCGCAGTTCCCGGAGCGTGTACGACCGCATCACGGCCCGTACGTCGTCCGGGAGGTCCCGCCATACCTGCCACCACCCTGCCCCGCTCTCGGCTTCGCCCGAGCGGGGGGATCCCCATCCGAGCTCGATCGGCACGACGGGGGCGGCCTGCCCCGGATGTGGCAGGAACAGGGACAGCGACTGATCGCGCCCGTCGGAGTCGAACGCCGCCAGGTCGTCCCCGCCGAAAGTGACGCGGACCAGAGACGGCCCGAGCCGCCTCGTCCGTGTGACCTGGAGGGAGAAGAAACGGAACGGGGCGGCTACGGCGGTACTCATTTGGGCTCCTGAACTCCAGGAACGTACAGGGGGTCAGCTGACCTTCTTGGCTGTCTCGATCGCCTTGGCCAGGCTCTCGACCAACGGCACGCACTTGTCGTAGGACAGGATCGGCTCGGGCGACCGTGGGATGACCTGACCGGCCTGCACCGCGGGCAGCTTCTTCCAGGTGGCTTCGGTGATGTTGGCGGGCTGGATGGCCGAGGAGCGGTCGTCCATCATGATGATGTCGGCCGGGTACTTGTCGACGTTCTCCCAGCTCAGCTCCTCGAACCAGCCGCCGCTCTTCTCCTTGGCCTTCTCCGGCGGCTCGACGAAGTTCACGCCGAGGGCCTTGAAGTACTCCAGGTCGATGGAGAAGTTGGTGCCGGAGACGTAGAAGACCGCGTCGGCGGCGGAGCCTGCCATCACCTTGATCTCGGGGCGCGCCTTGACGGCCTTGCGCAGCCGCTCCGACGCCGCCTCGAACCGCTTCTTCGCGTCGACGGCCTTCGCCGCCGACATGTCCCCGCCCAGCGACTCGGCCAGCTCCCACATGCGCTGCAGCGGAGCGGTCAGCTGCCGGTCGTAGACGGAGATGGCGACACTCGGAGCAAGCTTGGCGATCTTGTCGGCGGAGGCCACGGGGATGTACCAGAGGCTGCCCGCGCTGTCGAAGGTCGTGGAGATGAGGACGTCGGGCTGGAAGGCCGCGTACTGCTCGATGTTGAACTGGTCGAACCTGTTGCCGAAGATCGTCAGCTTGCTGACGTCCATGTCGCCGGCCTGGACGTCGGCCTTGCCGTCCTTGGTCTTGGTCGGGCCGAATACGCCCTTGACCTCGATGCCGTAGTCGTACAGGGCGGCCGCGACGCCGACGAAGGCGACGATCTTCGTGGGCACATGGTCGAGATGCACGGTCTTGCCGCGGTCGTCCTTGAAGGACCAGGAACCGGACTTCGCGGCTCCCGTACCGTCGCCCGGACCACCGCTGTTCGCGTCGTCGTCCCCGCACGCCGTGAGCACGGTGCCGAGGGAGAGGGCGCCACCGGCGGCGAGGATTCCGCGGCGGGTGAGGTGGGTAGCTCTGGCGTTCGACATGGTGTGGCTGCTTTCGGACAGGGCGGAGCGCCCGTAGGAACATTCCAAGGTAGGTTAGCCTAACCTCACTACGTGTCCAGAGGGCAGCCGGGGTGACTCCACGCTATGGTCGGCAGTGCGACACGCTCTGTAATCAGCGGAGGACCGTGGTGACCATCATGACCGAGCGCCCGACGGCCATAGAGAGCCCTCTGCCGGAGGCGTTGGAAGCATTCGACGACATGCTCCGCATCGTTGAGGAACTGGACACACCTGACGGCTACAAGGCCGAGCTCATCCGGGGGAAGATCGTCGTGTCGCCGTGGTCGAAGCTGCGTTACTTGCGTCCGATGCGGAGGCTTCGTTCGCAAGTGGAGGCGCATGCCCCTGAGGGGCATGTCACGGAGACCTCCCCGTTTCTCTTTTCGTTCCCGCACTCGGAGCGCGGCTTCGGTCCCGATCTCTTCGTCGCCGACGAGGCCGCCTTCGACGCCGACGGCCGGCACGCCGACGGCGCCGCTCTCTCGCTGGTCGCCGAGCTGACGTCCACCTTGACCAAGGACGTCGAGTGGCTGGACAAGCTGGACACCTACGGGCGGCTCGTGCCCGTGTACCTCGTGCTCGACATGCAGCTCCAGGAAGTCACCGCCTTCTGGGATCCGTCACCGAGGGGCTACAGGTCCCGGCATTCCGTTCCCTTCGGGGAGTCTCTGCACGTGCCCGCTCCCTTTGGCTTCGAGCTCGACACATCGGGGTTCGTCAGCCACCGAGACGACGACGAAGGCACGCAGGAGGCGTGAACGCCGAGCGTCGGCCTGCGCCCCGAGAGACGCAGGCCGGCGTCCCTTCTCAGCCCGCCAGGCCCAGTTCCCGGGCGATCAGCATGCGCTGGACCTCGCTCGTGCCCTCGCCGATCTCCAGGATCTTGGAGTCTCGCCACATGCGGGCTACCGGGTACTCGTTCATGAAGCCGTAGCCGCCGTGGATCTGGGTGGCGTCGCGGGCGTTGTCGACCGCGATGGTGGAGGAGTGGAGCTTGGCCAGGGCCGCTTCCTTCTTGAAGGGCTCGCCCGCGACCAGGCGGCTTGCCGCGTCGCGCCAGGCCAGGCGGGCGGTGTGGGCCTTCAGCTCCATGTCTGCGATCTTGAACTGGATGGCCTGGTTGGCGCCGATGGGGCGGCCGAAGGCCTGACGCTCCTTCGCGTACTTGACCGACTCGTCCACGCAGCCCTGTGCCAGGCCCGTGGCCAGCGCCGCGATGGCGATGCGGCCCTCGTCGAGGATGCGCAGGAACTGCGCGTAGCCGCGGCCCTCCTCGCCCAGCAGGTTGGCCGCGGGGACGCGGACGTCGGAGAAGGACAGTTCGCGGGTGTCCGAGGCGTTCCAGCCGACCTTGGAGTAGGGGGCGGCGACCGTGAAGCCCGGCGTGCCGGACGGGACGATGAACGTGGAGATCAGCGGGGCGCCGTCCGGCTTGCGGCCGGTCACCGCCGTGACCGTGACCAGGCCCGTGATGTCCGTGCCCGAGTTGGTGATGAAGCACTTCGTGCCGTTGATCACCCACTCGTTCGTCGACGGGTCCAGGCGGGCCGTCGTCCGGGTCGCGCCCGCGTCCGAGCCGCCGTCCGGCTCGGTCAGGCCGAAGGCGCCCAGGATCTCCCCCGTGCACAGGCGGGGCAGCCACTGCCGCCTCTGCTCCTCCGTGCCGTAGCGGAAGATCGGCATCGCGCCCAGGGAGACCCCCGCCTCGAGCGTGATGGCAACCGAGGAGTCGACCCGGGCCAGCTCCTCCAGAGCCACGCCGAGGGCCAGATAGTCGCCGCCCATGCCGCCGTAATCCTCCGGGAACGGCAGCCCGAACAGCCCCATGCGGCCCATCTCCCGGACGATCTCGTACGGGAACTCATGACGCTCGTAGAAGTCGCCGATCTTCGGCGCGACGGCGTCGTGCGCGAACTCCTCGACGGTGCGGCGGAGTTCCTCCAGTTCCGGGGAGAGGCGGTAGTCCATGGCAGATCACTGCTCCTGGTGGGAGAGGGCTCGTACGGTGCGGGAAGGGCTGGGTCGGCCCAGGTGGCCGGCCATCCACACGCTGGTGGCGACGAGACGGCCGAGGTCGATACCGGTGTCGATGCCGAGGCCGCGCAGCATCCACACCAGGTCTTCGGTGGCGAGGTTGCCGGTGGCGGACTTCGCGTACGGGCAGCCGCCCAGGCCGCCGGCCGAGGCGTCGACGGTCGTGACGCCGTGCTGGAGCGCGGCGAGGGTGTTGGCGAGGGCCTGGCCGTAGGTGTCGTGGAAGTGCACGCCCAGGGCGCTCACCGGAAGGCCGGCCTCCGACAGGGCTGTCAGCAGGGCGGTGACGTGGCCCGGGGTCGCCACGCCGATCGTGTCGCCGAGGCTCAGCTCGTCGCAGCCCATGTCGGCCAGCGCCCGGCAGACGCGGACGACCTGGGGGACCGGGACGGGGCCCTCCCACGGGTCGCCGAAGCACATCGAGAGGTAACCGCGCACGTGGCCGCCCTCCGCCTTCGCGCGGGCCACCACCGGCTCGAACATGGCCAGCGCCTCGTCCACCGTGCGGTTGAGGTTGGCCTTGGCGAAGGACTCGGTGGCGCTGGCGAAGACGGCCACCCGGCGGGCGCCCAGCGCTAGGGCGCGGTCCAGCCCGCGTTCGTTCGGGACCAGAACGGGCAGCGCGGCGGGGAGTTCGGCGACGAGCGGGAACAGGCGTTCCGCGTCGGCCAGTTGGGGCACCCACTTGGGATGCACGAAGCTGGTCGCCTCGATGGTGGTGAGCCCCGCGTCGGCCAGGCGGCGGATGAACTCCGCTTTGACCTCGGTCGGGACGGTCGCCGACTCGTTCTGCAGGCCGTCGCGCGCGCCGACCTCGTGGACGCGGACGCGGGCGGGCAGGCCGTCGGCCGGTACGGCCATGGGGAGACCCAGCTCCGAGGCGTTCATGCCGTCTCCTCCTCCGAAGTGGCCGCCGTGGGTTCGATCACGGCCAGCACCTGGTCCATGGCGACCGTCGTGCCGGGCGCGACGTCCAGCTCGGCGACCGTGCCGGCGTGCGGGGCGGAGATGACGTGCTCCATCTTCATCGCCTCGACGACCAGCAGGCTCTGCCCGGCGCTCACCTCGTCGCCGACGGCGGCCTTCACGACCGTGACCGTGCCGGGCATGGGCGCGGTGAGCGAGTCGGCGCCCGCGTGGGCGGCGCGGCTGAGGGAGGCGGCGACCGGGTCGTGGTCGCGCACGTGCCAGGCGTCGCCGTCGCGGCCGAGCCAGGTGCCTCCCGGAAACAGGACGGCGAAGGTGTGGGAGACGCCGTCGAGCTGGAAGGTGAACCGGGGCTCCGGGGACGGGCCGCCGGGCGCCCGCATGGGGATCGGGTCGGCGGGCGCTCGCACGGGGGTTGGGTCGCCGGGTGCCCGCATGGGGGCCTCCTCGCCGTCGAGCAGCAACTCGCTCCCGCCGTCCGGTGTGCTGCGCACGCGGACGGTGACGGGGTCGTGCCCGGGGACGCGCAGGTGGTGCGCGGTCCAGGCCCGCTCGCCGCCCAGCCGCCAGCCGTCCGGGACGGAGAAGGGGTCGACCCATCCGGAGGCCGACGCCGGGCCCAGGGCGTCAGAGGCTCGCGCCGGACCCAGGGCGGCCTGACGCAGCAGTGCCGCGGCCGCGTAGACCTCCTTCGGCACCCCGGCCGGTACGAGCCCGTCCACCTCCCGCTCCACCAGCCCGGTGTCCAGGTCCCCCGCCATGACGTCCGGGTGCGCCAGCAGCCGCCGCAGGAACCCGGCGTTGGTCTGCACGCCCAGCGTGACGGTCTCCGCGAGGGCCGCCCGGAGCTTCCTGAGCGCGGTCGCGCGGTCGGGGCCGTACGCGATCACCTTGGACAGCATCGGGTCGTACAGGCTGCCGACCTCGGTGCCCTCGCTCAGCCCGGAGTCGGTGCGCACGCCCTCGCCCTGCGGCTCGCGCAGCTTGAGCACCGTGCCGCCGGAGGGGAGGAACCCGCGCGAAGGGTCCTCGGCGCAGATGCGGGCCTCCACGGCGTGCCCGGTGAGCCGTACGTCCTCCTGCCCGAAGGCGAGCCGCTCCCCCGCCGCCACCCGCAGCTGCCACTCCACCAGGTCGAGGCCCGTGATCAGCTCCGTGACCGGATGCTCCACCTGGAGGCGGGTGTTCATCTCCATGAAGTAGTACGACGACGGGTCCTCGCCGGGGACGATGAACTCCACCGTGCCCGCGCCCTGGTACCCGCAGGAGCGGGCCGCCTGCACGGCCGCCTCGCCCATCGCCGCGCGCGTCGCCTCGTCGAGGAGCACGCTCGGCGCCTCCTCGACGATCTTCTGGTGCCGACGCTGGAGGGAGCACTCGCGCTCGCCCAGGTGGACGACGCCTCCGTGCCCGTCGGCCAGGACCTGGATCTCGATGTGCCGGGGGCGGTCGATCCACCGCTCGACCAGGAGGGTGTCGTCGCCGAAGGAGGCGCGGGCCTCGCGGCGGGCGGCGGCGATCTCCTCCTCCAGCCGGGTCAGGTCCCGCACCAGGCGCATGCCCTTGCCACCGCCGCCCGCGGAGGGCTTCAGCAGCACGGGCGCGCCCAGTTCGCGGGCCGCGTCGGCCAGCTCCGGGTCGCGTCCGCCGGGGACCACAGGCACGCCGGCCGCCCGCACCGTCTCCTTGGCGCGGATCTTGTCGCCCATGAGGGAGATCGCCTCGGCCGGCGGCCCGACGAAGACCAGGCCCGCGTCGGCGCACGCGCGCGCGAAGCCGGCGTTCTCCGCGAGGAAGCCGTAGCCGGGGTGGACGGCCTGGGCGCCGGTGCGGGCGGCGGCCTCCAGCAGCCGCTCCGCCGACAGATAGCTCCCGGCCGCCGGCGCCGGTCCGATCCGTACGGCCGTGTCGGCCTCCCGGACGTGCCGGGCGCCGGCGTCCGCGTCGGAGAAGACGGCCACCGAGCGCACGCCCAGTGACCGCAGCGTGCGGATGACCCGGACGGCGATCTCGCCCCGGTTGGCCACGAGCACTGTGTCGAACATCTTGGTCAGCTCCCCCTCACATCCGGAAGACGCCGAAGCCCGGCTCGCTCAGCGGGGCGTTGGCACACGCGGTCAGGGCAAGACCCAGCACCTGCCGGGTCTCCAGCGGATCGATCACGCCGTCGTCCCAGAGGCGGGCCGTCGCGTAGTAGGCATTGCCCTGGCGCTCGTACTGCGCGCGGACCGGGGCCCTGAAGGCCTCCTCGTCCTCGGCGGGCCAGTCCTCGCCCCGGGCCTGAAGCTGGTCCCGCTTGACGGTCGCGAGCACGGAGGCGGCCTGCTCGCCGCCCATCACGGAGATCTTGGCGCCTGGCCACATCCACAGGAAGCGGGGTGAGTAGGCCCGGCCGCACATCGAGTAGTTGCCCGCGCCGTACGACCCGCCGACCACCACCGTCAGCTTCGGCACGCGCGTGCAGGCGACCGCCGTGACCATCTTGGCGCCGTGCTTGGCGATGCCCCCCGCCTCGTAGTCCCGCCCCACCATGAACCCGGAGATGTTCTGCAGGAACACCAGCGGGATGCCGCGCTGGTCGCACAGCTCGATGAAGTGGGCGCCCTTCTGGGCGGACTCGGAGAACAGGATGCCATTGTTGGCGACGATCCCGACCGGGTGGCCCAGGATGCGCGCGAAGCCGGTGACGAGGGTCTGCCCGAACTCGGCCTTGAACTCGGCGAACCGGGAGCCGTCGGCCACGCGCGCGATGATCTCGCGGACGTCGTACGGAGTGCGGGGGTCCACCGGCACCGCGCCGTACAGCCCGTAGGGGTCGGCCTTCGGCTCGGCGGAGGGCTCCACGGACCAGGGCAGTGCCCCGCGCGCGGGAAGCGTGGCGACGATGTCCCGCACGATCCGCAGGGCGTGCGCGTCGTCCTCGGCGAGGTGGTCGGTCACGCCGGAGATCCGGGAGTGCACCTCGCCGCCGCCCAGCTCCTCGGCGGTGACGACCTCACCCGTGGCCGCCTTCACCAGGGGTGGGCCGCCCAGGAAGATCGTGCCCTGGTTCCGTACGATCACCGCCTCGTCGCTCATCGCCGGGACGTACGCGCCACCGGCCGTGCAGGAGCCGAGCACGGCGGCGATCTGCGCGATGCCGGCGCCGGACATCCGGGCCTGGTTGTAGAAGATCCGCCCGAAGTGGTCCCGGTCCGGGAAGACCTCGTCCTGCATGGGCAGGAAGGCGCCGCCGGAGTCGACCAGGTAGACACACGGGAGACGGTTGTCGAGGGCCACCTCCTGCGCGCGCAGGTGCTTCTTCACCGTCATCGGGTAGTACGTCCCGCCCTTGACCGTGGCGTCGTTGGCGACGATCACGCACTCCCGCCCGGCGACCCGCCCGATCCCGGCGATGATCCCGGCGGCCGGCGCCTGCCCGTCGTACATCCCGTCGGCGGCCAGCGGTGCCAGCTCCAGGAACGGCGAGCCGGGGTCCAGCAGCCTGTCCACGCGGTCGCGCGGGAGCAGCTTCCCGCGCGCGGTGTGCCGCGCCCGCGCCTTCTCGCCGCCGCCGAGCCGAGCCGCGGCCAGCTTGGCGCGCAACTCTTCCGCGAGGGCGCGGTGCGCCTCCTCGTTGGCCCGAAAGGACTCCGACGCGGGATCGGCCGCGCTGGTCAGCTCCGGTGCCTGATGCATCCTGCGGCCCCCTCACCTTGTTAATGAGCGTTAACGCGTTTCCACCAGGTTAACGACCGCTAACCTCCCTGTCTAGAATTGCCTCCATGGCCACGAGAACCGACGCCCCCACCCGCCGCGAGCAGATCCTCAAGGAGGCTGCCCGGCTGTTCGCCGAGCGTGGCTTCCACGGCGTCGGAGTGGACGAGATAGGCGCCGCGGTCGGCATCAGCGGGCCCGGCCTGTACCGGCACTTCGCCGGCAAGGACGCGATGCTCGCCGAGCTGCTGGTCGGCATCAGCGGCCAGCTGCTGACCGGGGCCAAGCGGCGGCTGGCCGAAGCCGACGGGGTGCCGGCCGAGGCGGTCCTCGACTCGCTCATCGAGGGCCACATCGACTTCGCGCTCGACGACCGCCCCCTCATCACCCTGCACGACCGCGAGCTGGACCGCCTCCGGGACAGCGACCGCAAGCTGGTGCGCCAGCTCCAGCGGCAGTACGTCGAGCTGTGGGTGGCGGTGGTGCGGAAGGTCTACCCGGCGCTGGGCGAACCGGCGGCCCGCTCGGCCGTCCACTCGGTCTTCGGCCTGCTGAACTCGACCCCGCACCTGGGCCGCCCGGGCTCCCTGCCGGGCCGCACCACCACGGCGGCCCTGCTGCACCGGATGGCCCGGGGAGCGTTCGCGGCGGCCGGGGCGGAGTGAACCGGGGTGTGCTACGTCACCCCGGACGCCTGTGGCTACCGCCGATACTCGCCGGTATCTTGAGGTGAGCAAGCGCTTAGAAACGAGCT
Organism: Streptomyces sp. TRM68367; assembly: GCF_014495685.1. Lineage (GTDB taxonomy): Bacteria > Actinomycetota > Actinomycetes > Streptomycetales > Streptomycetaceae > Streptomyces. The sequence goes on along the minus strand of NZ_JACTVI010000009.1, from coordinate 100,555 downwards.
CTCTGGAGGTGGCGGGGTTGCGCCGTACGGTGTTCAACGAGGATCACGAGGCGTTCCGGGAGACCCTGCGCGCCTTCATCGAGGCCGAGGTCGTCCCGGTCTACGACGAGTGGTTCGCGGCAGGCCAGGCGCCGCGCGACTTCTACTACAAGCTCGGCGAGCTGGGGATCTTCGGGATCAACGTGCCGGAGGAGTTCGGCGGCGCCGGCCTCGACTCGCACAAGTTCGAGGCCGTGCTGTACGAGGAGACCGCTCGCGCCGGTGTCCAGTTCGGCGGTTCCGGTGTGCACGTCCTGCTCGCCCTGCCGTACATCAAGATGCTCGCCACCGACGAGCAGAAGAAGCGCTACCTGCCGAAGTTCGTCACCGGCGAGGAGATGTGGGCCATCGCGATGACGGAGCCGGGCACCGGCTCCGACCTCGCGGGCATGAAGAGCACCGCCAAGCTCTCCGAGGACGGCACGCACTACGTCCTCAACGGCGCCAAGACCTTCATCACCGGCGGTGTGCACGCCGACAGGGTCATCGTGTGTGCCCGCACCGCCGCGCCCACCGCCGAGGACCGCCGCCACGGCATCTCCCTCTTCGCCGTGGACACCGAGTCCGATGGCTACTCCGTCGGCCGCAAGCTCGACAAGCTCGGCCTGAAGACCTCCGACACCGCCGAGCTGGCGTTCGTCGACGTCAAGGTGCCCGTCGAGGACCTGCTCGGCGAGGAGAACAAGGGCTTCTACTACCTGGGCCACAACCTGGCGTCCGAGCGCTGGGGCATCGCCTTCGGCGCCTACGCGCAGGCCAAGGCCGCCGTCCGGTTCGCCCAGCAGTACGTGCAGGAGCGCACCGTCTTCGGCAAGCCGGTCGCGCACTTCCAGAACACCAAGTTCGAGCTGGCCGCCTGCCAGGCGGAGGTGGACGCCGCCGAGGCCGTCGCCGACCGCGCGCTGGAAGCCCTCGACGCCGGCGAGCTGACCCCCGCGGAGGCCGCCAGCGCCAAGCTGTTCTGCACCGAGGTCGCGCACCGCGTCATCGACCGCTGCCTCCAGCTGCACGGCGGCTACGGCTACATGAACGAGTACCCGATCGCCCGCCTGTACGCCGACAACCGCGTCAACCGCATCTACGGCGGCACCAGCGAGATCATGAAGACGATCATCGCGAAGGACATGGGCCTGTAAGGGCGGCGAAACGACCGGCCCGTACAACCGACCCATGAGCCAGGCACTTGAGGGCCTCCTCGATCTGCTCGACCTGGAGCAGATCGAGGAGGACATCTTCCGCGGGCAGTCCCGGTCCGCCGTCGTCCCGCGCGTCTTCGGCGGGCAGGTCGCGGCGCAGGCCCTCGTCGCCGCCGGACGTACGGCGCCCGGGGACCGGCCCGCGCACTCCCTGCACGCGTACTTCCTGCGCCCCGGCGACCCCGGCGCGCCCATCATCTACAACGTCGACCGGATCCGCGACGGCCGCTCCTTCACCACCCGCCGGGTGGTCGCCGTCCAGCACGGCAAGCCGATCTTCCACCTGTCGGCGTCCTTCCAGGTGTACGAGGACGGCCTCGACCACCAGACCCCGATGCCGCCCGCGCCCGACCCGGCCACGCTGCCCACGTCCCACGAGCGGCTGCGCGGCTACGACCACCTCGACCCGGAGGTGGTGGAGCGGTTCCTGCAGGTGCGCGAGGCGGTCGACCTGCGGTACGTCGACGAGCCGCCGTACGGCCGCTTCGGCGCGCCGCGCGAGCCGCACTCGCAGGTGTGGTTCCGCACCAACGGCAAGCTGAGCGACGACCCGTTGCTGCACGTCGTCCTCGCCACGTACGTCTCCGACATGACCCTGCTGGACTCGGTGCTGCTCGCGCACGGCCGCGGCGGCTGGGCCGTCGGCGACGTCGTCGGGGCCTCCCTTGACCACGCCATGTGGTTCCACCGGCCGTTCCGCGCCGACGAGTGGCTGCTGTATGACCAGGAGTCCCCGTCGGCGTACGGCGGCCGCGGTCTCGGCCAGGCCCGCATCTACACGCAGGACGGGCGGCTCGCGGTGTCGGTGATCCAGGAGGGCGTGGTCCGGATCCCGAGATGACCGGGGATCAGTCGAGCTCCGCCTCCGCCAGGAGGTACGCCGTCAGCGGGTCGTAGTAGCGCGGGCTGACCACGTGGTCGTCGAGCGGGACCGCCACCTGGAGCGTGCCCTCGGCCTCCGCGAGGAAGAGGGCCGGGTCGTTGGAGTCGGCGTAGCCGACGGAGTCGATGCCGTGCTGACCTGCGTATCCGGCCCAGCCGTGGTCGGCGACGACCAGGTCGGGCAGCGGGCGGCCCGCGCGCTCCATCGCGGTGAGGATGGCCTTCATCGGCTCGCCCGAGTGGGTGTGCCAGAGGGTAGCGCCGTGCTCCAGCATCGCCACGTCCGCGAACTGCATGACGTACCCCTCGTCCGTCGTCAGCCCGTCCGGAATCACGACGATCTCGCAGCCGGCGGTCCGCAGCGCGGCGGCCGTGGCGCGGTGCACGTCGAGCATGCCGCCGGGGTGGCCGGTGGCGAACAGCACCCGCTGCTGCCCGTCCGCCGCCTTGCGCAGCCGGCCGGCCAGGCGGTCCAGGGCGGCGATCGTCAGCCCGGGGTCGATGGTGTCCTGGCCGTACCGGTACTCGGGATCGTCGTTGACGCCCACCCGCTCCGCCATCACCGCGAGCACGTCCTGCTCGTCGGTCCAGCGGTCGCCGAGCTCCAGGCCGAGCCAGTAGTGGCGGTCGCCGTTCGCGAGTTTCCGGTAGTGGGAGAGGTTGTTCTCGCGGGGGGTGGCGACCTCGCCCGTGATACGGGTCTTCACGAGGTGCTCGACGAGTTCGGCGCGGCTGGGTGTCCCGGGTATCGGCATGGCTCCCATTCTGAGGCAGGTGCCGGTGGGGAGTCTCCGGCGTATTGCTCGCTGGGACGTGCGTCACGTACTCAGGCCGGGGTCCGTATGCATACTCAGCTCCGCGCTCGGATCCGCCGGAGCGCGAATCACAGGTCCATCCGTACGTCCGGGTCGTCCAGGTCCGTGTCCAGCAGGGACGCGCACCGGGCGATCCGCTGGCGCACGGTGTTGCGGTGTACGTCCTCCCCCTGCCTCGCGTACGCCCTCGCCGGCGCCGTCATCGGCAAGGCGGCCAAGGTGCTGTACCCGAGGGTCGGCAGCGCGGACGACGCGCCTGGGCCTGGTCCGCCTTCGACGCCAAGGGGCCCAACACCATGCACTCCGCCCAGGGTTCGGGCGGCCTCGGTTATGCCTTCGCGGCGGCCCTGGGCGCGGCGGTGGCCGACCCGACGCAGCCGGTGCTGGCGGTCTCTGGTGACGGCGGTGCCCTCTACTCGATCGCGGAGCTGGCCACGCCCGGCAGTACGACCTTGACGTCACCTGGCTGATCGTCGACGACGGCGGCTGCGGCATCCTGCGCGAGTACATGACGGGTGCCTTCGGCGAGGCGACGGGCACGGAGCTGGCGCGGCCGGACTACGTGGCTCTGGCGGAGTCGTTCGGCGTGCCAGGGATGCGTACGACCCCTGAAAGGCTTGAGACCGATCTGAGGAAGGCACTGGGCATGCCCGGTCCGTCGCTGGTGGTGTTTCCGGCAGTGCTGCGGATGTTCGCGGCGACGCATGTGGGCGTGCAATAGCCGTTGTGCGCGGCATTATCAATACACGACACGCGGGCGGCGGCGTGAATGGGTGTCAGACAAGTCCCCCGAGCGGCTCAACAGCCCCCAAGTCGGCGTGTTTCTCAGCTCATTTGAGCTTACTGATTGCTTGTCATGACTTCCGTCCCGGGGTGTCAGCACCCGGTTGGCCCCCTTCCATCACCCTCCGAAGATTTCTGAGGTGGCGGCAGAAAACGACATGAGTAAGTTCATTCATGGTCGGCCGCTCAGCTGACATCCCTGAGAGATGGAGAAACGGAATGTCTGAGAGAAGGAGAAACGGAGCGCGCAGGCGAGCCGTTGCCGCGATCGCAGCGACGGTGGGTGTCGCCGCTCTGGTCGCAACCGGCGTGAACTACGCCTCGGCTTCCAGTTCCGCCCCCCAGTCCGCCCCCTCCGACGTGCAGGAAGCCGCTGCCTCCGTTCCCCTCGGAGGAGACGGCCAGACGAACTTCGACCCCAGGCATGACAGGCATGACGAGGGCCGGATCCACGTCAACGAGCGAACGTATCCGGCCGATCCGGGTGAGTGCATCGCTGTGGTCAGTAGTACTGCTCCCACCAGTACCACCGCCACCTTCAACGTCCGGAACCAGAGTGACAAGACCATCGAATTCTTCAACGGGATCACCTGCGACAACGGCTCCCCGCTGGCGGAGATTGGGCCGCGAAGCTCTGCCAATCAAATCGCCGCCACGCCGGTCTTCGACGGCGCCGTGGTGCCTTTCGCGATCGTAGGCAGCTTCCGAGTGGTTGACGACCACCGCCACAAGTGACCCCGACGGAATTTGGACCCCGGCCCGCCGTAATCGGGCCGGGGTCCAGGGGCATCATCCCACATGTCCTCGGCGTCAGCCGATGCCGGAGGCGGTGCCGTTCTGGCAGATGTCACACGGGCGTCGTGGTCGGCCGGAGTTGGCGGTCGCTGTGGTGAGGCCGGCCACAGGCTGTGAAGTTCCCCAGGCTTGGTAACGGCTTGTGCAAGCCTTCCCCAGTGCCTACAACCCTTCCGCCCTCCTCGCGTGTCATCACGTGCATGACACCTGGGACTTCCCTCCGCGCGAGAGCGCTGGTGGCGGGCGTGGGCGCCGGCGTGCTCGTGCCGCTCGCCGTCGCCGCCTCGCCCGCCGCCGCGGCCACCGCGCCGACGGTCAGCTGCACCTCCGCCACGGCGGGTCTGGCCGCCAAGCTGACCAAGGACATCACCGCGGCGCTGGCGAACCGCAAGGGCACGATCGCCGTCGGCCTCCACGACCGTACGACCAACACGACCTGCTCCCTGCGGCCCACCACCGCCTACGACTCGGCCAGCGTCGTCAAGGTCACCGTGCTGGCCGCCCTCCTCTGGGACGCGAAGAAGCAGGGCCGCTATCTCACCGACCGCGAGGCCTCCCTCGCCAAGGCCATGATCACCAAGTCCGACAACGCCGCGACCTCCACCCTGTGGAAGCAGCTCGGCATGACAAAGATCAAGGGCTTCCTCGCCGCCGCCGGCATGACCCGGACGACACCCGGCGCGAACGGCTACTGGGGCCTGACCCGGATCAACGTCACCGACGAGCAGAAGCTCCTCGAGCTGATCACCGCGAAGAACGCCGTGCTGAGCGACAACTCCCGCGCCTACATCCTCAAGCTCATGGGCCAGGTCGTCTCCGCGCAGCGCTGGGGCACGCCGTACGGCGTCCCGTCCGGCGTCTCCGTGGCCGTCAAGAACGGCTGGCTGCAACGCTCCACGCACGGCTGGCGCGTCCACAGCGTCGGCGCCTTCAAGGGCCGCGGCCACGACTACATGATCACGGTCCTCACCCACGGCAACAGCACCATGAACTACGGCATCGCGACCATCCAGGGCGCGGCCAAGGTCATCCACCGGGACCTGGCCGCGAGCTGACTTCACGTCGCGGTCTCCCGTACGTCACCGTCTCGCCCTACGGTGACCGCCATGCGCCTGAGAACCGTAATCGCAACCGTCACCGCGGGCCTGGCGGCGGCCACCTGCCTGTCCGCCACCGCCCCGGCGAACGCCGACGCCGGGGAAAACCACGCCTGTTCGCCCGCTGTCTCCATCGACCGCTTCTCCGACGCGCTCGACAAGACGACGTACCGGGGCACCCACGTCGGCAACATCTCCGCGCTCGCCGTCCACCGAGACGGTTCGCTGGCCGCCCTCTCCGACCGCTCGTCCCTGTTCGCCCTGAACGTGAGGACGCTCGCGCCGCAGCGGGTCACCGCACTCGCCGACGAGAAGGGCACCGCCCTGGACTCCGAGGGCCTCGTCGTCGACCTCCCCCACTCTCGGCTTCGCTCGAGCGGGGGGACCCCCATCGGCACGCGGCTGGTCACCTCCGAGACCGAGCCGTCCGTACGCCGCTACTCCCGTGACGGCAAGATCCTCGACCGGCTGCCGGTGCCGGACTCCCTCCGCGTCGCCCCCGCGGGCCGCGCCCAGTCCAACGGCACGTTCGAGGGCCTGACCATGCTCCCCGGCGGCCGCACCCTGCTGGCGTCCATGGAGTACGCCCTGTCCGGCGACGACACGCGCACCGTCCGCTTCCAGACCTGGCACCGCCAGGGCGCCCACTTCACGCTGGGCCCCCAGTACGCCTACCGCACCGACCCCGCCCTCGGCGTCCCCGAGATCCAGTCCCTCCCCGACGGCCGCCTCCTCGTCCTGGAACGCGGCTTCACCTCCGGCGTGGGCAACACGGTCCGCCTCTACCTGGCCGAGCCCCGCCTCGCCACGAACACGAGCAACATCGAAAACCTGACGGGCCAGCCCGAGGTACGCCTGATCAAGAAGACCCTGCTCGCCGACCTGGTGAACTGCCCGTCACTGGGAGCAACGGCCAAGCAACCCCAGCCCAACCCCCTCCTCGACAACATCGAGGCCATGACGATCACGGGCTGGAGCAGAGGCCGCTTCCACCTCCTCCTGGCCAGCGACGACAACGAGAACCCCACCCAGACGACCCGCTTCTACTATCTCCGGGTACGCACAGCGCCCCTTCAGGGGCGCGGGGAACTGCGCGATCAACCACTACGGAGCCGCACCCAAAAGACAACCCAGACCCCTACGGCGGGATGAAATCGGCTCCCCATCACGTTGGTGCCTTCCGGAAGATCAGGCCAAAAGTGGAGGGCACCGGCGTGGGCACGCAACGGGGATGGGCACGACGACTCTGGGAACACGCCTGGCGATATCCCAAGGACGTAGTCCTCGCCCTCGGCTCCTCCCTCGCCGGCATGGCCGTCATGGCCCTCATCCCCCTGATCACCAAGGTGATCATCGACGACGTGATCGGCGACCACAGCCGCAGCATGGCCGTCTGGGCGGGCGCCCTGATCGTCGCCGCCCTCCTCGTCTACGCCTTCACCTACATCCGCCGCTACTACGGCGGCCGCCTCGCCCTCGACGTCCAGCACGACCTGCGGACGGAGATGTACAACACGATCACCCGGCTCGACGGCCGCCGGCAGGACGAGCTGTCCACCGGGCAGGTCGTCGGCCGGGCCACCAGCGACCTCCAGCTGATCCAGGGGCTCCTCTTCATGCTCCCGATGACCATCGGGAACTTCCTGCTCTTCCTGATCTCCCTGGTCGTCATGGCCTGGCTGTCCCTGCCGCTCACCCTCGTCGCCCTCGCCGTCGCCCCGGCCCTGTGGTGGATCGCCGAGCTCAGCCGCAAGAAGCTGCACCCCTCCACCTGGTACGCCCAGGCCCAGGCCGCCGCCGTCGCGGGTGTGGTCGACGGCGCCGTCACCGGCGTACGCGTGGTGAAGGGCTTCGGACAGGAGGACCAGGAGACCGGCAAGCTGCGCGAGGTGAGCCGCAGGCTGTTCGCCGGGCGGCTGCGCACCATCCGGCTGAACTCCGTCTACACCCCGGCCCTCCAGTCCGTACCCGCCCTCGGCCAGGTCGCCATGCTGGCGCTCGGCGGCTGGCTCGCCGTACGCGGGAACATCACGCTCGGCACGTTCGTCGCCTTCTCCACCTATCTCGCCCAGCTCGTCGGCCCGGTCCGCATGCTGGCGATGGTGCTGACCGTCGGCCAGCAGGCCCGCGCCGGCACCGAGCGCGTCCTGGAGCTGATCGACACCGAGCCGTCGATGGACGACGGCCACAAGACGCTGCCCGCCGACGCGCCCGCGACCGTCGAGTTCGACGACGTGTCCTTCGGCTACGACCCCGACCAGCCCGTCCTCGACGGGCTGAGCCTCGAGATCCGCCCCGGCGAGACCCTGGCCGTGGTCGGCTCCTCCGGCTCCGGCAAGTCCACGGTGGCCCTGCTGCTCCCGCGCTTCTACGACGTCACCGGTGGCGCCGTCCTCCTCGGCGGCCACGACGTGCGCGAGCTGACCTTCGAGTCGCTGCGCGCCGCGATCGGCCTGGTTCCCGAGGACTCGTTCCTCTTCTCCGACACCGTCCGCAACAACATCGCGTACGGCCTCCCGGGGGCGACCGACGAGCAGATCGAGCAGGCCGCCCGCGCCGCCCAGGCGGACGGTTTCATCCGGGAGCTCCCCGACGGCTACGACACCACGGTCGGCGAGCACGGCCTGACCCTCTCCGGCGGCCAGCGCCAGCGCATCGCGCTCGCCCGCGCGATCCTCACCGACCCGCGGCTGCTGGTCCTGGACGACGCGACCTCCGCCGTGGACGCCCGGGTGGAGCACGAGATCCACGAGGCGCTGAGGGAGGTCATGCGGGACCGCACCACCCTGATGATCGCCCACCGCCGCTCCACCCTCAACCTCGCCGACCGCATCGCCGTCCTCGACGGCGGCCGCCTCGCCGACATCGGCACCCACGACGAACTCCAGCACCGCTCCGCCCTCTACCGGCGGCTGCTGACCGACCCCGACGAGCTGGGCGCGGTCTCCCCGGGTCACACCCAGCCGCCCTGCCCCCGTGAGGACACCTCCGTACGCGACGAACTGGACGCCGAGTTCGACGCCGAGCGCGGAGTCACCCCACGACTGTGGACCGGCGACCGCGAACCCAGGGACACCGCCCTCACCGACAGCCCGGCCACGCCCGAACTGCTCGCCCAGGTCCAGGCGCTGCCCCCGGCCACCGACACGCCGGGCGTCGACGAGGCGCGGGCCGTCCAGCCGGAGGAGTCCTACGGCCTGCGACGCCTCCTGCGCGGCTTCGGGCTGCCGCTGCTGGTCAGCCTCGGCCTGGTCGCCGTGGACGCGGGCATGGGGCTGCTGCTGCCCGTCCTGATCCGGCACGGCATCGACAGCGGCGTGACGCAGGCCGCCCTCGGCGCGGTGTGGGCGGCGTCGCTGCTCGCGCTGCTCGCCGTGCTCGCCCAGTGGTCGGCGCAGATCGGCGAGATGCGGATGACCGGGCGGACGGGCGAGCGGGTCCTGTACTCCCTGCGCCTGAAGATCTTCGCCCAGCTCCAGCGGCTCGGCCTCGACTACTACGAGCGCGAGCTGACCGGCCGGATCATGACGCGGATGACGACCGACGTGGACGCGCTGTCCACGTTCCTGCAGACCGGCCTGGTCACCGCGTTCGTCTCCGTCGTCACCTTCTTCGGCATCATGGGCGCCCTGCTGGTGATCGACGTCCAGCTCGCGCTCGTCGTGTTCGTGACGCTGCCGCCGCTGATCGTCGCCACGTACTTCTTCCGCCGGGCGAGCGTGAAGGCGTACGAACTGGCCCGCGAGCGCGTCTCCACGGTCAACGCCGACCTCCAGGAGTCGGTGTCCGGGCTGCGGATCGTGCAGGCCTTCAGGCGCGAGCGGGACGGCGGGCGGCGGTTCGCCGAGCGCAGCGACAGCTACCGGCAGGCCCGGATCCGCGGCCAGTGGCTGATCTCCGTCTACTTCCCGTTCGTGCAGTTCCTGTCGTCGGTCGCCGCGGCGGCGGTGCTGTTCGTGGGCGGCGCGCGGGTCGACAACGGCACGCTGACCGCGGGCGCGCTGGTGGCGTATCTGCTCTACATCGACCTGTTCTTCGCGCCCGTGCAGCAGCTCTCCCAGGTCTTCGACGGCTACCAGCAGGCGTCGGTCTCTCTCGGCCGCATCCAGGAGCTGCTGCGGGAGCCGACGTCGACGAAGAGGGCGAAGGAGCCGCTGGAGGTGCTGTCGCTGCGGGGCGAGATCGCCTTCGAGGACGTGCACTTCAAGTACGGCGGTGCCGGTGAGGAGGACGCAGCCCTCGGCGGCATCGATCTGCGCATCCCCGCCGGGCAGACCGTCGCGTTCGTCGGCGAGACCGGCGCGGGCAAGTCGACGCTCGTGAAGCTGGTGGCGCGGTTCTACGACCCGACCGGCGGCCGGGTCACCGTCGACGGCACGGACCTGCGGGCCCTGGACCTCACGTCGTACCGGCACCGGCTGGGCGTCGTCCCGCAGGAGGCATACCTCTTCCAGGGCACCGTCCGCGACGCCATCGCCTACGGCCGCCCGGACGCCACCGACGCCGAGGTCGAGGCGGCGGCCCGTGCGGTCGGCGCGCACGAGATGATCGCCACGCTGGAGGGCGGCTACCTCCACGAGGTCGCCGAGCGGGGCCGCAACCTCTCCGCCGGGCAACGGCAGTTGATCGCACTGGCGCGCGCGGAGCTGGTCGACCCGGACGTCCTGCTCCTCGACGAGGCGACGGCCGCGCTGGACCTGGCCACCGAGGCGCAGGTCAACCAGGCGACGGACCGGCTGGCGGGCCGCCGTACCGCCCGCCCGTCGCCCGACCACCACCCCTCAACGAGCGCTCACGCGCGCACCACCTTGATTGTCGCGCACAGGCTGACCACGGCCGCCCGCGCCGACCGGGTCGTGGTGATGGACCACGGCCGGGTCGCCGAGGACGGCACGCACGACGAACTGCTGGCGCGCGGCGGGCGGTACGCCGAGCTGTGGCGCACGTTCGTCGGCGCGGCCGAGCCGGAGGAGCCGGTCGGCGCGTCCCGCTGACGGTCGTGCAACCGTCCGGCATACGACCTGCGTCCGTACAGCAGTACGCCACTGATACGGCAAGGGTCGTGCGTCGTTCGCGGTTCGGGAGGGGCACAGTGGGCAGTGGTGCGATACGGCGGCGGTCCGCGCTGGCCATGGCCGTGCTGACCGGGTCCGGACTGCTGACGGTCGCGGTGCCGGCCCAGGCGCAGGCCGCTCCGCTGTGCACCGGCCGGAAGGTCCGGACACTGCCGTTCTCCACCGGGGCCGTGCAGCTCTACAAGAGCGGCCGCTGGCTGTGCGCCGTCACCGTCGCCAAGGACCCCGGCACGAGGCGGACGATGTCGGTCAGCGTGCAGGCGCGCGGCAGCGTGCCGGTCCCTGACGCGGGCCACTACGAGCGCTACGCCGGCCCGGTGATCGTGCACGACGGGCGCCGCTGCGTGTGGGTGACGGGGCGGGTCGGGCGGGGGGCGCTCAGCAGCAAGGCGTGGATCCTTGCTGACGCACCGTCAACATCCTGCTGACGCTTCGTCAGCACATTGCCCCTGTACAGGGTTTTCCCCATGTGCCCTGGTGCTGCCGGGAGTTGACCGCTAGCTTCCGGCGCACATCTGTACTCACAGGGGAGGGTGCATGCGCAACGCGCTCAGATGGCTGCTGGCGCTCACGGTGCTCATAGGCACGCTGGGCACGGCGGGAGCGGCCACCGCCGCCGAGCCGGAGGCCACCGCCCGCACGACCGGCACCACCGACACGACCGACATCAAGGACAGGCTGCTGTCCGTACCGGGGATGAGCCTGATCGAGGAGAAGCCGTACCCCGGTTACCGGTTCTTCGTCCTGAACTACACGCAGCCGGTCGACCACCGGCGCCCGTCCAAGGGCACCTTCCAGCAGCGGATCACCGTCCTGCACAAGGACGTCGCCCGCCCGACAATCTTCTTCACCAGCGGCTACAACGTCTCGACGACGCCCCGGCGCAGCGAGCCGGCCCAGATCGTGGACGGCAACCAGGTCTCCATGGAGTACCGCTTCTTCAACCCGTCCCGGCCCGACCCGGCCGACTGGTCCAAGCTGGACATCTGGCAGGCGGCCAGCGACCAGCACCGCATCTTCAAGGCCCTGAAGGGCATCTACGCGAAGAACTGGATCTCCACGGGCGGTTCGAAGGGCGGCATGACCGCCACGTACTACGAGCGGTTCTACCCGCGCGACATGGACGGCGTCGTCGCGTACGTCGCGCCCAACGACGTCGTCAACAAGGAGGACTCGGCATACGACCGGTTCTTCGGACACGTCGGCACCAAGGAGTGCCGGGACCGGCTGAACGGGGTGCAGCGGGAGGCGCTGGTGCGCCGGGAGCCGCTGGAGAAGCGGTACGCGGAGTACGCCGCCGCGCAGGGGCTGACCTTCGACACCGTCGGCAGCCTGGACCAGGCGTTCGAGGCCGTTGTCCTGGACTACGTGTGGGGCTTCTGGCAGTACAGCCTGCTGAAGGACTGCGACAAGATCCCGGCCGACGCGAAGAAGGCGACCGACGAGGAGATCTGGAAGTCGGTGGACGCGATCGTGGGCTTCTCGGCCTACGCCGACCAGGGACTGGAGCCGTACACGCCCTACTACTACCAGGCGGGTACGCAGCTGGGGGCGCCGACGATCGGGTTCCCGCACATCGAGCAGGAGTACATCCGCTACGGCTACCTGCCCCCGCGGAACTTCGTGCCCCGCTCGATCCCGATGACGTTCCAGCCGTGGGCGATGCGTGACGTCGACACCTGGGTGCGCCACAACGCCCGCCACATGCTCTTCGTCTACGGCGAGAACGACCCGTGGGGCGCCGAGCCGTTCCGCCTGAGCAGGGGTGCGAAGGACTCCTACGTCCTCACGGCTCCCGGCATGAACCACGGCGCCAACGTCGCGGGCCTGGCCCCCGACCAGAAGTCCCTGGCCACGGCCAGGATCCTCGACTGGGCGGACGTCGCGTCGCCGTCGGTCCAGGCGAACGAGTCGACGGCCAGGCCCCTGGCCGAGTTCGACCCGAAGCTCGACAAGCGGGACGTGGAACGCGAGCGGTCGCTACGGCCGTGAGGTGACGGCAGCCACTGACGGTGGGTTCGGCACCGCCGAGCTCCACCGTCAGCGGCTGATCGCCGTTGCCGCGGACAGAAGGGAACGGCGTCCCCCCGGCTCACATCGGGTGGGCGCAGCCCACCGGAGTGGTGCCGCCGAGGCGGACGTACAAGGCCGTTGAGGGTGGGCAGTCGGTGCGAGACCTGACCGCCTTTGTGACCTGGTACTGCGGTTTCTGTCTGCCCTTGCCGTCGCAGCTGGTCTCGCGGACCTGGTCGTCGCCGGAGCCGTAGACGCAGTCGCCGACGATCGTGCGGGGACCGCCCCCGCCGCCGGGGTCGCCGGGATGCGGTGGCTGGAGGTTGCGCATGCAGGCGTAACCCTGCGGTACCGCCCCGTCGCCGTCCTCGTCGGAGGACGGTCGCTGTTCGCTGATGTGCAGGACGAAGTCGGTGGTCGCCGGACAGCGCGGCCCGTCCCGCACCGCACCGTCGTACCGGGCGACGACCCGCGCCGCTGCCCGCTCACTTACACACGGCACCTCGGTGAAGCTGCGCGTGCCGAACGAACTGCACTCGTCGACGGCGAGGAACACCGCCCCGTACCCCGACGTCGGCCCACTCGTCGGCACCGACGCCCCCGCGTCGCCCAGCCGGCCGTCCTCCCGCGCCGCTCCCGACAGGCTCTGACAGCCTGCCAGCAGTACGGCGACGAGCAGTGCCGCCGGCGCGTACACCGCCCCCGCGGGCCATCTCTCACGCAATGCCATCCCCCGAGCACCCCCGGCCCAGCGTGACCCGCCGCGGCGGCCCACGCCAGACAAACAGGGTGCTTTGCGCATGTTGGCGGTGGAGTGCCCGGTACGGGGCGTAGGTCTAGTACGACAGCCCGTACCCGACGGGGTACAGCACCTGTTCCCCAGCGTCCGCCCGGACCACGTCCACCGGCAGTTTCCCGCGTGGCTCGACCCGGCCCGCGATCACCCGTGCCGCGGCCCGCAGTTCGACGTCCGTCCAGGAGTAGGCGGCCAGGCAGGCGGGGACGGAGGGCAGGTGGGCGACGTCGTACGGGTTGCGCAGGGCGATCGCCACGACCGGCCTGCCGGTTGCCGCGAGGCGTTCGACCAGGGTCTTCTGGCTGCTGCTCGCGGTGACGTTGTATGTCCCCACGACCACCGCGTCCGCCGCTGCCGCCGCCGCGACCGCCCGCTCGATCACCGCCGCCGACGGTGCCGTACCGGTCGACCGGGCCGTCGCCGTGAAGCCCAGCTCAGTGAGCGCGTCCGCGAGGACTCGCGTCGGAGGACCCGTCGTACCGGACGGGGAGGCCGGGTCGGCGCCGACGACGAGGAGTCGCGGGTGCCTGCGGCGGGACAGGGGCAGCAGGCGGCGCTCGTTGACCAGCAGGGTCGTCGTCCGCTCGGCGATGCGGTCGGCCGCCGCCAGGTGCGGGCGTACGCCGACCGTGCGCGAGACGCCGGCCCGGCTGACGTACGGCTCGTCGAAGAGGTCCAGCTTCGCCTTCAGCCGCAGGATGCGCAGGATCGACTCGTCGAGGCGTTCCTCGGTCAGTTCGCCGTCCTGTACGGCCTTCAGGACGGCGTTCCACGCCACGTCCGGCTCGGGCGGGTTGAGGAGTTGGTCCACGCCCGCCTTCAGCGCGAGCACCGGCACCCGGTCGTCGCCGTACTTCGTGCGCACGCCCGCCATGCCGAGGGAGTCGGTGACCACGACCCCGTCGTAGCCGAGCTGCTCGCGCAGGATGCCGGTCAGGATCGGGCGGGAGAGGGTGGCCGGGTCGCCGGCGTCATCGAGGGCCGGGACCATCAGGTGGGCGGTCATGACCGAGTCGGTGCCCGCCGCGATCGCGGCCCGGAAGGGCGGCGCGTCGAGCCTCTCCCACTGCTCACGGCTGTGCTTGATGACCGGGAAGCCGGTGTGGCTGTCGACGTCGGTGTCGCCGTGGCCGGGGAAGTGCTTGGCGGTGGCGGCGACCCCCGAGCGCTGGTAGCCGGCGACCTCGGCCGCGACCAGCGCGGCCACCGCCTGCGGGTCGGCGCCGAAGGAGCGGACGCCGATGACCGGGTTGGCCGGGTTGACGTTCACGTCGGCCACGGGGGAGTAGTCCTGCCGGATGCCCATCGCGCGCAACTCCCGCCCGGCGATCCGCCCGAGGGCGCGCGCGTCGGAGCGTGAGCGGCCGGCCCCGATCGCCATCGCCCCCGGGAACAGCGTCGCCGGTTTGCCCACGCGGGCGACGATCCCGTGTTCCTGGTCGGTGGAGATGAGCACGGGCACGCCGTGCGGCAGCTCCAGGGACGCCTTCTGGATGCCGTTGGACAGGCCGGCGATCTGGTGCGGGTCGCGGGTGTTGTGCGCCCAGGCGAAGTAGATGATGCCGCCGACGCGGTACCTGGCGATCAGCTCGGCGGCGCTGCGGACGCCGATCTCCCGGAGGTTGGCGTCGACGTCCGCCTGGTCCGGGGCGGTGGCCGAGTGCCCGTACACCCGCATCACGAACAGCTGGCCGACCTTCTCCTCCAGTGTCATGCGGGAGATGAGGCCGCGAAGCCTGTCGCCGGTGCCGGCGTGGACGGTGCCCGCTTGGGCTGTGCCGCCGACCGTGGCGGTCGCGGTCACGCCCGCGGTCGCGGTGAGGACGGTGCGTCTGGAGGGCCGTGCGGTGTTTCCTCTGCCTTCGGTGCCGGAGTCGCGCATGTGCGCCCCTTCCCTGGTGCCCTGCTGAAGGAAACTTCCGAGAAGTCACCAATATCCGGGAAGTTTCCGCCGGTCAAGGGATGGCGCCACAGCCCGGGGAGGTGCCGCCATCGGCGCAGTTGGAGGGGGCGCGCCGATGACGGCATGCTGCCGGCCGCGGTACGGCGGAGAGGGTGGTCAGCGATCGCAGCCAGCAGCGAGGGCCGACACCGGACCGCGGTGACTCTCCGGCAGGCTGCGCATTGGACGAGCCGGGCCGGGACCGGGTTCCCGGACCCGGCCCGATTTCCCGAAGTCGGTGGCCGGGAGGTCAGTGAGGCGTGTGAGCCGATACTTTCGGCCAGTGCTCGCGCAGCGTCCGCACGGTTTCCGCGATCGCCGGACGCCGGGCGGCCCCCGCCCGCCACAGCGCGTACAGCCGTCGTACGGGCATGGGGTTCAGCGGCACCTCCACCACCCCGGCGGGCAGCGGGCCGCGCCCGAGCCGGGGGATGAGGGCGATGCCGAGGCCGGCGGCCACGAGGGCGACCAGGGTCGGGTTCTCGTCCGCCTGGTGGACGATCTCCGGCTCGTGCCCGGCGGCGCGCAGGGTACGGAGCAGCCAGTCGTGGCACACCCGCCCCGGCGGCTGGCAGATCCACCGCTCGCCGCCCAACTCCGCCCGCCGTACCGCCGTACGCCCCGCGAAGCGGTGCCCCTCGGGCACGAGCAGATCGCACAGGTCGTCCCCGATGGCCGCCTGTTCCACCCCGGCCGGGGCGGGCAGCGGCGCGATGTCCCAGTCGTGCGCGACGACGAGGTCCACGGCGCCCTTGGCGACCAGGTCGACGGACAGGTGCGGGTCGATCTCGGTGAGCCGGGCGTCGAGGGCGGGGTGCTGCGCGGCGAGGCCGGCCAGGACGGAGGGCAGCAGGCCGCGGGCCGCCGACGCGAACGCGGCGATGGTCAGCCGCCCGGCCGGCACCCCGCGCCGCTCCTCCAGCTCGGTCTCCCCGCGCTCCACGATCGCCAGCAACTCCCGTGCGGTGGCGGCCAGTTGCTGCGCCTCGTCGGTGAGCCGTACGCCGCGTCCCTCGCGCTCCAGCAGGACGGTGCGGGTCTCCCGCTCCAGCTTGGCGATCTGCTGGGACACGGCGGAGGGCGTGTAGCCGAGAGCGGCGGCGGCCGCGCCGACGGTGCCGTGCACGGAGACGGCGTGCAGGGCGCGCAGGCGCTGGAGGTCGAGCATGGGCGCTCCCGGGGATCAGCGTCCGATGATTAGCGTTGCTTCATCCAACCATGCAGCAATCATCGCTGGTGCTTCATGGTCCATGGCCGTGATCATCGACGCATGCGACCTTCCCACGTCCTCCTAGCCGTCCTCGTCACCGCCGTCTGGGGCGTGAACTTCACTGTCATAGAGATCGGCCTCGACCACTTCCCGCCCCTGCTCTTCTCCGCCCTGCGCTTCCTGGTGGCGGCGGTCCCGGCAGTGTTCCTCGTGGGGCGCCCGAAGGTGGCGTGGAAGTGGATCGTGGCAGTGGGGCTGACGCTCGGAGTGGCGAAGTTCGGCCTGCTGTTCGTCGGGATGGACGCGGGGATGCCGGCGGGGCTGTCGTCGCTGGTGCTGCAGATCCAGGCGGTCTTCACGGCGGCCTTCGCCGCGGTGGTGCTGCGCGAACGGCCTTCCCCCGTCCGCGTGCTGGGCATGATGGTGGCCCTCGCCGGTATCGGCGTCGCGGCCGTCGACGAGGGCACGGCGGGCCCGCTCGGCGCCTTCGCGCTCGTCGTCGCGGCGGCGGCCTGCTGGGGCGCCTCCAACGTCCTGACCCGCAAGGCGGCGCCCCCGGACGCGCTGAACTTCATGGTGTGGGTGAGCACCGTCCCGGTCCTGCCCCTGCTCGCCCTCTCGCTGTGGACGGAGGGCGCCTCCCGCGACCTGGCGGCCCTGCGCGCCCTCGACTGGCAGGGCGCGGGCACGGTGGCGTACGTCGCCTGGGTGACGACGGTCTTCGGCTTCGGCGCCTGGGGCTGGCTGCTGCGCCGGCACCCCGCCTCCACGGTCGCCCCCTTCTCCCTCCTCGTCCCGGTCTTCGGCATGTCGTCGGCGGCCCTGCTCCTCGGCGAGCCGGTGAGCCCGCTGCGCTGGTGCGCGGCGGCCCTGCTGGTGGGCGGCGTGGCCCTGACGTCGCTGGCGCCCGCCCGGCCCGCGGTCCGCCCTGTGGACGCCCCGGCACCGGAACCGGCCGTCGGGCGATCATGACGGCATGCCCGTGGTCGGCATCCCCGTTCCAAGTCCGTCACTGCCCGCGCCCTGTTCCTGGGTGCCGCGGCCGA
This sequence comes from Streptomyces sp. TRM68367, assembly GCF_014495685.1. GTDB lineage: Bacteria > Actinomycetota > Actinomycetes > Streptomycetales > Streptomycetaceae > Streptomyces. The sequence goes on along the minus strand of NZ_JACTVI010000009.1, from coordinate 82,866 downwards.
CGGGGTCACGACCCTCTACGGCCGCTGAGCTCCGACGACACGGAGAGCTTCGCCGCGGACCTGGTGAGCCTCGGCCACCGCGTCATCCGTATCCCGGACACCTGGCAGATCGACGGCCGCCCGCAGGGCCCCGCGGTGCGGGAGGCCGACATCCACTGCCGTGACGGCGCGACGACGGCCCGCTTCCTTCCGGTGCCGGCCGCCGCGGGCCGCGGCACCTACCGCTTCGACGCCTCCCCGCAGACGCGCCGCCGCCCGCTGGGCCCCTCACGCGGGCGCTGCGCGACCTCGGCGTGCGTCTGCGGCACGAGGAGCGGGCGGGCGGCCACCCGCTGACCGTCGAGGCGGCGGGCGTCGACGGCGGCGAAGTGACCCTGGACGCGGGCCAGTCCTCCCAGTACCTCACGGCCCTCCTGCTGCATCGCATGGTGATGTCGTTCGCGGCGACCGGGCTGCGGGTGCCGGGTATTTCGTTCGACGACCCCCGCGTGCGGAAGACTCACGTGGTGCCGAGGGCGGACGAGGTGGACGCCTACATCGACGCGCAGCACGCCCGCGCGGCCACGGGGCGGCTGGCGCCGTACGCGCCGGTGGCCCTCGCCTCGGGGCGGGCGGTCGGTGCCACAGCGTACTGGGAGCCGCGTCCTGGCTGACCGACACCGGCTCGACGCCGTCGAGGTCGGCTTCACCTGGCTCGCGGCCTCCGCCCAGGGCACAGGGCTGAACGCCGAGGCCAAGCTCCTGCTGTTCCAGCACGCGTTCGACGGGTGGGGCGTGTCCCGGGTGGACCTGAAGACGGACGCAACTGGTCCCGCTCCTGGGCCCCCGGCGAGGAGGACCGGCTCCGCGACTCCGCGATCTTCTCGATCACGGCGGGGGAGTGGCCGGAGTGCCGCAAGCGGCTGGAGGAGCGGGTGGCGGGGTTTCTGCCGCGGAGTGAGGCGGGCGGGGTGGCGTCGGCGGATTGGGATGGCGGGGCGCGGTGGCGTCGGCGAGCGAGCTCACGGCCGACGTGCGTGTGTTCGGGGCAGGGCACGGTGAGCAGCGGGCGGAAGCAGTCGGCCGGGTTCTCCTCGCCCACCGGCACCCCCTCCGCCTCCACCCAGGCTTGCGCCCCGAACGGCGGCAGGCGCCGCGCCCCCACGCACCAGGTGGGCCACCGGCCGTGCAGGCGGCACAGCAGGACCGTGGCCAGGGACCGCGGCAGGCATCCCTCCCGCCCCGCGCACGCCAGGCTCACCGCGACCACGAGCCGCACCAGGATCCGGCGCGGCTACGGCACCGAGCGCGGATCGTGGACGACGACCTCCGGCGAACTCACGGCCGCCGACTGTGCGCTTTCAACCCTCGACGGGCTCCTCCACCAGGCCCGCAGCACGCAGCTCGCCGATCAGCTCCCGCACGTCCCCCTCCGCGCTGTAGGCGTCCACGTCGTACTCCGCGGTGAGCGCCCGGACGGCCTCGGCGGCGCTGCCGCCGTCCAGTAGCGTGCGGACGACGACGGCGGCCGTGGGATTGAGGGTGAAGTACCGGTCGTGCTCCTCGTCGAGCAGCGCGATCCCGTACTCGGTCTCGGTCGTGAACACACCCTCACGCAGCTTCAGCGTCATGACCTCTCCCTCGCGACTCGGCCTCGTCGGACTGAGGGCACAGAACCGGCCGAGGGGGCTGACCGGCCCCCGGCCCGCCCGGCAGCGTGCGCAGCCACATCTCGCACGCCACGGTCTGGTACAGCGCGTCGAACGGCAGCTCCGGCGGCAGCGGCCGGCGGCACACCTCGCGCAGCGCGTCCGCGTCCACCAGGCCCAGCCGGGCCAGCCGCGAGTCCTCGCACAGGGCGAGCAGTTCGGCGCGGTTGTCCCGCAGCCCGGCCGCCACCTCGTGGGACCCCTCGTCCTTGGTGGTCCGGGCCAGGCTCCCGCCGGGCACGACACCGCGCATCGCCTCGACGATCAGCGGCTTGTAGCGCCACGGGGTGATCCGGTCCCGCGGCCGTACGGCCAGGCCCGCCTCGATCACCCGGTCGTCGTAGTACGGGGCAGCGAGCGCGACCCCGAGCCGGGCGGCCATCTGGCCCAGCTGCCGGACCATGCGCGAGGTGCACGCCACGCCACACGGGCAGGCCCGCCACGGGGTGCAGCGCGGACGAGTTCAGCAGCCGGACCGCCAGCCGCTCCCGGTCGACGTCCGCGCCGGCCAGCCGGGCCAGGATGTCCGCCCGGTCCCCGGCCACCACCACGTCACGGGCCCTGACGTGGAACACCGGCCGCATGCCGGTGACGCTGCCCTGCACGCGCACGCGTCCGCCGACCGAGGCGGTCAGATGGAAACTCCCGGCCCAGGACCTGGCCGCCGCGTCGAGACCGGCGACCGTACGCAAACGTCGGGCCGACGCGGTGAGCCGGCCGGGGGAGAGGGCGTGCTCACCGAGCACCGCGATCCTGGCCCCGCCCGCCTCTCCGACGGCCAGGGCGTCCTCGGACCACCGTCCGAGCAGCCAGGGCCGCCCGGACGGATGACGTACCTCCCGCACCGCGGGGCTCCGCAGGGCGGCTGCCACCGGGCCTGCCGGGGCACAGTCGGGGAGAACGACGAACCAGCCCGGTAGGCCGCCGTCGGCGAGCTCGGCAAGGCCCATGATGATCTCTCACCGGATCTCAGGAACGGTGAACGTGGAATGCGGCGCACCCGAAACTACGTGTATCCAGACATGTCCAGGCTAGACATGGAGTGGCTGACTGCCCACTTTCGTTAAGGATTCAATTGTTGATGCCGGGAGTTGCGTAGGGCGCGACGGCCGACCGGTGTCGCGATCGCGCCGACTCCAGCCGACATCGAGGCCCTTGGGTGGAACCTGGGTCGTCCCGCCTACGCCGATTCGTTGAGCAGGCGCGCGAGGTGGTCGTGGCCCGCGCCCAGCAGGTCGGGGAGCGGGGCGGCGGCCTCGTACCACCGCTTCTCGTACTCCCAGCACAGCCAGCCGTCCCAGCCGTGCCGGGAGAGCACCTCCACGCACTCGGCGAGCGGCAGGACACCGGCGCCCAGCGGCAGCGGGGTCGTGTCGTCGGCGGAGGCGATGTCCTTGACCTGGACGTAGCCGAGGAAGGGGGAGAGGGCCGCGTAACTCTCGGAGGGCTGCTCGCCGCCGAGCCAGGTGTGCATGACGTCCCACAGCGAGCCGACGTGGCGGTGGCCGACCAGGCCCAGGACGCGGATCGCCTCGGCCCCGGTGCGGTGCGAGTCGTGGGTCTCCAGCAGGATGCGTACGCCTACGTCGGCGGCGTACTCGGCGGCTGTGCCCAGGCGCCGCGCGGCCGTCGCGTCGGCGTCCTCCGGCCTCTGGTCCGGGGCGCCGCCGGGGAACACCCGGATGTACGGGGCACCCAGATCCCGGGCCAGGTCGAGCAGCGCACGGATCTCGGCCAGCACGGGCTCGTCATCGCCCGGCGCGGCAACCCGGGCGTACCCGGCCAGCCCCAGGACCTCCACGCCCGCCGCCTTGAACCCGGCGGCCACATCGGCCCGTTCACCGGCACCGATACCGGGATGCACCGGTTCCTCGGGATGCGCACGCAATTCGACACCGTGGTACCCGTGCGCGTCAGCGAGCCGCAACACGTCGGACAGGGGCAGGCCGGGGACACCGAGGGTGGAGAACGCCAGCTTCATGGTCATGGACCCTACTAAGACTTGATCCGGGAGTCACCAAAGGTGAGCTGTGGACCGCACGCGGGGCGGGGTCCGGGCTTTCCGGCGTGGTCGCGCACGAGGCGCGGCTCATCCGGGGTCGCTCGGCCCTGCGGTCCGGCGGTTCGGTGACGTCCAGCACCCGTTGATGTGCACCGGCGGCCAGGTCGCCCGCGCCGTCCGTCTCGGGCCACGCTTTGCGGTCTGCTCGTGCCCCCGGAGCCCACTCATACGCCCGTCGCGCTCATGCCCCGCTCCGTCACTCCGGCACCCCCCGCAGCTCCAGCCTCCAGTCCTGCCCCACCAAGTCCTTGCCGAACGAGCGGTGAGGCTTCTCGCCGACCAGCACGAAACCGTGGCGCTGGTAGATGTGGCGGGCCGCGGTGAGCACGTCGTTGGTCCAGAGGACGAGGTCGCGGTATCCCACGCCGCGTGCGAAGTCGATGACCGCCCGGACCAGACGGTCGCCGATGCCGAGACCGCGTGCGTCGGGTTCGACGAGCAGCAGGCGGAGCCGCGCGGTGGCCGGTGCCTCGTCCCGTACGCACATCACGCACCCCACCGGCCGCCCGTCCAGCTCGGCGATCCACACCCGCTCCAGGTGCGGATCGTGATCCTCGGCGAAGTCCGCGACGATCCGGGCGACCAGCCCCTCGTAGTCGGCGTTCCAGCTGTACTCCGCGGCGTACAGCGCGGCGTTGCGCTGCACGATCCAGCCGAGGTCCCCCGGCCCCGGCTCGCGCAGCACGACGTCGTCGCGGCGCGGCCGGCGACCGTCGGACAGCAGCTTGCGGACGGTCTGCATGGCCTCGGCGAGCCGGGGCCGGTCGTCGGCCGGGACCTTGGACAGCAGCGAACCGACCGCGTCGTTCGACCGCTCCTCCAGCAGCGCGGAGGTCTCCCGGCCCCGCGCGGTGAGCGTGACGCGCCGCCGCCGCGGATCGTCCTTGGACGGCTCCCGCTCGACCAGCCCGTCCCGCTCGAACTTGTTCAGGATCCGGCTCAGATACCCGGCGTCCAGCGACAGCGCACCGCGCAGGTCGGCCGCGTCGGTGTGCGGGGAGTGCGCGAGCTCGTACAGGACGCGGCTCTCGGTGAGGGTGTACGGCGCGTACAGCTGGCGGCTGTAGTCGAGGGCGCCGATGACGTTCGTGTAGAAGCGGTTGAAGGCGCGGATCTCCTGGACGGTCATGGTCGTCGCCCCCGGTCTCGCTGATCTCTGACTCAGTCAGAGATATCCTCGGGTCGAGCGTAGACCGAAGGGGCGCCGCCCGTCCATGCCCATGCGGCGACGCCCCCACCGCTCACTGCGCCTCGCCGGCCGGCCGGTACACGCACACCTGCGCCCCGGTCTTCGCCGAGACCGCCGACACCAGCTCGAACGGCCGCTTCCCCCCGTCCCGCGGGAAGACCGACTTGCCGCCGCCGAGCATCACCGGCATGACGACGAGCTGGAGTTCGTCGACCAAGCCCTCGCTGAGCAGCGTGCGGACGAGGGTGGGGCTGCCCATCATCGCCAGGTCACCGCCCTCGGTGCCGCGCAGCTCGGGATCCGGGCGACGGCCCCGTCACCGGGATGCGCGTGGTGTTGTTCCAGGTCAGCTCGGCATCGGTGAGCGTGCTGGTGACGACGTACTTCTTCAGCGAGTTCATCCGGTCGGCTGGGGGTGCCCCCGCTTGCGGGGGAGGGTCCCCGGCCCGGCGGACCTGGCGACGGCCTGGGTCCTCGTGGCCCTCGCGCTGGCGGCCGTCGTGGGGGCGATCTGCTGGCTGACCGGCCGTGGGACGCCGGTCGCCGGCGGGGCGGCGGTGGCCGGTCCGGCGATGGAGATCCCCACGGGAGAGCGTTTCGTGTGGCTCTCCCGCGCGTCGAACGCCTGGCTCCACGCGCTCGCCGGCGCCGTCGGCCTGCTGGCGATCGGTGTCGCCCTGGCGGGGCTGGTGGGCCTGCTGGACGGCCGGACCGCATGGGTCGCCGCGCCGCTCGCCCTCGCCTCACTCGCGGGCCTCGGCTGCGCGTCCGTACGGGCACAGGTCGGTGAGCAGGGGCTCGAAGTGGGGCTCGAAGTGGGGCTCGGCCCGCTGGGCCGGCCGAGGCGGCGCCGGGCCGCCGCCGACATCGAGTCCGTGATGGTGCGCGGCGGCGAGTTCCTGGTCGTCCGTCCCCGCGGCGGCCGGGAGTTCGCCGTCAGCGTCGACGACGCCGGGCGCGGCGCGGCCCTGCTGAACTCCCTGGCCCAGCAGTCACGCTGATGAGCGGCCCCCGGCTGAGAGCCGAAGCCGGGGGCACCCCAACCACGTGGTCACAGGGCGTGCTCGACGAAACGTGCCGCCGTCTGCGCCAGCACCTCGCGCCCGTCCCGCGCCCACAACCCGTCGTTGAACAGCTCGACCTCGATGGCGCCGGTGTACCCGGCCGCCTCGACGTAGCCCTTCCACTCCCGCATGTCGATCGCGCCGTCGCCGATCTGGCCGCGCCCGGTGAGCACGCCCTCGGGCAACGGTGTTGTCCAGTCGGCGAGCTGGAAGGTGTGGATACGGTCGCCGGCGCCGGCCCGGGCGATCTGCTCGGGCGCCCGGTCGTCCCACCAGATGTGGTACGTGTCCACGGTCACGCCGACCTGCTGCGCCGGGAAGCGCTCGGCGAGGTCCAGCGCCTGGCCGAGGGTGGAGACCACGCACCGGTCGGAGGCGTACATCGGGTGCAGGGGCTCGATCGCCAGCCGTACGCCGTGCGACTCGGCGTACGGCCCCAGCTCCGCCAGCGCGTCCGCGATGCGCTCCCGCGCCCCGTGCAGGTCCTTCGAGCCCGCCGGCAGGCCGCCGGAGACCAGGACCAGCGTGTCGGTGCCCAGCGCCGCCGCCTCGTCGATCGCACGGCGGTTGTCGGCCAGCGCGCCGGCCCGCTCCTCCGGGTCGATCGCGGTGAAGAAGCCGCCCCGGCACAGGGTCGTCACGGTCAGGCCCGCGTCGCGGACCAGCTTGGCGGTCGCCTCCAGGCCGTACGACTGCACCGGTTCACGCCAGAGGCCGACGTTGCCGATGCCCAAGTCCCGGCAGGCGTCGACCAGTTCCGGCATCGACAGCTGCTTGACCGTCATCTGGTTGATGGAGAAACGTGAGAGGTCCGGATTGCTCACTGCTCCACCCCGTACAGCGACAGCAGGGTCTTCATGCGCTCCTCGGCGAGCTTCGGGTCCGGGAACAGGCCCAGGCCGTCGGCGAGTTCGTACGCCCGCGCGAAGTGCGGGAGCGAGCGGGCCGACTGCAGGCCGCCGACCATCGTGAAGTGCGACTGGTGACCCGCGAGCCAGGCGAGGAAGACCACGCCCGTCTTGTAGAAGCGCGTCGGCGTCTGGAAGAGGTGACGGGACAACTCGACCGTGGGGTCGAGGAGTTCGCGGAATCCGGCGACGTTGCCGGTGTCCAGGACCCGCACCGCCTGAGCCGCCAGCGGACCCAGCGGGTCGAAGATGCCCAGCAGCGCGTGGCTGAAGCCCTTCTCGTCGCCCGCGATCAGCTCGGGGTAGTTGAAGTCGTCGCCGGTGTAGCAGCGGACGCCCTGCGGCAGCCTGCGCCTCAGGTCGATCTCCCGCTGCGCGTCCAGCAGGGAGACCTTGATGCCGTCCACCTTGTCGGGGTGCGCGGCGATGACCTCCAAGAACACGTCGGTCGCCGCGTCCAGGTCGGCCGACCCCCAGTAGCCCTCCAGCGCCGGGTCGAACATCGGGCCCAGCCAGTGCAGGACCACCGGCTCGGCGGACTGGCGCAGCAGATGGCCGTAGATCTCCAGGTAGTCCTCGGGGCCGGAGGCGGCCGCCGCGAGCGCCCGGGACGCCATCAGGATCGCCTGCGCGCCGGACTGCTCGACGACGGCGAGCTGCTCCTCGTACGCCGCCCGCACCTCGGCGAGCGACCCGGCGGCGATCTGGTCGGTGCCGACCCCGCAGGCGATCCGCCCGCCGACGCTCCGCGCCTCGGCCGCGGACCGCCGGATCAGCTCCGCCGCCCCAGCCCAGTCCAGCCCCATCCCGCGCTGCGCGGTGTCCATGGCCTCGGCGACCCCGAGCCCGTGCGACCACAGATGGCGGCGGAAGGCGAGCGTCGCGTCCCAGTCGACGGCGGCGGGCGAGTCGGGCGTGACGTCCGCGTACGGATCGGCGACGACGTGCGCCGCGGAAAAGACCGTACGGGAGGTGAAGGGGGCGCCCGCGGCGAGGGAGAGGGGCTCCTGGCGGGACTCGTAGGTCCGCAACCCGCCTTCTGCGGAGGGAAGTCGAATGGTCACAGCGTGATCTCCGGTACGTCGAGACGGCGGCCCTCGGCCGAGGACCTCAGCCCCAGCTCGGCGAGCTGGACGCCGCGGGCGCCGGCCAGCAGGTCCCAGTGGTAGGAGGCGTCGGCGTAGACGTGCTTGAGGAACAGCTCCCACTGGGCCTTGAAGCCGTTGTCGAACTCGGCGTTGTCCGGCACCTCCTGCCACTGGTCACGGAAGACCTCGGTGGCGGGGATGTCCGGGTTCCAGACCGGCTTCGGGGTGGCGCTGCGGTGCTGGACGCGGCAGTTCCGCAGGCCCGCGACCGCGGAGCCCTCGGTGCCGTCCACCTGGAACTCGACCAGCTCGTCCCGGTTCACGCGCACCGCCCAGGAGGAGTTGATCTGCGCGATGGCGCCGCCGTCGAGCTCGAAGACGCCGTACGCGGCGTCGTCGGCGGTGGCGTCGTACGGCTTGCCGTTCTCGTCCCAGCGCTGCGGGATGTGGGTGGCGGTCAGGGCCTGCACCGACTTCACGCGGCCGAACAGCTCGTGCAGGACGTACTCCCAGTGCGGGAACATGTCGACGACGATGCCGCCGCCGTCCTCGGCGCGGTAGTTCCACGACGGGCGCTGGGCGGCCTGCCAGTCGCCCTCGAAGACCCAGTAGCCGAACTCGCCGCGCACGGACAGGATCCGGCCGAAGAAGCCCCCGTCGATCAGCCGCTTGAGCTTGAGCAGGCCGGGCAGGAAGAGCTTGTCCTGGACGACCCCGTGCTTGATGCCCGCCTCGCCGGCGAGCCGGGCGAGCTCGAGGGCGCCCTCCAGCCCCGTGGCCGTCGGCTTCTCGGTGTAGATGTGCTTGCCCGCCGCGATCGCCTTCTTGATCGCCTCCTCGCGGGCGGAGGTCACCTGGGCGTCGAAGTAGATGTCCACCGTCTCGTCGGCGAGGACCGCGTCCAGGTCCGTCGAGACGTGCTCCAGGCCGTGCTGATCGGCCAGTGCCCTGAGCGCGTGCTCACGGCGGCCGACCAGGATCGGCTCCGGCCACAGCACGGTGCCGTCGCCGAGGTCGAGGCCGCCCTGCTCGCGGAGGGCCAGGATGGAGCGGACGAGGTGCTGGCGATAGCCCATGCGCCCGGTCACGCCGTTCATGGCGATACGCACCGTCTTGCGTGTCACGTCATTCCCTTCATTGGCGCCACCGGCGCAACCGGCTCTGCCGTCGTCTCGTGGTGTCGTCGGTTTTACTGGTGACCGTTACAGCAAGCGCTTTCTATTCAAGGAGAAGCTAGCCTCTGAACCGCGGTCCGGACAAGACCGCGCCAGGGGCAAGTTGTTCGAGGGGGCGAACGAAAGGGGGTCGGGGCCGTAAGGTCTGCTCGAAACCATGGCCAAGGGCGGTAGGAACCCCTGGCCAAGGGGCTGTGGAACCGTGCCCATGGGCCTGTGTGTATATGAGTGCGGACGAGGATGGGTCCCATGAGGGGGGCGGACGACGAGATGGGCGACCGGAGGACGAGGACATGACGGTGACCCTGGCGGACGTGGCGGCCCGCGCGCAGGTCTCCCCCGCGACGGTGTCGCGCGTGCTGAACGGGAACTACCCGGTGGCAGCCTCCACCCGTGAGCGGGTGCTGAAGGCGGTCGACGAGCTCGACTACGTCCTGAACGGCCCCGCGAGCGCACTTGCGGCCGCCACGTCGGACCTGGTCGGAATCCTGGTCAACGACATCGCCGACCCCTTCTTCGGGATCATGGCGAGCGCGATCCAGGCCGAGATCGGCGGCCCCGGCGGCCGGGCGGGCGGCGAGAGACTCGCGGTCGTCTGCAACACGGGCGGCTCCCCGGAACGCGAGCTGACCTACCTGACCCTGCTCCAGCGGCAGCGGGCGGCGGCGGTGGTGCTGACCGGCGGCGCCATCGAGGACGTGGCGCACAAGACGGCGGTGGCCGCGAAGCTGCGCAAGCTCCAGGACGCCGGCACACGCGTGGTGCTGTGCGGGCGCCCGCCCGCACCGGAGACCGGGGCCATCGCCCTCACCTTCGACAACCGCGGCGGCGGCCGCGAACTCACCGAGCACCTCATCGGCCTCGGCCACCACCGCCTCGGCTACATCGCGGGCCCCGAGGAACGTACGACCACCCGCCACCGCCTGGAGGGCCACCGCGCCGCCCTCGCCGGCCACGGCATCGCGGAGGACCCCGCCTGGACGGTCCACGGCCGCTACGACCGCCAGTCCGGCTACGAGGCCACGCTGGAGTTGCTGCGGCGCGACCCGACGTTGACCGCCGTCGTGGCGGCGAACGACTCCGTCGCCCTGGGCGCCTGCGCCGCCCTCCGCGACTCCGGCCTCCGCATCCCCGAGGACGTCTCGGTCGCCGGCTTCGACGACCTCCCGTTCAGCGTCGACGCGGTGCCTTCGCTTACGACGGTCCGCCTCCCCCTCGCGGAGGCGGGGGCGCGGGCCGGCCGCATCGCGATGGGGCGCGAGGAGCCGCCGCCCGGGGGGATCGCCACGGTGCGGGGGGAGCTGATGGTACGGGGCTCGACTGGCGTGCCGAGGGCGTGAGGCTGCTGCTGGGGGCGCCCGGGACGCCCGCCCCCGCACACAACGGACTGACGGACCAGATCCACCCACCACCCGCAGGCCGCCGAACCCACCCTGCGTGCAGGCACGCGCCCGCGCCCGCCAACTCCGCGCAGCCCGGCAACCAGCCCTAGGTGTTCTGCCCCGGGAGGTTGTGGACGGCCGGGCACTGCGTCCACATGGGTGACGGCAGCGGCTCTGCCGGCTTCATGAACACCATGACGTTCATTCCGGGCTACCGCGACGGAAGCGGCCCCTACGGGGAAACGATCAAGTCGAAGATCGTCAACGACGACTGGATCGACAGCGGAGACGTGATCAACTCCGCTACGCAGCCCTGGTCCTCAACGATCACCCCACCTACGGCAAGCTGCAGGACAACGTGGGTGCCTTCGGCTACACCTTCGCCGAGAACGTCACCGACCACAGCGACGTCTACGACGCCGGCTACCCAGGCGAGGGCCACCAGCGCACCGACATTCTCTTCCGAGCACGACACGATGGCTGGGAACACGATCGACGCGGCCAACAGCATCAGCTGACCTGCAGCTCCATGAAGGCGGCCCCACACATGGCGTGCGGGGCCGCCTTCATGTGCCGCTCAGCCTGGCTCCGCGTCCTTGGCGAACTCTTTCGTCCACTCATGGATGATCTGCTGCTTGCTCATCTCGTCGACGTTCGGCGGTAGTTCCTTGCCGTCCTCCTCGAGCTCCTGCTGCCAGAGTTTGATGTAGTCTGCGCGGCTTTTCTCGGGCTCATGGTTGATCGTGACACCGGTGTCCTGGTTCCACGGCCCGTACGCTGCGGCGCCGGCTGCGGTGAGCGCAACGCCTGCCACACCTGCTGCGACCAGTAGTTTCTTCATACGGCGGAGGCTAGCGGAGTCGCCTCGGTCGCACGATGCGCCCACGCGGTAGGCCACTGCCCTGTTGGCCTCGACGCGGTCGGCCCACTCGGTGCCCCGGTGGGCGAAACGGACCGTGCCGGTGAGGACGTAGCGGCCGTGCGGAGCGTTCGCCAGATCCTTCAGCGGAGGGCTGGGAAGCACCGGGCTTCAAGCAGGACGGGTACGACTACCGCGCGGTGACCATCGTGCCGCGGCCCCCTGACCAGGCGTGATTCCAGGGAGCACGGCGGTTCGGAAAGATCGCGCAAGAAATCTCCAGGGGCCGTGCAACCCTTCCCCCACCCCGCGGGTCGTACTTGGCATCAGAACTTCTGGGAGGGGGACCTGGGGGGACCGCGGGAGTTCTGATGGGGAGGGACACGCCGAGGGGGCCCGATCGACGGATCGGGCCCCCTCGAAGGCGTTCCGGAGCCCGGAGAGCCTCAGCCGCTCAGAAGAACACCCCGCACCGCAGCAGCACATTCGCATACGGCCGCGCCTCGCCCGTCCGTACGACGAGCCGCGCACCCCCCGACAGCTCCTTCAGGCGTTCGTGCGGGACCAAGGCCAGGTCGGGCAAGCACCCCTCCAGCAGCCCAGCAGCCGCCGGATTGGCCTCACGCACCTCGCTCGCCGCCGTCGCGCCCTCCACGACCAGCTCGGTCAGCAGGCCGTCCAGGACCTCGGCGAAGGACGGCACCCCGGCCCGGAAGGCCAGGTCGACGACGCGCGGACCGTCGGGTACGGGCATGCCCGCGTCGCACACCAGGACGCCGTCACCGTGGCCCAGTTCGGCCAGGGCGCCGGAGAGGTGGCGGTTGAGGATTCCGGTCCTTTTCACGAGCCCAGAACCTCCGAGGCCGTCGGGAAGGAATCCTGCGCGCCGTTCCGCGTGACCGTCACCGCCCCCACCCTCGCCGCGTACGCCGCCGCCTCCGCCAGCGACTCGCCCGCTCCCAGGCGGAACGCCAGCGCCGCGGTGAACGCGTCGCCCGCGCCCGTGGTGTCCACGGCGTCCACCTTCCCGGACGGGATGCGGGAGACTCCCTCGGGAGAGGCGACCAGGGCACCTTCCGCGCCCAGGGTCACCACCACCGAGCCCGGGCCCTTGGCCAGCAGGATGCGGGCCCAGTCCTCGGGGGTGTCCCCGACCGCCGCCTCGCCCAGGATCACCTTCGCCTCGTGCTCGTTGACGATCAACGGGTCGCAGGCGGCGAGCACCTCCGGCGGGAGCGGGCGCGGCGGGGAGGGGTTCAGGACGAACCTGCTGTCCGGGGCCAGGTTCCGTACGACCTCCTCGACCGTCTCCAGCGGGATCTCCAGCTGGGTGGAGACGACCCGGGAGGCGTGGAAGAGGCACCCGGCCGCGCGCACGTCCTGCGGGGTCAGCCGGCCGTTCGCGCCCGGCGAGACGACGATGCTGTTGTCCCCGGACGGGTCCACCGTGATCAGTGCGACGCCGGTCGGTGCGCCGCCGACCAGGACGCCCACCGTGTCGACGCCGGCCGCGCGCTGCGAGTCCAGCAGCAGCCTGCCGTACGAGTCGTCGCCGACCCGCGCCAGCAGGACCGTACGCGCCCCGAGCCGGGCGGCCGCGACCGCCTGGTTGGCGCCTTTGCCGCCCGGGTGCACGGCCAGGTCGGAGCCGAGCACGGTCTCACCGGCGCCCGGCCGGCGCTCGACGCCGATCACCAGGTCGGCGTTGGCCGACCCTACGACCAGCAGGTCGTAGTCGTCCATGAAATGTCTCCCTGTGGGGGTGAGTTGGGGCGTCAGCCGCCGAAACCGGCCGCGTTCTCCTTCGTGACCACCTTCACCGGCACCTTGACCATCTCGTCGGTCTTCTTTCCCTCGGCCGCCCGCAGCGCGTTGTCCACCGCGATCCTGCCGAGTTCCTTCGGCTGCTGTGCGACGGACGCATACAGCGTGCCCGCCTCGACCGCCTTCAGCCCGTCCGGCGTGCCGTCGAAGCCGACGACCTGGACCGACTTCCCGGCCTTGGAGCCCAGCGCCTTGATCGCGCCGAGCGCCATCTCGTCGTTCTCGGCGAAGACGCCGTTGACGTCGGGGTGGGCCTGGAGGAGGTTCGTCATCACGTCGAGGCCCTTGGTGCGGTCGAAGTCCGCCGGCTGCCTGGCCACGACCTTGATGCCCGGGTACTCCTTCAGCCCGGCCGCGAAGCCCGCGCCGCGCTCCCGGCTGGCGGACGTACCGGCCTGGCCCTGCAGGATCACGATCGTGCCCCGGCCGCCCAGCTTCTCCGCCAGCGCCTTGGCGCCGAGCTTGCCGCCCTCGACGTTGTCGGAGGCGACCAGCGCGGCCGTGTCGGCCTTGTTGACGCCACGGTCCACGGCTACGACCGGGATGTCCGCCTTGTTCGCGGCCCGCACCGACGGGCCCGCCGCGTCGGAGTCCACCGGGTTGACGATGATCGAGCCGAGGCCCTCGCTGGTGAAGTTCTGCAGCTGGTTGGCCTGCTGCGAGGCGTCGTTCTGCGCGTCCGTGACCGTCAGGTCCACGCCCAGCTTCTTCGCCTCCGCCTCGGCGCCCGCCCGGATCTGCACGAAGAACGGGTTGTTGAGCGTCGACAGGGACAGGCCGACCTTCTGGGTCTTCGCCGCCGACGAACCGCCGTGCAGGAAGGACATCGCCCCGACGATCGCCGCCGCGACCACGGCCGCGACGAGGTACGTCGCCGCCTGCCTGCCCTTTCCACCGCTGGAAGCACCGGCGGCGACGGGAGTGGCCCCCGCCTTGCGCCGCACCGTGTCCAGCAGCACCGCCAGCGCGATCACGACGCCGATGACGACCTGCTGCCAGAAGGCCGACACCGACAGCAGGTTCAGGCCGTTGCGCAGCACCGCCAGGATCAGCGCGCCGATCAGCGTCCCGGACGCCTTGCCCGTGCCACCCGCCAGCGAGGCGCCGCCGATGACGACCGCGGCGATCGCGTCCAGCTCGTAGCCCTGCGCGGCCTGCGGCTGCGCCGACGACAGGCGCGAGGCCAGCACGATGCCGGCCGCCGCTGCGAACAGGCCGGACAGCGCGTAGATGACGAGCTTCTGCCGCTTCACGCGCAGACCCGACAGCCGGGCCGCTTCCTCGTTGCCGCCGATGGCGTACATCGAGCGGCCGATGTACGTCCGGCCGAGCACGAACGCCGTGATCAGGCCCATGACGACCATCACGAGCACCGGCACCGGCAGCCAGCCGCCGAGCGTGTCGCCCAGGTGCGAGACCGAGTCGGGGAAGGCGATGGGGGAGCCCTGCGAGATCACCAGCGACAGGCCGCGGCCCACCGACAGCATGGCCAGCGTCGCGATGAACGGCGGCAGTTTGCCGTACGAGATCAGGATGCCGTTGACCAGGCCGCACGCGATGCCGGTCGCGATCGCCAGGAGGACGGCTATGACGACCGGGACGCCGTCCGAGGTCGCGCTCCAGGCGAGGACGGTGGCCGACAGGGCGGCGACCGAGCCGACCGACAGGTCGATGCCCGCCGAGACGATCACGAAGGTGACGCCGAAGGCGAGGATGGCGGTCACCGCGGCCTGGACACCGACGTTCAGCAGGTTGTCGGCCGTCAGGAAGTCGCCGGACAGTGCCGACATGGCGATGACGAGGACGATCAGCGCGGTGAGGGCGCCGTTGTCGAGCAGGAGGCGGCGCAGGCCGCCCGAGGCGCCACCCGCGCCCGCGGTGCTCTTGAGCGTGTCAGTGGCCACGGGGGGCCTCCAAATCCGTAGTGGGGTTGCTGACGGCGAGCGCCATGACGGCGTCCTGCGTGGCCTCGTCGGCGGCGAGTTCGCCCGCGATCCGGCCCTGGGCCATCACCAGCACCCGGTCGCTCATGCCGAGCACCTCGGGCAGGTCGCTGGAGATCATCAGGACGGCGGCGCCCTGCGCCGTGAGTTCGTTGATGAGCTGGTAGATCTCGACCTTGGCGCCGACGTCGATGCCGCGCGTCGGCTCGTCGAGGATGAGGACCTTGGTGTCGGCGAGCAGCCACTTGCCGATGACGACCTTCTGCTGGTTGCCGCCGGACAGGGTGCGCACGTGCTGGCCGAGGCCCGCCATCCGCACGCCGAGCTGCTCCGCGATCCGCGCGGCCGACGCCCGCTGCCCCCTGAGGTCGACGAGCCCCGCGCGCGTGGCCGACCGCAGGGTCACCAGGCCGAGGTTCTCCGCCACGGAGGCGTCCAGCACCAGCCCCTGGCCCTTGCGGTCCTCGGGGACCAGTCCGATCCCGGCCTGCAGGGCGGCGTTCACGTCGTGCCGGCGCAGCCGCGCGCCCGCGACCTGCACGGCTCCCCTGTCGTACGGATCCGCCCCGAACACGGCCCGGACGACCTCCGTACGGCCGGCGCCGACCAGCCCCGCGATGCCGACGACCTCGCCGGCGTGTACCTCGAAGCCGACGTCGTGGAAGACGCCGTCCCGGGTCAGCCCCTCGACCTTGAGCAACGCCTCGCCGGTGCCGGGGCGTTCGCGCGGGTACTGCTGCTCGATCGAGCGGCCCACCATGAGCCGTACGAGCTCGTCCTCGGGTGTCGACGCCGGTACCTGTCCGACGCTCTTTCCGTCCCGGATGACCGTGACCCGGTCTCCCAGGGCGGTGATCTCCTCCAGGTGGTGCGTGATGAAGACGATCCCGACGCCGTCCTCGCGCAGCCTGCGCACGATGGCGAAGAGCCTGTCGACCTCCTCGGAGGTCAGCACGGCGGTCGGTTCGTCCATGATCAGCACGCGCGTGTCGAGGCTGAGGGCCTTGGCGATCTCGACCATCTGGAGCCGTGCGATGCCGAGTTCCCGCACACGCGCGCGCGGGGACACATGCACGCCGACCCGCTCCAGCAGGACGGCGGCGTCCGCCTCCATCCTCTTCCGGTCGATCATCCCGAAGCGGCGCGGCTGCCGCCCCAGGAAGATGTTCTCGGCGACCGTCAGATCGGGAACGAGGTTGAACTCCTGGTAGATGGTGGCGATCCCGAGGCGCTCGGAGTCCTGCGCACCATGGATGCGCACCTCCTCGCCGCCGACCAGGATCCGCCCGGCGTCGGGCGTGTAGGCGCCGGAGAGCATCTTGATGAGCGTGCTCTTGCCCGCGCCGTTCTCGCCGAGCAGCACGTGCACCTCGCCACGGCGCAGGTCGAAGTCGACGCCGTCGAGCGCGACCACGCCGGGGAAGGTCTTGCGGATGCCTTCGATGCGCAGCAACTCGTCCGCGTTGCTCACGACGTACTCCTTTGTACGGAGGGGGACTCGCCGCACGAGCGGCGTACGACGAGACGGGCAGTGAGGGTGAGGGACTCGGGGGGCCGCCCCTCGATGCGGTCGACCAGGGCTCGTACGGCGGCCCTGCCCAGCTCGCCCGTCGGCTGGGCGACGGCGGTGACCGGGGGATCGGTGTGCACGAACCACGGGATGTCGTCGAACGCGGCCAGCGCGAGGTCGTCCGGCACGCGCAGCCCGCGCGCGCGTACGGCGTCCAGCGCACCGAGCGCCATCAGGTTGTCGGCCGCGAACACGACCTCGGGCGGCTCGGGCAGGTCGAGGAAGCCGTCGGTAACCCGCCGGCCGCTCTCGGCCTGGAAGTCGCCGTGCCCTGTGTAGGCGTCGGGGAGTTCGAGGCCGTACGCGCCGAGCGCCTCCCGGAAGGCCTCCACGCGCTCCCGGCCGGTCGTGGTCGCCGCGGGCCCCGCGATGATGGCGAGCCGCCGGTGTCCGAGCCCGTGCAGATGCGCCACGAGATCCCGTACGGCCGCCCGCCCGTCCGCCCGGATCACCGGCACGTCCACGCCCGGGATCCACCGGTCGACGAACACCATCGGCGTGCCCGCGCGCGCGGCGTCCAGCATCAGCGGCGAGCCGCCGTCGGTGGGGGAGACTAGCAGGCCGTCGATGCGGCGGTCCAGCAAGTTCCGTACGTGGTGGTCCTGGAGGTCGGGCCGCTCGTCGGCGTTGCCGATGATGACGCTGTAGCCGAGGGCGCGGGCCTCCTCCTCGACCGCGCGGGCCAGTTCGGTGAAGTAGGGGTTCATCACGTCGCTGATGACCAGGCCGAGGGTGTGGGTCTGGTCGGTACGCAGGGAGCGGGCGACGGCGTTCGGGCGGTAGCCCAGCGTCTCCACGGCGGCCAGCACGCGCGTGCGTGCGTCCGTGCTGACCGACGGGTGGCCGTTCAGCACGCGCGACACCGTGGCGACGGAGACGCCTGCCTCGGCGGCGACGTCCTTGATGCCCGCCATCGACGCTCCACCTCCTCGTGGAATCGATTACACATCTGGGACAACGAGGATTGGAATCGATTACACGCCGATCTGGCAACCCCGGTGGGCCCGTCTTGACCGGATCGTGACCCACCCGGTGGCCCGGTGCGGTGCCCTCAGCGTCGCAGGCTGTAGCTGACCAGCGACGCTCCCGCCGCCGAACCGAACGCCGGGACGAGGAACTGCACGAACGCCTCCCAGCCCCACACGATCCCGGCGCAGGCCGCCGTGATGTTGACGGCCAGGGCCACGATCCACATGGCGACACTCTGGGCCTGGGGTGACATCATTCCTCGCCGTTTTCCTGAGGTGTTTTTCCGAGCTGTTTTTCTGAGCCTTTTCTTGCGGGAGGCTTCTGCCCGCGGGGGCGATTTCTAAATGGCGTACTGCCAGACCGTGAGCATGTAGGCGCCGTACCAGCAGCCGAAAAGCGAGGCCACGGCCAGAGTGACGATCGCGGTGGTGGTCCGTACGCGGGCGAGGGCACGGGCGGCGGGAATGAGGAAGACCAGCGCGGGTATCACCAGGCGCAGTTTGGAGTGGTAGTAATTGCTCTGCCCGAGCGTGGTGATGAGGATGACCGTGCCGTAGACCGCCAGCGGCGGCCAGGTCTTGCCGTACCAGGCGAGCGCGGTGGCGGCGACGAGGGCGAGGACCAGTACGGCCGTGCTGACGGCGACCCAGCCGCCGCCCTGCCTGACGGTCTCGACGAGGAAGCGGGTGAAGGCGGCGCCGTTGTCCCAGCGGGTGCCCCAGCCCGCCTCCTGGATCCGGAACCAGGCGTCGGCCTGCCCGGTGCGCACCCCCACCCAGATCAGGTACGCGGGCGTGCCGCAGTAGGACAGCAGCAGGGCGGTCAGCGGGCGCCAGGTGACGCGGCACTCCCGGCGCATGTGCAGCAGGACGGCGACGCCCAGGGCCACGATCAGGGCGACGGCGACGGGCCGGGTAAGACCGGCGAGCAGCGTGAGCACGCCCGCCGTCATCCAGGCCTTGCGGTGGATCGCCAGCAGGGCGCCGGCCGCAAGGGCGAGGAACAGGGACTCGCTGTAGGCCATGAGGAAGACCAGCGCCATCGGCTGGGCGCAGGCCACCAGGACGGTCGCGATGTGCGCGGTGCGCCGGTCGTACAGGCGCAGCATGAGCCGGTGGACGCATATGAGCGCGGCTGTCAGGGCGAGGTGGGAGGCGACGAGCCCGGCGGTCTCGTAGCTGAGCCCGGTCACGGTGTGCACGGCCCGGATGGTGAACGGGTAGGCCGGGAAGAACGCCAGGTTGCTGCCGCTGAGCCCGTCCGCGGTGAAGGAGAAGTCCCGGGCGTAGCCGTGCTGGGCGACGTCCAGGAACCACTGGGCGTCCCAGGTCAGTAGCCGGTCGCGGACCCCCGGGCCGTTCGGCGGGTTCATCGCGGCCAGCGTCACGAGGTGCAGCAGGAGCGATGCCGCGTAGACGCCGAGGGGGAAGCGCACGGCGCGGGCGAGGTGGTGCAGCTGTTTCCGGTACGGCAGCGCCGGCGGCGCAGCGTCGGACGGTTCGGTGCGCGGGGCCGGATCAGGGGGTGTCGGGCCGGCGGCAGGGGGCGGGGCCGCGCCTTCGGCCGGCT
Source organism: Streptomyces sp. TRM68367 (assembly GCF_014495685.1). Lineage (GTDB taxonomy): Bacteria > Actinomycetota > Actinomycetes > Streptomycetales > Streptomycetaceae > Streptomyces. Next base: position 63,576 of record NZ_JACTVI010000009.1, on the reverse strand, counting down.
TGTCGCGCTGGTCGGGAATGTTCTGTTGGGCGAGGCAGGGATGTGACGGCATGTGGGGGGTTCACATTTCTTGCTTCGATATGTGCAGGTCCGGCGCTTTCGTTTTCCCGGGCAGGCGGGTGTCAGCCCGGGCCGGGGCTCGGATAAGGGCGGGACTCGGGATTCTGTATGCGGTGCAGAGGGGGAGTTTCGAGGGTGCCCGCGTCCGGTGCGGAAGGTCCCGGGGCCACGGTCGAGTGGCTGGTCGAAATCACCGGGGAGATCGCGAGGAGGCTGAGCGTGATGGCGAAGCAGAAGCCGACGAGAAAGACCCCTGCAGCGTACGCACGCGCATGGGGTCGAGGGGTCGCGCTGACATCGTCATTCCGGCTTTGTGGAGGCAGTGACATCGCGATTGCTCCGGGCATGGATCGGTGGGGGGTGACCTCCAAGGGCCGGATTCCGCTTGGAGGCAGTAGGGTGTGGGGCCGACCGGGAAAGAGTCACCGACCAGGCCATGCGGAACGGGCCTCCGGTGCCAGCCGTCGACGCGGCCCTGCGGTGCTCCTGCGCGCCGCCGTCGCGCATCGGGGCACGTCAGGCGCCCCCTTCGCGCGGTTACCGAGCTGCCTCCGGAATCGCGTCCGCTCCTCTCGGTGAGTCCCTTGAATCCTCTCATGTGAAAGGCAGCAGAAAGCGACAATTTGGATTATTGAAGTGTAAAGCTTCGCAGCTTCAATTGTGGATTGCTCGTGAAAATATGAGTCGTTGTTCATGTACTGACCGGTTGGTTTCATGAAATCTTTTCAAACGCCCGCCGGGTCCCTCGCCGCGGCCCGGGACGACCGGCCCGGCCTCCTCGTCTCCGCCCCGGACTGTCGGACCGGGGCGGTAGCGTCGGATCATGTCCAATCAGGCGGAGACCGGGGCGACTCGGGCCGACGGCGGGGAGCGGCGGCTCGCCGTGCTCGAAGGCGTCCTCGAACGCATCACATACGCCAACGAGGAGAACGGCTACACGGTCGCCCGGGTCGACACCGGCAGAGGCGGCGGCGACCTCCTCACGGTCGTCGGCGCGCTGCTCGGCGCCCAGGTCGGCGAGTCCCTGCGCATGGAGGGCCGGTGGGGCTCGCATCCGCAGTACGGCAAGCAGTTCCACGTGGAGAACTACACGACGGTCCTGCCCGCCACCGTCCAGGGCATCCGCCGCTACCTCGGCTCCGGCCTGGTCAAGGGCATCGGCCCGGTCTTCGCCGACCGCATCACACAGCACTTCGGCCTGGACACCCTCCAGATCATCGAGGAGGAGCCGAAGCGGCTCATCGAGGTCCCCGGCCTCGGACCCAAGCGCACCAAGAAGATCGCCGACGCCTGGGAGGAGCAGAAGGCGATCAAGGAGGTCATGCTCTTCCTTCAGACCGTCGAGGTGTCCACGTCGATCGCGGTGCGCATCTACAAGAAGTACGGCGACGCCTCGATCTCCGTCGTGAAGAACCAGCCGTACCGGCTGGCGGCCGACGTCTGGGGCATCGGCTTCCTCACCGCCGACAAGATCGCCCAGTCGGTCGGCATCCCGCACGACAGCCCGGAGCGCGTCAAGGCGGGCCTGCAGTACGCGCTGTCGCAGTCCACCGACCAGGGGCACTGTTTCCTGCCCGAGGAGCAGCTGATCAAGGACGCGGTGAAGCTGCTGCAGGTCGACACCGGGCTGGTCATCGAGTGCCTGGCGGAGCTGTCCCGGGTCCCGGAGGACGGCGAGGACCCCGGCGTCGTACGGGAGAAGGTGCCGGGACCGGACGACAAAAGGGGCGCCCGAAGGGCTTCCGCTGAGGGTGGTGGGCGACGGGCGGGAGAACCCGTCACGGCGGTCTATCTCGTGCCCTTCCACCGGGCCGAACTCTCCCTCTCCGCCCAGCTGTTGCGCCTGCTGCGCACCGAGGAGGACCGGATGCCGGGCTTCCGGCAGGTGGACTGGGACAGGGCGCTGGGCTGGCTGAAGGGGCGTACGGGCGCGGATTTGGCCCCCGAGCAGGAGGCGGCCGTGAGACTCGCGCTCACCGAGAAGGTCGCCGTCCTCACCGGCGGTCCCGGCTGCGGCAAGTCCTTCACGGTCCGGTCGGTCGTGGAGCTGGCGCGGGCCAAGAAGGCGAAGGTCGTGCTGGCCGCCCCGACCGGCCGCGCCGCCAAGCGCCTGGCCGAGCTCACCGGGGCCGAGGCCTCGACCGTCCACCGCCTCCTGGAGCTCAAGCCCGGCGGCGACGCGGCCTACGACAAGGACCGGCCGCTGGACGCCGACCTGGTGGTGATCGACGAGGCGTCGATGCTGGACCTGCTCCTGGCCAACAAGCTGGTGAAGGCCGTACCGCCTGGGGCGCACCTGCTGTTCGTGGGGGACGTGGACCAGTTGCCCAGCGTCGGCGCCGGCGAGGTCCTGCGGGACCTGCTGGCCGACGGCAGCCCCGTGCCCGCCGTCCGGCTCACCCGCGTCTTCCGCCAGGCCCAGCAGTCCGGGGTGGTGACCAACGCGCACCGGATCAACTCCGGGAAGCCGCCCGTCACCGACGGTATGAAGGACTTCTTCCTCTTCGTCGAGGACGACACGGAGGAGGCCGGACGGCTCACCGTGGACGTCGCCGCCCGCCGGATCCCGGCGAAGTTCGGCCTCGACCCGCGCCGGGACGTCCAGGTGCTGGCGCCCATGCACCGGGGCCCCGCCGGCGCGGGCACGCTCAACGGCCTGCTCCAGCAGGCCATCACCCCCGGCCGACCCGACGTGCCGGAGAAGCGGTTCGGCGGCCGGGTCTTCCGTGTCGGCGACAAGGTCACCCAGATTCGCAACAATTACGAGAAGGGCGAGAACGGTGTCTTCAACGGCACCGTGGGCGTGGTCACCGCGCTCGACCCGGTCGACCAGCGCCTCACCGTGCTGACGGACGAGGACGAGGAGGTTCCGTACGAATTCGACGAACTGGACGAGCTGGCTCACGCGTACGCCGTGACCATCCACCGCTCCCAGGGCAGCGAGTATCCGGCGGTGGTCATCCCGGTCACCATGAGCGCCTGGATGATGCTCCAGCGGAACCTGCTCTACACGGCGGTCACCCGCGCCAAGAAGCTGGTCGTCCTCGTCGGCTCACGCAAGGCGATAGGACAGGCGGTGCGCACGGTGTCGGCGGGCCGGCGCTGTACGGCCCTCGACTTCAGGCTCGCTCCGCGTCCCCTGGGTGACTGAGGGACACCTGACGGACGCACTGTGACGCGCATCACGCAAACATGATCGATCAAATGCGTCGCGAAGGTCACAAGACACTTCCAGACGGGGAACACAGGGGGCAGGATGAGCTAGTTGGCGGCACTCAGTGCCGCCAATAGGCCCGATGGTCGACCCCGAGTGCACTCTCCTGAGCCAAGTGGGGGATGGTAGAGACAGTCAGGGCACCTCGAAGATGAGGCACAACGTCGGTGAGGGAAGACGTGAGCGACAACTCTGTAGTACTGCGGTACGACGGCAGCGAATACACCTACCCGGTGATCGACAGCACCGTCGGTGACAAGGGCTTCGACATCGGCAAGCTCCGCGCCCAGACCGGTCTGGTGACGCTGGACAGCGGTTACGGCAACACCGCCGCCTACAAATCCGCCGTTACGTATCTCGACGGCGAGGCGGGGATCCTCCGGTACCGCGGCTACCCGATCGAGCAGCTGGCCGAGCGCTCCACGTTCCTGGAGGTCGCGTACCTGCTGATCAACGGCGAGCTGCCGACCGTCGACCAGCTCACCGCGTTCCGGAACGACATCACGCAGCACACCCTGCTGCACGAGGACGTCAAGAACTTCTACAAGGGCTTCCCGCGCGACGCCCACCCGATGGCCATGCTGTCGTCGGTCGTCTCCGCGCTGTCCACGTTCTACCAGGACAGCCACAACCCGTTCGACGAGCGGCAGCGCGACCTCTCCACGATCCGGCTGCTCGCCAAGCTGCCGACGATCGCGGCGTACGCGTACAAGAAGTCGATCGGCCACCCGTTCGTCTACCCGCGCAACGACCTCGGGTACGTCGAGAACTTCCTGCGTATGACCTTCTCGGTCCCCGCGCAGGAGTACGACCTGGACCCGATCGTGGTCTCCGCCCTCGACAAGCTGCTGATCCTGCACGCGGACCACGAGCAGAACTGCTCGACCTCCACGGTCCGCCTGGTCGGCTCCTCGCAGGCGAACATGTTCGCCTCGATCTCCGCGGGCATCAACGCCCTGTGGGGCCCGCTGCACGGCGGCGCCAACCAGTCCGTGCTGGAGATGCTGGAGGGCATCCGCGACGCCGGCGGTGACGTCGACTCCTTCATCCGCAAGGTGAAGAACAAGGAGGACGGCGTCCGCCTGATGGGCTTCGGCCACCGGGTCTACAAGAACTTCGACCCGCGCGCCAAGATCATCAAGGCCGCCGCGCACGACGTGCTCTCCGCCCTCGGCAAGTCCGACGAGCTGCTGGACATCGCCCTGAAGCTGGAGGAGCACGCGCTCTCCGACGACTACTTCGTCTCGCGCAGCCTCTACCCGAACGTCGACTTCTACACCGGCCTGATCTACCGGGCCATGGGCTTCCCGACCGAGATGTTCACGGTCCTGTTCGCCCTCGGCCGGCTGCCGGGCTGGATCGCCCAGTGGCACGAGATGATCAAGGAGCCGGGCTCCCGCATCGGCCGCCCGCGCCAGATCTACACGGGCGTGGTGCAGCGGGACTTCGTTCCCGTCGAGAAGCGCTGACACCTGCCGGTGAGGGGTGCCGCCACTGGTGCCCCGTCGCTGGGCCGTCTTGTTCCGGCTCGGGGGCCGGTCGGCCGGGTCTTTTCGGCGCCGGGTGCGGTGTTCCCTGAGCAGGACTCGCGGGGCCCCGTGCGCGCAGCGTCGCGTGCGGGGCCTTCGCGTGTCGTCGGGCACGAGTCTGCGGGGCCTTCGAGTTCGCCGCGCGCATGTCTGCGTGGCCGTACCCGTGCTGGTGTGACCGGACAAAACAGAAGGCGCCCTGGAGCGCCGGTCCCCCCACGGGCCGACGACCAGGGCGCCTTCCCGTGTCCCGGTGCGGATTCCCCCCACGGGATCCGGCCGGGCGTCTGAGGACGCAGCGCCTGAATCGCTGTTCAACAGGTTGAGCAGAACGAGCGGAACTCGCCGTACTCAGGGTTGTGCGGTCTGCCGGGACAGCACACGTAGGGAGGGCCGCTCAAAGCTTCCCGGTGTACGTGTCCCGGCAACGCACCTCTGGAGAAGTCCCCCAAGACATCTCCAGGTGCCGGTCAGCGCCCCCCAAGACGCTTCCCGACATCGTCAACTTAGACCTTCGAACCCCTTCGATGGTTACGTTGATATCACTGTGATCTGCGTCTCTCGCATATGTCCTTTAGGTACGCAAGGGCCCGGATTCAACTGACGGGACCCAAGCGTAAGGATGATGCGCGAGCCTTGTGAAGAGCTTATGTGAGGCTCGCGCAGGACTCCAGAGGAGCCCTGGCTTCCGACTCACCGGAATGTCCGCAGCCGCAGGCTGTTCGTCACCACGAACACCGACGAGAAGGCCATCGCCGCGCCCGCGATCATCGGGTTCAGCAACCCGGCGGCGGCCAGCGGCAGCGCGGCCACGTTGTAGCCGAAGGCCCACACGAGGTTGCCCTTGATCGTCGCGAGCGTCCTGCGGGACAGCCGGATCGCGTCCGCGGCCACCCGCAGATCCCCGCGCACCAGCGTCAGATCGCCCGCCTCGATCGCCGCGTCCGTCCCGGTGCCCATGGCAAGACCCAGATCAGCGACGGCGAGCGCGGCCGCGTCGTTGACGCCGTCGCCGACCATCGCCACGCACCGCCCCTCGCCCTGGAGCCGCCGTACGGCGTCGACCTTGTCCTCGGGCAGCACCTCGGCGATCACCTGGTCGATGCCGACCTGCCGGGCCACCGCCTCGGCCACCGTCCGGTTGTCCCCGGTCAGCAGCACCGGCGTGAGCCCCAGCATGCGCAGCTCGCGCACCGCCTGCGCGCTGGTGTCCTTCACGGCGTCCGCGACGGCGACGACACCGCGTGCCGCCCCGTCCCAGCCGACGACGACGGCCGTACGTCCGCCGCTCTCGGCCTCGTCCCTGGCGCGGGCCAGCTCGCGTGGCAGCGTGTCGTAGAGGCGCCCCACCGCCACCTCACGCCCCTCCACACGCCCGCGTACGCCCCGCCCGGGGACGTTCTCGAACCCCTCGACCTCCGGGAGTCGTCCGACGCGCTCCTCGGCGCCGGCGGCGACCGCGCGGGCGACGGGGTGCTCGGAGGCGTGCTCGACGGCGCCCGCGAGCCGCAGCACCTGCTTCTCGTCGGCGCCGTCGGCGGCGTACACCTCCTGGAGGGTCATCCGGCCCGTGGTGACCGTGCCGGTCTTGTCCAAGACGACCGTGTCGACGCGGCGCGTGGACTCCAGCACCTCCGGGCCCTTGATGAGGATGCCGAGCTGCGCCCCGCGTCCCGTGCCGACCATCAGCGCGGTCGGCGTGGCCAGTCCCAGGGCGCACGGGCAGGCGATGATCAGCACTGCGACGGCCGCGGTGAACGCGGCGGCCGGGTCGCCGGTCAGGCCGAGCCACGCCCCGGCCGTGCCGACCGCGATCAGCAGCACCGCCGGGACGAAGACCGCGGAGATCCGGTCGGCGAGCCGCTGCACCTCGGCCTTGCCGCTCTGCGCGTCCTCCACCAGCCTGGCCATCCGCGCGAGCTGGGTGTCGGCGCCGATGCGGGTGGCTGCTACGACGATCCGGCCCCCGGCGTTGACGGTGGCGCCGGTGACGGCGTCGCCGACGGTGACGTCGACGGGCACGGACTCGCCGGTGAGCATCGAGGCGTCCACCGCGGAGGCACCCTCGACGACCGTGCCGTCGGTCGCGATCTTCTCCCCGGGCCGTACGACGAACCAGTCGCCGACCGCCAGCCGCTCCACCGGTATCCGCACCTCGCGGCCACCCGTCCGTCCCCGGTCACCGCCCTCGCCCGAGAGCGCTTCGAGCTCGCTCTCCTCGTATCGCAGTACGGCCACGTCCTTCGCGCCCAGCTCCATCAGCGCCCGCAGCGCGGCGCCCGCACGCCGCTTGGAGCGGGCTTCCAGAAAGCGGCCGAGGAGGATGAAGGCGGTGACGCCGGTGGCGACTTCGAGATAGATCGTCGAGGCGCCGTCGGCCCGGGAGACGGTCAGGTCGAAACCGTGCCGCATACCGGGCATGCCCGCGTCGCCGAGGAACAGCGCCCACAGGGACCAGCCGAACGCGGCCAGCGTGCCGAACGAGACCAGCGTGTCCATGGTGGCCGCGGCGTGCCGGGCGTTGGTCCAGGCGGCCCGGTGGAAGGGCAGGCCGCCCCAGACGACGACGGGGGCGGCGAGGGTGAGGGAGAGCCACTGCCAGTTGTCGAACTGCAGGGCCGGGACCATGGCCAGCAGCACGACGGGCACGGCGAGCAGCGCCGAGACGGTCAGGCGCACGCGGAGCGCCGACAGCTCGGGGTCCTCCTGGGCGGCCGGTGCCGTCTCCTCGCGCGCGGGTGCGGGCTCCTCGGCGGTGTACCCGGTCTTCACCACCGTGGCGATCAGGTCGGCGACCTCGGTCCCGGCCGGGTAGGCGACGCGGGCCTTCTCCGTCGCGTAGTTCACCGTGGCGGTGACGCCGTCCATCCGGTTGAGCTTCTTCTCGACGCGGGCCGCGCAGGAGGCACAGGTCATTCCGCCGATGCGGAGCTCGACCTCGGACAGCTCCGGGGCGGTGCCGTCGGTGGCCGGCTGTGCGGTGGTGGTGCTGGTCATGTCCGGACTCCCGGAAAGTCTTCGGGGGTGCCCGAAAGTCTTCGGGACGTGTGCCTCAGGCCTTGCCGACCAGCTCGAAGCCGGCCTCGTCGACGGCGGCGCGTACGGCCTCCTCGTCGAGCGGGGCCGCGGAGACGACGGTGACCTCGCCGCTGGAGGCGACGGCCTGCACGGAGCTGACGCCGGAAAGCTCGGAGAGCTCGCCGGAGACGGCGCCCTCGCAGTGTCCGCAGCTCATCCCGCTGACCTTGTAGACGGTTGTGACGGAACCCGGGGCGCCGGTCTGGACGCTCATGTCGTTACTCCTCGTCGAGGCGTGTGAGGGTGAGGGGGCCGCCAGGGCCCACCGTGACCCGATTGTACCCCTAGGGGGTATAAATCCAAGAAGGGCTCCGGGAAAGGGGACGGCATTGGGCACGGGATAACGTTCCGCCACGAGAGGCGGATGAGCCAAACAGGGCCTGGCGGGGAGGGCGGCGGCGCATGCGGGCGGTGGTGTTCGAGCGGTTCGGGGAGGCGCCCGAGGTGCGGGACGTGGCAGATCCGCGAGCCCCGGAGCACGGGGTGGTGGTGCGGGTCGAGACGACCGGGCTGTGCCGCAGCGACTGGCACGGCTGGCAGGGCCACGACCCGGACATCGCGCTGCCGCATGTGCCCGGGCATGAACTCGCCGGTGTCGTCGAGGCGGTGGGCGACCGGGTCACCGGCTGGCGGCCCGGCGACCGGGTCACCGTGCCGTTCGTGTGCGCGTGCGGCGGCTGCGCGGCCTGTGCGGCGGGCGACCAGCAGGTGTGCGAGCGGCAGACCCAGCCCGGCTTCACGCACTGGGGCTCCTTCGCCGAGCACGTGGCGCTGGACCACGCCGACGTGAACCTCGTCGCGGTCCCGGACGGCATGTCCTTCGCGACGGCCGCCTCGCTCGGATGCCGGTTCGCGACGGCGTACCGCGCGGTGGTGCAGCAGGGCCGGGCGGCGGCGGGGGAGTGGGTCGCCGTGCACGGGTGCGGTGGCGTGGGGCTGTCGGCGGTGATGATCGCGGCGGCGTCGGGGGCGCGGGTGGTCGCCGTCGACGTAGCGCAGGGGGCGCTGGATCTGGCGCGGAAGTTCGGGGCGGCGGAGGGCGTGGACGCGGCACGCACCTGCGACACGGCGGCGGCGGTCCGCGACGTGACCGGCGGCGGTGCCCACCTCTCCCTGGACGCGCTCGGCTCGCCCGCCACCTGCGCCGCCTCAGTGAACGGACTGCGCCGCCGCGGCCGGCACGTCCAGGTCGGCCTGCTGCCCTCGCCGACGGGGACGACACCCGTCCCGATGGCCCGCGCCGTCGCATTCGAACTCGAACTGCTCGGCAGCCACGGCATGGCCGCGCACACCTACCCGCCGATGCTGGAACTGGTCCGCTCCGGCGTCCTGCGCCCCGACCTCCTGGTGACCGCCACGATCCCGCTGACCGCGGTGCCGCCGGCGCTGGCGGCGATGGGGGCGGCGCCGGGGGCGGGGGTGACGGTGATCGAGCCCTGGTCGTGAAAGCCCGGGGGGCAACGACCCGGGACCAAAGTCCCCGGCTTGCACAACGGGCATCACTGGCGGTGACGCTGCGTTTGCGTCCGGCCCTGTCCCGCTGGCGCGGTGGTGGGACCGTTGACTGGACCCCGCGTCGCCACAACTCCCACGCGCGGGCGCGGATGTTGCGGGAGCTGTCGCGATCCGCGTGCGCAACGACGCCGCAGGACCGGCACGCGAACCAGGCCTGACCGAGGGGGGTTCAAGACGCATCAAGGGGGCGATCAAGCCTGCCGACGCCGGCGGTTGCCCGGCCTTGAGGCGACCCACGCCCGGACCGTGTCCGCGTACCAGAAGGGTTTGCCTCCCTCCACCAGGTCGGGTGGGGGCAGTAGGCCGTGCTTGCGGTACGAGCGCACGGTGTCCGGCTGCACCCGGATGTGTACCGCGATCTCCTTGTAGGACCAGAGCCTGTGGTCGGTCATGAGACGCACCTTCCTGCGCGCGCCGCGGCGGTGGCCGGGGGCGGCCGTCCGGGGAAGCCGGGCGCTGCGCTGGCGATCAAAAACCCTGTGTCCGGTGAACGGCGGAGCGTGACGTGAGGGCAGGGCCTGTGCGCCGGGTGTGACGGAAGACCCGCGTACACGCGACATGTGTGACACGAAGGGGGTGTCTGTGACACAGATACCGCAAAGGCGTACGCCGGCTCGCCGGCGTGGCGCGTTGACGGGTGGGGCTGGTTGGTGGCAAGGGGAGGGGCGTTCGGCGGCAAGGCGAGGCGAGGCGGGGCGAGGGTCGTTGAGTTGTATGCGAGGCCGCCCAGGGCGGTCGGCGAGCACGACGGACGCCTATCGGGCATCGAGGTCCTGCTGATGCGCTGGGCTTCGACCAGCCGGTACGCATCTCACGCGCCGGCCGGCCCCCAGGTCTGGAAAGCGCTGTCAAGATCTCGTCCGAATGTCCGGACAAAACATTGACGGGGCTTCACACACAGGACTACAAAGCCGGGAGGGCCGCGTGAGCGAAGGGGAGCCGATGACGTACGACCTGATCACCATGGGGCGGATCGGGGTGGACCTGTATCCGCTGCAGACAGGCGTGCCGCTGCCGCGGGTCACCTCCTTCGGCAAGTTCCTCGGCGGCTCGGACAGCAACGTGGCGGTCGCCGCCGCCCGCCTCGGCCGCCGTACCGCGGTGGCTCGATGAACCGCGGCGGCCTCCAGGGCGCCCCCTTCGAACTCGACGACCGGTTCACCGGCCACCGCGCCGAGGACATCGAACGGCTCCGCTTCGACGCGGGCAAACTGCTGCTGCGCATCGACTACGCCGACCCGGGCTCGCTGACCACCCTGGAGTCCACCGCCGTAGGACTGCTGTGAGGGCCGCCATGACACCCCGGCGCGCCGCCACACCCCGCGGCGCGCCCCCAGATCGCCTCCAGCGCGGGAGGCCGCTTCGCCCTGGCAGGAGCGAAGAGCGAGCGATGACTCCCCGCCCGCCTCGGCCCCGCGCCGGAGGTCTCGAACGGACAGGGCAACGGCTCGGCCAGGCGGTCGTCGAGTACGCCGGGGCGATGCCGTACCACCAGGGCCGCAACGAGCAGGCCATGGTGCACGCGGCCGTCGGCTACGCCCGGCAGTCCAACCGGCTGTCCACGCACGCCGTGACGACCTCCATCGGGCCGGGCGCCACCAACCTCGTCACGGGCGCGCCGCCCTCGCGACTGTCAACCACCCCCCAGGACGTCGGCGGCATCGGCCACACCGGCACGGCGACGGCGGACGAGCTCACCCGCACCGCCGACCTGGTGATCGGTGTGGGCACGCGCTACACCGACTTCACCACCGCCTTCGGCACCCTGTTCGAGGCGCCGGGCGTCCGCTTCCTCAAACTCAACATCGCCCCCTTCAACGGCCACAAGCTCGCCGGCCTCCCGCCGGTCGCGGACGCCCGCGGCGGCCTGACCTGACGGACGCGCTGCGGCGGCCCGGCCACCGGGTCGGCACCCAGTACGTCACCGACTCCACCGAGGACAAGGAGCGCTGGGAGCAGCGCGTCGACGCCTGCTACGAGGCCGACGAGGCGGACATCCGGTACCACCCGGAGGAAGGCATCGCGATCAAGGTGGTGATCCTGCAGAACCACGGGTACGCGTCCATCGGAGGGCTGTCCGAGACAGTCGGCGGCGAGCGGTTCGGCACGGCCTACCGCCTACCGCCTCCCGTCCGAGGACGGCACGCTCACCGGGCCGCCGCTGCCGGTGGACTTCGCCGCCAACGCGGCCAGCCTCGGCATGCGGGTGCTGCGCGCGAAGACGGTACGGGACCTGCGGGCGGCGCTCGCCGAGGCGCGGGCCGCGACACTCCCACATGTGTCTACGTGGAGACCCAAACGGCAGACACTGTGTCGGGCGCGCCCCCGGCCCAGGCCTGGTGGGATGTGCCCGTGGCCGAGACCGCGACACTGCCGTCCGCGGTCAAGGCCCGTGAGCTGTACGAACGGCACCTGGCCACCCGGCGCCACCATCTGTGAAGGAGTGCTCGGTCATGACGAAGATCGTCAACCACTGGATCGGCGGCAAGACCGTCGAAGGCGCCTCGGGTACGTACGGGCCGGTGACGAACCCGGCGACCGGCGAGGTGACGACGAAGGTCGCGTTCGCCACGGTGGACGAGGTGGACGCGGCGGTCGCGGCCGCCAAGGAGGCCTTCGCCAGCTGGGGTCAGTCGTCCCTGGCCCAGCGCACGTCCATCCTCTTCCGGTTCCGGGCGCTGCTGGACGCGCACCGCGACGAGATCGCCGAGCTGATCACCGCCGAGCACGGCAAGGTGCACTCCGACGCCCTCGGTGAGGTGGCGCGCGGCCTGGAGATCGTCGACCTGGCGTGCGGGATCAACGTGCAGCTGAAGGGCGAGCTGTCCACGCAGGTCGCCAATCGGGTCGACGTCTCGTCCATCCGGCAGCCGCTGGGGGTCGTCGCGGGCATCACGCCGTTCAACTTCCCGGCGATGGTGCCGATGTGGATGTTCCCGATGGCCATCGCGTGCGGCAACACGTTCGTCCTGAAGCCGTCCGAGAAGGACCCGTCCGCTTCCCTGAAGCTCGCCGAGCTGCTGGCCGAGGCCGGTCTGCCGGACGGTGTCTTCAACGTCGTGCACGGCGACAAGGTGGCCGTCGACCGCCTGCTGGAGCACCCGGACGTCAAGGCGGTGTCGTTCGTCGGCTCGACCCCGATCGCCCGTTACATCCACACCACCGCCTCCGCCAACGGCAAGCGCGTCCAGGCCCTCGGCGGCGCCAAGAACCACATGCTGGTCCTCCCGGACGCCGACCTGGACGCGGCGGCGGACGCGGCCGTCTCGGCGGCGTACGGTTCCGCGGGCGAGCGCTGCATGGCGATCTCGGCGGTCGTGGCCGTCGGCGCGATCGGCGACGAGCTGGTGGAGAAGATCCGCGAGCGCGCCGAGAAGATCAAGATCGGCCCCGGCGACGACCCGGCCTCCGAGATGGGCCCGCTGATCACCGCCGCCCACCGCGACAAGGTGGCGTCGTACGTCAGCGGCGCGGCGGCGGAGGTCTGCGAGGTCGTCCTCGACGGTTCGGCGTATACCTACGAAGGCGCCGGCCACGAGAACGGCCACTGGATCGGCATCTCCCTGCTCGACAAGGTGCCCACCACCGCCAAGGCCTACCAGGACGAGATCTTCGGCCCGGTGCTGTGCGTGCTGCGCGCCGAGACGTACGACGACGGCGTGGCGCTGATCAACAGCTCGCCCTTCGGCAACGGCACCGCGATCTTCACCCGGGACGGGGGCGCGGCCCGCCGCTTCCAGCTGGAGATCGAGGCCGGCATGGTCGGCGTGAACGTCCCCATCCCGGTGCCCGTCGGCTACCACTCCTTCGGCGGCTGGAAGGACTCGCTCTTCGGCGACCACCACATCTACGGCAACGACGGCACGCACTTCTACACCCGCGGCAAGGTCGTCACCACCCGCTGGCCTGACCCCGCCGACGCCCCGGCGGGCGTGGACCTGGGCTTCCCGCGCAACCACTGACCGCGCTCCGGCGTGGCGTACGTCTCAGTCCCGTACCGCGCTCGCGGTACGGGAGGTCAGCTCGTACTCCCGTGGGAGGGGCGACGGTTCAGCCCCTGGTAGACAACTTATCGACAGGTTGACCCCGTACCGTTGACGCATGGATCTTCGACTGCCCGCATGGCGGGGGCCGTTGCTTCGGCGGCCGAGGCGGATCATCGCCGCCGCGGCCGCCGTCGTCGTGCTCGCCGGTGCCGGAACGTGGACGGTGGCGTCGGTGGCGTCGGCCTCCGACGACGCGCCGCCGGTGCACCGCACCGACCGGATCATGGCCACGGCCGACGGGGTGCGCATCGACACCTCGTACTTCACGGCGGGCGGCGGTGGCCGCCGCCCCGCCGTGCTGCTCGGGCACGGCTTCGGCGGCAGCAAGAACGACATGCGGCAGCAGGCCGAGGACCTCGCCAGGGACGGGTACGCGGTCATGACCTGGTCGGCCCGCGGCTTCGGCAGGTCCACGGGGAAGATCGGGCTGAACGACCCCAAGGGCGAGGTCGCCGACGTCTCCAAGCTGATCGACTGGCTCGCCGAGCAGCCGCAGGTCGAGCTGGACAAGGCGGGCGACCCGCGCGTGGGCATGGCCGGCGGTTCGTACGGCGGCGCGATCGCCCTGCTGACGGCCGGGTACGACGCCCGCGTGGACGCCATCGCTCCGGCGATCACCTACTGGAACCTCGCCGACGCGCTGTTCCCGAACGGCGTGTTCAAGAAGCTGTGGGCGGGCATCTTCGTCAACACCGGTGGCGGCTGCGCCAGGTTCGAGCCGCAGCTGTGCCGGATGTACGAGCGGGTCGCCGAGTCCGGCAAGCCCGACGCCCAGGCGGTCAAGCTCCTTCAGGAACGCTCGCCGTCCGCGGTCGCCGACCGCATCAAGGTGCCGACGCTGCTGTCGCAGGGCCAGACCGACTCCCTGTTCCCGCTCGGCCAGGCCGACGCCGCGGCGAAGGCCATCCGCGCCAACGGCGCCCCCGTCGACGTCGACTGGATCTCCGGCGGGCACGACGGCGGCGACCTGGAGGCCGGCCGTGTCCAGGCGCGCACGCAGGCGTGGTTCGACCGCTACCTGAAGGACGACAAGGGCGCCGACACCGGCCCCGCCTTCCGCGTCACCCGCACCCTGGGCGCCGGCAGCGGCGACGGCGAACCCCGCCTCGCCGGCATCACCTCGGACACCTACCCAGGCCTTGAGGCCAAGCCGCGCTCCCTGCCCCTGGCCGGTCGCGAGCAGACCGTCGCCAACCCGGCCGGCGCCAGCCCGCCTGCCGTCTCCGCCCTGCCCGGCCTCGGCGCGGCCGGCGGCCTCTCGCAGCTGTCCTCCCTCGGCATCGGCGTCTCCCTCGACTTCCCCGGCCAGTTCGCCGCGTTCGAGTCGGCGCCCGTCCGCGACGGCCTCCAGATCACCGGCTCGCCCACGGTCACCGTGCACGTGAAGTCGACCACCGACGACGCCGTGCTCTTCGCCAAGGTGTACGACGTCGGCCCGGGCGGCACCCAGCCGGTGCTGCCCGCCCAGCTGGTCACCCCCGTCCGCGTGGAGGGCGTGCAGGCCGGCAAGGACGTGACGGTCACCCTGCCCGCGATCGACCACGAGGTCGACGACGGCCACCGGCTGCGCCTGGTCCTCGCCTCGACCGACCTCGGCTACGCCTCCCCGACCGCCCCGGCGACGTACACGGTCTCCGTCAAGGGCGACCTGAAGGTGCCGACGGCTCTCGGCAGCACCGAGGGCACCGGCCCGCTGCCCGCGTGGGTGTGGTGGGCGCCGCTCGCCGGTGCGGCCGTCGCGCTGGCGCTGGTGCTGTCCGGGCGGCGCCGCACGGTGGCGCCCGCGCCGCCCGACCCGGCGCTGGCCGAGGTGCCGCTGGAGATCACCGGCCTGACCAAGAAGTACGCGAAGAACACCGACCGGTACGCCGTGCGCGACCTGTCCTTCCGCGTCGAGAAGGGCCAGGTCCTCGGACTGCTCGGCCCCAACGGCGCCGGCAAGACCACGACCCTGCGCATGCTGATGGGCCTGATCAGGCCGGACGGCGGCGAGATCCGCGTCTTCGGCCACGCCATCCGGGGCGGCGCCCCGGTGCTGTCCCGGGTCGGCGCCTTCGTCGAGGGCGCGGGCTTCCTGCCGCACCTGTCCGGCCGGGAGAACCTGGAGCTGTACTGGCGGGCCACCGGCCGCCCGCCGGAGGACGCCCACTTGGACGAGGCGCTGGAGATCGCCGGGCTCGGCGACGCGCTCGCCCGCGCGGTGCGCACGTACTCGCAGGGCATGCGCCAGCGCCTGGCCATCGCCCAGGCCATGCTGGGCCTGCCCGACCTGCTGATCCTCGACGAGCCGACCAACGGCCTCGACCCGCCTCAGATCCGTGAGATGCGCGAGGTCATGATCCGGTACGCGGCGGCCGGCCGCACGGTCATCGTCTCCAGCCACCTGCTGGCCGAGGTCGAGCAGACCTGCACCCACCTGGTGGTCATGGACCACGGCAAGCTCGTGCAGGCGGGCCCGGTCGCCGACATCGTCGGCTCCGGCGACATGCTCCTGGTGGGCACGGCCACGCCCGTGGACGAGCCCGTCGTCGAGAAGGTCGCCGCGCTGCCCGGCGTGGTCTCGGCGGCCCGCACCGACGAGGGCCTGCTGGTCCAGCTGGACGCCGACGGCACCCCCCAGCGCCTGGTCGCCGAACTCGTCCGGCTGGAGGTGCCCGTGCAGGCGGTCGGCCCGCACCGCCGCCTGGAGGACGCCTTCCTCACCCTGATCGGAGCCGAAGCATGAGCACGCTCGTCGAGTGCAGGGATCACAGGGAGCCCGGCGAGACCGCGTCCGGCTACCGCGCCGGCCGCACGCTGCCCCTCCGGGTCGAGCTGGTACGGCAGTTGAAGCGGCGCCGCACCCTCGTCATGGGCGCGATCCTGTTCGCCCTGCCGTTCGTCCTGCTCGTCGCCTTCCAGATCGGCGGCGAACCGGGCGGCGGCAACAACCGGGTGAACCTGATGGACACGGCCACCGCGTCCGGCGCGAACTTCGCCGCGGTGAACCTGTTCGCCTCCGCGGGCTTCCTGCTCGTCATCCCCGTGGCCCTGTTCTGCGGGGACACGGTGGCCTCGGAGGCCAGCTGGTCCTCGCTGCGCTATCTGCTCGCGGCCCCCGTGCCCCGCGCCCGCCTGCTCTGGTCCAAGCTCGCCGTCGGACTCGGCCTGAGCCTCGCCTCGCTGATCCTGCTGCCGCTCATCGCGCTCGCCGTCGGCACGGCGGCCTACGGCTGGGGCCCGCTCCAGCTGCCCACCGGCGGCACGCTGGAACCGGGCACCGCCGCGCAGCGCCTGGCGATCGTCGTGGCGTACGTGATGGTGTCCCAGCTGGTCACCGCGGGCCTGGCGTTCTGGCTGTCGACCCGCACCGACGCACCGCTGGGCGCGGTCGGCGGCGCGGTGTTCCTCACCATCATCGGCAGCGTGCTGGACGAGGTGACGGCCCTCGGCGACTGGCGCAACGTCCTGCCCGCGCACTTCCAGTACGCCTGGCTGGACGCCGTACAGCCGCAGATCCAGTGGTCCGACATGATCCAGGGCACGTCCCTGTCGGTAACGTACGCGCTCGTGCTGTTCGCCCTGGCCTTCCGGGGTTTCGCCCGCAAGGACGTGGTGTCCTAGGGCGTGTTTCGGAAGTCCCTTCTGCTCTGCGACGCCCGGCACGCACTCTCGCCGCACCGGACGAAAGCCCGAGTACGTCCAGTACGAGGCCTTTCGTCCGGCACGCCGAGAGCACGCACCGGACGCCGCAGAGCCGCCCTTCGGGCGACGAAGGGACTTCCGAAACACGCCCTAGGTCAACGGAAGATCACCTACCGGTCTCGGCAGTCCCCGTCCGTGCCCTCTTCGAGACCCACCTGCAACTCCCCGTACCGCACGTTCCGGCCTCCGTTGCCGTCACAGTCACAGAACGCAACGGCAACGGACCGAGGGGGCACGGACGATGGAGCGGTACGAGAGGCACACGGCGTACGCGAGGCGGCGGCTGCGCGGCGCGCTGCTCGCGCTCACGGCGGCGGGCGGCCTGCTGCTCACCGCCTGCGGCGCGGGCGACAGCGGCAACGCCAGGAGCGAGGCGGCGTACGACTCCGGCGGACGCACGGCCCCGCTGCCCGCGCCCGACGGGTACGGCGGGGAGCAGCGGGGCGACGGCGACTCCCGCGAGGTCGCCCCGGAGGAGCCGGACCACCTCTCCACCTTCGCCCTCGACGTGGACACCGCCTCCTACGGCTACGCACGCCGCGCCCTCGCCGACGGGCAGCGACCCGCCCCGTCGACCATCCGCCCCGAGGAGTTCGTCAACAGCTTCCGCCAGGACTACGACCGCCCGGACGGCAACGGCTTCACGGTCACCCTCGACGGCGCCCGCACCGACGACAAGGACTGGTCCCTGGTCCGGGTCGGCCTGGCCACCCGCCCCGCCGAGGAAAGCGGTGACCGTCCGCCCGCCGCGCTGACCTTCGTCATCGACATCTCCGGATCCATGGCCGAACCCGGCCGCCTGGACCTCGCCAAGCACTCCCTGTCCGTGATGACGGACCGGCTGCGCGACGACGACTCGGTCGCCCTGGTCACCTTCAGCGACGAGGCCGAGACAGTCCTGCCGATGACCCGCCTCGACGACAGCCGCGACCGCGTCCACGATGCCATCGACAGCCTGGAGCCCACGGACTCCACCAACCTCGGCGCGGGCGTCGAGACCGGCTACGAAACCGCCGTCGAGGGCCTGCGCAAGGGCGCCACCAACCGGGTCGTCCTGATCTCCGACGCCCTCGCCAACACCGGCGACACCGACCCGGACACCATCCTGGAACGCATCGCCACCGAGCGCCGCGAGCACGGCATCACCCTCTTCGGCGTCGGTGTCGGCAGCGACTACGGCGACGCCCTCATGGAACGCCTCGCCGACAAGGGCGACGGCCACACGACGTACGTGTCCGACAAGGCCGACGCCGCGAAGGTCTTCAGCGAACAGCTCCCGCGCAACATCGACCTGACGGCCCGTGACGCCAAGGCCCAGGTCGCCTTCGACCCGGAGACGGTGGCCGAGTTCCGGCTCGTCGGCTACGACAACCGCCGCGTCGCCGACGACGACTTCCGCGACGACCGCGTGGACGGCGGCGAGGTCGGCCCCGGCCACACCGTCACCGCCTTGTACGCCGTACGCACGAAGCCGGGCGCCGACGGCCATCTCGCCACGGCCACCGTGCGCTGGCTCGACCCCGACACCCGTACGCCGCACGAGGAGTCGGGCGACCTGGAGGCCGCGGACCTGCACGACTCCGTGCGCAGCGCGCCCACCCGCTTCCAGGTCACCACGGTCGCCGCGTACTTCGCGGACGCCCTCCGCTCCTCCGACCGCCGCTACGGCTCCCTGCCCGGCGCCCCTTCCCTCGACCAACTCTCCGAGCACGCCGAAGAGCTGGCGACCAGGACGGAGGACAGGGACGTACGGCAGCTGGCCGAGGCGATCGAGACGGCGAGCCGCCTGGAGTAAGCCAAAACCCGCTACGAGTGGACGGCCCTCTTCGCGATCTGGGCCGCCGGCGGCAAGACCGTCCCCGGCTACGCCACCTCCTCCGCCGAGCAGGTGGAGTGGATCGTCCGGGACTTCGGCGCCCGGTTCGTCGTCACGGAAATCGACGAGGCGGTCTCCCGTGCCGAGTCCATCCGCGAGTTCCGTCTGCTGGAAGGCGACTTCACCCAGGACAACGGCCTGCTCACCCCGTCCCTGAAGATCAGGCCCCACGCGGTGACGCACTGAGGCGAGGTCATCAGCCGGTCGGCGCACATGCGTTGCGGGGTTGGTGCGCCCGTGATCCCGTCTTCCTGAAAAGGTGCTTAGCGGACATTCTGGCGCCGCGATCGTGAGCGCCGTGCGCGCTCGGCCCCATATCACCCAGGAGGACCAATGCCTCATCGCATGCTCCGTTCGGCCGCCGCCGTGCTGCTGACTGGCGCACCGCTCGTCGCCGCCGCGCCCGCACAGGCCGCTGCGCAGCACGCCTTCCCTTGTGCCGTCGGTGTCCAAAAGGTCAGTGACACCCTGACCAGTAGGGTCAGTGTCGGCATCACATGTGCCGCGACGCGGACCGTCGGCGTGAGTATCACCGCGAACGGCACCGAACTGCTGAGCCTGCAGCAGACCGTCCAGGCCGGGGTTCAGCAGAGCGTCACCCTCACGGTGCCGAGAGTCGAGCAGGTCTGCGCCACGGTGCAGACCGACGGTGAGAGCACCACGATCTGTACCCCCTGACCTCCTCCGGTCGGCACTCCTCTCGTGGGCGGCAACCGCGTGTTCGGCGTGCCGTTTCCCTTCCTTCTGCACCATATATAGGAAGATTCATGACACTCATTCGGGTGTGTCGGGAATGCAGCGTTAAGGAGGGTATGTGTTAGCGTCTGTGATTGTTCGAACACGGTCCGTAAGGAGGGTCGTGTGCGTGGAGAAAACGGAGAAGCGATGCACAAGCTCAAGAAGGCCGCAGCCGTAGCAGCCATGGTCGGCGGCATGGGCCTTGTCGGCGGCGGCGTTGCCCACGCCGATGGGGGCCACGGCTACGGCGACCCGTTCGACCTTTTCATCAACAACGTCCAGGCCGTGGACTGCGAGCAGTCGTTCGAGTCTGGTGCCATCGCCCTCACCGGGGGTGCCGGCGACACGGAGGCGAACACCGGCAACTTCTGCACGGTGGTCGGGTCTGTCGAGGACTGATTCCAAGACGCCTTGAGGGGCGGGTTTCGCGCTGTAGGTGCGAAACCCGCCCCTCAGGTCTTGCCGCGTCGGCTTTCGGCAGGGTTCAACCTCGCTATGAATGTGCCGTCCTCGCTGCGATGTGCTCGGTGGTTCTGGCGTGGCTGAAATAGGTAAATAGGCAAATTCGTGACACTCGTTCGGCTCGTTGGGAATGTGGCGATAAGGCGGATGCATGTTATTCTCTGTGATTGTTCGGACACGGTCCGTAAGGAGGGTCGTGTGCGTGGAGAAATCGGAGATGCGATGCACAAGCTCAAGAAGGCCGCGGCCCTAGCAGCCATGGTCGGCGGCATGGGCCTTGTCGGCGGCGGCGTTGCTCACGCCTGCGGAGACAAGACCGGCGACCCGCACCCGTCCGACGTCGCCATCGGCAACCTGCAGTCTGTGCAGTGCGAGCAGTCGTTCGAGGCTGGCGCCATCGCCCTCACCGGGGGTGCCGGTGACACGGAGGCGAACACCGGCAACTTCTGCACGGTGGCCGGGTCTGTCGAGGACTGATTCCAAGACGCCTTGAGGGGCGGGTCTCGCGCTGAAGGGTGCGAGACCCGCCCCTTCTTTGTCGCCCTTCTGGCGTCGACTGGCCTCAGTGTTTGTCAACACGTGCGGGGTGGCCCAGTGATTTCGACATCGCTAAAAGGTATATAGGTAAATTGGTGATACTCATTCGGGTGTGTCAGGAATGCGGCGATAAGGCGGCGTGTGTTAGCGTCTGTGATTGTTCGGACACGGTCCGTAAGGAGGGTCGTGTACGTGGAGAAATCGGAGATGCGATGCACAAGCTCAAGAAGGCCGCGGCCGTAGCAGCGGTGGTCGGCGGCATGGGCCTTGTCGGTGGCGGCGTTGCCCACGCCGATGGCTACGGCGACCCGTACCCGGGGGACGCCTTCATCGACAACGTGCAGGTTGTGGACTGCGAGCAGTCGTTTGAGTCGGACGCCATCACCCTCACCCCGGGTGCCGGCACCGGCGACCTGGACGCGAACACCGGCAACTTCTGCACTGTCATCGGGTGATTGGGCCTGTCGAGGGCTGACCAAGATGCCGTGAAGAGCTGGGTCTCGTACCTCCTGTGCGAGACCCGCTCCCCGGCCCCTAGCCCTGCCGTATGCCCTGATCGATCTGTCGTTCGTGACGGGACCACGGGGCAGAGAGTCAGAACTCGCGAAAGGGGATGTCGAGACAGCTGGAGCTCGGCCTCCCCTTTCTGCGCTGGTTGAGGCCACAACGTTGCGTAGTGGCCGTGAGTCAACATATGGAGGTCTGTATGCGCAGGTTCAAGAAGGTCATGCTGGTGACCACCGTTGTCGGCAGCATCGGCCTGACGGGTGCCGGGGCCGCCCAGGCTGACGACCACGGTGGCCAGTCCGACGCCACCGTCGAAAACGCGCAGCTTCTGGAATGCGAGCAGCAGTTCCGCGCTTCCACGATCACGATCGCCCCGTCGGTCAGCGTCTTGGGCGACAGCATCACGAATATCGGCAACTTCTGCACGCAGGCCGCTCCCCGCGGCTGATCGGCTGATTCCTCCGGCGGCCGGTTCAGGGCGAGCCCTCGATGTGGAGGACGCGGGCTCGTCCGCTGGATGCCGGCAGGTATGGCGGGCGGCTCGGTGGTAGCCGCTGACAGAAGTAAATCCCCCGACCGGACTCACCTTCGGCCTGTGGTGCAGAGTCGACCCCATATCGGCAGCGGCCACTCTTCCGGTGGCCGCTGCTGTTTTCCCCGGCCGGTGAGCTCGGAACTGTTTTGGATGGCTGCTGAGCTGCGGTGACATCGTCCGAAGCAGCCGTGTCGGTCCGGTGGGAAGTCGCTGCGCCGGCGCACCGGCCGCCGGAGAGGACGCCCTCGAGTTCGCCCCGTATATCGTCCGATCGGCGCAAGTTACATCAATCGCCATACAGGGCCGTTCGGATGAAATCCGATGACTACTCGTCTGTGAGGATGTCACCTGCTTGGTGGGGATTTCCCACCGATGCAGTATCGACTCACATACTTCCCTGCAGAGGGATGTGAGTCGATCGCAGGTCGGAGAAAATATGACTGATACGGTCATCCTGCCGCGTTGTCCGGAGACCGGAAAAGCATCGTTCCGCACTGAATCCGAGGCGAGAACCTGGCTGATCAAGCAGCCGATTCTGGAGAAAATCCCAGACCGCATCTACCGATGCTCGGAGTGTCGGTACTGGCACTTCACCGGGTCCCATCACTGGACCAGCCAGAAGATCAAGCGGAGGCGGAACTACGGGAGGCGGGAAGCCGTCTCGGGACACAGCCGAAGGAAGAGGAGGAAACGCTGACGAGAGAGTCAGTCCTCTCGTCACGCAGGCACAGCCGGCATCGCTCGCCCCCCAGTGGTCGCCACCCACCTCTTCGCACCCCGAACCAGTGCCTTCCCGGCCTCGTACCACCCCGTATCCCTCCGCCCGTTCGGCCCAATTCGGCCGGGGGGGGGGACAGCGAATTCACCGCATTTTCCTCGGCCATGGCTCACTCGTGCGGGTGGTCAGGGGGTGCGAAGGCACAGGACTCAGTTGGAACAACGGGCATACATATGACTGATCAATGGAGCAGATACGGATAAACGGGTGGCGGCGCGCGCTGCGGCTGCCGCCGATGAGCGAGAAAGGGGAAGCCATGGCCGCTCAGCATCGGCGCTGCAGAAGATGGCCTGTGTACGTCGCGGCCGGGTTTCTCGCGTCGGCCGCCCTGGTACCGGGAGTTGGCCACGCCGTGGGCGCAGAGGCCGAGGAGGCCACCCAGCCTGTACCGACGACGCCCGTGCCGACATCGCCCGCGACGACAGCCACCGTCGTACCGCCCGCGCTGCCCGTACCGCTCGCCCCGCAACCCGCCGTCGGCGCCTACCTCGACTACTCGTTCAGGGGCGTGGCCCTGATGGCGGGGCTGAGCCGGTGGCTGGGCGGCGCCGAACTGCGCGTGGGGCACACGTATCTGCCCGGCGACCGCTGGAGCAACATCGAGGGTGCCCCCCGCTTTCTCGACTCCTGGGCGGCCTGGCGCCGGGAGCGGGACGACCGGATGCTCGTCCTCAACGTGCCCATGCTGGAGCGCAATGAGGAGGCGGTCTCCGACGCCGAGGTGCGAGCCCTGCTGCGCCGGGGCGCGGCCGGGGAGTACGACGCGCATTTCCGCCGTCTGGCCGAGAGACTGGTCGAGCTGAGGGTGCCGGACACCGTGCTCGTGCTCGGCTGGGAGATGAACGGCACCACGTACACCCACCGCTGCGGGCCGGACCCGCAGGCCTGGAAGGCGTACTGGAACCGGATCGTCACCACCATGCGGTCGGTGCCCGGGCAGCGGTTCCGGTTCGACTTCACGCCGAGCCGCGGGCGCGACGCGGTTCCCTGGAACGAGTGCTATCCGGGAGACGACACGGTCGACATCATCGGCATGGACGCGTACGACCAGCCGCAGGGAATGTCGTTCGACGAGCAGGTGACGGAGCCGTACGGATTGCAGCAGCACGTGGACTTCGCGAAGGAACACGGCAAGCCCATCTCGTATCCGGAGTGGGGTCTGTTCCGCAACGGCGACAACGCGGAGTACATGCGGGGCATGCTCGCCTGGTTCGACCAGCACAAGCCGCTCTACCACACGATCACCGACTACTGCCCGCACGGCGTGTGGCGGTGCCGGCAGAACCCGCGGGCGGCCGCGGTGTACCGGTCCGTGCTCCCCAGCACCACCGCGCCCCTGCCGCTGCCCGTGCCGAAGCCCCAGCCCGAACCGGTGCCGCTGCCTCGCCCGAACTGCTCACCGCTGGAGCTGGGCGACTGGATGGAGTACTGGCTCGGCGGACGGCTCTGCTTCCGCTTCGACTGGTGGTCT
>NZ_JACTVI010000009.1:0-39425 GCF_014495685.1 Streptomyces sp. TRM68367 | reverse complement strand
GGCGGGAGGCTCAGCTCCCGCCGCCGGCGCCGCGTTCCTTCCAACTGCGCACGAATTCCCTGCCCCGGCTGCGCGCGGCGACCTCGCAGGCGACCGCCGACAGCAGTGGGGCGGTGCGCCGCCGCGCCAGCAGCAACCGCTGGTTGACCACGGGCTCCGGGTGCCACTGGTGCTTGTACGGCTCGTCGCCCCGCAGCAGGCTGAGCGTGCCGCGCTCACCGGTGGCGGAGCGCCGGGCGGAGGCATCCAGCAGCATCACGGCGATGTCCGCCTTCCGCTCGCGCAGCAACGGATGGGCGCCGTACAGATAGCAGCCCGCCAGGCGCGCGGACAGCAGGGTCAGGTCGACGGCCACCACCTTGCCGTCCAGCAGGAACTCGGTGACCACGGCGTCGCCGGCGCGCACCATCGGGCCGACCGCGCGCACGAGGTGCGCGGCGAACCGCTCCCGGAGGTGTTCCCGCGTCACCCCGCGGCCCTGCCACTGCAACCGGTGCAGGGCAAGGAGCCGTCGTAGCGCCGCGCTCACCTCGTCGGGGGGAGCGGTCCGGTGCGCCACGCCCAGGGCGGTCAGTTTGCGCATCTTGGCGCGCACCCGCCGGGCCTTCGCCGCCGAGAGCCGGACCGCCAGCTCCTCCAGCGGTACGGCGGGCAGATCCAGGCACAGCGAGTCCCTTACCCGGCGGCGCGGACCCCGCCAGTGCTCGTAGACGCGCTCGACCGCGCCGCCCGGCCGTACCTCGCGGAAGTCGATCACCGCGGTGCGGGCGGCCGCCGAGAGGGCCTCGGTGAGCACGGTCGCCGCCCGGTCGGCGTGGTCGTCGTCGAGCAGCACGTCTGCGAAGTCGGAGATCGCCCCGCCCAACGGCACCAGGCGGGGCAGCGGACGCCCGACCCGCATCAGCGGCGCGGCCGCCCGCAGTTCGCCGCCGTCGCGCACCAGCACCAGCCGCAGTCGGCCGGGTCTGCCGTACGTCGTCCACCAGGAGTGCAGCCAGTGGTAGCTCTGGAACGGCGTCGCCGCACCGCACGTGCGGTACAGCCGTTCCCAGGCCGGGCCCAGCGCGGCGAACTCCCGCTCGTCGGTGCACAGTTCGACCCGCAGGGTGCGACTGCGGGTGCCCGGGACCCCGCTCACGGCCGTCGATGCGGGTCGGCGGCGGTGGCCGGGCCGGGCACGGCGGCAGGGAGCGTGCCGTCGGCGGCGGTGCGCCGCGGGCGGACCAGCAGGGCAAGGCCGCCCAGCAGTCCGCCTGCGCTCGCGCCCACCAGGCCGGTCAGCGCCGGGGGTGCCGACGACGGCTCGGAGGGCCTGACGGCGCGGGAGAACCGCTGGAGTTCGACCTGCGTGGCGTTTTTGGTGCGGCCGGCGTGCCGGGTCAGCGCACGGGTGACCGCATCGGCCATATCGACGGCGAGGTCGGGGCGTGCGGCGGTGGCGGTCACGGCGACCATCGGAGCATCCGGGGAGGTCGCCGACCGCACGTTCTCGCGCAGCGTGCTCACCGGCACGCCCGCCCACACCTGGGCGTCCCCGAGAACCGCGAGTTGCGTGGCGACCCGGCCGTACGCCTGGGCGAGGCCGAGCGCCGCCTGCGGGTCCGACTTCCCGGTCGGTACGGCGACGACGTACGCCGTGGCGGAGTAGGCGGGTGGGGTGAGAGCACCGTACGCGCCGCCGGCGAGGCCCCCGGCGAGGGCGCCGGCCACGAGCAGCAACGAGGGTGACAGCGACCTCAGGCGCCGCAGTACCGGACGGCGCCGGGTCGCGGGTGCCGGGGATGCCTGGGATGCCTGGGATGCCTGGGATTCTGTCGTGGAGGTCATGGGGTTCATCGGGTGGTCACTTCCAGGGGTGACGGGGATGGGCAGGAGACAGCGGCCGCGTACACGTCCATGAGCCGTGCGGCGCTGCGCGTGATGCAGTAGTGGCGGGCGGTGGCGGAGGCGGGGCGGTGTGCCGGGAGCGACCGGCCGGTGCCGGTCAGGGCGCGCGTTTCGGCCAGGGCGCGGGCGAACGCGTCCACGCCGCCCCGTACCCGGCAGGCCCCGGCGGTGAGGCTGTGCGGCAGATCCTCGACGGCCGGGCAGCAGGCGTACAGCACCGGCAGCCCTGCCGCCAGACCTTCCACGACGGTGAGCCCGAACGCCTCCTCCGAGCTCGGCGAGGCGAGTACGTCCATGGCAGAGGCCAGCGAGGGCAGGTCCGGGCCGGGGCTGCCGTCGGGTACGTAC
Source organism: Streptomyces sp. TRM68367 (assembly GCF_014495685.1). Classification (GTDB taxonomy): domain Bacteria; phylum Actinomycetota; class Actinomycetes; order Streptomycetales; family Streptomycetaceae; genus Streptomyces. The sequence goes on along the minus strand of NZ_JACTVI010000009.1, from coordinate 37,190 downwards.
GGCCGCTCGCCCGTGAACAACACCCGGCCGGCCACCCCCGCCCGCCGGGCGGTGCGCCGCAGCACGCTGTCCCGCGGGCCCGTGCCCACCAGCACCAGCCAGCAGTCCGCGGGCAGGCGGGCGAGTGCGCCGATCAGGACGTCGAACCGTTTGCCCGCGGTCAGTCGGCCGATGCCGCCGATGACGTACGCGCCGTCCGGCAGCCCGAGCCGGCGGCGGGTCTGCTCGCGCACGACCGGGTCGAAGCGGAAGCGCGCCACGTCGATGCCGTTGGGCACGATCCTGATCCGCGACTCGGGTACGCCCCAGCGCCGGAGCCGGCCCGCCACCGTGGCCGAGACCGCGACCGTGACGCGGCCCAGCCGCTCGCCGGCCAGGTACAGCGCGCGCACGCCGGTGGTCAGGGGCCGGCCTTCCATCTGCGTGTCGCCGAGGGAGTGTTCGGTGGCCACCACGGCCCGCACACCCGCCAGGCGCGCGGCGATCCTGCCGTACACGCAGGCCCGGTAGAGGTGGGTGTGCACGAGGTCGTAGCCGCCGGACCGGACCAGGCGGACCAGGCGGGGCAGCGCGGACGGATCGCGGTTGCCGGTCATGCCGAGGTGGAACACGCGGACGCCGTCCGCCCTCAGGCCCTCGGCAACCGCGCCGGGGTTGGTGAGCGTCACGACGTCGCAGTCGGCGGGCAGGTGACGCAGCAGCAGCCGGAGCTGCTGTTCCGCGCCGCCGACGCCGAGGCCGGTGATGACGTGCAGGGCCTTCAACTCGGGCATCGCGGGGCTCACACCCCTTCGATGGTGCGGTGGCGCAGCCGGGGCAAGCGATGCAGCCGGTGCTTGAGGAACAGCCGCCAGGCCGTGTCCCGCTCGCCGACATGGAAGCGGGGGAGGGCGTGGCGGCCGGCCAGGTCGCCGGGACCGGTGGCGCAGGCGTAGGAGTAGCCAGCCGCCTGTACCGCGTCGACGACGCGGCGGTCGAGTCTCCCGTACGGGTAGCAGAAGCCGTGGACGTGAGCACCGGTCACTTCGGAGAGCAGGGCTCCGCTGTCGCGTACCTCGGCGTGGAGCAGCGCGTCGTCGGCCTGGGTCAGGTCGACGTGGGTGAGGCCGTGCGAGCCGATCTCAACGCCCTCGGCGGCGGCGTGCCGGATGCCGTCCGCCGACAGCAGCGGCCTGCGCGGGCCGAGCGGGTCCCAGGTGTTGTCGCCGCCCAGCCTGCCCGGCAGCACGAACAGGGTGGCGCCGCAGCCGTGGCGGCGCAGCAGGGGCAGGGCGTGCACGACGAAGTCGGCGTACCCGTCGTCGAAGGTCAGCCCCACCAGGTCCTGCCCCGCGCCCCGGGCGCGCGCGGCGAGCAACTCGCGCACGCCGACGCCGCGCAGTCCCTGGCGGCGCAGCCAGCGGAGCTGTCGGTCCAGGCGGTGGGGCGAGACGGCAATGCGGTACGGGTCGTCGGAGCAGTCGCCCACGGAGTGGTACATCGCCACCCACGGGGGCGGGCCGGGTCTGCGCGGGGGCGTATCGGGTGCGGGGCGGGGTGACGGCGCGGGGTCAGCGGACACGGGCATCGCGAAGCCTCCGGGGGACGGTGCGGAGCAGGGGGACGAGGGATTGTTCGCCCGGAGTGCGGGCGAGCAGCAGGAAGACGACCGTCACGGCCGCGCCGCCGGCCGTGAGTCCGAGGGCGGGGGACGCGATGCTGCTCGCGCAGGACCAGCCCACGCCACAGGCGACCAGCGCCGCGCGCAGCGGTCTGCCCATCCCGGCCAGCACCCGCCGGGTGCGGATCGGCACGCTGCGCCCTTCCAGTCCGTTTAGCAGGATCAGGGCGGTGAGGGTGATGCCGGCTGCGTTGGCCGCGGCGATTCCCAGCACGCCCCATGAGCCGACCGTCGCCGCGCCGATCCACGTCGTGGCGACGATGCCGGCGGTCATGGCGGCCACCGGGTACCAGGTGGGCCGCCCCATGGAGAAGTACGACCGGACCAGCGCGCCCACCAGCGCCTGGCCGAGCAGCCCGAGTGCGTACACGCGCATGACAGCGGCGGTGGCGGCGGTGTCCTGTGCGGTGAACGCGCCCCGCTGGAACAGGAGATGGACGAGCTGCGGGCCACACGCCACGACGGCCGCGGTGCCGAGCAGGACGACGTACGACACCACCGCCAGGTCACGCTCCACGCGGTCGCGGGCCCGCTTGATGTCGCCCTCGGCCAGCGCCTGCGCCACGACCGGGAAGGTGACCGTGCACAGCATCAGGGCGAGCACCATCGGCATCTGGGCCACCTTCTGGGCGTAGTTCAGATGCGAGATGGCCCCGGAGGGGAGCGTGGACGCCAGGAAGCGCTCGATGAGCACCTGGGACTGGCGGCACACGGCGAAGAGCAGGACGGTGCCGATGAGGGCGAGGCTCATGACACGCCGGGAAGCCTCCCTGGCTGCCGCTTCTGTGGCGGTGGCCGTCGGCCCTTCGCGCAACTGACGCAGCAGTGAGGGAAGCTGAGTGAAGATCATCAGTGCCCCGCCCAGCACAACGCCGACCGCCGCCGCCCGTACGCCCCAGCGGGCGCCGAAGACGAACATCGCCGCGATGATGGCGGCGTTGTAGGCGATGTAGATGGCCGCGGGCGCGACGAACCGGTGGTGCGCGCGCAGGGCCGCGCTGCAGTAACCGGCCAGGCCGAAGGTCAGCACACAGGTGGCGGTCAGCCGGGTGCAGTCCACTGCGAACCCGGGGTTCGCCAGCCCTGGAGCCAGCGCCTCGACCAGGTACGGGGCCGCGCAGACGATCAACACCGACAGGACGGCGAACGCCGGCGCCAGGCGGGGCAGTGTGCTGCGCACCAGGGCGCGCACCGGGTCGCCCGCGTGGCCCTGGGCGCGGCAGGCCACGGCCGCACTGAACGCCGGTACCAGTGCGAAGGCCAGGCCGTCCTCGATCAGCAGCGTCGCCGCGAACTCCGGGACGGTCCAGGCGACCAGGAAGGCGTCGGTCTCGCTCCCGGCCCCGAACAGGTGCGCGAGCACCTGGTCCCGGCCGAGGCCCAGCAGGGCACCGGCCAGGGAGAGACCGACGGTGACGAGGGCGGCCCTGGCGAGGAAGCCCGACGAGACGGGTCCGGTGCCGCCGAGGGCCGGGCCGTCGCTGCCGGCGCGGGTCGGGGGGACGGTGGCTTCCCCGGCCCGTGGTGGGGTGACCGTCATCGTGCCGCAGCCTCCTCGGAGACGGCCGGGTCGGGACCGGCCAGCGCCCACCACGCCGTCAGCCCGAGGCAGACGGCGGTGAGGACGGTCGCCGGTCCGCCGATGTCGGAGTACGCGAAGTTGACCAGATGCCACACCAGCAGGCCGCAGGCGACGAGCGCGCAGTCGAGGCCGGGGGCCCTCGCTCTCCGGGCGCGGGCCAGCCTGCGCAGCCCCAGCACCAGCAGCGCCAGCCAGCTCCCCGCCAGTGTCAGCAGCCCGATGATTCCCTGCTCGCCGAGCACCAGCAGGTACATGCTGTGCGGCGACAGCAGCGGCTGCTTGCGGTACGCCGCGCCCGCACCCCCGGTGTCGCTGCCCGACGACAGCGCCAGTGAGGCGTGCCCGTCGCGGTGGTCGGGGAAGCCCTTCAGGCCGACGCCTGCCAGTGGTTGCTCGCGCCACATGCCGGCGGCCGCCGCCCACAGCGCGTACCGGTCGGAAACCGACTGGTCGGGCACGTCGGCGATCTGCCCGATGCTGCTGAGCCTCTCCTGGAGCAGTGCGGAGCCGGCGCCGAACCCGCCGACGAGGATCACGGCGAAGGCGGCCACCGCCGCGCCCACCCTCGCCGCCCGCCGTACACCCGCGAGCAGCAGCTGCCCCGTACAGGCGAGGGCCGTCGCGATCCACGCGCCCCGGCTGAAGGACACCGCCAGCGGCACCACCAGCAGCACCGCGCACACCATGGCCCATGCGCGCTGCCGTACCGGCGCGGGCCCCAGCGCCAGCCCCACCGCGCACACCAGCCCGCAGGCGACCACGGTCGCCATTCCCATGATGTCGCCGGGGCCGAAGGTGCCGACGGCGCGGACCTCCTGGCCCATGTACAAGGCGCCGGTCCCGGTGGCGTACTGGTGCACCCCGATGGCTCCCTGCCACAGGGCGAGCCCCACCAGCGACCAGGCGGGCAGCCGGATATCGCGGTGGTCGCGGACGAGCAGCAGGACCGCGGCAGGGACGAGGACGAAGATCTGCAGATAACGGCAGAAGCCCATGACGGCCGCGCCCGGCGTGGCGGCTCCCGCCGCCGCGACCGCGAAGCCGACCACGGGCAGGCCCAGGACCACGGCGGCGGTGCGCGACAGGGGGCGTCGACGGTGCCGCAGCAGATGCACCACGCAGCACAACACGACGACACCGGATGCGGCGTCGGCGGGGCTCGCGCCGCCCTCGGCGTCCGGCACGACGGGCAGTGCGAGCAGGGCGATCACGGCGACGACCGGCAGGACGGGCGGCAGCCCGCGCGCGGCGGACGGGGCGTATGCGTGGCTCACGGTGCTCAGCTCCCCGTCGTCCGGACCAGTGCGGCAGCCGTGCGCAGCAGGATGCAGACGTCCTGCCACAGCGACCAGTGGTCGATGTACGCGTTGTCGAACCGGGCGCGGTCCTCGATGGAGGTGTCGCCGCGCAGCCCGTGGATCTGGGCGAGTCCGGTGATGCCGGTCCGCATGCGGTGGCGGGCGGCGTAACCGGGGTGGGCCTGGCTGAACCTGGCGACGAAGTACGGGCGTTCCGGGCGCGGCCCGACCAGGCTCATGTCACCGCGGCAGACGTTCCACAACTGGGGCAGCTCGTCGAGCGAGGTGCGGCGCAGGAAGCGGCAGAAGCGGCTCATGTCCGGTACGTCCCCCACGCTCCAGCGGGTCGCGGCCTCGTCCGGGTCGGCCGGGCGGTGGGTGCGGAACTTCAGCAGCGTGAAGAGGCGGCCGTCCTCGCCTACGCGCTCCTGGCGGAAGACGACCTGCGGCCCCTCGCTGACCCGCAGCACGACCGCGCAGAGGAGCAGCACCGGGCCGGCGAGCAGGAGCAGGGTCCCGGAGACCAGGACGTCGAGGGCACGCTTGGCGGCGCTGCCGGCGTGCCGGCGGGTGTCCAGGCGGCGGCAGGAGAAGCCGGCGATCTGCTCGCGCCGGGATCGGCCGAGGGCCGTGCGCCCGGTCTCGTCGTACACGGCGCGCACCGTCCGGTCGTACCCCGGCGCGTCCGCCTCGACCTCCCAGAGCGCGCAGCCCGCATCGGCCAACTCGCCCAGCAGCCAGTCGTGTTCACCTGCTGAGCCCACGACGAGCACGGCCCCGACGCTGTTCTGCGTGACGGCCCGCTGCACCTCCTCGGCGGTGCCGAGCACTGGCAGCCCCTCACCACCGGTCGTGTCGTCAGCGAGCACCCCCACAGGTCTCAGGCCGCATGGGGGGTGGCGCAGGAAGGCGGCGGCCACACGCTGGGCGGTGGCGGCCGGGCCGACGACGAGGGTCGCTGCGGGGCGGCGGAGAAGTGTCCGGCGACGGTGCCAGTGCACCGCGCCGCGGCCCGCGCAACTCGCCGCCGAGTGAAGGACGCAGCCGGTCAGCAGCGTACGGGCGGACAGGGCGTGCGCCGGGGAGAGGCCGGCGACCAGGGCCGCGAGGGCGCACCAGCTCACCGCGATCCGGGCGCAGACGGCGGGGAGTTCGTCCAGGACGGCGGGCACGGCGGCGGGGCGGTACAGCGCTGCGCGTGCCTTCAGCCAGAGGGCGGCGAGCAGCAGCGGCACGGTGAGCAGGAGGTGAGGCAGGGCCGAGGCGGCGACGAGCGCGGCGGTCGTATCCGTGGCGAGCAGGGGCAGCGCGGGGGCCCACCGCGCCGCGGTCCGCTGCCCGGCGGGCAGCCGCAGACCCTCGCCGGTTTCGCGCGGGGGCAGGACCGGGATGGGGGGGTACCCCTGCTTCTGCTTCTGCTTCTGCTTCGGCGGCTGGCCTGCGGGGGGAGAGACGGTACGTTCGACGGTCACGAGCGGATGGACTCCCTGCACTCGGTGTGTTCCGCGCCAAGGGCCACCGTGCGCCCGGAGCGGAGTAGTTCGCGGTAGAGGGCCACGACGGCCTCGGCCGAGCGCCGCACGTCGTGCGCGGTCAGTACGTGGCGGCGCCCCTGGTGGCCGAGCGACTCGCGCAGGGGCGGATCGAGCAGCAACCTGGTGAGCGCGTCGGCCAGCGGGTCCGGTCGGCCGGCGGGAACCAGACAGTGCGCCCGGTGACCGGGCGGCAGGCTCTCGCGCGCCCCGGTCACGTCCGTGACCACCACGGGCCGTCCGCACGCCATTGCCTCCAGCGGTGCCAGCGCCATGCCCTCCCAACGGGACGGCAGCACCACCAGGTCGGCGGCCTGGTACCAGGACACGGCATCGGCGACGGCACCGGCGAACAGCACGCCCTCGGGTGCGCGGCGCCGCAGTCGCCCCTCCTCCGGCCCGTCCCCCACGAGCGCCAGCCGAGCCTCGGGCACCCGACGCAGCACCGAGGACCACGCCTGAAGCAGCACGTCCTGACCCTTCTGCCGGCACAGCCGCCCCACGCAGACCACCAGCAAAGCGGCCGGATCGAGGCCGGCGAACGGTGCGAGAACAGCCCGTCGGCCGGTGACGGCGGTGGGGTGGAAACGCACCGGGTCGACCCCGTTGGGGGTCACCTGCCAGTGGGCTCGGACACCGGCGCGCACACCTCTGGCGCGCTCTGCCTCGCTGACGCACACCACGCGGGCAGCCCATCGCGCCGCCCACCGCTCCCACGCGACGGCAGCCGCCGCCGTGACCCCGCCGACCGCCTCGAACGACCAGGCATGCGGCTGGAACACCGTCGGGATCCGCCCCCGTACGGCCAGCCGGGCGGCGAGCCCGGCCTTGGCACTGTGCGCGTGCAGTACGTCGGGCCTGACCTCGTCCACAACGTGCGCAAGCCGGCACGTCTCACCGGGAAGCGACCACACCGGCGTGCGTGTGGCGTGCCAGTGCCGTACGCCTGCGCCGAGTTCTCGCAGCGCCTGTGCGAGGCCGCTGTCGGGACACGCGACCGTGACGCCGAAACCGGCCGCACGCTGCGCACGCACCAGTTCGGTGACCACGCGGGCGACGCCGCCGTCCACCGGCTGCGTGACGTGGAGGATGTGTGGCGAAGTTCCCGGCCGCGTCGCGCTGCGCGACGATCCCGGAGGCCGGCTGGTCATCACCGTGCGGGACGAAGTGAGGGGCGGATGTCCCGCCCTGACGGGCCGTTGGACAGGCGGATCCGCGTGCGTGGCGCAGTGGAAAGACCCCGGGCGTGACGCATGACCGGTTTTGCCCTTTCACGAAGAACATATGCATTTCTGCTGATTGATGACGCGTGACTCTACCCCGGAGCACGTCCGATATCTTGCAAAAGATATGCATGGCGGAATATTTCCACCTTGGGGCGGAGAGCCCCGCCGGCCGTCACAACCGGGCGTCCTGCCCGCCGCGCCTGCCTGTAGCCCGTGCCGTCCGGGCGCTGCGCCGAACGGGGCGGAGCCGTGGGGCCCAACAGGGCGGCTCACCAGTGGCGATGCCCTGCCTCACCTGATTGGATGATCACATGAAGTGCTCGTCCGGTTGCGGAGTGTCGACGCCGATTTGAGGGTTGCCCCAAGACCCAACGCACTCTTGCGAAAGGAACTTCCATGCCCGCACCCTCCGGACGGCGCATCGCGACGTCCGCACTCTGCGCCGCGTTTCTGCTCGGCGTCGCGGCTCCCACCGCCCTGGCGGACGACGCGGCGCGCGACCGGGCGCGACAGGCCGCCCCCGCCCCCGACGCGGCCACCCTCCAGCGGCAGGTCCAGCAGGTGGGTCATATCGGCGCTGTGGTACCCCCCGTCACCGCACTGGTGGACGCCGTGCTCAAGGCCGACAACGGCCGGCTGTCCGCCACGGAAGCAGCCAGACTCGGGAATTCGGCCAAGTCCGCCATCGCCATGGTCGCGGCGGCTGCGGTGACTCCGGCGACCCCCGGCACGACGCCCCCTGCCACGACGCTGCCTGCGGTGCCGACCACGCCGACGACCTCGACGAACCCTGCGGCCGTGCCGCCGCTGCTGACAGGGAGCACGGTGGGTGAAGGTGCGAGGGAACTCGCCGACGCCGTGGACGACGCGCTCGATGCACTGCAGACAGCGGTCGACGCCCTGGTCGCCGCCGCCACGTCCGGCGACCTGGCCGGCGCCCTTGCCGCGGCCACGGACGTTGCGACCAAGCTCGCGGGCGTCGTCGCCGCCCTCCTGGGGGGTTCTGGCCTGCCCTTGCCGGTGTATCAGCCTTCCTGAAAAACGGAGTTGTGCCTGAGGCGAAGCAGACGCAGCTCGGCCCGGACGTCGTACCGACCCTGTTGTGGTCGGTACGACGTCCTTCCTGCGGACGGATTCATATCTCCCGTGTTCATAGGAGGATGAGAAACGCGGATAAGACACGCCCGTCATTCGGGTGAGATTTCCTGCGGAGAACAGGAACCTTCTGTGTTCGGGGTTTCCACGGCGTTCGGGGCTCGTTGGGGGAGGTGAAACAATTGCCGCTGGTGACTTTCGGGTTGCCGAAGAAAGGAACGCGATGAAGTCTCTGAAGGCTGCCGCCGTCGTCGCCGGGTCTCTGGCCGTGGCCGGTTTCGCCGCGCCCGCTGTCGCCCTGGACGGTGCCGGGGTGAGGCCCGCCGACCTCAATCGAACGGTGAGCAACGTCGCCGATGGCATCAACGTGGGGGGGAAGGACGCTACGGATCTGGTCCGCACGAACAACCTTCTGAAGCCCAACACCGTCCAGAAGGCGACTGGCGGCCTCACCACGCAGGGCAACGGACAGCTGCTGGGCTGAGAACCGGCAGAACTGAGAGGTTCGGGCGCTTGTCCAACTCGGGACTTCGCTCGGATTGCCGACCCGGGTCCTGCTGCCGGACCGTGCGCACGTGACCGTCTCGGGGCCGATTCCGCCGTATGCGGGATCGGCCCTTTGACTGGCAGCGACGAGGTTGCCAATGTTCAGGAGATCACACGGGCGGTACGTCTCAGTTGGGCCGCAGCAGTCGCACGGGCGAACCGGTCAGGTATGCCCGGATGTTCTCGACCGCCTGGCCGTAGTACGTCGCGTAGTTGGCGCGGGAGACATAGCCGAGGTGCGGGGTGGCGAGCAGGCGGGGTGCCGTGCGCATCGGATGTGCGGCGGGCAGCGGCTCGACGTCGAAGACGTCGACGCCCGCGCCGGCGAACCGGCCCTCGTGCAGGGCGGCGAGCAGGGCGTCCTGGTCGACGATCGCCGTGCGCGAGGTGTTGATCAGGTAGGCGGTGGGCTTGAGAAGGGCGAGTTCGGCGGGGCCGAGCAGGCCGCGGGTGCGGTCGCCGAGCGCGAGGTGGACCGAGACGAAGTCGCTGCTCGCGAGGAGGTCCTCCTTGGAGGGGGCCAGGTCGACGCCGATCTCGTCGGTGCGTTCCTTGGTGAGGTTCTGGCTCCAGGCGCTGACCCGCATCCCGAAGGCGAGGCCGACCTGCGCGACCCGGCTGCCGATCTTGCCCAGGCCGAGCAGGCCGAGGCGGCGGCCGTGCAGGTCCGCGCCGACGGTGGACTGCCAGGGGCCGCCGGTGCGCAGGGCGGTGCTCTCCTCGACGAGGCCGCGGGCGAGGCCGAGCAGCAGGGCCCAGGTCAGTTCGACCGGCGGGGTGGAGGAGCTGGCCGTGCCGCACACGGTGACGCCGTGCGCCTCGGCGGCGGCGTAGTCGATCACCGAGTTGCGCATGCCGGAGGCGATCAGCAGCTTCAGGCGGGGCAGGCGGGCGATCAGGGTGGCCGGGAACGGCACCCGCTCGCGCAGGGTGACCACGATGTCGACGTCGGCGAGGGCCGTGGCCAGGGCGTCCTCGTCGGTGAAGTGGGTGTCGAAGGCGACGACTTCGACGTCGTCGGCGACCGGTGACCAGTCGGCGAGTTCGGTCGCCACCTGCTGGAAGTCGTCGAGCACAGCACAGCGCAGCCGCACGTCGGTCCCTTTCCACGGCCGGTTCGGGAGACTGACCATACGAGACCGGCCCGCGGGACCGACGTGCGGTCCGCTCCGTACCGTCCGTGCCGGGAAGCCGGGGCTCGCAAAATTTGCGGAAGCTGGGTACATTTCGCGGTCGAGGTTGCCCGTGGGGCGGCCTCGGCTGTACTTGCTGTGTTGGCGTTGGAGGTGTGGGCTGTGTTGATGACCGGCAAAGTTCTGCGTTTTGACGAGGTCCGTGGGTACGGGTTCATCGCCCCGTCGGAGCCGGGCGAAGACGTCTTCATGCACGCGAACGACCTGCTCGACGAAAAGTACCTCTACAAGGAGGGAAGTGAGGTCGAGTTCTTCCTGGAGGTGGGGGAAAAGGGCCCGAAGGCCTCGCAGATCCGGCTGGTCTACCAGCCCTCCGTGAACCGTGTCGCCTCCCGCCCCGCCGTGGCGGGCGAGCCGGCGGACGGGCATCTCGCGGGGGAGAGCGAGAGCATCGAGGACTTCCGCGGCGAGCTGACCGACGCCCTGGTCGATTCGGTGGACACGCTGACCGCCGTGCAGATCAGGCAGGTCCGCAGCTGTGTGATCGAGCTGGCCAGGTCGCGGGGGTGGCTGACCCCCTGAGGCGTTCGGCCCGCGCTCAGTTGTGCGCGGAATTACGGGAGCGTGCGGGGGTCATCGCGATGACGATCAGTCCGAGGCCGCCGATCGCGAGACCCGCCCATGACGGCGTGCCCTCGGCAGCAGCGCCGTGAAACCGAATTCCGTGTCCAGATCCTTTCGGTGGTGAATGACCCGAATCCCTGGACCGCCAGGACGATGCCGATCCACAGCATGCCGCTCCTCGAATGTGTTCCGGTGCCGATGCGTTCCGATGCCGACGGCAGCAATGCAACACGGTCCGGCAGGGTGCCGGCGTTCGGCAGCGGCGTATCCCCTCCGGGCCCTGCCTACGCCGCCGGGTGAGACGCCCCGGATCCTCGTACGCCTGTCGCAGGCCCTCGGCACGGGCACCGACGCGATCGTGGGCGGCGCCTGCTTCGTCTTCCTTCGTCGTCCCGGAGCAGCTCGCCGCGCCTCACCCGGCACCCCTACCGGTCGTCGTCTCCGACGGAGCGGGCCGGACGGACGCGCGCCGTCTGGTGCGGCCCGGCAACTGGGAGCCCGGTGAGCCGGAGGAGCTGATCCGTGTGGCCGCCGTGTCGCACCGGCCGTCGTAGCGGCCTGGTGGGGAGCGCGAGCGGTGTGCGAGAGACGTCCTCTTCTACAGCACCAAGGCTTGCGCAGCCTCCAGATCGAGCTAGACTCTGTGTCTAGGCGTAGACGGTTGGTCTAAGGTGAGTGGGGAGGGGATCCCGTGGGACACGTCGCCGATGGCGGGCGCGAGGGTGCCGTTGCCGCGGGCTCGGTCGAGGCGGACGAGCATCTCATCCGGGAGTCCGAGAAGATCGCTGTCGCGCTGGGGCGGATGTTCCCGGGGCTGTGTGAGGTCGTGCTGCACGACCTGCGGGATCCAAACCACGCGATCCGGGCGATCGAGAACAACCTCTCCGGCCGCGAGGTCGGGGACTCGGTCACGGAGCTGGGCCTGGCCCGGATCGAGGACCCCGACTATCCCAGCGTGATCCAGAACTATCCCAACCAGTTCCCCGACGGCCGGCCGGCGAAGAGCACGTCCATCGGGATCAAGAACGCCGCGGGTGAGTACATCGCGGCGCTGTGCCTGAACCTGGACGTGTCCGTGCTGTCACCCGTGACGCTGGCGCTGTCCAACCTCGTGGCCACGGACACCGAGCACCGTGAGCAGCCGCTGGAGACGCTGCGGGACCGTACCGCCCGCGAGCTGCGCCGGGCGGTGGAGGCGCTGGCGGCGGAGCGGGGCGCCACGCCCCGGTCGCTGAGCCGGGAGGACAAGAAGGCGCTCGTACGGCAGTTGCACCGGGACGGCTACTTCGACTCGCGCGACGCCGCCCAGACCATCGCGGACCTGCTCGGCGTGTCCCGGGCGACGGTCTACAACTACGCCAGGTGAAGGGCCGCTCATGACCTTGCCCGTTTCCTTCGACGACGTACGCGAGGCCGCCGCGCGCCTCAAGGGCATCGCCCACCGCACCCCGGTCCTCACCTCCCGCACCCTCAACTCCCTCGTCGGGGCCGAGGTGTTCATCAAGTGCGAGAACTTCCAGCGGGTCGGCGCGTTCAAGTTCCGCGGCGCCTACAACGCCGCCGCCCAGCTGCCCCCCGAGCAGCTGGCCATGGGCATCGCGGCCTACTCCTCCGGCAACCACGCCCAGGCCACCGCGCTGGCCGCCCGGGAACTGGGCACCAGCGCCGTCATCCTGATGCCCGAGGACGCGCCCCGCTCGAAGCGGGAGGCGACCGCGGGATACGGCGCGGACATCGTCACCTACGACCGCTACGCCCAGGACCGCACCGCGCTCGGCGAGGCCCTGGCCGCGGACCGGGGCCTGACCCTGATCCCGCCCTACGACCACCCGCATGTCATCGCCGGCCAGGGCACCGCCGCGCTCGAACTCTTCGAGGACACCGGCGCACTCGACGCCCTCGTCGTGCCCGTCGGGGGCGGCGGCCTCATCGCCGGCAGCGCCACCACCGCCAAGGCCCTGCACCCCGGCATCCGGGTCATCGGCGTGGAACCGGAAGCGGGCGACGACACCAGGCGCTCCCTGGCGAGCGGCGAACGCGTCACCATCCCCGTGCCGCGCACGATCGCCGACGGGCAGGCCCTGCCCACGCCCGGCGAGATCACGTTCGCCGTCAACCAGCGCCTGGTGGAAGGCGTCACGCTGGTCAGTGACGAGGAGATCATCGGCGCGATGCGGTTCGCCTTCGACCGTCTGAAGATCGTCCTCGAACCCAGCGGTGCCACGGCCCTGGCCGCCCTCATGGGTGGGCACATCGACAATCCCCCGCGGCGGATCGGTGTCATCGCCTCCGGCGGCAACATCGACATCCGGCGGTTCACCGAACTCGTCGGCGGCTGACCGCCGGGGGTCAGTACGCAGCCCCTGTCAAACGGCGGGCGCCTCGCCGCTCAGTCGTCACCCTCGGTCTCGGCCCGGCCGGCCCAGATGCCGCGGCTGTGGGCGAGGTGCTTGCGCATGAGCTCGGTGGCCAGCTCGCTGTCACCCGTCTCGATGGCGTCCACGATCGCGATGTGCTCCTCGCCGGACTGGGTCAGCTCGCCCTGGTCCGCCAGTTTCTGCAGGCCCTGCATGCGGGCCTGGTCGCGCAGCTGGCCGACCATCGCCACCAGGCGGCGGTTGCCGAGCAGTTCGAGCAGGCCGAGGTGGAACTGCCGGTCCCGGTCGAGGAAGGAGACGAGGTCGCCGTCGCGTGCGGCCTCGGTGATCTGCTCGGCGAGCTGCCGGAAGCGCGGGACGGGTGCCCCGTCCAGGGCCTGGACGACGTCGGCCATGGCCGATGCTTCGAGCATCGTGCGGATGCGGAAGATCTCGTCGAGGTCGTGGTCGGTGAGCTCCGGGACCCGGAAGCCGCGGTTGCGGATGATCTCGACCATGCCGAGGTTGGCGAGGTCCATGATCGCTTCGCGTACGGGGGTGACCGACACGCCGAGCGTCGCGGCCACGTTGATGACGCTCTCCACCTGCCCCGGCTCGATCTGCCCCAGTACGATCCGGGTCCGCACCGCCTCCCGCGCCTGCTCCCGAAGGCTGACGGACTTGAGCTTGGGGCTGTCGGCGAGGCCGGTGGATGGGCCGGTGGATGGGCGCGGAATGGTCACGTCTTATGCATAACACGGAACGCCCGGACCGTCGAAGAGCACCCTTGTCGAGGAATGTAAGGTGTAATACCTTAACCGCCAGCAGGCGGGCGACGGCCCAGTCCTGCACGGCGATGCCGACGGACTTGAACACGGTCCGCTCGCGGTACTCCGCGGCGGGGCGGTCAGGGCGGTGCCGAGTTCGGTGACCGCCTCCTGGGCGAGGGCACCGGCCTGCAGCGCGTGGATGATCTCGCCCGACTCCTCCAGGACGGCGTCGAGTTCGACGTGATCGTCGGCGCGGCGTGATCGGACTGGCCACTGCCCACCGGCTCGCACGGGACGCCCAGCCGTCACCGTCGTGGACGCGGCGCGCGGCGACACGGGAGCGTCCGTCCACAACGCCGGATGGATCGTCCCGGTCATGTCGGCTACCGTCCCGCACCGGCATGCTCGGGCAGGCCCTCGTCACCCTGAACGAACGCACCCTCTCAGACTGGTGGGCTACTGGTCGTGCGCATGCGGGACGGTGATGACCGGGCAGCGTGCGTGGTGCAGTACGCCCTGACTGACGGAGCCCAGCAGCATGCCGGTGAAGCCGCCGTGACCGCGGGTGCCCACGACCAGGCCGAGGGCGTCTTCGGACGCCTTGGTAAGGACCTGTACCGGGTGGCCCTGCACGACGTCATGGTGCAGTTCCACCTCGGGACGAGCGACCGTACGCCCGCTGACCGTCTCCGACAGCAGCCTGCGGCACTCCTGGACAGCCGCCTGCTTGTCGAGGACGCCGAGCCGTGGAGGGTGCCACACGTACAGAGCCCGCAGGGCCGCGCCGCGCAGGGCGGCCTCCTCGAAGGCGAAGTCGACGGCGCTGGCGGACTGCGGGCTGCCGTCGACCCCGACCACGAAGTACGGCTGCAGTTGGGCGCTGTGTTCCGGCTCCGGTACGACCACCACGGGGCAGGGCGCGTGGGCGATGAGCGGCAGAGCGACGGCGGCGGGGGTGAACAGCTCCTGGACAGCACTCAGGTGCCAGGAACCGAGCACGACCTGTGTGGCGTTCTGCGCCTGCTCGCGCAGCACCCACGCCGGATGCCCCTCCGCCAGCAGCCCGGACACCCGCACCTGCGGATACCGGGACTCGACGAAGGCGACCGCCTCCTTCAGCGCGCGATCTCCTGTCGCGTGCAGCGCCTCGTTCCACTTCTCCCAGGACGGCCGCCCGCCTGTCGGCCGGTACCCGGGGGTCGGCACGTTCTGCGCGAGGGCCAGCAGCAGGGGCAGGCGCCGTCGGGCCGCCTCGTCGGCAGCCCAGACGAGCGCCGTGCGTCTCCCCGGATCGGGGTCGACACCGGCCACGATCGGTTTACGTCCATGTGCATGCGTCATCGCCGACTCCGTGGTTTCTTCGACCGGCACATCAACCCCGGTACCGGCCGGTGCAGCCGCCGGTCACCGCGGCCGACTCCATCTCCTCCGGCGCGACGGTGCGTCTACAGGCCCTGGGAGAGCAGGAGTTCGTGGGCGAGACGTGCGCCGCGTTCCGCTTCCTTGGGCGAAACGTCCTCCGACGGGATGTTCTCCAGCCCTCGGGCGAGTACCCGGACGGCCTCGGCCAGGGTCGCGACCTGTGCTTCCAGTCGGCTCAATCGGGCCTCCGGCCCGGGCGCGGCATCGGATTCAGCTGAACGGTTCTGCGTCATGTCATGCTCCTTACGAAGTGGGTGACAGGTCAGGCCGCCACTCGGCGGCCGGTCAATGACCTGCACCTGATGACTGAGCGCGGCGCCGCGTGCGTTGAGCTCGGTCGGTGACTGCGGGAGCGATCCGGGCACGTCGATGAGTCGCGGAGCGTGTGCAGCCAGGTGCGCAGCTTCTCTTTCCTGCCCTGGGCTCCATGCTAGGGCGGACGGAACCTGTTGGCAGCCGCGCCGCAGCGCAGGATCACCAGCCAGCGGGTGACCGCCATGGGCTGCAGCACCCGCGCCGGATGCCCCTCCGCCGGCAGCCCGGGCCCGCTCGGCAGCGCCGATCGACACCTGCGCGGTCGGCACCCGCGTCGGAGTCTCGGCCGACGCGCCGTACGTGGACTCCGCCTGCAAACTGGATGAGTACGACGGACGGCCGGTGACGAAGCTCTCCTCGGCGAAGGTGACGGCGCCCGGCCCGAAACAGGTGTTCCGCCGCCGCGGCTACGCCGACGTGATCGGCCTGGCCGACGAGCAGCCACCCGAGGAGGGCAGACCGTTGCCCCCGTAGCGCCCGTGCGACGGCCCCCGAGCGGCTGAGCGCACTCGCCTCCCGGGTGCCACATCCGGATCACACCGGTCCGTACCGAAGTGAGGAGCCGGCGATGCAGCAGACGACGGAATGGAAGGTCCGTCTCCACCTCGTCGAGGACGAGGGAACGACGACGGCGCGCGTGGTGCTGGACACCGGGGCCGCAGCCCTCACCGGCCACGGGGTTGCGCACTGCCATCCGGCGGACACGAAGGTGCCGGAGATCGGCGACGAACTGGCGGCTGGCAGGGCCATGCGCGACCTCGCCCAGCAGCTGTTGGACGCCGCCGAGCGCGACATCGAGCGCATGGGCGCGGCGGCGACCACCCGCCAGGCCCCCGGATGGGCCGTGTGATCGTCGGAGGAGGCCGACATGGATGATGCCCGTGCCGACCGGTGGGAGAGTGCAAACGCGCTGGCGGCCCGCAGGACTGTCTCGTCAGCGTGTGCTTCGCCGTGCTCGGACATGCGGGCAGCCTACGAGCCACCACTGACGGTCGGGGTCCGGTACCGCGGGGGCGGCGGGGCGACGCTGGCCGGTGTGCGCCTGGTGCTCGCGTTCTGCCTGCTGTTCTTCCGTGTCTTGGCTTAGCTCAGAAAAGCGCGCCTCATGCAGCGGCAGTTGCTTGCGCTCTCACGGCAGCGCGGTGGCAACGCTCAAAGGTTGCTCACACCAGATGGTCTTACCTCTGCGGCTTTGCCGGGTGCCCCAGCGCTGGGTGAGCTGGGCGACCAGCAGCAGGCCACGGCCGCCCTCATCGAGGACGCGTGCCCGGCGCAGATGGGGAGCCGTGCTGCTGGCGTCCGAGACCTCGCAGATCAGCGCGGTGTCCTTGATCAGGCGCAGGTGGACGGGTGCGGCTCCGTACCGGATGGCGTTGGTGACGAGTTCACTGACGACCAGTTCGGTGACGAAGCCCATGTCCGTCAGTCCCCACGCCTCGAGCCGGTCCATGACCCAGGAACGGGTGCCCGACACAGCGGCGGGATCCCCAGGCACCTCGACGGCGGCGACCTTGTCCTCATGAAGGGCACGGGTACGGGCGATCAACAGAGCCACGTCGTCGGCGGGAGGACCGGCCAGCAGTGCGTCGAGGACGGCGTCGCACCGCGCTTCCGGTGAGGGCGCCGGCCGGGCGATGGTGTCTCTGAGCCTTCGGAGTGCGTCGTCGATGTCCGCGGTGTGGGACTCGATCAGTCCGTCGGTGTAAAGGGCGATCTCGCTGCCCTCCGGCACACGCAGTTCGGTGGTTTCAAAGGGCAGCCCACCCAGACCGATGGGTGGACCGACCGCCACGTCGAGGAAGGTGGCCACGCCGTCCGGGGTCAAGAGGATGGGGGGAGGATGGCCGGCGCTGGCGATGGAGCAGATTCTGGAGACGGGGTCGTAGACCATGTACGTGCAAGTGGCCCAGGTGTCCTGCACGGGCGTCTCGGCCGCGTCGGTGACTTCCGTGGCGGCAAGGTGGCTGAGCAGGTCGTCGAGTTGGGTGAGCAGCTCGTCGGGGGTCAGGTCGACATCGGCGAGTGTGCGTACCGCGGTGCGCAGGCGGCTCATGGAAGCGGAGGCGTGCAGGCCGTGCCCCGCCACATCTCCCACGACCAGGGCCACCCGCGCCCCGGACAGGGGGATCACGTCGAACCAGTCGCCTCCGACACCGGACCGGGAGCTTGCTGGTAGGTACCGGAACGCGGCTTCCACTGCGGACTGACGTGGCAACTGCTGCGGAAGCAGACTGCGCTGCAGAGTGAGGGAGGCGGTGCGTTCCCGGGTGAAGCGGCGGGCATTGTCCAGGCTGATCGCCGCTCTGGTGACGATTTCCTCGGCGAGGTCGAGATCCTCCCGTTCGAACGGCTCGTTTCGGGACCGGCAAAAGACCGTCACCCCGAGAGTCGTGCCGCGCGCCCGCACCGGTACCAGCAGCCAGGAACGGAATGCATACTGCTCCGCCCTCGCGGCGCGCAACGGATCGTCCGCGAACCACGAGGCGATGCTGGGGTCCATGGTCCGCAACAGCACGGGCGCTCCGGCCACCAGACAGCGGGCCGGAGGTGAGTCCCAGGGGTAGATGTCGATCTCGCCCTGTCTGACCACGGCTTCCGGAGTGCCGTCGCGGATCGACTTGTGGGCCATCCGGCGCAGTACAGCTCCGTCGGTGACCGGGCCGGGTTCGTCGCCCCGGAGCAAGGGCTCGAGGAGATCGACGCTGACAAAGTCGGCCAGACGCGGGACGGCGACACCGGCGAGTTCCTCTGCGGTCCTCCCCACGTCCAACGTGCTGCCGATGCCCGTACTGGCTTCGTTGAGGATGGCGAGCCGCTCGCGGTACAGGTGCTGTGCGGTGACGTCGTGGACCGTGGCGCACACCCCGAGCACCAGTCCGGCCCGGCCGCGCAGCAGGGAGGCATCGGCCGAGAAGACGTGATCGTGGTCGGGGTCAGCCGGGGTGCGTCCCCGGACGATGAAGCCCTCGGCCGGAATGCCGGTCTTCAGTACCTGCCGCATGCGGCGCTGCCACCGTCCGGCATCCGGGCCGGCCAGAACGTCCGTGAGCTGCCGTCCGAGACGCTCCCGCTGTGACATGCCGACCATGCGGCTCATCGCGGCGTTCTGGCCCACGCACCGTAGTGCGGTGTCATAGACGGTCAGGGCCACCGGGGCATCCTCGAACAGCCAGTCCAGGATCGCCACCTCGTCATGGAGTGCCGACGACGAAGCCGCTGCCTCGTCCGGCTGGGCTAGCATCAGCAGCCACTGGGCATCGTCTCCCGGACAGGAGAGTGCGTACCTCCACGCCGAAAGCGTGACCCGTCGGTGATTCTGATGCCAGAAGGTCAGCTCTCCTGCCCACCCGTCCCAGGCCCTAGGAAGAGGCCCGTCACCGTCCGCAACGAGCTCCCCCACCGGCCGTCCCACGACTTCTTCGGCGGCGTATCCCAGGAGCCGCAGAGCGCCCGTACTCCACGCGGTGACCATGCCGTCGCCGCCCACCGTGATCGCAGCAGCGGTGGAAGACGACGGCCGGTTGCGGCCGTCTTCCGCGGCGTCTGAGTCGTTCATCGAGGCGCACCCCACTCCCGCACGGCACCACATCGGCTGTCCACGGGTTCCCAGGAAGGCACCAAATTTCCGGACGATCCACCGAAACCTGGAGAAGCACGGTGATAGGCTCTTTCATCAGCTTACCGCCCAGAGAAAACGAGCGATCAGACACGTCGTAGTGCCTCTCCCAGGGGCCCCGCCAGCCTTTCGGACTCAACTGTTGGCTACGGCCCCGACGCGGAAGACGCGGTACAGGACGAGGGCCCGATCAGCGCGGCAGCACAAGACCCACCAAGCCTGGATCCAAGGCCGCCGTGTCGCGCCCCGTCTGCGGTTGTGTCCGCTGTGCCGGGAGGGCCGATGAAAGATCTTGAACTGGCCGACTACCGGGACCTCGTCCAGTCCCTGAAATACTGCGTGCTGATCCACGACGCCGCCACGTACGAGATCCTCTGGGCCAACCACGCGGCCTGCGCACTGCTCGGCTGGACCGTCGACGAGCTGAAGCCGCTCAAGGCGCCGGACATGAGCAGGAACGCCCAGCAGTACAGCCGTGAGCTGGGGCATCGCTGGTTGCACGGGGCCGTCGAGCACGGGGTCAGCGCCACCGAGTGGTGCTACCGCTCGAAGCGCGGCGAAGAGATCCTCACCGAGGCCATCGCCATCCGGGTCGACCTTGCGTCCCGGAGGGTCATCATGGTCCAGTTCCGGGACATCGAGGAGGAGAAGGCCGTCCGGCGTGACCTCTTCCGCACCGAGGGAAGGCTTCGGGCCTTCCTGGCGAGCCTCGCCGAGGGCATCGTCGTGCTGGACGACGACGGGCGGGTCATCTTCGCCAGCGAGTCGGCTGCCAAGCAGCTCGGTCCCAGCCTGCACGGGGCCGACTTCACGGAGTACTGCCGTGACGGGGCCGTACCGGCCGAGGCAGGCCGCTATCGCTTCGCCGAACCGGGCGGTGCGCCCCGCTGGTACGCGGTCACCCGTCAGTACATCGACATCGAGAGCGACCTCCGAGGCCATCTGCTCCTCTTCTACGACATCACCGACCGGGTGCTGGAAGAGGAGGAGCACCGCCGGGACACCCAGCGCCTGAACCATCTGGCCCGGTACAACGCCATGGGGGACATGGCAATGGCCATCGCGCACGAGGTCAGCCAGCCGATCGCCGCCGCCTACAACTTCGTGGAAGGCACACGCGGACGGCTGCTGGCGCAGGACCCCGGGACCGATGCCGACACTGATTCCGTCATCTGGGGACTGGACAACGCCAAAAGACAGATCGAACGGGCGAGCAGGATCCTCGACAGCCTGCGGCAGTACGTCGGCCGACTGGAACATGCCGACCAGCTGACCGATCTCGGGGCGATCGTCGAGGACTGCCGGTACTTCATCGATCTGCGCGCCCAAGGTGACTCCGTACACCTCGACTTCGATCTGACCGCCGAGCCCCTGCCGGTGCGCTGCGAGAACGTCCTCATCGGCCAGGTCGTCATGAATCTCGCCTTCAACGGCATAGAGGAGATGACTAACTGGCCGCCCGAGCGGCGCAGGGTGGAGCTGGCCACCCGGCTGTCCCAGGACGGGGCGTGGGCCGAACTCGTCGTACGGGATCACGGGCAGGGCCTCGGGGGAATCCCAGGGGACCGGATCTTCGACGGGGTGTTCACCGGCAAGGTGAACGGCAGCGGGATGGGGCTGGCGCTCAGCCACCGGATCATCACCCGGCACGGCGGGCGTATCTCCGCCGCGGAGGGAGAACCCGCCGGAGCCGTGTTCTCCTTCGCGCTTCCGGTGGCCCGGCCGCAATAGGGGAATCCTTTACGTGGGGAAGGGAAACACCGGCCCATCCACCCGGAAACCCGGCTTGTCCGGGTCCGTGCGAAACACCTAGCCTGCTGCGCAAGATTCCCGCGGCATTCGAGACGTTCGAGGTATCGCCCATGGGGAACCAGCGAGAACACGTGATGAACACCCTCGACCGGTACCTGCGACTGTGTGACGTGCCCGTCCGGGTCGAGGACTCGGTCGAACTCGGTGAGCTATTCACCGACGACGCCGTCTGGGAGGGCGTGGGCCCGGAGTACTCCGGTGAATTCGGCCGCCGGGAGGGCAGGCAAGCCATCCTGGAGATGCTCGCCGGATACCTGCCGCCCAACCCACACTTCCGGGAGAACGTCCATCTGCTCTTCCCCGGAACCATCGACCTGAGCAACACCACCGCTCGTGGAACCTGGCTGATGCAGCAGCTGTCGCGCTATGCGTCGGGCGCCGCCGAGGTCAGGGTGGCAAAGCTGGACGTAACCTTCCGCCTCACCCCGGGCCGGCCGGCCCTGATCTCGCTGTTCCGCACCGAGCGGCTCTTCAGCGCCCCGCTGGCGAGCGCCTCGCCGACGAAGGAGGCCGCGTGAGCGCCGACCGCAGGACCATGCTCCTGACCTGCTACGCCGACACCCACGGCTACGGCTGGCACCACGTGGACCTGTTCACCCACGACCACACGGGCCGAGAGGTCAACTGGGTGCACTGGCAGGTCGACGAGGACGGCCCGGCCGGAGCAGACAAGGCCACCGCCCGGGTCGAGCCGGCCCTGCGGCGGACCAGCGACTGGCGGCACGGGATCAGCGCCGACGGCAGCGAGTACTGGACCGCCCTGGCCACCTGGGGATGACCGGGATGAACACCCAGACCCAGAGCATCGTCTACATCGTCGACGACGACCGTGAGCTGTGCACGTCCCTGGCCTGGCTGCTGGAGTCGGTCCGAATCCAGTCGGCGTGCTTCACCGACGTCGGCTCGTTCCTGGAGTCCTACGACCGGGACCGGCCCGCCTGCATGGTCCTGGACGTGCGGATGCCCGAGGTCGGTGGCTTCCAGCTGCAGGAGATCCTGAACCGGGCCGGCTCGGCCATCCCGGTCATCTTCGTCTCCGCGCACGGCGACATCCGGATGTCGGTACGCGCCCTGCAGAACGGCGCGTTGGACTTCCTGGAGAAGCCCTACGATCCGCAGCACATGCTGGAGGTCGTCCAGCAGGCGCTGCGCACCGCGCAGGAACGGTTCGCGCAGGCATCGCGGAAACGGATACTGCTGACGCGTCTGAGCCAGCTCAGTCCGCGTGAGCTGGAGATTCTACGCATGGTGATCGACGGCGTGCCCAGCAAGAACATCGCGACCCGGCTGGGGATCAGTGTCAAGACCGTCGATGTGCACCGCACCCGTATCCGGGAGAAGGCCAACGCCGAGAGCATGGCCACACTCGTCCGCGACGTGCTCCAGCACGGGGTCGTACTGCCCTCCCCGTGATGCCCGTAAAGGAATCCTTACCCCGGTAGGGAAAACACTGGGCACAAACTCCAAACATCCTGATTGCCTCGTATTCTTCGGCCCATATACGCTCCCGCCCAATCCTCAACGGAGAGGGGAGTCGGATATGACTCAGGAAGTCCAGCAAGAAAAGCCGGACGCGATATCTGCCGGGGCGATGACGTCCCTCGACACCATAGCGGCACAACGGATCGGTATCGCTCTCCGCTTTTCCGCGGTGATGTGCCTCTTCTTCTTCCCGCTGCCCATCCTCGGCCTGTTCACCTCGACGCTCGACGGTGTCGTCGTCGGCGGCCTGACCTGGGCCTGGATCTACGCGTTCGCACAGTTCGCCGTCGCCATCCTGCTGGCCACCCGATACACGGCGAGCGCCGAGCGGCTGGACGCGAAGATCGCCGAAGTCCTGCGGCAATCACCGAAGAAAGGCTGACATTCGATGGGCGCCGTCTCAGCGGCAATATTCACCGTCCTGGTTCTGATCACTCTCGGAATCACCTACGTGGCTGCCCGGCGCAGCAAGTCCGCCGCAGACCACTTCGTCGCCGGAGGCCAGCTCTCCGGACGTCAGAACGGCCTCGCCATCGCCGGCGACTACATTTCTGCCGCGTCATTCCTCGGCGTCACGGGCGCCATCGCACTGGGCGGATTCAACGGCTTCTACCTGGCCGTGTTCGTCCCCGTCGCCTACCTGCTGACGCTGCTCCTGGTCGCCGAACCACTGCGCAACCTCGGACGCTTCACGCTGGCCGATGTGCTGGTCTCCCGCTTCCAGGGGCGGGCCGTCCGCAGCGCCATGGCCGTCACCAGCGTCGTCGTCAGCACGGTCTACCTGATTGCCCAGTTCGTGGGCGCCGCCCTGCTGGTGACCGCCCTCTTCAACATCGACTACACCGTCGCCGTCCTCGTCATCGGCGGCCTCACCACCGTCTACACCCTGCTCGGCGGGATGCTCGCGACGAGCTGGATCCAGATCGTCAAGACCGGCCTGCTGCTGGCGTGCACCGTCACCCTGTTCTTGCTGATCCTCAACAAGTACGACTTCAACCCGCTCGGCGCGTTCAACGACGCCCTGCACACGGTGGGGCAGCAGGCAGTGGCACCGAGCCGGACCACCGCGCTCGCCGGATTCGACCAGCTGTCCATGGTGGTCGGTCTTGTACTCGGCGTGCTCGGACTGCCCCATGTCATGATCCGGTTCCTCACCGTTCCGGACGCCCGGGCGGCGCGGTCGTCGGCCGTCACCGCCATCTGGGTCTTCGCCGCGTTCTACCTGATGATCCCCGTGATCGGCTACGGCGCCGGCCAGCTCGTCGGCCGGGACGGGATCGCCGCGAAGCATCCGGCCGGCAACCTGGCGGTCGTACAACTCGCGGAGACGCTCGGTGGCAATCTGCTGCTCGCGGTGGTGGCGGCGGTAGCCTTCGTCACGATCCTCGCCGTGCTGTCCGGGCTGGTGATGGCCGTCTCCGGTGCCATCGCGCACGACCTCTACGGCCAGGTCCTCAAACGCGGCGCCGCAACCGCCCGCGGCGAGCTGACCGCGGCCCGCTTCGCGACCCTCGCGACCTGTGCCGTCGGGGTGGTGATCGCTCTAGCCGCGGAGCGCCAGAACATCGCCTTCCTGGCCTCGCTCGCCTTCGCCGTGGCGGCCAGCGCCAACCTCCCGGCACTGCTGCTGACGATCTACTGGCGGCGGATGACCGCGCGAGCCGTGATCAGCGGGATGGCGATCGGACTCGTCACCTCCCTCACCATCATCCTGCTCGGTCCCGCCGTGAACGGACCCGACGCGGTGCTCGGCTTCTCCAACCCCGCCCTGGTCTCGCTGCCGCTCAGCCTGCTCGTCTCGGTGCTGGTCGCCCTGGTCCTCCCCGACCGCGGCGAGGCGGCCGACACCGGACAGTCCACCTTCCGGTCCCTGCGGCTCAAGGCCCTGACCGGAGTCAGCTGACATGACAACAGAGGAAAGTGAGGACATCGGCATGGAGACGAACTCGCTCGCCGAGGACGGCGTCAGATCGGTCACGGTCGCGGGAGCGGGCGGAGTGCCGCTGAACGTGCTCGACGCCGGACCCGAGCACGCGCCGGCCGTCATACTGCTCCACGGCTTCGCCCAGTCCGCCCTCAGTTGGCTCCACCAGCTCACCGCCCCCGGGCCGATCCGGGTGGTCGCACCCGATCTGCGTGGCCACGGCCACTCCGGAAAGCCAGACTCCGGCTATCTGGACGAGCGGGTGTGGGCCGACGACGTGGCGGCCGTGATCGAGGAGCTGCGGCTCGACAGGCCGGTCCTGGGCGGCTGGTCCTATGGCGGCCTGGTGGCCCTCGACTACATCGCGGTGCACGGCGACTCGGCGCTGTCGGGGCTGCTCACCGTGGACGCGAGCCTGCTGGCGGGCGTTCCGGGCGCGGAGCGGATGTTCGGCCCGGACTTCGTGGCCCTGCTGCCGGGGCTGGTGAACGACGACGGCGAGAGCACCGCCGAGGCCCGCCGAGAACTGCTGGAGGTGTCGACCGAGCGCCCCCTTGCCGACGACACGGCACAGACCCTGCTCGACGCGAGCCTGCGGACTCCGCCCCGCGTCTGTGCCGCACTGCTGCAACGCCCGCTGGACCGCAGTGCGGTGGCGGCCGGGGTCACCGTGCCATGGCTGGCCGTCCAGGGCGGCAGGGACCGGATCGTCGCGCCGGCCGCGGCGGAACACATCGCCGCGGTCCAGCCCGCCGCGCAGGTGCGGCTGTGGGAAGGGTCGGGACATTCGCCGTTCCTGGAGGAACCCGACCGTTTCAACGAGCAGTTGATCGCCTTTGTCACGCGTTCCACCTCCCGGCCCTAGGGAATTTCCTTACCCGAAGTGGTTCAAGTCCCCATGGCGGGCGGCCGGTTGACACGCCTAGCGTGACGGCAGGGCGGCAAAGTGAACCGCCCGGCAATCCGAGGAGATTTTCTCATGACGCAGACGCTGAATTCCTCGGCGACAACCGAAAGCGGTTCGTCCTCCGAAACGAGGCTGGACCGGGTGCTGGCGGTGGTCGAGGAGCGGCGGGCCGAATTCGAGGAGAAGCGGCACGTTCCGCGGGATGTGATCACCGTGTTCAAGGACGCGGGAATCTACCGGGCGAGCACACCGAAGCAATTCGGGGGTGACGCCCTTCCCCCCGCGGAATTTCTCGGCCTCATCGAGCGGATATCGGCCGTGGACGCCTCGGCCGGCTGGGTCGCGAGCTTCGCCTGCTCCGGCGTCTATCTGGCCGCCCTGCTGCTCGACACCCAGGCCCAGCTGTACGCCGAAGGCCCCGATGTCGCCTTCGCGGGCGGCCTCTTCCCCGTACAGCCCGCCGAGCGCGTCGAGGGCGGCTACCGGGTCTCGGGCCGCTGGAAGTTCTCCAGCGGATGCAAGGGCGCGGACGTCATCGGCGTCGGCATCAAGGCGGGCGAGGACAAGGCCGGCCGGCCCCTCACCGCCGTACTGCGGGCGGACCAGGTGGAGATCGCTGAGAACTGGAACGTCGTCGGCCTGCGCGGCACCGGCAGCCATGACCTGGTGGTCGACGGGGCCGTCGTACCGCAACCGTGGACATTCGTCCGCGGCGGCGATCCCACCGTCGACGAGCCGCTCTATCGCTACCCGACCGTCCCTTACGCGGCACAGGTCCTGGCCGTCGTCGGTCTTGGAACGGCCCGTGCCGCCCTCGATCACGTCATCGCGCAGGGCGGCCGGTCCGGCTACACCGGCGCCCCCAAGCCTGGTGAACGCGCCACCTATCGGATAGCGGTCGGCCAGGCGGAGGCCCAACTCCGTTCCGCGCGCGCCTTCTTCTACGAGGCCACGGAGGAGGCGTGGGCGACGGTCCTGGCGGGCGACCCGCCGACGGACGGACAGGCGAGCGCGCTGCGCCTGGCGTCCGCGCACCTCGCCAAGGTCTCCTTCGAGGTCGTACGGGCCGCCTACCAGCTCGGCGGCATCGGCGCCATCGCCGACGGCAGCGCCCTCCAGCACTACTTGCGCGACGCGTCGGTCGTACCGCAGCACGCCTTCCTCCAGGAGGGCATGTACGACGGCGCGGGCGCGGTCCTCATGGGCGTCCAGCCCTTCCCCGGTTATCTCTGAACACCCAGGAGAATCCCATGCCCGACGCACCACTGAGGGTGCTGTTCTGTATCGGTGTCAACCAGAACTTCTTCGACCTGCCCACCGGCGAGGGCAAGTCGGTCTGGGACGGCTTCACCAGCATGCTCACCCAGCTGTACGAACTGCCCGGTGTCACCGTCCTCGGCACGATCGACGACGACCAGCACATGGTCGGCCCGTCCGGGTCCTGGCCGTGGACCTGCTACGTCCTCGCCGACGTCGTCGACCAGCCGACCGTAGCCGCCGCCTGCAACCTCTTCCGTACCGTCCAGGTCGGCGAGTACGGCCTGTGGCGCTACATGAAGATCGAGGCGCGCGTCGGCCGTCCGCTGCCCGAACCGGAGGTGACCCGATGACACACTCGTACTCGCCGCTGGTCGAGTCGGACCGCGTGGCCGGGACCCTGTACACCGATCCAGCGCTCTTCGAACGGGAGATGGACCGCATCTTCCACCGCACCTGGGTGTGGGTCGCGCACGAGAGCGAGATCGCCAAGGCCGGCGACTTCAAGATGGCGTGGGTCGGCCGCCGTCCCGTCATCGTCAGCCGGGACCGACGCGGTGGTATCAACGTCCTGCTCAACCGCTGCCGTCACCGCGGCGCCAGCGTCTGCGAGACCCCCAAGGGCAACGGCAATGGCTTCACCTGCCCCTACCACGCCTGGTCGTACGCCCTGGACGGCACCCTGCGCGGCATCCCGTACCCCGAGGGCTACGAGGACGTCGTGGAGAAGAAGGACCTGCCACTCCAGCGTCTGAAGGTCGGCACCTACGGCGGCATGGTCTTCGCGAGCTTCAGCGACGACATCGAGCCGCTGGAGGACTTCCTCGGCGGGGCCCGGCTGTGGATCGACCGGTTCATGAAGCAGGGCGCGGGCTATCCGATCAAGGTGCGGGGCGAGCACCGGTTCCGGTTCAACGGCAACTGGAAGATCCAGCTGGAGAACACCACCGACTGGTACCACTTCCCGATCGTGCACCGGTCCTGGATGTCCTCGGTCGATGCCGAGACCGCGAGCATGCTGTCGATCATGACCGACGAGAGCGCGGTCACCCACGCCCTCGGCAACGGCCACAGCGTCTCTGTCTCGGTCGCCGAACACGCCGATCTCGACGTCGACGACGGCACCGAGAAGCTCCAGGACCGCTTCAGCCACATCGTCGAGGAACTCTCCAAGGACATGCCCCCGGAGAAGGTGCGGCGCATCGTCCGCTCGCTCCACGGCGTCGGGTTCAACCTCAATCTGTTCCCGAACGTGGCGATGTCCATGTCCTTCTTCCGGGTCCTGCGCCCGGTCTCGGTCACCGAGACGGAGATCCGGCACGTGGCCCTGGGCCTGGACGGCGGCCCGGAGATCGTCAACCGCGAACGGCTGCGCATCCACGAGCACTTCCAGGGCCCCTTCGGCTTCGGCAGCCCCGACGACGCCGAGGCGTGGAACCGCGTCCAGCGCGGGGTGGCCGGTGGTGTCGACATGCCGATCCTGGTCAACCGCGGCCTCGGCCGCGAGAAGCCCAACGACCTCGGTCAGCCCACTTCCCACGCGACCGACGAGACCGGGATGCGGGAGGCGTACGACATGTGGAACAGGATGATGACCGATGACAACTGAGGCTCCGGGTACGGCAGTCGCGGAACTCCCCCTGGACGACCCCCGAGCCCTCGCCGCCGTCTCCCTGATCTGGCGCGAGGCCCACCTCCTCGACACCCGCCGCTACGAGGAGTGGGACGGCCTGTGGGCCGAGGGCGGCGAGTACGTCGTCCCCATCGACCGCGAGGCGACCGACTTCGTCTCCCGCCTCAACCTGGTCTACGACGACGACCGGATGCGCCGGATGCGCGTCGAGCGTCTCACCGGAGGATTCTCCATCTCGGCCGCGGCGGCGGCGCGTACGGTCCGCTCGGTGTCCCGCTTCGTGGTGACCGGCCGCGAGGACGACGCGATCGAGGTGTGCTCGGCGCAGATCCTGGTCGGCTACAAGCGCGAGGAGACCCTCGTCCTCGCCGCCGACGTCACCCACCGGATCGTGTTCGCCGCCGAAGGACCGCGCATCTCGCGCAAGATCGTGCGGCTGGTCAACTCCGAGGACGCGGTCATGGCATCGGGGTTTCTGCTGTGAGCCCCCACGAGGACGACGGCGCCCGGCGCGTGGCGCTGGTGACGGGTGCGGCCCGGGGCCTCGGCGCTTGCATCGCCGCGCGGCTCTACGACCGGGGCTACTGCGTCGCGCTGACCGACCTGGACGAGGAGGCCGCGGCGAAGGCGGCGGCGGAACTCGACCCGGAGGGCCTCTACGCCGTCGGGCTCGCCCTGGACGTCCGCGACAAGGACGCCTTCGCGCGGGTCCGCGACCAACTCGTCGCACACTGGGGCGCGGTCCACGTGCTGGTGAACAACGCCGGGCACTCCAAGGCCGAGCCGCTGATGGAGATCAGCCCCGAGAGCTTCGCCGCGGTCGTGTCGAGCAACCTCAACGGCACCTTCTTCGGCTGCCAGGTCTTCGGCGCCTACTTCGCCGAACGCGGCTACGGACGCATCGTCAACATCGCCTCGCTCGCCGGCCAGAACGGCGGCACGGCCACCGGCGCGCACTACGCGGCGGCCAAAGGCGGAGTGGCCACGCTCACCAAGGTGTTCGCCCGGGAGCTCGGCCCGTCCGGAGTGACGGTCAACGCCATCTCGCCGGGCCCGCAGGACCTGCCGATCGTCCGCGAGACGGTCCCGCCGGACCGGCTCGCGGCCATCGAACAGTCCATTCCTGTACGGCGGTTGGGCCGCCCCCGGTTCATCGCCGACATGGCGGTCCTGCTCGCCTCCGAACACGCGGACGCGGTCACCGGAGCCTGCTGGGACGCCAACGGCGGCCTGTACATGCGCTGAAAGCACCCGCCGGCTTCCTGCCCGCCGTCAGCTCCCCACCCGAACCCGAAGGCAGGCGGATGTTCACCGTCACCGTCACCGACACGCACGACGAAACCGACAGTATCAAGGTCCTGCGGCTGGTCCGCCCCGACGGCGCGGCCCTCGTCCCCTACCCGGCCGGCGCGCACATCGACGTCACCGGACCCACCGGGATCACCCGCCCGTACTCGCTGTGCGGTCCACCGCACGACACCGGCGCCTACACCATCGCCGTCAAACGGGAGACCAACTCGCGCGGCGGCTCCCAGGCCCTGCACGATAAGACCGAACCGGGCACACGGCTGACCATCGGCGCACCCCGGCAACTGTTCGGCCTCGCCCCGGACGCGGCCCGGCACCACCTCGTGGCGGCGGGCATCGGCATCACGCCGCTGCTGGCGATGGCGTACGAACTACATGGCAGGGGAGCGGAGTTCACGCTGCACTACGTGGCGCGGAGCCCCGAGGAGGCAGCCTTCGCCGCCCTGCTGGAGGAGTCCGCCTTCGCAGAGCGGGTGGTCCGTCACTTCGGGCTTGGCCGGCAGTCGTCCCGTGCCGCGCTGGCCACCGTGCTCGCGGGGCTTGGGGAAGACACCCACGTCTACACCTGCGGGCCCCATGACTTCATGGCGTACGTCCGTGAAGTCGCCGCCCGCGCCCTGCCCGAGGACCAGATCCACTCCGAGCTGTTCCAGGCGGACACCCGTCAGGACACAGCCGTCGACGCCCCCTTCGAGGTCGAACTCGACACCGGCGAGGTCTACCCCGTGCCACCCGGCCGGAGCATCGCCGAGGTGCTGGAGGAGAACGGCGTCCCGCTGGAGACCTCCTGCCGCGAGGGCATCTGCGGGACCTGCGTCCTGCGGGTGATCGAGGGCGAACCCGACCACCGCGACGACTGCCTGTCCGCCAAAGAGAAAGCGGCCGGAGACCAGATCGCCGCCTGCGTGTCGCGGGCGAGATCGTCGCGGCTGGTGGTCGAGCTGTGGTGAGCCAGCCCCCGCAGACCCGGCCCCTACCGAACCACGAGAGGAGCGGCGCCGCCGTGTCCCCCAACGAGACAGACTTCCGCGAGGCGATGGCGCATCTCCCGGCCGCCGTCAACATCCTCACCACCGACGGCCCGAACGGCCGCTGCGGCATCACCGTCAGCGCGGTCTGCTCCGTCACCGACGCCCCGCCCACCCTGCTGGTCTGCGTCAACCGCAGCAGCGCCATGCACGACGTCTTCCGGGACAACGGACGGGTGTGCGTCAACGTCCTCGGCGGCAATCAGCAGGAACTCGCCCTGCACTTCGCGGGTGCCACGAAGGTGCCGATGGCCGAACGCTTCACCTGGGACGTCTGGGACCGCACCCAGGACGTGCCCGTCCTCAGAGACGCCCTGGTCACGGCGGTCGGCACGATCAAGCACACAGTTCCCATGGGCTCCCACAGCGTGCTGTTCGTCGACATCGAGCAGATCCGCACCCTGTCCGGAGGCCAGAGCCTCATCTACTTCAACCGTGCCTTCCACCGCCTCGACGCCACCCCCCTGCTCCCGGAAGGCGCCAGGTCATGAGAGCCGAACACACCAGCGCGGTCGAGGAAGCGCTGCAGCGCCTGCACTGGGCCGAGCCCGACATCCACGCCTGGGTCCGGGTCGACGCGGACGGCGCCCGTGCGGCGGCCGACCAGGCGCCGGACGGACCGCTGCGCGGTGTGCCGTTCGGCGTGAAGGACATCATCGACGTCGCCCGACTGCCCACCGAATGCGGCTCCCCGCTGCGCCGAGGCCGGATCGCTGAGGCCGACGCATGGCTGGTCGGCCGGCTGCGCGCACGCGGCGCCGTGCCCCTCGGCAAGACCGTGACCACGGAGTTCGCGTACTTCCAGCCAGGTCCCACCCGCAATCCGCGCGACCTCGACCACACGCCGGGCGGTTCCTCCAGCGGCTCGGCGGCCGCGGTCGCCGCCAAAGTGGTACCGCTCGCGCTGGGCTCCCAGACCGCGGGCTCCCTGACCCGGCCCGCCTCCTTCTGTGGTGTCGCCGGGTACGTCGCCCCTGTGGGCGCCTGGCCGACGACGGGCTTCACCGGCCTTAGCACGACCCTGGACGCACCCGGACTGCTCGCAGCCGACGTGGGCTTCCTGGCCACGGCCGTCGAGGCCGTCGACGGCACCACGGCCGACAAGCCGCAGCACCCGCGGGTGCTGCTGTGGTCCGGCACGGAACTGGCGGGCGTGGACCCGGCGATGCTCGATGCGCTGGAGCGCACCGGCCGGGCCCTGGCCGACACCGGCGCGGAGACAACCGACCTCGGCGAACACCTCGGCACGCCGGTGCTCGCCGAGGCGCATGCCACGGTCATGGCGTACGAGGCCGCACATGCGCTCGCCCCTGAGGCGGAGCACCCGCAAGCGCTGAGCGCGCACCTCAACGAGCTCCTGGAGCGGGGACGGAACACGTCTGCGGCCGCCTACGAAGCGGCTCTCGCCGCCAGGGACAGCGCCCGCACCCGGATCCTCGAACTGCTCTACCGCGCCGATGTGATCCTCGGCCCGGCCGCTCCGGGCCCTGCCCCGCACGGACTGCACTCCACCGGCACCCCTGTCCTCAGCCGCCCCTGGCAGCTGCTCGGCCTGCCCGTCGTCACCGTCCCCGGCCATCGCGACCCGCACGGCATGCCTCTCGGCCTCCAGCTCATCGGCCACCCCGACCGGGCGGACCGTCTGCTCGGGATCGCCCGGCACACGGAGACGCTCATCCGGGGCCTGCACGGGAGCACCGCATGAAGATCACCGAGATCGAGGCGATTCCGTACGCCATCCCGTACACCAAGCCACTGAGGTTCGCGAGCGGAGAGGTCCACACCGCCGAGCACGTCCTGGTCCGTGTGCACACCGACGAAGGGCTGGTCGGAGTGGCCGACGCCCCGCCCCGCCCCTTCACCTACGGCGAGACACAGACATCTGTGACCGGGGTGATCGAGAAGTTGTTCGCCCCGCAGCTCCTGGGCACCGACGTCTTCGCCCGCGAACGCATCCACGCCACCCTGCACCGCACGGTCGGCAACCCGGCCGCCAAGTCGGCCCTCGACATGGCCCTGTGGGACATCATGGGCCAGTCCTGCGGGCGGCCCGTAACCCAGCTGCTCGGCGGTTTCACCGACCGGATGCGCGTCAGCCACATGCTCGGCTTCGACACACCGCGGCGCGTGACCGCCGAGGCCGAGCGGATACGCGACACCTACGGCATCACCGTCTTCAAGGTGAAGGTCGGCCGCCACCCGGTCCGCCTGGACCTCGACGTATGCCGTGTCCTGCGCGAAACCCTGGGTGGCGAGGTCGAGCTGTACGTCGACGGCAATCGCGGCTGGACCCCGTCCGAGGCTGCCTCGGCTCTACGGGAACTGGACGACCTCGGCGCGACGCTCGCGGAGGAGCTGTGCCCCGCCGACGATGTGCTCGGCCGGCGCCGACTCGTCAGGCACAGTCCCATCCCGTTCGTCGCGGACGAGTCCGCCACCACACCCGCCGAGGTGACCCGCTCCCTGCTGGACGGCGACGCCGCCGCGATCAGTATCAAGACCGCCCGCACCGGCTTCACCGGCTCCCAGCATGTGCTGTTCCAGTGCGAGGGGCTCGGCGCGGAAGTGGTGATGGGCAACCAGATCGACGGCCAGCTGGGCACCCTGTGCACGGTCGCCTTCGGCGCCGCCCACGCCGCCTCGTCACGGCGTGCCGGGGAACTGTCCAACTTCCTGGACATGAGCGACGACCTTCTCACCGAACCACTGACGATCACAGGCGGCACGCTCGCCGTGCGCGACGGGCCCGGACTGGGCGCCGCGATCGACGAGGACAAGCTCGCCCGCTACCGCCAGGACCACTGAACTCCCCCATCCCGCCATCAGGCGAACCCACCACATGAGACAAGAGGAGCCGCACATCATGTCCGACACCACCCTCAAGCCCACGGCCGCTGCGTCCGGCGCCTCGGCGACCGAACGCTTCCTCTCCGACAAGACGGGAACGTCCGGCCCGGGCACCGACACCGCCCGTGTCAGCACTCTGGCCACGGAAGTCCTCACCGCCGTACACGACGTGATCCGCCGTCACGGGGTGACCTACGAGGAGTACAACGCCCTCAAGTCGTGGCTCATCGCAGTCGGACAGGACGGCGAATGGCCTCTGTTCCTGGACGTGTGGGTCGAGCACGTCGTCGAGGAGGTCGCGGGCGCCACCCGCGCGGGCAGCAAGGGCACCATCGAGGGCCCGTACTACGCCCCGGGCGCTCCCGCACTGCCCAGTACAGCCGTCCTGCCGATGCGCGAGAACGAGGCAGGCACCCCGCTCCTGTTCCAGGGACGGGTCACCGGTGTGTCGGGCGAACCGCTCGCCGGCGCCCTGCTGGAGATGTGGCAGGCCGACAACGACGGCCTGTACGCGCAGTTCGCGCCCGGCATTCCGGAGTGGAACCTGCGGGGCAGCGTCATCGCCGATGCCGAGGGCCGGTTCGCGGTCACGACCATCCAGCCCGCCCCCTACCAGATCCCCACCGACGGCTCCTGCGGCCGGCTCATCGCCGCCGCCGGCTGGCACGCCTGGCGCCCCGCCCATCTCCACCTCAAGGTGTCCGCCCCCGGATACGCAACGCTCACCACTCAGCTCTACTTCCAGGGCGGCGAATACATCCAGGACGACGTGGCCTCCGCCGTCAAACCCGAACTCGTCCTCGCCCCCCGGCCGGCCGCCGACGGCGGCATGGAAGTCACTTACGACTTCGTCCTTGCCCAGGCCTCCTGAGCCCCGAGGTCGACGTGCTCTTCGCCGTACAGATGACAGTGAACCTACCGCCCGATATGGACCCCGAGGTCCGTGTCTCGACGATCGCGGCGGAGAAGGAATACGCGCAGAGACTGCAGCGCGCCGGAGAGTGGCTGTACCTGTGGCGCTGTGCCGGTAGGTACTCCAATCTCAGTATCTTCGATGTCACTGACAACGATCGCCTCAACGAACTCCTGTGGGGACTGCCGCTCTTCGCCTACATGGAGGTCACCGTGACCCCGCTTGCCCACCACCCGTCAGCGATCGGCTGAGCGTCTGTCGTTGTCCGCAGCACATGGGTGAGGAGGATCCGGCGAGCGCGGCCGGGTCCTCCTCGAGGTGAAAGCGGTGTCAGAGGCAGCAATTCAGGCGTGATGCGTGCTCAGCCGGTGAGACCGAGTTCGCGGTAGGGCGTCGGTGGGGTGGTTGCGGTAGTGGTCGTGGGCGGCGGCGTTGTTGGTCCATCCGGCGAGGTGGGCGAGGCTGATCGCCAGGCTGCGGAAGGTAGCGAGAGCCCGGGGCAGGCTGCCGGTGTGGGCGCGGCAGGCGTCCTCGCCGAAGGTCACGTCGCGGACGAAGTGCTGGGCCTCGATGGCCCATTGGCCGCGTACGCAGCGGGCGAGGACGGCGGTGTCGGCGACGTCGAGCGGGGCGGTGGTGATGCCGAGTTCGGCGTCCGCGTGGATCTTTCCGTCGCCGCGTCCGGTGGTGTACCGCTCGATGAGCAGGGCCCGGGTGGCATGCGGGAAGTTCACCTGCCCCGGCGTGAGGGGCTGCACGCGCACGATACGGATCTCGCGGCGGCCTGAGTTGGTCTCCTCGGTACGGTGCACGGCGATGGCCGCGTTGGTGGTCTCGTCCCAGTCGAGCGCGTCCAGCTGGGTGAACAGGGCGGAGCGGTTCTCCTTGACGGGGAAGAGGCCGTAGGCGCCGCGTGAGTGCAGGTAGTGGGCATGGTCGGCGACGGTGTGCAGGGCGTCGGCGGTGACGATCGCGCCGGTGATGTCGGCGATCAGGTCGAGCGCAGCGGTGAAGTGCAGCGTCTCGTGCGGTTTGTGGCGCATCTCCCGCTGGGCGAGCATCACGCCCGGGTCGACCTGGTAGACGCCGAGCAGGTGCAGTTGCAGGCCGTCGCTGTCGCGGGCGCCGCGCACGGTCTTGCCGTCGGTGGCCAGCTGCAGCACGGGCGGGTCCCCGGCGATGCCGGCCAGCGGGTCGGCGGCATGGGCCTGGACGAACGCACCGACGGCGGCGTCCAGCGCGTCGGCGTCCACCCGGGCCAGCGCGCGGGTGAGGGTGGTGGCCACCGGCAGTTTGCCCGGGTCGCCGGCGGGGACTTCGAGGGCGGCGAGGGTGCCGACGTCCTGGCCGCTTGCCCAGCGGATCACGCCGCGTACCGAGCGCACCCCGCACAGCAGGGCGCAGGCGACCAGGCCGAGCAGCATCGGCCAGGGGTGGGTGACCAGGTGCGTCGCGCGTGGATCGGGGACGGTACGGACCGCGTCCAGCAGTGAGGGGAGCGTCTCGGGCGTGCACAACTCCTCGGCGGCGAGGCCGTGTTGCTCGGCGAGTTGGCGCGACGTGGGCAGGTCGGGCAGGATGACATGCGGGCGCGGCCTTCACGATCATACTGAGTGGTATCAACGTGATCATGGACGGTCGCGCCCTTTGACGTTCACCCGGCCCCGGTCCAAGATCCGAGCACGCATCACGCCTGGGCAGCAATTGCTCCGCACCCGGGAACTTCGTCCCCTGCGTCACCCGCAAGGGGGTGTGTCAAGTTAACGGCTCTGTCCCGTAATCGGTGGTAACGAAGGGTGACGGCCGTCGTTGGCATGGTGTGCGCGATGTCAACGAGCTTGTGGGTGTGGTGTTTTCAGGACTGTCGGCCCTCGTCATCGAGGGCGTGACGGACGAGGGCGAGGTCATCCGGGTGTCGGCGCGGACCCGGGACGATCCGGTGCCGTGCCCGGGTTGCGGGCGGCCGACGGGGCGGGTGCATGGCTTCCACGGGCGGGTGGTTGCGGACGTGCCGGTGGACGGACGGCGGGTTGTGGTGTCGGTGCGGGTCCGGCGCCTGGTCTGCCCGGTGCTCGGCTGTCCGCGGCAGACGTTCCGCGAGCAGGTTCCCGGTGTCGTGGAGCGCTACCAGCGTCGCACCAACCGCCTGGCCGACCAACCCGGCTGCGTGGTCAAGGAGTTAGCGGGCCGGGCCGGCGCCCGCCTCTTGCGCGTGCTGGCCTGCGCGATCTCCCGCTCGACCGCCCTGCGCATGCTCATGCGCAGGGCGGCACCGCGGCTGCGCGTCCCGCGCGTGCTCGGCATCGATGACTTCGCCCTCAAGCGCCGCCACCGCTACGCCACTGTGATCATCGACGCTGAGACGGGCGAGCGGATCGACGTCCTGCCTGACCGCACCGCCCAGACCCTGGTCGTGTGGCTGCGCGAGCATCCCGGGGCTGAGTACGTCTGCCGGGACGGCTCCGGCTCCTACGGCGAGGCGATCCGTCAGGCTCTCCCCGAAGCGGTGCAGGTCAGCGACAGGTGGCACCTGTGGTCCAACCTGTGCGGCAAGGCCCTGGCCGAGGTCCGCTCCCACGCCGCCTGCTGGGCCACCGCCGTGAATCCCGCCCGGCCCGGGGGCGTACGCGAGCAGACCACCCGCGAGCGCTGGCAGCAGGTCCACGACCTGCTCGACCAAGGCGTCGGCCTGCTCGAATGCGCCCGCCGCCTCGATGTCGCCCTGAACACCGTCAAGCGGTACGCCCGCATGAAGGAGCCCACCGCAGAGCGCCGCGCACCCCGCTACAAGCCCACGCTCGTCGACCCCTACCGCGACCACCTCCGCGCCCGCCGCGCCGCCGACCCGGCCGTCGCCATCAAGCAACTGTTCCGGGAGATCCAGGAGCTGGGATACACCGGCA
>NZ_JACTVI010000089.1 GCF_014495685.1 Streptomyces sp. TRM68367 | reverse complement strand
GTGCCGAGTAGTCAACGTTCCACCCATGAGCAACCAGCATCAGACGTTCGCCGATGTACTGGCCTCTGACCAACCCGAAGGCTGGTAAGAAGTGCTCCTTAGAAAGGAGGTGATCCAGCCGCACCTTCCGGTACGGCTACCTTGTTACGACTTCGTCCCAATCGCCAGTCCCACCTTCGACAGCTCCCTCCCACAAGGGGTTGGGCCACCGGCTTCGGGTGTTACCGACTTTCGTGACGTGACGGGCGGTGTGTACAAGGCCCGGGAACGTATTCACCGCAGCACTGCTGATCTGCGATTACTAGCGACTCCGACTTCATGGGGTCGAGTTGCAGACCCCAATCCGAACTGAGACCGGCTTTTTGAGATTCGCTCCACCTCACGGTATCGCAGCTCATTGTACCGGCCATTGTAGCACGTGTGCAGCCCAAGACATAAGGGGCATGATGACTTGACGTCGTCCCCACCTTCCTCCGAGTTGACCCCGGCGGTCTCCCGTGAGTCCCCAACCTCCGAAGAGTTGCTGGCAACACGGGACAAGGGTTGCGCTCGTTGCGGGACTTAACCCAACATCTCACGACACGAGCTGACGACAGCCATGCACCACCTGTACACCGACCACAAGGGGGCGACCATCTCTGGCCGTTTCCGGTGTATGTCAAGCCTTGGTAAGGTTCTTCGCGTTGCGTCGAATTAAGCCACATGCTCCGCCGCTTGTGCGGGCCCCCGTCAATTCCTTTGAGTTTTAGCCTTGCGGCCGTACTCCCCAGGCGGGGCACTTAATGCGTTAGCTGCGGCACGGACAACGTGGAATGTTGCCCACACCTAGTGCCCACCGTTTACGGCGTGGACTACCAGGGTATCTAATCCTGTTCGCTCCCCACGCTTTCGCTCCTCAGCGTCAGTATCGGCCCAGAGATCCGCCTTCGCCACCGGTGTTCCTCCTGATATCTGCGCATTTCACCGCTACACCAGGAATTCCGATCTCCCCTACCGAACTCTAGCCTGCCCGTATCGACTGCAGACCCGGGGTTAAGCCCCGGGCTTTCACAACCGACGCGACAAGCCGCCTACGAGCTCTTTACGCCCAATAATTCCGGACAACGCTCGCGCCCTACGTATTACCGCGGCTGCTGGCACGTAGTTAGCCGGCGCTTCTTCTGCAGGTACCGTCACTTGCGCTTCTTCCCTGCTGAAAGAGGTTTACAACCCGAAGGCCGTCATCCCTCACGCGGCGTCGCTGCATCAGGCTTGCGCCCATTGTGCAATATTCCCCACTGCTGCCTCCCGTAGGAGTCTGGGCCGTGTCTCAGTCCCAGTGTGGCCGGTCGCCCTCTCAGGCCGGCTACCCGTCGTCGCCTTGGTGAGCCATTACCTCACCAACAAGCTGATAGGCCGCGGGCTCATCCTGCACCGCCGGAGCTTTACAGCCTCCAAGATGCCCTGGAGACTCATATCCGGTATTAGACCCCGTTTCCAGGGCTTGTCCCAGAGTGCAGGGCAGATTGCCCACGTGTTACTCACCCGTTCGCCACTAATCCCCGGCCGAAACCGGTTCATCGTTCGACTTGCATGTGTTAAGCACGCCGCCAGCGTTCGTCCTGAGCCAGGATCAAACTCTCCGTGAATGTTTACCGGTAATCCGGTCGAACACCACGAGAGCGGAACAGCCGGGAGGAATAACCCCGACCGTTCACAGCATCCTCGCTGTGTGTGTTTCAAAGGAACCTCGCCACCGGAANCCACGAGAGCGGAACAGCCGGGAGGAATAACCCCGACCGTTCACAGCATCCTCGCTGTGTGTGTTTCAAAGGAACCTCGCCACCGGAACAAGTCCGATGGACGGGGTATCAACATATCTGGCGTTGACTTTTGGCACGCTGTTGAGTTCTCAAGGAACGGACGCTTCCTTTGTACTCACCGCCAGAGACTCTCTCGCGGCTTTCCTCCGGGCGCTTCCCTTCGGTGTTTCCGACTTTATCAGAGATTCTGAGTCGGATTTCCCGCCCCCTCCGGGAGTTGGTTCCGGCGCACGAGGCAACCGGCTTCCCTTGCGGGCGGGGTCGTAAACGTACTGGAGCGGAGCGCCCGGATGCAAATCGAGGCGCCCCGCTCCTGGTTCACGCGGGCGAGAGTCCGACGGACCGTCAGACCTCCACCACCACAGGGAGGATCATCGGCCTGCGCCGGTACGTGTCCGAGACCCACTTGCCCAGGGTCCGCCGGACCAGCTGCTGCAGCTGGTGGGGCTCCACGATCCCCTCCTGGGCCGAGCGCTCCAGTGACTCCGTGATCTTCGGGAGCACATCGCTGAACGCCGAGTCCTCGATGCCGGAGCCACGGGCCTGGACATGGGGACCGCCCGTGATCTTGCCGGTGGACGAGTCGATGACGACGAAGACCGAGATGATGCCCTCGTCGCCGAGGATCTTCCGGTCCTTCAGCGCCGGTTCACCGACATCGCCGACCGAGAGGCCGTCGACGTAGACGTACCCCGCCTGGACCTTGCCGGAGATCTTCGCCTTGCCCTCGACGAGGTCGACGGCGACGCCGTCCTCGGCGATGACGATCCGGTCGTGCGGCACACCCGTGAGCGCGCCCAGTTCGGCGTTGGCGCGCAGGTGGCGCCATTCGCCGTGCACCGGCATCAGGTTCCTGGGGCGGCAGATGTTGTAGAAGTACAGCAGCTCGCCGGCCGACGCGTGGCCCGAGACGTGGACCTTGGCGTTGCCCTTGTGGACGACGTTGGCGCCCCAGCGTGTCAGGCCGTTGATGACGCGGTAGACCGCGTTCTCGTTCCCCGGGATCAGCGAGGAGGCCAGGATGACCGTGTCCCCTTCGACGATCCGGATCTGGTGGTCCCGGTTCGCCATCCTGGACAGCGCCGCCATCGGTTCGCCCTGGGAGCCCGTGCAGACCAGGACCACCTCGCTGTCCGGGAGGTCGTCCAGTGTCTTGACGTCCACCACCAGGCCCGGGGGGACCTTCAGATAGCCCAGGTCCCGTGCGATGCCCATGTTGCGGACCATGGAACGGCCGACGAAGGCGACCCTGCGGCCGTACTCGTACGCCGCGTCCAGGATCTGCTGGATGCGGTGGACGTGGCTGGCGAAGCTGGCCACGATGATCCGCTTGCGGGCGCCGGCGAAGACCTGGCGCAGGACGTTGGAGATGTCCCGCTCGGGCGGAACGAACCCCGGGACCTCGGCATTCGTCGAGTCGGCGAGGAGAAGGTCGATACCTTCCTCGCTCAACCGTGCGAACGCGTGGAGGTCCGTGAGGCGGTTGTCCAGCGGCAGTTGGTCCATCTTGAAGTCGCCCGTGTGGACCACCATGCCGGCAGGAGTGCGGATGGCGACGGCCAAGGCGTCCGGAATGGAGTGGTTGACCGCGACGAACTCGCAGTCGAAGGGGCCGATGCGCTCACGGTGCCCCTCCGCCACTTCGAGGGTGTATGGGCGGATGCGGTGTTCCTGGAGCTTCGCCTCGATCAGGGCGAGGGTCAGCTTGGAGCCGATCAGGGGGATGTCCGGCTTCTCCCTCAGGAGGTAGGGGACACCTCCGATGTGGTCCTCGTGGCCATGGGTGAGGACGATGCCCTCGATGTCGTCGAGACGGTCCCGGATGGACGAGAAGTCCGGCAGGATGAGGTCGATTCCGGGCTGCTCCTCCTCGGGGAAGAGCACTCCGCAGTCGACGATCATCAGGCGGCCACCGTACTCGAAGACCGTCATGTTTCGGCCGATCTCGCCGAGACCGCCGAGTGGGGTGACCCGCAGGCCGCCTTCGGGGAGCGGCAGGGGCGAGCCGAGTTCGGGATGCGGATGACTCAAAAGACTCTCCTCACCACACGCGCCACGTACCGGTGGGCACGTGGCGCGTGAGACGTTCGTGCAGAAGCAGTTGTCATGTGGATGCAGGCACCGGTGGCCTGCCTGTTCAGTTGTGAAGTTCATGCAGGCGGGTCTCGCGAAGTCTGATGTCAGAGCTGTACCCCGCCGCCGGCAAGATCGATCTTGAGCTGCTCGATCTCCTCGAGCGTGCACTCGACCATGGGCGGGCGCAGCGGGCCGCCGGGCAGGCCCTGCAGGGTGAGTGCGGCCTTGGTCGTCATCACGCCCTGGGTGCGGAACATGCCCGTGTAGACGGGGAGCAGCTTCTGGTGGATCTCGGTCGCCTTCTGGACATCTCCCGAGACGTATGCGTCGATGAGGGCGCGCAGCTCCGGGGTAACCACGTGGCCGACGACCGAGACGAAGCCGACCGCGCCCACGGAGAGCAGGGGCAGGTTCAGCATGTCGTCGCCGGAATACCAGGCCAGCCCGGAGCGGGCGATGGCCCAGCTGGCACGGCCGAGGTCGCCCTTGGCGTCCTTGTTGGCGACGATTCTGGGGTGCTCGGCGAGGCTGACGAGAGTCTCGGTGTTGATCGGGACGCCGCTGCGGCCGGGGATGTCGTAGAGCATGACCGGCAGCTCGGTGGCGTCGGCGACGGCCGTGAAGTGCCGGTAGAGGCCCTCCTGCGGGGGCTTGTTGTAGTACGGCGTGACGACCAGGAGGCCGTGTGCGCCGGTGCGCTCCGCAGCGCGGGCCAGCTCGATGCTGTGGTGCGTGTCGTTGGTGCCGACCCCGGCGACGACGTGGGCACGGTCGCCGACCGACTCCAGGACAGCCCGTACGAGATCCGCCTTCTCCGCGTCACTGGTGGTGGGGGACTCGCCGGTGGTGCCGTTGATGATCAGGCCGTCGTTGCCTGCGTCCACCAGGTGCGTGGCGAGCCGCTGCGCGCCGTCGAGATCGAGTGCGCCGTCCGCCGTGAAGGGCGTGACCATGGCGGTGAGGACCCGCCCGAAGGGGGTCTGCGGAGTCGAGGTCGGTGCCATGGTTACACGCTACTCGTTGCTCAGGGCGGGGTCTGCCCTCGGGGCAGGCGACAAGTCGTGACAAAGGTGGAGCCCGGCACTGCCTGCTCGGGGGTTCAAGCAGTGCCGGACCCGTTTGATCAGGCTAGATGAACTTCCCCAAATGCCGCAATACGGACACTTCGCCAAGCTGAACCGCACATCTGTACCCGGCGGGAGAACGGGGGTGCGCTACGGCGCCACGCGCACGTTCGCGTTGAAGGCGGCGTACGTGAGCGGCATGAGCCGGGCCCACTCGGCCTCCATCTTCCTTCTCGCCGACCATCTCGATCTCCCGCTGCGGGAAGGAGGGGGCCCTGGCCAGCTCGTGTGGGTGCGCAGGCCGAGGAAGTGCATCAGCGAACGGGCGTGAGTGAACACGGCGTGATCAACCGTACAGCGGAGCACCTTCCCGGAAACCGTGGTGATCTTGATCAGGGTTTGGCTCCGGACTGGATCACATCGACGATTCTGGCCCGCCGGGCGAGCAGCGTTTCCTCGTCGTAACAGCGCACGTGGTTGCGGCGCACGGATTCGAGCTTGCGGAGGCGGGTGCTGGGGTGCTGCTCGCGGAACTCGGCGGCCGCGGAGTCGGCCGCTTCACGGCTTTCGTAGAGGCCGAGATAGTGGTTGTTCTCGCCCCGGCGGACCTGGGCCATCCGGATGAAGAACGTCATCGAGTTGTGCTCGAAGGGGCTGCCGTCCCGGTCCCGACCTCGCTGCGGAAGCTCGGCTTGCGGTCCGCGGCGTCCTCCGGGGCGTCGGCGGGGGTGTCGGTCACGGCTTGGAGGGTCCCTTCCCTCCACTTCTCCCGGGCGGCGCCCACTCTACGGCCCGCCACTGACAACGGGGCGTTCGGTGCCGGGTCCTGACATAGGCCGGCGAACTTCTGCGAAGTCGGGGAAACCGGGCACCTTTTGGGGCTGTCGTTCGTCTGTGTAGGTGACAGCAATCCGTTCCAGTCCAGAGAGGGGCAGCACAGGCGATGTTCCGTCGGCGCGACTCCGTCCCCTTCGCCTTCCTCGCCGAGGCCGACAGGTTCCGCAGCAATGTCACTCCCCCGCCCCGTGAGCGGGCGTCCGCCGGCCAGATAGCCGGGCGCTGGCTGCTGGGGCTCACGATCGTCGCCGCGCTCGTGGGCTCCGTGGTGCTCGGGATGCCCGCGCTGTCGCTCGACCACTCCGCCACGCAGACCCAGCAGTCGCAGGCGTCCGACGAGCCCTGACCGCCACGGGGGGCGAGGCTGACTCCATCCGGACCCCCGAGGGTGGTGACCAGGGACACAGGTCGATAACCTCACCGGGCACAGCCCATGCCTGGATCAAGTGAGGACCCGCCGTGCCCCTGCCCTTCCTGACGGCCGACCGCGCCATCGAGGCGGCCGACGACGACGTCGCGCTGCCGTACGACGACCGCGACCGCTGGCGGCGCCCCTACCGGCCCGGGCCGTGGCGGGTGGGCGCGGCGGCGCTGTGGCTGCTGCTCGCGTCGTACGTGCTGTTCGCGGCGGTCATCATCGCGCTGACCGGCACGGGGTCCGAGGCCGGCATCGTCTTCGGCATCGCGCTGGTGATCATCGCGGTGGCGCTGCGGCTGCTGCGCATGGGGGTCTGGGTGAGTCTGCGCGGGCTGCGACAGGTGGGCTTCTTCCGCACGCGTACGGTGCGTTGGGAGCACGTGGGCGCCGTGCGGACGGTGCAGCAGCCGGTGCGCTGGCTCGGGCTGCCGCGCGCGGTGCAGGGTCAGGCGCTGGTCCTCGTACGGCTGGACCGGGCCGCGGACGACCTGCCGCCGCTGCTGACCACGCACAACGCCGATTTCCTGGCCCGGCCGGAGGCCTTCGACCGAGCGGCGGACACGGTCGAGGGGTGGGCCGCGGAGAACGGGAGGGGTTGATCCGACGGTCAGACGCTCCGTCCCGGCGGTGGGACGGGTTGATCCGACGGCAGCATGTAACCCGAAGGGGCCGGTCCGTAGCAGGT
Organism: Streptomyces sp. TRM68367; assembly: GCF_014495685.1. Taxonomy (GTDB): domain Bacteria; phylum Actinomycetota; class Actinomycetes; order Streptomycetales; family Streptomycetaceae; genus Streptomyces. The sequence goes on along the minus strand of NZ_JACTVI010000089.1, from coordinate 28,869 downwards.
GCGGACCGGCCCCTTTCGACGGCCTCGATGCGGGCCCTCGGTTCGGTGTACGCCGTTGCCCGGCCCCGGATCAGGCCTCGGCCGTGGTGCCGGGGGCCTTGGTGTCGTGCAGGGTGATGGCCCGCTGCATCGCCTTGCGGGCGCGAGGGGTGTCGCGGGCGTCGTGGTAGGCGATGGCCAGGCGGAACCAGGTGCGCCAGTCGTCGGGGGCCGCCTCCGTCTCGGACTTGCGCTTGGCGAAGACCTCGTCCGCCGAGTCGCGGTCGATCCGGCCGCTTGGCGTGCGCCTCAGCTCGTCGACGGGCAGGCCGCCCTCGGCGTCGAGTTCGGCGGCGAGGGCGTTGGCCCTGCGGACGAACTGGGTGTTCTTCCACAGGAACCACAGCCCGATGCCCGGAAGGATCAGCACCGCGACGCCGAAGGTGACCGTCAGCGGCGTGCCGGTCTCGATGAGCAGGACGCCGCGGCTGCCGACCAGGACGAAGTAGACGACCAGGACGGCGGCCGTGATGGTGTAGGTGATCTTCGCGCGCATGACTGTCAGGGCTCAGCTCAGGTCCAGGAAGTGTTCCAGGCCGAAGGTCAGGCCCGGAGTGGTCACCACCCGCCGCACGCCGAGCAGGATGCCCGGCATGAAGCTGCTGTGGTGGAGCGAGTCGTGCCGCACGGTCAGCGTCTCGCCCTCGCCGCCGAGCAGGACCTCCTGGTGGGCCAGCAGCCCGCGCAGGCGGACCGCGTGGACCGGGATCCCGTCGACACTGGCTCCCCGCGCGCCGTCCAGGGCCGTGACCGTCGCGTCCGGGGCGGGCGCGCTGCCCGCCTTGGCGCGGGCCTCGGCGATGAGCTGGGCGGTGCGGGTGGCGGTGCCGCTGGGCGCGTCCACCTTGTTCGGGTGGTGCAGCTCGACGACCTCGACGGACTCGAAGTACGGGGCGGCGATCTGCGCGAACTTCATGGTGAGCACGGCCCCGATGGAGAAGTTGGGCGCGATGAGCACGCCTGTCTCCGGTGACTGGGCGAGCCAGCCGCCCAGCTGCGCGAGGCGTTCGTCGGTCCAGCCCGTCGTCCCCACGACGGCGTGGATGCCGTGGCGGACGCAGAAGTCGAGGTTGCCCATGACCGAGGCCGGGGTGGTCAGCTCGACGGCCACCTGGGCGCCGGTATCCGCCAGCGTCTCCAGCTTGTCGCCCCGGCCGAGGGCCGCGACCAGCTCCAGGTCCTCGGCCGCTTCGACGGCTCGTACGGCTTCCGAGCCGATCCGGCCCCTGGCGCCGAGGACCGCCACGCGCAGCTTGCTCATCTCTTGTGCTTCCTTACCGGAGGGGTTAGGCGACGGCGTCGTGCAGCCGGGCCGCCTGCTTGTCCTTCAGTGGGCCGATGACCGACAGCGAGGGCCGTCGTCCCAGGATGTCGCGGGCGATCGAGCGGACGTCGTCCGGGGTGACCGAGGCTATCCGGGCCAGCATGTCGTCGACCGACATCTGCTCGCCCCAGCACAGCTCGCTCTTGCCGATACGGTTCATCAGCGCGCCCGTGTCCTCGAGGCCGAGGACCGTGGAGCCCTTGAGCTGCCCGATGGCCCGGTCGATCTCGTCGTCGGGCAGGCCGTGCTCGGCGACGTGGTCCAGTTCGTCGCGGCAGATCTTCAGGACGTCGTGCACCTGGCTCGGGCGGCAGCCCGCGTACACGCCGAACAGGCCGCAGTCGGCGAAGCCGGAGGTGTACGAGTACACGCTGTAGGCCAGGCCGCGCTTCTCGCGGACCTCCTGGAAGAGCCTGGACGACATGCCGCCGCCGAGCGCCGTGTTGAGGACGCCAAGGGCCCAGCGGCGCTCGTCGGTGCGGGACAGGCCCGGCATGCCGAGGACGATGTGCGCCTGCTCGGTCCTGCGGTCGATCAGCTCGACGCGGCCGGCGGTGCGGAGGGCGCGGCGGCCGTCGCGCGGGGCGACGGGCGCGGCGTCCGGGCCCTTCAGGGCGCCCGCCTTCTCGAAGGCGGCACGGACCTGTCGTACGACCTGGTTGTGGTCGATGTTGCCTGCGCAGGCGACCACGAGGTGGGTCGGGTCGTAGTGCTTCTTGTAGAAGCGGCGGATGCGGTCGGCGGTCAGGGCGTTGACCGTGTCGACGGTGCCGAGGACGGGGCGGCCGAGGGGGTTGTTGCCGAACATGGTGTGCGCGAACAGGTCGTGCACGCAGTCGCCCGGGTCGTCCTCGGTCATCGCGATCTCTTCGAGGATGGCGCCGCGCTCGACGTCGACGTCCTCTTCGAGGATCAGCGAGTCGGTGAGCATGTCGCAGACGACGTCGATGGCGAGCGGCAGGTCGGCGTCGAGCACGCGCGCGTAGTAGCACGTGTACTCCTTGGCCGTGAACGCGTTCATCTCGCCGCCGACGGCGTCGATGGCGGCGGAGATGTCCAGGGCGGACCGGCGGGTCGTGCCCTTGAAGAGGAGGTGCTCCAGGTAGTGGGTGGCGCCGTTGAGCGCGGGCGTCTCGTCGCGGGAGCCGACATGCGCCCAGATGCCGAAGGTCGCCGAGCGGACCGAGGGCAGGGTCTCGGTGACGATGCGCAGGCCACCGGGGAGGGTGGTCTTGCGGACGGTGCCGATGCCGTTGGTGCCTTTGATGAGGGTTTGGGTACGGGCGACGGCCCGCGCCTCCGAGGAGGGGCGGGCCGTCACCTTCGAGCCTGGGGACGTCACTTGTCGGCGTCGTCCTTCTTCTCGTCGGAGGAGCCCGCGGCGGAGCCGCTGTTGGCCTCGGCCTCGCCCTCGATCACGGGGACGAGCGAGAGCTTGCCGCGGGAGTCGATCTCGGCGATCTCGACCTGGACCTTCTGGCCCACGCCGAGCACGTCCTCGACGTTCTCCACGCGCTTGCCGCCGGCCAGCTTGCGGATCTGCGAGATGTGCAGCAGGCCGTCCTTGCCGGGCAGCAGGGAGACGAACGCACCGAAGGTGGTCGTCTTCACGACCGTGCCGAGGTAGCGCTCGCCGACCTCCGGCATGGTCGGGTTGGCGATCGAGTTGATCGCCGTACGGGCGGCCTCCGCGGCGGGGCCGTCGGAGGCGCCGATGTAGATCGTGCCGTCGTCCTCGATGGTGATCTCGGCGCCCGTGTCCTCCTGGATCTGGTTGATCATCTTGCCCTTGGGGCCGATGACCTCGCCGATCTTGTCGACCGGGATCTTCACGGTGATGATCCGCGGCGCGTTCGGGGACATCTCGTCGGGCGTGTCGATCGCTTCCATCATCACGTCGAGGATGTGGAGGCGGGCGTCACGGGCCTGCTTCAGGGCGGCGGCCAGCACGGAGGCCGGGATGCCGTCCAGCTTGGTGTCGAGCTGGAGGGCGGTCACGAACTCCTTCGTGCCGGCGACCTTGAAGTCCATGTCGCCGAAGGCGTCCTCTGCACCGAGGATGTCGGTGAGGGTGACGTAGTGCGTCTCGCCGTCGATCTCCTGGGAGATCAGGCCCATGGCGATACCGGCGACCGGGGCCTTCAGCGGCACACCGGCGTTCAGCAGCGACATGGTGGATGCGCAGACCGAACCCATCGAGGTCGAGCCGTTGGAGCCGAGGGCCTCGGAGACCTGGCGGATCGCGTACGGGAACTCCTCGCGCGTCGGCAGCACCGGCACGAGGGCGCGCTCGGCGAGGGCGCCATGGCCGATCTCGCGGCGCTTCGGGGAGCCGACGCGGCCGGTCTCGCCGGTGGAGTACGGCGGGAAGTTGTAGTTGTGCATGTAGCGCTTGCGGGTCACCGGGGAGAGGGTGTCCAGCTGCTGCTCCATGCGCAGCATGTTCAGCGTGGTGACGCCCAGGATCTGGGTCTCGCCGCGCTCGAACAGGGCCGAGCCGTGGACCCGCGGGATGGCCTCGACCTCGGCGGCCAGCGTGCGGATGTCGGTGACACCGCGGCCGTCGATGCGCTTCTTCTCCTTGATGACGCGCTCGCGGACCAGGGTCTTGGTAAGCGAGCGGTACGCGGCGGAGATCTCCTTCTCGCGGCCCTCGAAGTCGGGCAGGAGCTTCTCGGCGGCGAGCGCCTTGACGCGGTCCAGCTCGGCCTCGCGCTCCTGTTTGCCGGCGATGGTGAGCGCCTCGGCGAGTTCCGGCTTGACGGCGGCGGTCAGCGCCTCCAGCACGTCGTCCTGGTAGTCCAGGAAGATCGGGAACTCAGCGACCGGCTTGGCGGCCTTGGCGGCGAGGTCCGACTGGGCCTTGCACAGCACCTTGATGAAGGGCTTCGCGGCGTCCAGACCGGCGGCGACGATCTCCTCGGTGGGCGCCTCGGCGCCGCCCTCGACCAGCTTGATGGTCTTCTCGGTGGCCTCGGCCTCGACCATCATGATCGCGACGTCGCCGTCCTCCAGGACACGGCCCGCGACGACCATGTCGAAGACGGCGTCCTCGAGCTCGGTGTGCGTCGGGAAGGCCACCCACTGGCCGCGGATCAGCGCGACACGGGTGCCACCGATCGGGCCGGAGAAGGGCAGACCGGCCAGCTGCGTGGACGCGGAGGCCGCGTTGATCGCGACGACGTCGTACAGGTGGTCGGGGTTGAGCGCCATGATCGTCTCGACGACCTGGATCTCGTTGCGCAGGCCCTTCTTGAAGGACGGGCGCAGCGGGCGGTCGATCAGGCGGCAGGTGAGGATCGCGTCCTCGCTGGGCCGGCCCTCACGGCGGAAGAAGCTGCCGGGGATCTTGCCGGCGGCGTACATCCGCTCCTCGACGTCGACCGTGAGCGGGAAGAAGTCGAGCTGGTCCTTGGGGTTCTTGGAGGCGGTGGTGGCCGACAGCACCATGGTGTCGTCGTCCAGGTACGCCACGGCGGAGCCGGCGGCCTGCTTGGCCAGGCGGCCCGTCTCGAAGCGGATGGTGCGGGTGCCGAAGGAACCGTTGTCGATGACGGCTTCGGCGTAGTGGGTCTCGTTCTCCACTAGCGTCTTCTCCATACTTATCGTCTTTCGTCCCTGGTCCCGCCCGTGTGGCAGGGGGACGGTGGTGGAGAAGCGCTCCGTCTGGTGCGGGCCGGTCTTCGATCGAAGCACCCGGGGGCTCGCATCCCCCCGGGGGCCACTACCGAGGACCGGCGGCGGCGAGGTGCGCTTCTCCTCGTTCGTTGATTGCGGTTCGTCGATTGCGTTGTGCTACCACAGTACAAAGCGGCAGTGACACTCCGCACGTTTCCGCACGTACAGCAAAGGGAGCGGTCCCCTACCCTTGGGAACCGCTCCCTTCACGGCGTCTTACTTGGCGCCCGCCGCACCGCGGCGGATGCCGAGGCGGTCGACCAGCGTACGGAAGCGCGCGATGTCCTTCTTGGCGAGGTACTGCAGCAGGCGGCGCCGCTGACCGACGAGGATCAGCAGGCCGCGGCGGGAGTGGTGGTCGTGCTTGTGGGTCTTGAGGTGCTCGGTCAGGTCGGAGATCCGACGGGACAGCAGAGCGACCTGGACCTCGGGGGAGCCGGTGTCACCCTCCTTGGTACCGAACTCGGCCATGATCTGCTTCTTCGTGGCGGCGTCGAGCGACACGCGTACTCCTCATTGGTCTGTGACTGGCCACCGAGTGCCCCCGGTCTGCTTCGCGGGGGAGCTTCCGTGACTCGGAAGGCGGGGATCCGCTGGGCGCGGCCTCCAGAGCGATGAGCTCCGGGGGTGCGTACACAAACGGCCGTCACTCAGGGTACCAGCCCGGAAGTGGCCGGATTTCCGCCGTGCCCCGAGGTCCGGCGGGCGGACCTCAGATGCCGCCGCGGACCTTGCCGTACACGTCGAGGACGGCCAGGCAGACGGGGACCAGGGACAGCAGCACCAGCGAGTCCGCGAGGTCCAGCATGCGGCCCCAGAAGGGAGAGAGGCCCTTCTGCGGCACGATCAGGGCGATCGCGATCAGGAGCAGCACGCCGGCCGCCACCGAGGCGCCGAGCCACAGGGTCCGCAGGTCGATCGGACCGGAGTTGCCCTGGAGCAGTTCCCTGATGAGGTCGGCCGGGGGCGAGATCGCGAGGCCGAGGACCAGCAGTCCGAGCGTGACGACACCGGCCACGAACAGGGAGGTGACCTGGGCGGTGTAGCGGAACAGGCGCGCCCGCAGCATCGCGGCGAGGCCGGTGCACAGGGCCAGCAGCTGGGCCCAGCCGCTGTCGCTGAAGCCGAGCACCGCGCCACCCGCGCCGATGATGACGGCAGCGCAGCCGCCGACCAGTCCGAACAGCAGCTCGTGGCCCCGGCTGGTCTGGGCGACGATGCGCTGGACATCGACGGCCTCGAGGTCGCCCTCGCGGCCCTCGCGACGGGCCCTGGCCAGGTCCTCCGGGTTCCGGAAGCCGATCGGCAGCTTGGCGAAGCGGGCCGACCAGCCGGGCAGGAAGCCGACGACCGCCAGTGCGACGACCGAGGTGCCGGCGGCGATCTCCCGCGGCTCCGCCTCGGTGAGCACACCGCAGAACACGGCGAGCGTGCCGATCGCGGCGGCCAGCGCTGCTGCCACGAACGGGGCGTCTCCCTGAGGCAGCAGCATGATCAGCACTACGGAGAACAGCAGTACGGCGACGCAGCCGACGAGGAACTGGAGTTTCCCGGGCCCTTCACCCGCGTCCTGGGCGATGACGCCCGAGCCGGCGATGAGCGCGTGCGGCAGGGCCGAGACACCGAGCGCGACGGCGGAGCCACGGTCCTCGTACACCCGGGCCCGCACGCCGGCGAGTGCCGTCAGGGCGAGTGCGGTCACTCCGGCGAGGATGCCCTGGAGGCCGTGCATGTCGTGCCGGATCGGATCCGCGAACCAGAAGACGAAGCCGAGCATGATCAGCAGCAGCGCACCGGAGACGAGACCGGCCACCCGCATCAGGTTGTCGTTCCAGCTGCGGATGTCCTGCTTGACCGCGGCGGCGATCGCGTCCACCACGTCGTCGTGAACGGCCGGTGGCAGGGAGTCGGCGAAGGTTCGCAGCAGCAGCACCTCGCCGTCCCTGACCCGGTGCTCGAGCAACGAACGGCTCGCGTCGAGGACTTGGCCCTCACGGCTCACGAGGTGGTAGCCGGCGGGGCTGGTGTCCGACTGGACCAGGCCCGAGAGTCTGATGATCTCAGGAAAGAGGTCCTGAATCGGCAGGTCCTCCGGCAGCGCGACATCGACACGGCTGTCCGGCGCTGCGATGGTGATTCGGCAGAAACCTGTCGAAGTCCCCGTGCTCACCTGGTGTTTCCCCCTGCTAGACAAGGCTGCTTCACGCCGCTCGTACGACGCGAAGCGCCACCCTATCCGTTGCCGCGCAAGGCGCAGGGCCTGCCTCCCTCAATCCTCCCCGTACCCCCTCGGCATCTCCATCCTCCTGGCTCTCCTGGGCACTGGGCGCATCAGTAGGATCGACACCTACGCGGACGACGCCTACGCGGACGGGAACACGTCGCGGTACACGGGGGCGTCGGTACCAGGACGTATCAATCGCGAAGGATGAGTGCATCGGTGAGCGTCGTCATCATCAAACGACCACCGCGGATAGTGCCCCCGGTCGTCCCGGACGGCGAGGTCAAACTCGAGACGCCGCCCGAGATTCCGCGCGAGGGCGACGAGAGCATGCTGATGAACCTGCTGCCCATGATGGGCATGCTGGGTTCCGTCGGCTTCTTCTTCATGCCCCAACTGCCCGCCTACATGAGGGTGGTCGGCGGGCTGATGCTGGCCTCGACCCTCGCCATGGCCATCGCCCAGTTCGCCAAGGCGCGGCAGGGCGGCGGCGCGGGGATGGCCCAGGACCGGCGTGACTACTTCCGCTATCTCGAGCAGGTCCGCAAGGACGTGCACAAGACCGCTGAACTGCAGCGGCAGAGCCAGCTCTTCCAGCATCCGGACCCGGAGCAGCTGTGGGCGGTCGCGGCGGACGGCAAGCGTCTGTGGGAACGGCGCCCGACCGACGCGGACTTCGCGTCCGTACGGATCGGCTGTGGCGTCCAGCAGCTGAACACTCCGCTCGTCGCGCCGGAGACGGCCCCCAAGGAAGAGCTGGAGCCGCTGACCGCCGCGGCCATGAAGGCGTTCCTCGACGCGCACGGCAGTCTGTCCGACCTGCCCGTCTCCGTCTCGTTGCGCGCCTTCTACCACGTGACGGTGTGCGGAGACACCGACACGGTCTACGGCAACGCCCGTGCGTCCCTGTCCCAGCTGGCGACGCTGCACTCGCCCGAGGACCTGATGATCGCCGTGGTGGCGCACCCCTCCGCGGCGGCGGACTGGGACTGGATCAAGTGGCTGCCGCACAGCCAGCACCCGAAGGCCAAGGACGGAGCGGGCGCGACCCGGCTCCTGTTCGACGACCTCTGCGAGCTGGAGGAGGCGCTGGCGGACCAGCTTGACGACAGGCCCCGCTGGAACCGTGAGGCCAACCCCGTCTACGACCAGCCGCACCTGATCGTGGTGCTCGACGGCGGCACCGTGCCGCCGGACTCCGAACTCGCCAGTTCCGAAGGGCTCCAGGGCGTCACCTTCCTCGAGATCGCCCCCGGCGAACTGGAGGAGGAGCTGCGCGCCGGTCTGACGATCTACGCGAAGCAGGACCGTATGCGGCTGTTCGTCGGCCACGACTCCGCGTACACCGGCAAGCCGGACGTGCTGAACCCGGCGCAGGCCGAGTCCCTGGCGCGGCAGCTCGCCCCCTTCCGGGTGGGCTCCGCGGAGGAGGGCGAACCCCTCCTGTCCAACCTGGACTTCACGGACCTCATGGGCATCGGCGACGCGGGGGCCGTGGACGTCTCCCGCACCTGGCGGCCGCGCACGCTGCACGAGCGACTGCGGGTGCCGATCGGAGTCGGCGAGAACGGCGAGCCGGTCATGCTGGACCTCAAGGAGGCCTCACAGGAAGGCATGGGCCCGCACGGCCTGTGCGTCGGCGCGACCGGCTCCGGCAAGTCCGAGGTACTTCGTACGCTGGTGCTCGGTCTCGCGGTGACGCACTCCTCGGAGACGCTGAACTTCATCCTCGCGGACTTCAAGGGCGGTGCGACCTTCGCCGGTATGGCGGACATGCCGCACACCGCGGCCGTGATCACCAACCTCGCGGACGACCTCACCCTCGTCGACCGCATGCGTGACTCGATCATGGGTGAGACACAGCGCCGGCAGGAGCTGCTGCGCTCGGCCGGCAACTACGCCAACCTGCACGACTACGAGAAGGCCCGGGCCGCGGGCGCCGCGCTGGAGCCGATGGCCTCGCTGGTGATCGTGCTCGACGAGTTCTCCGAACTCCTCACCGCCAAGCCTGACTTCATCGACATGTTCATCCAGATCGGCCGCATCGGCCGTTCGCTGGGTATCCACCTGCTGCTGGCCTCGCAGCGCCTGGAGGAGGGCAAGCTGAGGGGCCTGGACACCTATCTGTCGTACCGGATCGGTCTGCGGACCTTCTCCGCCGCCGAGTCCCGTACGGCGATCGGTGTCCCGGACGCCTACCACCTGCCGTCGATCCCCGGCTCCGGCTATCTGCGGTACGACACCGACACCATGGTCCGCTTCAAGGCGGCGTACGTGTCAGGGCCGTACCACGGCGAGGGCCCGTCCCGGATGCACCGCTCGACCCAGCTGCGGCCCGCGCTGTTCACGGCGGAGCACGTGGCGCTGCCCCCGCAGCCGGTGATCGAGGAGCCGGAGCCCGACAACAGGGTGGACGACGCGCTCGCCGACACCGTGCTGGACGTCCTCGTCGGCCGGATGGTCAACCAGGGCCCGCCCGCCCACCAAGTGTGGCTGCCCCCGCTCGACGAGGCACCCTCGCTGGAGCAGCTCCTCCCCCAGCTCGCCGTCACCCCGGAGCGTGGCCTCACCGCGCCCGACTACACGGCGCTCGGCCGGCTCAACGTGCCGGTCGGTCTGGTGGACAAGCCGTTCGAGCAGCGGCGCGACGTGCTGTACCGGGACTTCTCGGGTGGTGCGGGCCACGGTCTGTTCGTCGGTGGTCCGCAGTCCGGCAAGTCGACTCTGCTGCGCTCGCTCATCTCGTCGTTCGCCCTCACCCACACGCCCAGCGAAGTGCAGTTCTACTGCCTTGACTTCGGCGGTGGCAGTCTGATCGCGATGGAGGACCTCGCACACGTCGGCGGGATCGCCAACCGTCTCGACGCCGAGAAGGTGCGTCGCACGGTCAGCGAGGTGGAGGGCATCCTCAACGCGCGGGAGGAGTACTTCCGCGCCAACAACGTCGACTCGATCCAGACCTACCGGCAGCGCAGGGCCGCGGGGCATCTGCCCGACCAGCCCTGGGGTGACGTCTTCCTCGTCATCGACGGCTGGGCCACCTTCAAGACGGACTACGAGATGCTCGAGTCCACCGTCACCGAGATCGCGACGCGCGGCCTCGGCTTCGGTGTGCACGTGATCCTGACCGCGAGCCGCTACACCGAAGTACGCCCCGCGCTCAAGGACATGCTGCAGAACCGCGTCGAGCTGCGGCTCGGTGACCCGACCGAGTCGGAGATCGACCGCAAGGTCGCGCAGAACGTGCCGGCCACCATGCCGGGCCGCGGTCTGACCCCGGACAAGCTGCACTTCATGACCGCACTGCCCAGGGTCGACGGCTCCTCGGAGACGGAGGACCTCTCGGAGGCGACGGCGATCCTCATCGGGGGCATCAACGACAACTGGCAGGGAAACCACGCCCCGGCCGTACGGCTGCTTCCGACGCTCCTGCCGTCGGACCGGCTGCCCAAGGGCTTCGAGCACCCGGACCGCGGTGTCGCCATCGGTATCGACGAGTCGTCGCTCTCGCCGGTCTTCGTCGACTTCGAGACGGACCCGCACTTCATCGTGTTCGGTGAGAGCGAGTCCGGTAAGTCCGCGATGCTGCGGTTGCTCATCAAGCAGATCACCGAGCGCTACACGCCGGAGCAGGCGAAGATCGTCATGGGTGACTACCGGCGTGCCCACCTGCAGGGCGTGCCGGAGACGCACCTGTCGCGGTACTGCGCGTCGGCGCCCGCGCTGTCGGAGACGCTGGAAGGCCTGGCCGGTTCGCTCAGCCGCCGTATGCCGGGTCCGGACGTCACACCCGAGCAGCTGCGCAACCGCAGCTGGTACAGCAGCCCGGACGCGTTCGTCATCATCGACGACTACGACCTCGTGGCGACGGGCATGAACCCGCTGTCCCCGCTCCTCGAGTACCTGCCCTTCGCCCGTGACGTCGGCCTGCGCGTCATCATCGCGCGGGCCTCGGGCGGTGCCAGCCGGTCGCTGTACGAGCCGGTGATGCAGCGCCTACGCGAGCTCGGTGCCCAGGGCATCGTGCTCTCCGGCGACCGGTCGGAGGGGGCGCTGCTGGGCAACATCACGGCGTCGCAGCTTCCGGCCGGGCGTGGGTACTTCCACACGCGGCGGCGTGGGGGACAGCTGATTCAGACCGGGTGGCTTCCGGCGCGGTTCTGATCGTCGGTCCGAGCGGGACAGGGGCGGCACCCACGTGGGTGCCGCCCCTCTCCGTTGTCGCCTGTGCGGGGTGGGTCGCGTACGGGTGCCACCGCTAAAGTGGCGTCGCGACGGAAAAGGCGAGCCACGGGGGGCAGTTGTGTCGGCGGACTTCATGAACTCCGACCCTGAGGTCCTCAAGACCGAGGGCTTCAACATGTTCACGGTCGGCCTGGACTTCGGTAAGGCCGCACAGCGCCTGCAAGCAGGCCTGAGCGCGCTGGAGGGCGGCAACGGTGCCACGCCGCCGTGGGGTGACGACGACATCGGCGAGAAGTTCGGAGTCGTCTACGAGGGCCTGCGCGACGGCATGTACCAGTCGATGGGCAGCCTGGCGGAGAGGCTCGCGGGGATGGGGATGGCCTTCACCAAGATGGGCGTGGCGCACGAGCAGAACGAGGCCGACGAGGAAGCCATCTGGCGGGAGACGACGGCCCAGTACGACGGTCAGGTGGAGCTGCCGTCCGGCGTCGCGATGGGCACGGTACGGACTCCGCAGCACCCCTGATCCGCGACGATCCGCAACGGGACGGCTCCCCGCGCAAGTAGGCTGGGACACACTTCGTTCGCACGTCAGGAAGAGGCCCAGCAGCATGACCGAGGCACGGGACAACGAGGTCGGGACCCAGGTCGAGGACATCAAGGCGCGTAAGGAACGGGAGCGGGACGAGCTCTACTCGCTCGACATCTCGGACGTCGACTGGCACTGCGCGCCCGGTACCGAGACGCATGAGGAGCGGGTCGAGATCGCGTACCTGCCCGAGGGCGCGGTGGCCATGCGGTCCTCCCTCGATCCCGGCACCGTGCTGCGGTACACCGAGGCGGAGTGGCGGGCGTTCGTACTCGGGGCGCGGGACGGGGAGTTCGACCTGGGGCCTGCGCCGCACGACGGTGGGGTGGCGGCCGAGTAGGTCGTCTTCGGGGGTCGTGTTTCCGGCGTTTGCAGTGAGGGCCGTCGCCCGGCACCCGGGGGTGGGTCGGGTGCCCAGGACCGGGGTCGTACGTGAATGGGTCCGCGATGGCGGAGGACGGGACCCCGACCGGCTCGGACATCGGCGGCTGTGTCAACGTCGCGGATCCGGAGAGCCACTTCCGACGAAGTAATGCGGCGGCCTTCAGCTCGCCCCGCAACCGCGGGCGGCGGCCGGTCACAAGCTGACTGAGCTGATTGCTCAGGGACCGCTCAGTACAGCGAGAAACCGCCGCTGTGCCGCCCCTGGCTCTTCTTCCCGGACTGCGAGCCCTCGCCCTCCGAGCGCCTCTGCTCGGACGGTCCGGAGGAGGGGCCACCGCTCGCAGGCGCCTCGCCGTGCCTGATCTGATCGCGCTCTTCCTCCGACAACGACTCCCACTGACCGCGCAGGGAGGCCATGCCGCCGTTCAGGGCGCGTGACACCGCGGGGTCGTCCAGGGCGTCGCGCAGGGCGAGGCGGCCGGAGAGCAGCCTCTTGGCCGCCTCCTGCATGTCCTTGCCGGCGCCTTCGGTCTCGGACAGCTTGCGCAGGGCGGAGTTCAGAGAACGTCTCTGCTCCGGTTCGAGGGCCTCGTCGAGCACACCGCGTTCCGGCGAAGAACCGTGCGGGCTGGATGAGTTCTCGGGTTGCCTGGTCATGTCACTTCTCCTCGCATCTCGACACCTGAAGTATCTCCCGTCACACACGGGTGCCATGCTGGGCCCCCACTGGCCGAGGAAGAGAAGGACCGCATCGTCATGGCTCGGACGCAAGGCACAGGAAGCGGCACCGGAGAGGACCGTTCTCTCGCCGGGCTCGTCGGCAGGGCCTTCGGGCGCCTCGGGCGGGCCGGCGGCCTGGTCTTTCTGCTCGCCGGGCTCGCGCTGAGCGGATTCGGCGCGCACGAGGGTGCTTACGCGGCGGGTTGGGCGGGCACGCACGGCACCCTGACGGTGCAGCAGTGCGAGGTGAGTTACCCGAACAACGCCTCGCGCAGCAGCCGAAAGAACCGCCGGCCCGTCCGCTGTGAGGGCACCTTCGTCTCCGAGAACGGCAGCAGCACGGACGCCAGTGCCGCGGTGCAGGTCAGGCAACGGTACGCGCAGGGCACCGAGTTGTCCGTGCAGCAGACCGAGCCCGCGACGGCGGATGACGCGACGGACGCCGACTACGTCCAGTCCGGCATGGACCGGGCCTGGCGCTGGTTCGGCGCCTTCTTCGGCGGCTGGGTCCTCACCGGACTCGGCGTCTTCTGCCTCGCTACCGGTTTCGCCCCGTTCGGCCAGAGCCGTATCTCGTTCGACGCGGCGTGGGAGGCGGCGAGGCGGGGAGTGACGCGGCCGGCCGTGATCGGGATGATCGGCGTGGGTCTCGTCGGAGCCGGGGTGTCGTTCCTTGTCAGTTACTTCGTCTGAAGCGAGTCCGGTTTCGCAGGGTTCGCGGGCCTCGTTTTCATGCTGGCGCCCGCTGTGGCAGTACGTCCCGGACCTCTGGCTCGGCGAGTCCGAGCGCGCGGAGGGCCGTACGCAGTGAACGGTCTCGCACCTCGCTGCTCGTTACAACAGCGCCCACCTGCAACAGATTTGTGACAGCAATCTCCTCAAGTTGCCGACAGGTAACTCCGTAAACTTTGCGGACGGCTGTACTCCTGTGTGTTTTCCCTTGACGAATGAGGGAGTTGTACGGCCGTGGTGTCTGACGGGGGTGCTTGCTGCTGTGTCGATGATGCTGCCGGACGAACTCGAATGGGTTCTCCAGATGCTGGGCTACAACTGGCCCACGGCGGATGAGGACAAGCTCAGAGACTCAGCCGCCCTGTGGCGGCAGTTCGGCGAGGACGTCACCGAGCTGCACACCGCGGCGAACACCAGCGCCCGCATGGTGACCGCCCACAACGCCGGTGAGTCGATCGACGCGTTCACCAAGACCTACGCCAAGTTCGACGGCGGAGGCGGCTCCGACGGCTACCTCGCCAACGCCGCCCAGGCCGCCTTCATCATCGCGAACGTGATGGAGGCCTGCGCCTACCTCGTCGAGTTCGCCAAGTGGGCGGTGATCGCCCAGCTGATCGCCCTGGCCATCGAGATCCTGGCCGCCCATGCCGCCGCCCCCTTCACCTTCGGCCTGTCCGAGGTCGCCGGCCTCGGCGCCACCCAGGTGACCCGGCTGATCGTGCGCCGTCTCCTCGACGAGCTCAAACAGGCGTTGATGGAGGCGATCGTCGAGGCGATGAAAGAGCCCGCGATCTCCGCGATCGAGGCGATCATCACCGACCTCGTCCGGCAGACGGTGAACGTCGGCTTCGGCGCCCAGGAGGGCTACGACGTCGGCGCCACCATCAAGGCCGGTGGCACGGCGGGTCTGGAGGCCCTCAGGCAGACCCCGCAGACCCTGGCCGAGGGGGTGCGCGACAGCCTCGGCCAGAAGGCCGGTAACCGGTTCCATCACGCGATCGACAGCCGTATCGACGGGTACGACGGGTCGTCGGGTACGCCGGGCAGCAACAGCGGGGACGGTGTCGACGGGAGCAGTGGCAGCGGCGACGGCAGCGGTGAGTCCGACTCGGGGAGTTCCAACTCCTCCGACTCCAGCTCGTCGGGGTCGGACTCCGCCAACTCGACGCGTACGAACACCGGTACCGGCCCGGGTACGAACATAGGCAGCGGGATATCCGCCGACACCGGCGGCACCGACATCGGCGCACCGGATGTGGGTGCGGGCCCCGACTGGGGTTCCGGCTCCGGGCAGAGTCCGTCCTCCTCGGACTCGCCGTTTTCGAGGCCGACGCCGTCTCAGTCAGGCCCGTCCCTGTCGGACTTCGACGACCCCACGCCCGGCGGAGCGTCGCCCAACACCCCGGACTCAAACGGTTCGTCCGGCACGCCGAACACGTCCGGCCCTTCCCACACCGGCGGCGGTTCCTCCGTATCCGGCCTGTCGTCGCCGTCTCCGCAGTCCGCGCCCGCGTCCGCATCGTCCGGCGGTACGTCGTCCTCGCCAGGGGGCGGCACGATCGGCACCCAGATCGACGGCCTGGCAGCCAGCGTCCCCACGCAGTCCAACGCGGCGCCCATTCCGACGACGAGCGACCCTTCCCCTGCGGGCACGGGGGGCCGTGCGGATGGCGGCTCGGGCGTACCGACGTCGCCTGTGGCTCCTTCTACCGCGGGTGGTCTGGGCGGCTCGCACCACGGTTCGGGCGCATCCGCTGGTACGTCCTCGGCCGCCGGCCCGACCAGCCCGACCCCCAACTCGGCTGCGGCGAGGCATCCTTCCGCCGGTACGCCGGGTACGCCTGGTACGCCCTCTTCCACGGGAACGGGACCTGCCTCCACTCCGAGCCCGACGTCTCCGACGACGCCCCGGAGTACCCCTGCCTCGACGCCGGACGGGCGAATACCGGGTACGGCGGACGGCCGCACCCCTGGCACAGCGGACGGCCGCTCTCCCGGCACGCCGGACGCCCGAACACCGGCCCAGCGCACTCCCGGAAGCACGACTCCGGGAGACGGAAGCACGCCCCGCAACCACCCCGGTACGACGCCGGGCGATCGCACGCCGCCCCGCAGCAACCCCAGGTCCACAACCCCGAACGACGGCACCACGCCCCGCAACACCACGGACCCGACCGGCGGCACCCGTACCCACACCCCGGGCCAGAACCCGAGTACGACCACCCCGAGCCAGAACCCCGCCCAGTCGTCTCCCCACAGGACCGCATCGCCGTCCACCAGCACTCCCACGGCGACGCCCTCCACGTCGACCGGCGGCGGATCCGAGCGCACGTCGACGCCGAACAGCGGTACCCCGAACTCGTCCACCCAGCCCGGCCCCACCACCAACCCCACCACTCAGGGCACGCCCGGCACTCCGAACCACCCGAGCACCGGCTCCTCCCCCACCAGGCCACCCCACCAGCCCGCGGGCTCCACGCCGAACACCCCCAACGCTCCGCAGCAGCCGGCCGCACAGTCCCACAAGCCGGACAACACACCGCCCGACTCACAGCAGCAGCAACGGCAGCAGGTGACGGCGGTCCCGATACACACCGTCATCACCACCCCGAGTACCTCCGGATCACCGTCGCACGCGGCCTCTGCCACGCCGCAGCCGCCTGGCTCGCCCGAGGCCGACAACTCCGGCACGCCCAAGGACCAGCCCCAGCAGGACAGCCTGGATGACATCCGCGCCGACCTGGACCACTCTCCCGGAGGCCTGTCCGAACCTGACCCCTCCGACCAGCAGGCACTGGTCGACGCGGTCCCGCACAACGAAGACGGCACACCGGAGCGCTTCCCCGACCCCTTCGGCCCCTGGGCACAACTCCAGAACGACGGCGGCAACACGGTCCCGGGACGCAGCAACAACTGCGCCGACTGCTCCCGCTCCTTCCTGGAGACCTGGTACGGAAACCCTCAGGTCTCAGCCCCGCGAACCGTCGACCTCGACGAAAACGGCAAGCACAACCCGTTCACCCCCGAGGACAACGCGAACGACAACCAGATCCGCTGGACCGGCGCCGCCCACACCTACGCCGGCCCCGGCAACGACCCCGACACCGCCGGCAACATCGCCTCCACTCTCCAGCAAGCAGGACCCGGCTCAGCGGCCATCGTCCAAGTCGACTGGCCCGGCGGAGGCGGCCACGCCTTCAACGTCGTCAACCACAACGGCAAGATCGTCTGGATCGACACCCAGAGCGGAGAGGTCAGCGACAAGCCCCTCCACATCGACAAGGCCAAGCATGTCTGGCACATCCCGCTGGACGCCGACCGCAACCCCATCGACACCAGCAAGCCCGACGACAAGGACACCGAGGACTCCAAGAGCCAGAACGACGAGGCGCAGGACCAGAATGGCGACGCCTCCCAGCAGGAGAACTCCGAGAACCACGGTCAGCCGGAGAACAACCAGAACCCGCAGAACGACACCTCGGACGACACCCTCACGCAGGGCGACAGCACCGACGCGGCAACCGACTCCCCCAAGCCGACAGCCCCGCCGTCCTCAGACGCATCGAACAACGCGGACCCCACGCAGCCGTCGACGGCCGATCCGAGCACATCCAAGCCGGATGGCACGGCCGATGGCCGTGAGCCGTCCCCGGGGACACCGAGAACCCCGGACCAGCAGTCACGTCCGGACGAGGCGACGCGCCCCGACTCCTCCTCGGAACACCGGCAGCTGTCCACCGACACCCGTACTGCGACGGACACGGCGAACGACCCCACGCCCAACCGGGACACACCTCAGCAGAACGCCACGCCCTCGGACCCGCGTACATCCATCCCGCACCAGCAGAGCACGGACCCTCGGGCCACCGACCCACGCACCGCGGACCCCCGCACCATGGACCCGCGTACGTCCGATCCTCGTGCTTCGGACCCGCGCACGTCGGACCCTCGTGCTTCGGACCCGCGCACGTCGGACCCGCGCACGTCGGCCCCGCATCGGGACACCCCCACGCAGAAGAGGCCGGAGACCGACGAGCGCCCCGACAGCCAGCGCCCGAACACCACACAGCAGCCGGACGAGACACGCACTGATCATGCCGATGATCCCCGCTCGGAGACGCCGCACAAGAACCGGTCCGAGACCTCGGACGGGACACGGCCCGAAGTACCGCATCAGTCGCCGATGGACGACCATCGCGACCACCCGAGCGACATGAACGAGGACTCCGCGGTCCCCAGGCGCGAGAGCCTGCCGGACGGCAAGAACGCCGACGCGGCCAATTACGTCAAGGACTCCATCAACGGAAAGAAGCCGCTGTACGGCGACATCGCGGCCGAGAACACGCAGCAGCCATCCCAGCCGACGAGTCCCGAGCGGCCCTCCGGTCCGGCAGATCCGGCAGGCAATTCTTCGAACGACGACGTGGAAAGCCGTCGGCAGCGTGATCTGGACATGCTCGCGCGCGCCAATTCAAAGGATCCGAAGGACAAGGCCTGGTTCGAGAAGTACTACCACCCGAAGAGCGGCTACCGCCGGAGCGTGACAGCCCCTGCCGAGGACGGCCGTCCTGTCCCCCAATTGCATCCCACCGGCGATCCCGACACTCCCTGGATGCTGGCCAACGATGCCCCGGACGCCGATCCCGAGTCGTACATCGACGAGGGCGAGCACAAGGGTGACCGCGAAGAGAAGATCTCCGAGAAGAACTTGGAGCTGCTCGACAAGTACGCCAAGGCCCGCCAGGACGCCATCAACGCGGACCGGCAGCCGCACCTGGACCGGCAAGCGGCGAAGGAAGCCTACGAGGCGAACAAAACTCCCGAGAATCTGAAGAGGTTCCAGGAAGCCGACGCGAAACACAGCCCCCTCCACGGAAAGATGACGCGGGCAAGCGAGGACTACGGTGAGGCCGTAGCCGAGTTCCACGTGATGCCCCAGCATTTCGAGGACCACAACCGCGTCGACGATCGGGCCATGGGCAACAACCGGTTCGACCAGATCTGGATGGATCCGAGCAAGAACCCACCCGAGTTCGTCGTCGTGGAGGCCAAGGGCTCCACGACCGCCGAACTCGGCCAACGACGAGGTATCCCGTCGGAGCAAGGTTCGGGCCAGGCCGTCTCATCGGGCGATCCCGGCCAGGGGCATGATGAGGGTGCGCAGAACGAGGACGAGGCGGGCCAGGACGAGCCGACCCCTGGCGTGCCGAAGGTCCGGCAGGGGACGCGCCCGTACTTTGAGACGATCTTGCATGAGATGGAGAAGCGCGCACTCGCGAACGAGAAGAACGCCAAGACCGATACCGAGCTGGAAGCCGCCCAGGCAGAGCGGCGGCTGGCACGCGACCTCAGGAAGGCTTTGAACGCGAACCCATCGCGAGTCAAGTACATACTCGTCAAGGGAAACTCCGCCGGGGGCGAGCATCAGGGCTACGAAATGAAACAGTTCGACATCAGAACGGAAGCGGAGAAGGAAAGCGATGCGGATTCCACGACATGAGTCCCCGACGCGAAACATCCCGAAAATCCTCGAATCCCACACCGAGGACTTCTGGGAGGACGTCGAAGACCTGCGCACCGAACCCTCGTGGTTCTCGAACGTTCTGGCCGATGCCATCAAGCTCTTCGGCCTGCGCTGCACACTGGACCCGGAAGCCGACAAGCTGGAGACGTGGGAAGCCTGCGTCACCGCCATGCAGGTCGGCTCCGCCCTCTTCGCCTCAGCCCAGGCCACGACCGGCAGCATCGAGTACCGCATCGGTCACAAGATGCACACCATCCGCGCCGGCGCCCTGCCCCGCGCCCACGCCGGCAACTGGCTCAACGCCTTCTGGCTCGCCTGCATCTGCCGCGAGAAAAAACGCATGACCGAACTCTGCCAATTCCCCGCCTCACGCCTTCGGCAAGCCGACGGACTCCTCGACGAATACATCTACAACTGGGTGGAAGCACTGCAGGCCTACTGGCTCAAGCGCCCCAAACTCGGCGACAAGCTCGTGGCCGCGGTGGAGGGAACCGACCCCGCCGCCCTGCGGCACGCCCCACGCGACGGCGTCCTCCAAATCATGTATCCCCCGATGAACCTCCTGACCCAGCTCGCACGCGGCGACCAGGACAAGTTCAACACCGAACTGGCCAAAGCCCTGGAGTGGCACAAGGACTACTGGACCCACGACGAGGACCGCGCACTCGACACCGAAGGCCTCGTAGCTCTGGGCCCACTGGGCGTCTGCTGCCTCGCCGTTCAGGCCGGCTTCACCATCACCGTCGAATCCGAATACCTCCCCAAGCACCTCCTCGAAGGCGCCTGGGTCAACGAATTCCCCACCTGACCAACCCCGCACCCCAGGCAGCAGAAGGAAGTCCATGGCTCCCGACATCCCCGCCCCAGCACCACAAGGCCCGCCCACGACCCCGGACCAAGCCGTCGAGATCGTCCGCGCGCGTTATGCCCAGCCCAAACTCCCCGATGGCACCCCCGCCGAACTGAACGTCCACGAGTTCGACATCGGCTACCTGGTGTACGCGGTCTTCCCGCCCCGCACCGACGCCGCCGGCCGACCGCAGCCCGCTCCGCCCGGCGGAGCAAAGATCGTGGTGTCGAAGGAAACCGGCGAAACGGTCACCGTCCCCAACTACCCGACCGAGCAGGCCATCGCCCTGTACCGGAAGAACCTCTCGCGTAACACGTGACGTGCCGGGCGAGCCCACCCGGGCCGGCCCCGCAGCACCGCTCCCACGACCGCCCCCTCACTCCGACCAGGACTGACACCCATGCCCGGCGCAACTGAACGCTACGCACCGCACCCCTACACAGGCGGCCGCACGGCAGTGCTGCGTGCCCTCGCCTCCTGGCGGACGGAGTGGCCCGGTACTCCGCGCGTCCTGGTCCTGACGGGAAACCCGGGCAGCGGTCGATCGCATCTGATCACCGGGTTCCTGATGCTCTGCGACCCGGAGTACCGCAAGCGGCTCCCCGTGGACGACCTCGACCCGTCGACCGTGCCGCCCGAGCTGCCCGCGCCCGCCGTGCCGGGGGCGGCCGGGATGACCGCGGCCCAGGTCGTCCGGCTTCTCGCCGATCATTTCGGCCTGGAGGCAGACGACGTAGCGGACGTGTTCATCGAGCTGGCCACCCTCGCGCGCCCCGTCACCGTGGTCGTGCCGGACGTCGATCGGGCCGGACCGGTACGTACCGCGGGCGAACCGGCCCGGCTCACACGAGAGGTACTCAAGCCTCTTGCCGCCCTCGAGTCGGTCCACCTGCTCACCGAGATGCCTCGTCGGCTCGCGGAGGAGTTCGCAGGCGGCCTCCCTGCCGGCACCGTGCAGGTCATCGACCTCGACGAGCCGCAGTGGGCGGACCCTGACGGCCTGGTGCTGCAGGCCGAGGCGCTGCTCAATCCGCGACTCGGCGCGCCGGACATGCCGTTCACCACCGACCCGGCGGCGAGACAGTCTCTCGCTGAGGCGGTCGGAGGCCAAGCCGGGAACAGTCCGCTCGTCGTGGAACTCGCCGTGCAGAGCATCCTGACGAGTCCGGGCACCGTCGCCCCGCACGACGAGGCCTTCCTGCCCTCGTCCATCGGCCAGGCACTCGATCTGCATGCCCGTCGCCTCGGAGCGGACCCGCAGACCCTGCGTCAACTGCTGGCCCCCTTGGCCCTCGCGGAGGGCGACGGTCTGCCCGTCGACATCTGGGCGCGGCTCGTCAACGCCCTTGCGGGCAAGGACATGAGCGGAGTCATCGCGGGCAGCGGTGCGCTGACCGGGCCGTTCGTCAAGTCGCTCCAGCCGGACGAGGCCGGCAGCACGCATACGCTCCTCCAGTTGCTCCACCCGGCCATCGGCGACGAGATACGCGCCGGCCTGCCCAGCGTCCGCGCCGCCCAGACGCAGATCGCGATGGCGTTGCTGGAGGCCGTGCCGGAGCAGGACTGGGGCAAGGCCGACCCGTACGTACGCAACCACATCGCGGGCCACACCCTGGAAGCGGGCCTGCTGCCACAACTCCTCACGGATCCTGCGCTGTTCGTACACGCCGACCCGGTGCCGCTGCGAGCCGCCATCGAGGCCGTACCGACTGAGGAACTCGGCGCACCGGCCCGTACGTACCTCCGCACGGCGCCCCTGCTGACCCGCACCCAGGCGCCCACCGTGCTGCGCGCCGCCCTGCTGGAGACCGCGTTCGTCGAGGACGGCCTGCCCGAGTACGCCGACGCCACCCACCGGCTCGGCCTGGAACTGCCGTGGCGGACCCTGTGGAGCCTGCCCGTCCCCGGCATCAGCGGCGTGACCGTCGGCAGCCTGCCGCGTCCGGCGGGGCCGGCCATTTCCGTCGCCGTTCTCGTCGTACCTGCGGGCACACCCGGTGCCCACCCGGTGGGAGAGACGGTCGAGGAGAACGAGACGGGCCGTTCGGCAGTGCTCATCCACGCCCTCGTACGGCCGGATGACCTCGGCGAGACCGACACCGCCCCCGGCCCGACGCAGATCCTGCGCCCTTCCGAGGAGGAGCGGGCCGCCGCCCCGCTGGGGCTGAGCCGCGGTGCCGACTACATCCGTGTCTGGGACCGGACAAGTCAGGAGATCGTGGCCGCGTTGATCTCCGACATGCCCTTCACCGCCGCCGACCTCTCCCCCGACGGCGTCCTCCTCGTCGCCACCGAGCGCGGGTCCAAGGCCCTCCGCATCCGCCCGAGACCCGCTCCGGCTCCGACGGCCCCTCCTGTATCTCACTGATAGCTTGCTGCCCTGCCAGTTCGCTCCGTGGGGAATCAATGAGCCAGCCGCCGTTCCAACCGCCACCGCAGCCGTCACAGCCACCACAGAACGCCTACAACCCGTACACCCAGCCCGCCCCAAGACAGCAGCCACCAGGGTTCGGACCGCCGCCCGCTCCTGGGCAGCCCCCGATGCAGGTCGGCCCGCCACCCGCCCCCGGGCAGGCCCCGATGCAAGCCGGCCCGCCACCCGCCCCCGGCCAGCCCCCGATGTACCCGGGAACGCCGCCTGTTCCTGGGCAGCCGCCGGTGCAACCGATGTATCCCATGCACTTCGCGCCGCCCTTCCAGGCGCCCCCCTTCGGGCAGCAGCCGAACGCAAGTGGTCATCCGGTGGGCGCGGTCTTCCTCGGATTCTTCGTGTCGGTCATCGTCTCGCTGCTCTACAACGGTCTCGTCCTGGCCACGTACAAGGACCAGTCGCTCACCGCGTCCCACACCCTCTACCTGGTCCACGCGCTGGTCAACGGAGCGATAGTCGGCTGCCTGGTCGGCCTGGTGGGGCACCGCAGCAGTGGCGCTCACATCGGTGGGGCCGTCATCGCCGCGCTCGGCGCTTTCTTCGGCTTCACCAACTCCGTCCCGCTCATCCTCGCCGAAAGCCAATCGCCCAGCGCCATCGGGGACATGATGGAGTCCGACCCCTTCCTCCCGGCCAGAGCCTGGTGGAACAACGAGATCGACGGCGGAGTCGACTGGTTCTCCCCACTCGCCCTGCTGATCGCCGCGGCAGCCGCTTGGGGCCTCGCCTACCTCATCGGTAAGAGCCGCCGTCGGGCCTGACTTCCCATCAGGTGTCGTGCCGGGCTTCCACCGCCTGGTGCCCTGTCGGTAGTCGAACCCAGCCCGTCAGTCGGCATGCCTCGCGTACGTCTGGTCGTCCGCCGCCCGGTGGATCTCGTAAATCCGCTGGTATACGGCCTCGGTGTAGCGCGGATTCTGGAAGGCGTCCTTGACGTCGCCGCGCCCGCTCAGCACCGCACGTGCCATGTCGCGCAGGTTCGGGTCGAGGGATGTCGTGTGGGCGATGGTACGCAGGGAGCGGCGCAGTCGCAGGGGCTGCTCGGGGTCATGGGCGATCCCCAGGAGTACCTCGTCCTGGATCTCCTGGTCCCCGGTCATCATGGGTCCCGGCACGTCCTTCCTTTCGGCGGCGAGGGCGGTGAGTTCGGTGAACAACTGCGACGGTGTCAGCCGAACTCGTTTCGCGCCCAGTCATGCGCGCTCCCCGAGGAGCTGGCAGAACCAGAGGGCGCCGAGGAGGCAGTGGCTGCGGCTCTGCTGGAGGCCTGCGTGGTGTCGGAGGAACCGGAGCCCGCCGCGGGAGCAGTGGCCGCAGCCACGTCGGACGCCTGCGTGGTGTCGGCAGCATGCCCGGCCAGCGCGTCGACACCCTGCTGCGCGCGATCCCCGACCGCCCCGGTGACGGCCTCCTTCGCGGTGTCCACGTACGTGGTCGGGTCCGAGTAGCCGGCGAGTGCCGATCCCTCGCCCGCGGTGACCTCGTTCTTGAGGCCGTCCACATAGTCGCCGGCCGCCGTCTTGGCGACGCCCGCCGTCTCTCCGAGGTCAATGCCGGACCGCGCGTCGAAATAGGTCTCGATGCTTTGCTGGCCGATGTTCTGCACCATCCCGATGGCTGCCTCGCGGGCCTTGTCCTTGGCGGCGTCGACCACTCGCTCCTGGACGATCTGCTTGACCTGCTCCTTGACGACCTTCTTGGCCATCTTCTTGACGGCGTCCATGGTGGCGTGCTCCATGGCCTTGGTGATCGCCTCCATAACCTCCTTCTTGAGCCGGTCGAGCAGCTCCCGGACGATCAACCGCGTGGCCTGGGTCGCGCCCAGCCCGCCGATCTCGGACAGCCCGAAGGTGAAGGGAGCCGCCGCCTGCGCCGCGATGATCTCGATTGCCAGAGCGACGAGTTGCGCGATCACGGCCAGTTTCGCCGTGAGGACGGCCACCGCGGCAGCGTCGAAGGCGAAGGCGATCACTTCGCACGCGGTCCTCGCGTCCGGGATATAGCGGTCCTCGCCGTTCGCGCCCGTGTAGGCGCCCCAGTCCTTGCTGAAGCCTTCGATGGCCGAGCCGAAGCTGCTGGAGACGACGGTGCGGGCGAAACCTTCGCCCTGCGCCTGGATCTCTTCGAGTTCCTTGCCGAAAGCCCGCCAGGTCTCGGCCACTTGGTGCAGTGCTTCTTCGTCGGCCTCGGGCCAGGTGTAGCCGAGGAGGTCGAGCACCCAGACGAGCTCGCTGGGCAGTGTGAGCGACATGCCAATAGCCCCGAATTCGCTTAGAGTTGGCCGGAGATCCCGTTTAGCAGGCCGCTGTTCGACGCATCCGACGCGTCGTAATTACGTGCGTTGTCCTGCAGGTTGTGCCCGATCCCCTCAAGCCGTTCCCCAAGGCTGTCCATCGACGTGAAGATTCCGTCGCGAATCGGCGTATAGACATGACCGAAGATCTCCCCGAAATCCGCGTCCGCCCACGGCTCCCCGATCCCTTCAAGGGCGCTCTGAAGTCGCTTGGAGGCGCTCGCGAAATCACCACCGAGGGCAGCGAATCTCTGTCCCTGCTGCCGGAGCACGGCCGTGTCCACATTAAAGGTGTCGAACGTCATCGCGCTCCCCCGAACTCCCCTTACGGTACGTCATATTGCACGACAGCCGATAGCTTAGACTCCTCGCGCACCACCCAGTAAGTCCATTCGTCAAGAGATCGTCAAGTAATCCAAAGGGACACCCAAAAGTGGTGACAGCACAGCCGCGTTACGGCGGTACAGGCAGCCTGTGGGCGGGAAGACTCCTCGGTTTGGGACTGCTCCTCGCGGCCGCGGCTGTCGCCGCGGTGACCACTCCGGAACTGCGCAGTGAACTCGCGGGTGAGGGCACCAAGGGAACCCTCACCATTTCTTCATGCGCAACACACACGAAGACCCACTACGGCACGCATCGACGTTCGACAGAGCTCCAGTTCAGCTGCACCGGAGGCTGGACCGCGCAAGGCGGCGGGAGCACTTACCAGGACGTGGTGGTGGGCACTTCATCGCGTTTTGAATCCGGGACGAAAATCCCCGTTGTGCAAGTGGACGGCACTTTTGAGCAGCCACAGGACCGGGACCCCGGAGACGACGCCTCGATCCTCGCGCTCTGCCTCTCCTTGCTGGCATTCGGCGTCTACTGCCTTCTCACCGGCTTCGGATCCCGCAACGGCCCCGGCTTCGCAGCCTCCTGGAAGTCCCTGCCGGCCCCCACCGTCACCGGCCCTCTCCTGGGCGGCCTCTTCACCCTGGGCGTCCTGGCAGCGCTCGTCTGCGCATTCGTCCTGTGATATCCGTACCCGCACTCTGAGGAGTCACCCCCATGGCACAAGTACACGGGAACGCCGAACCGAACGCCGCCGCACCAGGAGAACGTGCGGGCCTCGGCCGCCTCATCGGCGCCGGCCTCATCCTCGTGGGCCTGGTCCTCCTGGCCCTCGGCGCCTACCTCGGCCCTTACTCCTACGCCACATCCACACCGGGCAAGCTCACCGTCGAGACCTGCACCGTCGACTACAAGTACCGCTCGAGCACGTCGAGCAGTTCACGGAAGCGGACCAAGACCAAGTGGTGCTACGGCACCTTCACCGCCACCAACGGCACCACCAAGGACCTCAACGCCGAACTCAGAAGCGATGCCCTGTACCAACGCGGCGACGTCATCGAGGCCCTCAAGACCGGCGACACCTCCTACCAGCAGGACCACGGCTGGGTCGGCGCGATCGCGGTCGGCTGCGTGTGGTGGTTCGGTGCCCTGATCCCCCTCGCCCTCGGCCTCTTCGGCACCGCAACCGGCTTCGCCTTCGGCGGAGCCTCCGATGTCCGCCGCTCCAAGCAGGCAGCGAGCCAGGGCCTGCTCGGCGCCGTCTACGTACTGATCGCGGTGGGCGTGATCGGCTTCGTGATCAGCCTCTTGGTGATGCTGTTCGCGTGAGGATGCCTCGACGCGAGGCCAGGGAAGGCAGTGGCGCCAGCCCGATGTACTCGCCAACTCTTTTCCTGGACTCGCGCTTTCATTGGGTGACCGGAGAAGCCCGCGGACCGCGCACAGGCGCATCTGCGGGACCGTTGTGAGGGCGGCAGAGCACGATGCCGTAGCCACACTTCGGGATAGACCCGGAACTCCGGCCGAACCGGGACACCGTACGGGGTAGCACCTTTGAAGTAGGCCTCTCGCGTCAGTGTTATTCGCAGCTCAGCTTTCTATGCCCTCGCGGTCGATGGATGCGGCAGCAGTTGGGGCGGACGGAGGGTCGTGCTTCATCTCGAGGACACCGGGCGCGACTATCCGCACGGCATCGAGTTCGACGCGCGGCAGGGGATCGCTCCGGACACGATTCAGCGAGTCGGGTTCGTCGTGGGCGAGCTCTGGCAGGTCGCACTCTGCGTCATCGTCCTCGCGGTCCTCGCGTACCAGGCGATCAAGCCGCGTGGGGAGGCCCACCGCCGCGAGACCCACGTCGCCAGTAGACGTGGCCACGGACGCCCACGAGAGTTTGCGCCTGGGGCACGGGGTCGACGATGTCATCCAGGTTGCAGATACAGCTAACCGAACTCCGGGCTCGTCATGCGACGAGGCTTCTCGGGACGCGGACTACCGGCCCTGCTTGAGCAAAGGGGCCTCTCAAGCAGGGCCGATGCGCGACGTTACGGAGCAGACCCGATGGCACCCTGGCTGCTGCCCGACTGCCTCTGCGCCGCCGTGTCCTGGCTCACGGCTACGTACAGGCCATACACCAGAAGACTGACCGTGCCGGCGATTCCGACGGCCAGGCGCCAAGCCGCCGAGGGAACGGGAAGCGCGAGCGCCACGACGCAGAGCGTCCAGAGCAGGAGGACGTTCATCAGCCGGTTCGGGATGCTGAGGATCCAACCGCCGTTGAGGTCGAGCAACCGGCTCTCGCCTGTCGATCCGACAGGAGCCTGGTGATCAGCCCTCGCACGCGCGGATTCCTCATACTCCGGGGCGAGCCCGCCCGGGATGAACCAGCCGGCATCGCTGATGAAGACCGCGCCCGTACGGTGCGGCCCCTTCCGGCCTCCGTGCCGGTTGCGGTCCGGCACCCAGACCAGATGTCCTTCCGCACCTCCCGCCGTGTCCACGTACCTGGCATTGTTCGCATGGACATGGAGCTGCACGGGGCCCATGGAAGTGTCCAGGCAGATGCGTTGCTTGTCCGCCCCATGACCGTCGTACCCGGAAATGCTCGCCCGCAGCACATGTTCGTCACCGCGCAACTGCCGAGGAAATCGCTGGTCCCTACGGGTCGTGAGATGGCCGTAGCAAAAGGCCGCGGCGAGGAACATCCATGCCGAAGCCAGAATCCAGGTCCACCAGTTGTTCATGGCACGCCCGGAGAGTTGACGGTCGACATCAGCCCTGTCGTTGTCGCCCACGGCACCCAGTTCGGGCCGGTCGGGAGCGTAGGCGACGTAGACGTTCCCGGCGACCACCGCGGGCTTTGGCCACTCCGATCGGAAGTCGACGCGCTTCCCGCTTCCGGCTCCGTCGGCCGGAGGCAATCTCACCGTCACTGTGCAGTAGTACGTGCTGCCGTTCTTGTGCCGGTCCTCGACGACATCCCGCACCGACTCGACCGGCAACGCCCGCACAACGGCGCCCGAAGAGGCGATCTCCGCTGCCTTTCCCGTGGGCGTGGGAGCACCCACCCCAAGGGCAAGCGGGAGGATCACCGCCATGACTCCGCCGTACAAGGACAGAGCCGGTCCGTTCACCAGAGCGGAGGCGCCTCGCAGCCTCACGGGAAGCGCCCTGGGTCCGCTCTCTCCTGTGGCCGATGCGTGGTCGGCCAGGGCGCGATAGACCAACGCGGGGTCGGGGTTGCCCGACGAGCGTCGCAACGCCCATGCCGAGAGGGCAAGAACAGCGAGTACGACCGCGCAGCCCAGCACCAGAGCGTCACGCAGTGTCGACTTCACCATAAAGAGCCAGCACCCGAGGAGCACCGTCATCAGGAGGCACGCCACCCAGGCCACCACCTTGCCCAGGAGGATGGCCGGTCTGAGCGTGCGCAGCCCGCCGTCCTTCTTGGCACCTGTTCCCGTTCCGTCCGATCTGTTCATCCGACCTCACGAATTCACGGCACCAGGAGCTTCAGTGACAGCCAGTCACTTCATGGAGGAAGGGTGCTTCCGACCTGCGATGATTCAGCT
>NZ_JACTVI010000088.1 GCF_014495685.1 Streptomyces sp. TRM68367 | reverse complement strand
ACCCCGCCATCCACCAGGCCAACAGCAAGATCAACGCGCCCGCCGACACGCCCCAGGCGGCATAGAGGTTGACTCAGGAAACTCACGGGGTCGCCTCCTCGCCGTTGTTGACGCGGCTCTTGCGCTTGTTCTCCGTGACGCACGCGTTGCAGTAGGCGACCCCGTCGGGCTGGAAGCGCCCTTCTGTTTCCTGGTCGTGGCCGCGGCCACAGAAGGGTTCGCGGTCGGGCATGCCGAGGGTGCGGCGGAGCTGCTCGCGGACGCGGGTCCGCTCGGGCTCGTCCAGGACGTGAGCGGGGGCCACGCAGTGCTTGACGCCGCAGTCCGCGTACACCTGACCGGCCGGTTCGCGGCCGGTGCGCATGCTGAACGCGAGCGCGGCCGGGCTGTACGCGTCGTCGCGGTAGCGCAGGATCGGCGTGCCGGAGCTGGTGCCGCGCGGGCCGGTCCACTCCAGGTGGCCGCCCTCCAACTGCTTGACGTTGGCCGCCCACTTCTCCTCCAGGCTGAGGGGCTGTTGGGGCGGGGCCGGGATGTTGTGCTCCTCGCGGATGCGGCGCACCGCGGCACGGTCGGCCTTGAGACGGCGGGCGATCTCGCTGTTGCCGAGGCCCTCCCGGAGCAGGGCAAGTATCTGCGTTTCCTTGGGGTGCGGCCGGCGCTTGCGGGTGCGGACGACGGCCGGGCCGATGCCCAGTTCCTCACGACGGCGGGCGATGGTCTGCACGTCCGCGCCGGTGCGCTCCCGCACGGCCCGGTTGCTGTGGCCCTCGTCCAGGAGTTGCCGGATCTCCCGTTCCTTTGCGTGCGCCTTGCGCCAACTGGACCGAGGCGCGTTGGGCAGGCGGTGCGCCTTACGGATGCCGCGCACGACCCGCACATCCACGTTGACCAGGTCGGCGACCGCGGAGTTGTTCAGGCCCTCGCCGATGAGGTCCAGGATCTCCGGCTCCTTGTGGTGCAGGGGGCGCCGGTCGGCCGGGGCCGGCGTGGTGTTGGGGGTGGTCATGCGGTGTGTGCTCCTCGGTTGCGATGCGGGCGGGCGGGGGTGTTGAGGGCGCGGGCGGTGGCGGGTCCGCCGTAGCGGCGGGTGGCCGCGGCCTCGCCGTGCTGGGCGATGAACTCCCGTACCTCGTGCAGTGGGGCCGCCTCGGCGGGGCGCGGGTGGCGGGCGGCCGGGCGGATGCGGCACAGGAGGCATCCGCCTTCCGTGCCGGGCTCCACCGGGCCGTGCGGGTGGCGGCGGCATCGGGTGGTCGGGGCGTCGGCGTCCGCCTCGGCGAACAGGCGCCGCACCCGGGCCATGTCCTCGCCGATCTCGCGGAGTTGCTCGGGGGTGGCCTCGGTGGGGGTGAGGCGTTCCCCGTGCTCGCCGAGGGCTTGCAGGGCGGCGGCGAGGTCGCGGATCACGGTCCGGTTCATGCGATGCTCACTCCCCGGTGGCTGCGCGCGGCGGTGTGCTCGGCGTACAGGCAGTCCGGGCACCTACCGCCCGGCTTGCGGTCCCGGTACGTCCTGCCGCACCCACACAGCCGCTCGGGTGCCAGGGGGTCAGGCTTGGGCCACTGAAACGGGGCAGACTCCGCTGTGCCGGACTGGCCCGCGTCCGGGATGTCATCAGGCACAGACATCATCAGCGGCGCCTGTATCGCGCGGCTGCGGCCCTCGCGCCCCCGCCCACGGGTTCGCGGTCCCTCGCGGTGAACGGAGCAACGCTTAGCGCCAGGGCGCACGAGTTGTTGCCCGCATTCCTCGCACCGGCCGAACGGCTGCTCCCCCTCCTCCACCGGTGACTGATCGAATTCCTCGGCGCCCGCGCACGCGCCCACCTGTGGCTGAGGTGAGTCAGCAACCAAAGTGTGGTCAGGATCCGGGTAAAGGTACTGGTAGGCCCCGGCGGGAACGGTGTCCGGAACCCGTTCCAGAACGGTCTTCCCCCCCGTTCCAGAACGGTTTCCGAATTCCTCGGAACCCCCGGCGGGAACGGTGTCCGGAACCCCATCCTGGAACGGTTTCCGGACACCGTTCTGCACCGGGTTCCCAGACTCCTCGGCGTCCTGTGTGTTGTCGGCGAGCCCCTCGGCAATGGCCGCTTCCTTGAGCGCCTTCTTCCGCCGGGCCTGCCGGGTGTCGGTGTACAGGTGGAGGTGCTCCTCCCACGGCACCGGCTTACCCAACGGGACGATCAGCAGGTATACCGAGGACTTGTTGGGGCGCCGCTTGCGCTGGAGAAGGCCCACCGCGGTAAGGACCTTGACGCACCGTGTGACGGTCTCCTCGGTGCACCCGGCAATCTGGGCGAGGGTCCTGTTACTGGGGAAGGCGTTCGTGCCGTCGGCGTCCGCGTACGTGCCGATCAGGATCCCGACGTGCACGCACTTGGACACCTCGACCCGGCGCATACGCAGCGCCTCGTCACGGAGCCGGTTGATCCACGCGTTCCTGACGGACTGCGGGAGCGGGGTGGTGGCCACGAGTGCCTCTCTGGGGTAGTGCTGGGATTCGATTGGCGCGGGCGTCAGGTGGTCGGTTGGAACTGGAAAAGGGACGCGGCTTGCAGCGCGGACCCGCCACTCATCAGGCACGTCGAGAGATTCGGGTCTTCGTAGGCGCCAGCCATGACAGCGGCGGCGAACACGTCGTAGGGCGTGACGTTGTCCCGGTCCTCCGCCAGTCGATCGGGTGTCCCTTCTCCTCCGCGAGCGTCGCCGCGGAGTAGCACGGTGTGCACAGCAGCCGCACGAGGCTGTCCCGGGTGGACCGGTGCGGGCTCAGGTGCCGGTGGTGGCCGCACAGTTGGCAGTCCCCCAGCGGGGGCGGGGCTGCGTTCATGACCTCACCTCGATCCCGGACGGAGGCACGCCATCGGCGAGTTGCTTGTGGAGCTGCCGCAGCCGCGCGAGCGCGTACTGGTCCGGCTTGCGCAGCGCGCGGCGGGCTGCGGCCGGCAGTGCCCACCAGCAGCTGCCGCACAGGTACTTGCCGGGCTCCCGTCGGCCCGGGCAGCCCGGGCAGGCTGGTGCGCTCATCCGGGCCGCCTGTCTTGGCCGCGGCGTTCGTCGAGTCGGATGACCCCGAGGCAGCGGGTCATCAGGTCGTCGTCCTGCCGCCCCGTGCACGTGGCCACGTGGGGCTTGTGCAACTTCTCCCAGGGGGCGAGGGGCAGTTCCTGCGTCGGCCGGCGTGAGAGCCACGTGCCCCGCCCGTCCCGGGACACGGCCGTGTTGCCGTCCGGGTGCGGCTCAACGTCGACGGCGAGCCGCTTCCGGGCCTCGGTGATGGTCCACCGGATCGGGGCCCCGCAGGCCGTGCAGTGTGAAGGTCGGGGCATCAGTGCACCACCGCCTTGCGGCGCCTGCTGTGCCGGTCGCGCATGTCTGCCTGGACGAGCGTCAGCCCGCGGTGCACGGTGCCGTACGCGTAGCCGGTCCGGTCTGCGACGGACCGCACCGTGAGCCCGCCGTGGTACAGCTCGGCGAAGTGCTCAGCGCGGTCCAGGGTCTCCGGGCGGACGGCGGGCTCGCGGAACTCCACACCGGCCCGTATCAGCGCTTTCCGGGTGAGGGTGTAGGTGCTGCCTATGTGCTCGGCGACTTCGCGGATGCTCATGCCCTCCACCTCGTAGAGGGCTGCAAGGTCCACGGTCACGGACGTGCCTTTCAGGAGTGTGGGAGCGGCCCGGGCCCACCCCCGTTGGGGGAGGAGGGGGCGAGCCCGGGAACGGCCAGGGGGCGGGAGTTGAGGGGGTGCCTCGCCCGGCCGTTATTCAGGGGGTCAGGTGCGCGGGCTCAACCACCCGGCGAGGAGATCGGCCGCAGCCACGAACAGACCCACGATCAGGGCGACCAGCCACCACCAGGGCGCGAAGACCGGCATGAACGCGGCCAGGGCGCCGGCCACGCTCCCGCACGCGATCCCGAGCAGGACGGAGCGCACCGGGTTCACAGCACGATCCCGGCGGCACGGGCGGCGGTCAGCCATGAGCCGTACTCGTGGGTGAGACCGTCGTAGAGCGCCTCGTCGCTCACCATGAACGGGTCGTCCGCGTGGAAGAACGACGCGTTGTCCACCGCCCGGCCGCGCAGCTTGTCCAGCCGCTTGAGGAAGTTGACCCGTCGGCCGAATCCGACGAACGCGAAGAACAGCGGCGCCTTGGACGCCCTGCGCAGCGCGTCCTCTGCCGCGCGCTCGGAGTCCGGGTCACCGTCCGTCTGGAAGATCACCAGCCCCGGTATCGGCGTGCCCTCGTGCAGGTTGACCACGTAGTCGATGGCCTGCGCGTAGTCGGTACTGCCCCACGGCACGGATCGGTGGGTGCTGTGGATGACGCCCTGGAAGTTGTCCAGGGTCACGCTGCGGTCGTGGTCCACGCGGCTGCCGAAGAAGATCAGCGGCACCCGCCCGTCATCGTCCAGGTTCGTGGACAGGGCGAGCCCCTGGTCCGCGAGGTGCTGCATGCTGCCGTCGGCGTAGAAGGGGGTCATGCTGCCGGAATGGTCCATGACCAGGTACACCGCCGCGCGCTGCCCGGTGAGTCCCTTCTTCTCCAGGGAAACCGCGGCAACCTTGGCCAGGTTGACCAGCGACGCCGGCACCTTGTCCAGGCTGATCGCCGGACCCTGGCCGGTCGGCACGGGCGCCGAGGCCGCGGGGGCAGGGGTGGGGGTGGACCTACGGAAGAGACTCATGGTGATCTCCAGGTGAGGGGGTGGTCGTGAAAGGGGGCCCGGGCGCTCTACGCCCGGTGGTCAGTGGTGGGTATGCGGGCGCCTCGCCCGCGCAGCAGCGTCCCGGCGTCCAGCAGCAGCTCCCGCGTCTGCCAGTACGACAGGCCCGCCTCCTCGGCGAGCGCCCGGATCGTCGCGCCGTGCTCGTACTTCGGGCGCAGCTGTCGGCCCTTGGCCAGGCGTGCCTCGTCGTTCATGCGGGGCCGGTAACGGCGCCGCTCCCCGCTGGTGTTGCTCATCGCTTCCTCTCTTGCTTCCGGGCCGCGGCCCGCCGCCGACGGATCAGCGCGCCGCGTTCGTCCTCGTCCACCCCGCCCCACACCCCGTAGGGCTCCGCGCGAGCCATCGCGTCCGCCAGGCACTCCGCGAGGACCGGACAGCCGCGGCAGATGGCTTTCGCCTGCCTGGTGTCCGGGTCCGTCACGGGCGCGTAGAACAGCTCTGTGTCCCAGCCCTTGCAGGCGGCATCCGCGCTCCAGTCCGCGGCCCGCGCCAAGGCGTCCGGGGCGTAGCGGCTCGGACGAGGCATTCAGGCCTCCCTGTTCCTCCAGGACAGCTCCGGGCACGTCCGCCCGCACCAGTCCGGACATGTATCCGCGCAGGTGGGGGCCGGGACGGTCACGGTGTCGTGGTCCGCGTCCGCGCCCGTCCGGACGGCGGTCCGGACATCCGGATCCGCGTCCGGATCCGCCTCCGGACACGGCCGGAAGCGTCCGGAGGCATGCCATCCGAGGGCCACGCCGAGGGTGCCGGCGACCCCTGCCGCCGGGCCCCATGTGTGCGCCGTCCGCACGGCGTTGTCCACCAGCTCGGCGAGGTCGATGAGGGCCTCAAGCAGCCACACGCCCATCAGCCCCCTCCTCTCGGGCGCGCCGCTGCTCCCGCATTGGCCGGTCCTCCAGGTGCTCACCGTGCAGACAGTGTTCGTACTCGCACGTCTGGCTGACCTTGCCGACCGGCTCCCGCCCGTAGTGCTTGGCGAACACGGCCCGGGCCGCGGTGGTCTTGCGCTCCCGCCAGTGCAGGATCGGCGTACCGGATCCGGCCTGTCGGGCGCCCGTCCAGTCCACGTGACCGTCCGGCGTCGCGAGCAGCCGCTCGGCGAGGGCCTCATCCCAGGACGCGGCAGCCGCCCGGCGTCCCCGCTGGTACACCGGCAGGCCGCGCCGCTCACGGATGCCGCGCACCCTGGCGTAGCCGCACCCGAGTTCCCGCGCCACCGCGAGGACCGACACGTCCGCGCGGTCCAGGGCGCGGGAGATCTCCGCGTCCGTCACCTGCTCCCCGCGCCTCATGAGGCCGCCTCGTCCGCGAGGGACCACACGCGGATGACGCAGCCCGGGGAGTCCAGGACACCCGGCACGCTGCCGTGGTCGGTCTCGTACCACTTCCCCAGCCCGCGGTACTCCACGACCAGCGCGTCATCCCGGTACACCAGCGCGGTAGTAAGGGCGTCCTCCGTGGACCGCACCAGTTTGGACAGGTCCGGCTTCTTGTCCGGGCGAGGCGGCGCCGAGGGGCGCAGCACGCCCGCGTTACGGCCCATGCCGAAATGGCTCTTGGGCCGGGCGACGGTGAACACCATGGACAGCGCCACCGCGCCGGTGAGGGGCTGCCAGCCGCGCACCTTTGTGCGGGCCTCGATCGCCCGCCAAGCCACGGACTCCCGCCACGGCTTGACCTTGGCAGAGGACTCCACCATGCGCCCGCCGCCCTTGTGGCTCTTGCTGCCCTGCGGGCCCGGTATCCCGTGCACCACGATGATCAGCGTCGGCTCGGGCGCCGACGGCGCCGCCGCGGGAACGTCGAGCAGGGTCGGCTCACTCACCGCTGGTCACCGTCCCGTCCAGCCAGCCCTCCGGGAGCGGCGGCGCAACGCGGATCGCCGTCAGCACGATGTCGTCCGGGTCCTTGGCGCGGCAGTTGGCCGCGGCCTCCAGGTGCGCGCCCTCCAGCTCCTTGAGGTGGAGCCCGGTGTCGTTGGCGAGCTGGTCCGCCAGGACCGTGACGGGCTCCGTCATGTGCCACCCGACGACGACCACGCGGGCCGTACGGGTGGTGAGGTCTACGGCCTCCACCTCCACCGGGGTGACGAACCGGGGCTCGTCCCGGGCGGTCAGGTACGTGCGCCCGAGCTCGGTGATGGAGGTGACGCCCTCCTCCACCTGCACGTAGCCGCGGGCGCGCAGCGGGGTGACCATGCCGGCCGGGTCATGGAATCCGTCCTCCCCGGCGTGCAGTGCCCGCAGGACCGTTTCCGCGGCCTCGTCCAGGGGCCGCTCAACGGCGGTGCGGGTGGCGTTGATGCGGGCGATGCGCCACGCGTGCGTGCCGCGGGTTCTCGGGGAGGAGCACGGGCATCCGGCCACCGTCTCCATCAGCTCCGTCGTGGTGTGGCCGTGGCACTGGGAGAGACTGTTCCGTCCCTTCTCACACAAGCGGGCGGTGCAGCACTCGCAGTCCGGGCACGGCGGCTGAGCGGGGGCCAGGTACTCCGGGCCGAACGGTTCCGTAATCGTCATGAGCGGTTGCCTGTCGTCTCAGGGGTGCACGTCCAGCAGCGGGCGGACCCGTCGGCGTGCACGGCATGCGGGGTGATCCGGTCCTCGACCGGGCAGTAATCGGTGTCCAGCAGCTCGGCCTCGCCGGCCTCCACGGCCGCTTCAAGCAGGCGGGCGGCCTCGGGGTCATACGGCGTGATCAGGCCGGTGCCGGGCTGGGTTTGGCCCAGGTAGCGGCGGCGGGGGGCCCGGTGCCGGCCGGTCCCCCGCAGCGCCCACCACACGAGTGCGGCAAGCGCTGCGAGGGCCAGGGCCAGCACCGCGGCCCCGATGAGGGCGCGTGTCACCGCTTGCGCCCACCGCGCTGCTTCTTGGGCTTGGACCGGCCGCGCCGCACCTTGACGGCCACCGGCTTACCGGCGGGCTCCTGCGAGCCCTCCGCCGCCTCGGCGGCCTGCTCCGCCTCCGCGGTGAGCGCTTCCGTCTCCGGGTCCGGGGCGTGCAGGATCTGCGGCAGCCCTTGCTCCCCGGCCTCGTCCGCGGCGGCCAACTGCCGCAGCTCCGGGGAGGTCGGCACGTACTTGAACAGGCGGCGGATGCCGGTCTTGAGCCACATGTCCGGGAAGCGGGTGTGCCAGAAGCTGTCCCGCTTACCGGTCTGCTCCGCGCGCCGGTAGGCCTCGCTGTACTCGTCGCGGATCTGCTCCGCGTCCTCCCGGGACAGCACGATCACCTGCGACCGGCCGCCGCCTCGCATCCAGCAGAACGCGTACGCCAGGATCGGCTCCCCGCGCTGCTCCTTCGGCAGTTCCACCCGGGGCCGGTGCATGAAGTCGTCCGGCTGCGGGGCGCTCGGCTCGAACGTCCAGTCGTCCCCGGCGTGGATCATGCCGACGTGCACGGACTGCACCCGTCCGGACCGGTACATGAGGTCGATGTAGCCGTGGTAGGTCGGCACGAACACGGCCGTACGGCCGTCGGCCTTGATGACGGCCTGGTGGCCGTCCGGGATCAGACCGAACCGGGCGCACGTCAGCAGCGACTGGAGCTGACTGGCAGGGCTGCACCCGGCGATGTCCGGCAGCAGGTTGCGCACGGCGGCGAAGAACGCGCCGGTGTCCATGTGCTTGGGCAGGGCCTCGGTGAACTGGCCCTCGTACCGCAGCAGCCACTCCATGGCCGCGTCCGCGGCGGCCTCCTGCTCCGCGTGCTCCGCGGGGGTCTCCGGTATGTCCTGGCCGGGGTCGTGCTGCACGTCCTCCAGCGGCGGGCCCGCCGGGGCCGGGGCGCCGGACGTGGCCGCCTTGACGCGACTGAGCAGAGTGTTCGACATGAGTCACAGTCCCTTCGCGGGCACGAGGAGGCGACGGCCCCGGCACTTGCGGTAGATGTCCTTGTGCTCCGTCTTGAGCCGGTCGGTGTCGATGACCTCGACGCTCTTGACGTACTGGGCGGCCAACTCCGGGTACTGCTCCCGGAACGTCGTCGCGCTGAAGTTGCCGTTCTGCTTCCAGGTCCAGGCGACCGTGCCGTTGGACTTGACGATCTCGGCGTCCTTGGCCTCATCCCGCATCTGGTTCTCAACGGTGACGAGTTGCGCCTCCAGCGCTTTCACGCGCGCCTTGAGGTCCGCGCGCTGCGCCCGCAGCGACTTGGCGGTGTCCACCGGGATCTCGGCCACCGCCTCCGGCCGCACCTCCCACAGGGCGGCCAGCAGCTCCTTCGTGGACTCCAGCCCGTCGACCGGCGGCGGGAAGCCCTCCACGATGTGCCGCTGGTACCACTGCTCCGCGTGGGCGAACAGCTCCTTGATGAGCTCCTCGTTGCGCTCCTGCCGGAAGATCGTCAGCCGGTTACCGCCGAGGAGAGCGGCCACGTAGGAGTGCGACCAGCCGCCAACCGCCGTGTACCAGTGGGCTTGCAACGCGGGCCCGTCCGGGGCCTCCTCGGAGTCCTCCCACTCATCCGCGAGGTACTCCGACTTGCTCTTGCACTCCAGCGGCGCCACGACGTGGCCGTCCAGGACGTACCGGTCCACGTTGGCGAGCGCCCAGGAGTGCTCCAGGTGCACGAGCGTGCCCGGGGGCATGGCGGTGGTAAGGCCGGTCTCCTCCTCGAAGCCCTCCGCGATGAGGGGCTCCAGCTTGCGGCCCCACCGCATGTAGGAGTTCTCCGGCTCGCTGTAACCGTGCTTCTCCTCGTACACCCGGCGCGGGCCGCGCCGCTTGTCCAGCCCGAGGATGGCGGCCATGTCCGACCCGCCGATGCCGGTCCGGCGTACCTCCAGCCACTGCTCCTCCGACGCGTCACGCGGCAGCAGCAGGCGGGCGGTCGGGGCGTCGGGAAGTCCGCCGGTGGGGGCGGTCAGGGTGGCGGTCACTTGGCCGCCCCCTTGCGAGCGACACCGGCGACCTCACGCCACGCGTCGTAGTCCTCCAGCGGCATGCCGCCCTCATCCGTGGCGTTGTCGTTCAGCGCGGTCGCTGCGGCGTTGGCGAGGGTGGCGTGCACCTGGGCCTCGGCGAGGTCGGCCATGCGGTGGGCGAGGCGCTCACTGGTGGGCAGGTGGGCCTTCCAGCCGGTGTCCGCGTCCATCCAGGTGCCCGCCTGACGGGTGAGGCGCTCCGCCTCTCGGTAGTGGTCCGGGCCGGTCATCGAACGGTTTCCTTTCGCGAGGGCATGCGGTGGCGGCCAGCCGGGCGCACGGGGCGGCCAACGGCGAGGATCTGCACGTGGGGGAAGTCGTCGCGGCTGTACGCGGCCGGGGGCGGAGTGGACCCGCCCGCGTCCGGCTTGTGGCCGGTGCGGGTGTCCTTCTCCGGGTCGCGGTTCATGAGCAGGCAGAACGGCACGAACAAGGCGGCGTACAGGGCGGTGGACAGGGCGACGCACATGAGCACCTCGCCCGTGGTGGTTGTGGAGCTCACTCGTCTGCTCTCGCGTGGGGGTGGGTGGATAGGGTTCGGCAAGGGGTTGCCTCTCTTGGCTCGTTGGGAGGTGACCCGGTGGTCGGGGCGGCGGATCGGGCCAACGGTCCGCATGGGCCCCGACCACCACTGATCAGCCCGTGCTCGCCGTGGCCTTCTTGCGCCCCTGCGAGGGACGGATGGCGGCCAGCGCGGTGACAGCGGCGGGGGGCTGCGCCTTCACAGAGGGCGGCGCGAACTCGGGGAACTGGGCCAGGAACTCATCCGGCAGCACGGTGAACAGGGACTGCGCGATGGACAGTTCGCACTCGCAGAACACGACCGCCTCACCGATCTTCTGGTGGGGGATGCGGTGCCTGTTCTCCTGGAGAAACCGCGGCTTGCAGCCCAGTTTTTCCGCGGCCTCCTCGTACCGGTAGTTGCGTACGGCCGTGCACCGGCAGTGGGGGC
The DNA here is from genome assembly GCF_014495685.1 of Streptomyces sp. TRM68367. GTDB lineage: Bacteria > Actinomycetota > Actinomycetes > Streptomycetales > Streptomycetaceae > Streptomyces. The sequence goes on along the minus strand of NZ_JACTVI010000088.1, from coordinate 23,704 downwards.
GGCGGCTCATGCCGTCTGCCGTTCCCGCGGCTCGGCCACCGGCGCCGGATACGGGGTCTGGACGCGTTTGGCCTCCAGCACGACCCGCGGGCAGTTCAGCGCCTCGGCCATCTTGTTGAGGTTCTTCGGGGTGGCGTTGCGCTGCCCGCGCTCGATCGCGCTCATCAGCGGCTCGCTGACGCCGACACGTTCGGCCAGCTCCTTCAGGGTCAGCCCGGCAGCCTCGCGGGCGTACTTCACCGCTTCCGGGGCGTGGTTCATAGGACGCCTACGGCGCCCCTGGGGAGGGTGGGTCATGTGGTGAAAACTAGCCTCCACTAGCCAATGTCGCAACTAGTGGCGTGTAGTGGCGTGTAGTGGCCATGTAGCGAGGTGTAGCCCGCCACATGCGTCACAAAGCCCTGGCCATACGGGGTATCACTAGCCACCACTTGACAGACGGCACTACAAAAATGGCTTGCAACGAATGGCGAACTAGCCACCAGTCATGGGAAGCTGCCCCACATGATGAAGACCCCGAGCCCGCCGCCGGAGGCGGTGCTCATCCGAAACGCACAGAAGAGGAGCGGCCTCACCGTCGGCCAAGCTGCGGAGCAGGCCGGCATCGGCCGTTCGCGGTGGAACCAGATCGTCGCCGGGTACCAGCGGGTCGGCGGCACCGCCGTGGAGGTGAAGGCGCCACCCGAGACCCTTGCCCGTATGGCCTTGGTCGTGGGCGTCACGCCCGCCCAGCTCCGCGACGCGGGCCGGGAAAAGGCCGCAGTGGCCCTTGAGGAGTTCTCACAGACCATGGCCGCCCCGGCTCCACGCGTGGCCGGCGCCACCCTGGACGCCATCACCGCACTGATGGCCACCCTCACGCCGGAGGAGCGGGACGAGGTGAACCGCCGCCTCGACCGCATGACCCCCAAGCCAGACGACCAACAGCCCTCCGCACAGCAGCACCGAGAGGCCGGATAGCTGAGGGTCACAGAACGATCACAGGTTCAATCAAGGTAGAACCCGGTTCCACTGATCGTTACCGTTGCTCACTCAGGGGTAACAAGCCTGATTCGAGGGGGCAATGGTGGCTGATGTCTTGATAGCCGGAGCGCTCGGTGCCGCGCTCCTCGCGCTCGCAGTCATGTACAGAATGGTCCGCAGAAACACCGGCGTGATCGCCCAACTCCGAGCAGAGGTCAACGCGCTCAAGATCGCGGCACTCACCGCCCACACGTTCCCCGCGGACCCACCCGAGGAGCAGCCCGAGCCCGCACGGCGCAAGCGGCACCTTGCCCTCTACATCGGCGGCGGCGTCGCAGCCATCTTCACCACCCTCGGCACCCGCTTGCGCACCATCGCACGCAGACGCCGCGCGGCCACGGTCACCGCCGCCGCAGGCTCCGTCCTGGTCGCCAGCACGGCCGCCGCGCTCTATGTGACCGGCAGCGAAGGAGCGCCGGCCCACGCCGCGACCCAGACCCACGCGCCGGTCACCGTGCCCGACAGCTCCCACACGGGCAGGCAGGGCACAGGCGACGAGGACACCGAGGGCCGCACGGGGAGCGGTGGCAACGGCCCCCCGGACGCGGCCCCCTCCATCGCGGGCCTCGTGGTCGCCTACGTTGGCAGTCCCGCCGCCCCGGTGGACGCCGAGGAATCCGAACGGGCTGACGGGGCCACCAGCTCGAAGACGCGCGGCGAGCAGAGGCAGTCCGAGCGCACGCGCCCGCAGGACGCCACGTCGATACCGGGCTCCACCGCCCCAGCCGACGACAATCCGCCGGCGCAGGACCCGACTCCGACGGCGACCCCGACGGCCGAGCCGCCCACTACGGACCCGGAGCCTGAGCCGGAGGAGCCGCCCACGTCAGGGCCGCAGCCGGAGGAGCCGCCGAGCGACGGCACGCCCGGCGACACAGAGGACGGCCGCTGTCTCACCGCCTCGCCACTGCTCGACCTGTGCCTGACCGGCGGACGCTAGGCGCGGTTGCACGCTGCTCTTTTTTAGCCCTCGAACTAACCCGTGTTAGCAACGGGAGCAAATGGCCCTGACGGCCGTCGACAGCACACGAAAAAGGGGGCCCCGACCCCGGGGCCCCTTCGGCGTATTCGGCTGTCACGTCAGCGTCTGCTGCCCGTCCTCCACGCTGCGGGCTGCCGGGTTGAGCGAGCAGATCCGCAGCGCGTTCGCGCGAGCCGTGGCATACGCCGCCCGCACCGCCTCCGGATCCGGCCCCCACGCGCGGGCCTCCGTCTCAGTCGCCGGCCCCGGCCGCCACTGCGCAGACGCGTGCGCGGGCTCCTCCGTGTAGGCGTCCTCGAAGTCCCACACCCACCGGCCCCGCGGCTCATGCGCGCCCGCATCCGCCACGACCTCCGAGCCGTCCGCGGCATACACCGCCGGCCCCACCTCCCAGATGTAGGCCCGGTGCGGCACCTCGCTCCGTACGCCCTTCAGGCCGTTGTTGCTGCCGACCTCGCCGCCGACGGTGCGAATCCACCACTCACACGTCATGCGCTCCACCCGCACGGCGCCACCGCGCTCGGCCGCCCACCGCTCCGCGGTCGTCTCGGCATGCTCCACGTCCCAGAAACCGAGCAGCCGCGCGCCGAGGTGCGCCACGTACAGCGACTGCCCCGGGTTCTTCACGGGGATGTTCTCCGGGATGTCCTCCTCCTGGTTCCCGCCCTGGATGCCGAGCACGGCGTCGATCGTGGCGAGCGCTGCCTTGTGCGCGGTCTTGAGCAGGTGCCCGTACGTGTCCGACGTGGTCTTGATGGACTCATGGCCGAGGCGCCGCTGTACGTACGTCAGGCTGTGCCCGGCCGAGATCAGCGCCGCCGCGTGGGAGTGGCGCAGGTCGTGGAACGTGGGGAACTTCCAGTCCGGCAGCAGGCCGCGTTCCTTGGCCTTCGCGACGGCCGCCATCCACCGCTCGTAGAACGTGCTGTAGACGATCCGCTCACCCTGGCCGTTGTGGAAGATCAGCGCCTTCCGCTGCATGCCGGCGAGGCCGAGGTCGAGCAGTTCCTGCCACAGGCCCTCGGTGATGTCGACGGTCCGGCGGCCGGCCTTGCTCTTGGGTGCGCCGAGGTAGAAGCCGGTGCCGCGCTTGCCGCGCTTCCAGGCCCGGGCGACGCGCAGCTCGAACACGCCAGGCTTCGGGTTGCGTGCGTGGCTCCGCGCGAGGGCCGTGATCTCGCCCCACCGCATACCGGTGCCGTACGTCATGCGCACGAAGATCCGGTCTTCCGGCCGGTTGAAGCAGGAGACGATCCCGGCGACCTCTTCCGGTTCGAGGAACTCGATGTCCTCGCCCTCATCGTCCTCGATCCCGTCGTCATCCGTACGCGGCAGCCGTGTGAGGTCGCAGGGGTTGCGGTCGCGCAGCGGCGGCTCGTGGATCACGGCCTCTTTGAGGATGCCGCTCAGCAGGCCGTGGAGGTTCTTCAACGTCTTCGGGCTCATCAGCTTCCGCTTCGAGCCGCGCCAGACGTACGTCTTCGTCATCGCGTTGACCCACGAGCTCACCGTCGCCTTGCTGAAGTGCTCGGCGGACCGCACGTCGCAATTCCCGAATGTGGGGAAGAGGTACGTCTCCAGTTCGCGTATGCAGTCCTCGCGGTACTTCTCGCTGACGCCCGTGCGGTTCCCTATGCACTCCCGGGCCCAGTTGTCGAACCGGTAGCGCAACTCGTCCACGTCACCGGCGGCCTGGTCGATGTAGCCCTTGCCCTTGACCCACCCGGGCGGCCACAGCTGACCCGCCTCGTCCACGGCCTCCTTGAAGACCGTCGCGGAGTCCTCGTCATCGAACCGCTCCGTCTGCCAGTCCGCCGAGGCCGAGCCGCCGAGACGCCACTTGACCTGATAGCTGGTTATCTCACCAGCCTTGTTCTTACGCGCAACTACGCTCGCCATGCCCCCGGAGACTACGCGAATGTTCCCGCGATGTTCCCAAGGGGGCATGCCGAGCGATCGGTTTTCAGTTGTTTTCGCAGGTCAACTATGGCGCTTGGGGCGGTGCCCGGAACCGGACTTGAACCGGTACGCCCGCAAGGGGCAGCGAGGTTTAAGCTCGCCGTGTCTGCATTCCACCATCCGGGCAGGCCGCGGGCTCCGCGTCGAGGTTCCGAGCCTATCGGGACACATCCCCCGAACAGCGGAAGGGCGGACCGATGTTGTCTTATTTTATTGACGTCTGAGGGTGCATCAGCCATCAGAAGTCACCATCCTCACTTGCCAATAGCCTTGCGTGCGACGGTCGGCCGCGCATGCGGAATGACGGAATTTCACCGCCCGAACGAGGGAGCTCTACCGGTTCTCGACGATCACGCTCCCCCCGGTGCCGTACCGGACTTCCTCAGGATCGGCCGTCATCCGCAGGTATGACCCGGCCCTCTCTTGGTCCGACCCGAGTCGGCCTTCGGAACCGGAACAGCGGCTGACTACAAGTGGGGCGCTCTGCCCTGACGATGGTTCACGTTCCCGAACACACACCGTCATCCGACAGGAGCGCCATCCCGTGACCACCGCCCCCCTCAGCTTCCTGCGCAACTCCGTACGGGTGTTGGGGCAGACCGTGGTGATGGTCACCCACGACCCGGTGGCGGCGGCCTACGCGGACCGCGTCGTCTTCCTGGCCGACGGCCGGATCGTCGACGAGCTGTACGCGCCGTCGGCGGACTCGGTCCTGGACCGCATGCTGCGTTTTTCTGGGGGAGACCCCCAGACCCCCGAGTTCGATGCGATGGGCCGCACCAGCTGAACGACGCCCGAGTCCCCACCAGCTGACGTCCCCTCACTCCCGACTCCAGGACTGAGACAACCCCATGCTCCGTACCGCCTTGCGCAATGTACTCGCGCACAAGGCCCGGCTCCTGATGACCGTGCTCGCCGTGATGCTCGGCGTCGCGTTCGTGTCGGGGACCCTGGTCTTCACCAACACCATCTCCGACGCGTACCAGAAGAGTTCCGCCAAGGGCTTCGACCAGGTCGACGTCGCCGTGGAGCCCGCCATCCAGGACTCCCGGAGCGACCAGGTCGGCAAGCCGTCCGAGCTGACGCAGGCGGTGCTCGACCGGAGCGCCCGCGTCCCTGGCGCCGACTCCGCCGTCGGTGTCGTCGGCGGCTTCACCGCCATCGCCGACAAGGACGGCAAGCTGGTCGGCAACGGCTTCCAGACGCAGGGCGGTAACTACTGGGGCGCCAGGGACCCCCGGTACCCGCTCACCGACGGCCACGCCCCCAAGGGCCCGGGCGAGATCGCCCTGGACGCCGAGACCGCCGAGCGCGCCGGCTACCAGGTCGGCGACACCGTGCGGTTGTCCGTCGACGGTCCCGTGCTGACCCCGAGGATCAGCGCCGTCTTCACCACCGACGACGGCAATGTCGCGGCCGGCGGCAGCCTCGTCCTGTTCGGCACGGCGACCGCGCAGCAGTTGTTCGGCAGGCATGGCACGTACGACCAGATCGGCGTCAAGGCGAAGGCCGGCGTCACCCAGGCCGCGCTGAAGGCCGAGCTGGACAAGGCGCTGCCGAAGGACGCCGTCGAGACCACCACCGGCAAGCAGCTCGCCGACGACCAGGCCAGGATCATCGCCTCGCAGATGAGCGGCATGAAGCAGGGCCTGCTGGTGTTCGCCGGTATCGCGCTGTTCGTCGGCACGTTCATCATCGCCAACACCTTCACCATGCTGATCGCCCAGCGCACCAAGGAGCTGGCGCTGCTGCGCGCGGTCGGCGCCTCCCGCCGGCAGGTGACGCGGTCGGTGCTGATCGAGGCGTTCGTGGTCGGCGCGGTCGCCGCCGTGGCGGGCCTGGCCGCCGGTGTCGGCATCGGAGCCGGGCTGCGCTCCCTGATGGGCTCCTTCGACGCCCCGGTGCCCGACGGGCCGCTGGTCGTCACCCCGGGCACGGTCGGCGCCGCGCTCGCGGTCGGCATCCTCATCACCATGCTCGCGGCGCGGCTGCCGGGCCGCAGGGCCGCGAAGATCCCGCCGGTGGCGGCGATGAGCAGCGTGCACGCGACGGCGACCACCAAGTCGCTGGTGCTGCGCAACACGCTGGGCGCGCTGTTCTCGGGCGCGGGCATCGCGGTCATCCTCGCGGCGACGACGATGAGCGGCTCGGACGGGTCGACCCCCATGGGCATCGGCGCCGTCCTGCTGATCATCGGCGTGTTCATCCTGACCCCGCTGCTGTCCCGCCCGATGATCGCGGCCGCCGCTCCGGTGCTGCGCGCCTTCGGTGTCGCGGGCAAGCTGGCCCGGCAGAACTCGGTGCGCAACCCCCGCCGTACGGCCGCCACCGCCTCCGCGCTGATGATCGGCCTGACCCTCATCACCGGCATGACGGTGATGGCGGGCAGCCTGCAGTCGTCCATCGACAAGCTGGCGGCGTCCGCGATCCGCGCCGACTACGTGGTGTCCATGTCGAACCGGCTCCCGCTGTCGCCGGACGTCGGCCGGAAGCTGGAGCGGACCGAGGGCGTCACCGCCACCAGCCCGATGCGGAACGCAGCCTCCCGCATCGGCGGCCAGGACGCGTACCTGACCGGCGTCGACGGCGCCACGATCGGCGAGCTGACCGACCTCAAGGTCGACGACGGCTCGTTCAAGGTCGGCGGCACGCAGGTCGTCGTGGACAACGCCACCGCCAGGACGCACGGCTGGAAGGCCGGTTCCGGCTTCACCGTCGCCTACGAGGACGGAAAGAAGCAGCGGCTGACGGTCGCCGGGGTGTACGAGGGCAACGACATGATGCACGGCATCATGATCGACAACAGGACCCTTACCCCGCACCTGGACGACCCCACCGACATGCAGGTGATGGTCAAGACATCGGGCGGCGCCTCGGAGGCGACGAAGGACCGGCTGGAGAAGGCGCTGGGCACCAACCCGGCGATCAAGATCCAGGACAAGAAGGACATCTCCAACGAGACCGCGCAGTTGTTCACGCTGATGCTGAACATGGTCTACGGCCTGCTGGCCATGGCGGTGATCGTCGCGGTGCTCGGGGTCATCAACACCCTGGCCATGTCGGTGTTCGAGCGCTCCCAGGAGATCAGCATGCTGCGCGCGATCGGCCTGGACCGCAAGGGCGTCAAGCGGATGGTCCGCATGGAGTCCCTGGTGATCTCGCTGTTCGGCGGGGTGCTCGGCATCGGCCTGGGAGTCTTCTTCGGCTGGGCGGCCGGGAAGCTGCTGGCCACAACGCTGCCGACGTACGAACTGGTCCTGCCCTGGACGCGGCTCGCCGTGTTCCTCCTGCTGGCCGCGGCGGTGGGCGTGCTCGCCGCGCTGTGGCCGGCCCGGCGGGCGGCCCGGCTGGCTCCTCTTTCTGGGGCGTGACCCCCAGACACCCCTTGCTCCAGGCGATCAAGTCGGAGTAACCGCACAGCAGACGGGCCCCGTCGCGGACAGCGGCGGGGCCCCTTTTCTATACGGTCAGTTCAGTTCGTTCCAGGTGCGGGAGCGCAGCGGCAGGCCGGAGGTGCCGGAGTCCGGGGTGCGGACCGCGAGGACCTGGTTGACGCCGATGCGGTTGCGTTCGAAGGCCAGTGCGGACGCCGCCATGTACAGGCGCCACACCCGGGCCCGGCCGGGGCTGGTGAGCTGCACGGCGCTGCGCCAGTTCGCCTCCAGGTTGGCGACCCAGCGGCGCAGGGTGAGCCCGTAGTGCTCGCGGATCGACTCGACGTCACGCACCTCGAACCCGGCGCGCTCCAGCATCGACACGGTGCTGCCGACGGGCTGGAGCTCGCCGTCGGGGAATACGTAGGCGTCGATGAACTCGTCCACGCTGTACGCCGACTCGTCGCGCCGCGGGCGGCGGGCGATCTGGTGGTTGAGCAGCCGCCCGCCGGGCCCCAGCAGCTGGTGCAGATCGGTGGCGTACTCCAGGTACCGTTCGGCGCCGACGTGCTCGGCCATGCCGACGGAGGAGATCGCGTCGTACGGCCCGTCGCGCACGTCCCGGTAGTCCTGGACGCGGATCTCGACCTTGTCGGTGAGCCCCTCGTCGGCGACGCGCTTGCGGGCGTACGCCGCCTGCTCCTGGGAGAGGGTCACGCCGACGACGCTCACGCCGTGCTCGCGGGCGGCGTGGATCGCCATGGAGCCCCAGCCGCAGCCGACGTCGAGAAGGCGCTGACCGGCTGTCAGGCCGAGCTTGCGGCAGATGAGTTCGAGCTTGTCGCGCTGGGCTTGTTCGAGGGTGCTGTCGGGGGAAGGCCAGTAGGCGCAGGAGTACACCATGGACGGGCCGAGGACGATCTCGTAGAAGTCGTTGCTCACGTCGTAGTGGTGGCTGATGGCCCGTCTGTCGCTGCGCTTGGTGTGCAGGTGCCGGCGGGGCCTGCGCACCTCCTCGGGGGGCGGGGTGGGCGGCAGCGGCGGCCCGGCGAGCCGGAACAGCCCGCGTACGGCGGCCCGCACGTCGGGGTCGCGCAGCGACTCGGCGAGGGTGCGGGCGTCCTCGCCGCGCTCCCAGATCAGACCGGCGAGCAGGTCGAGGGCGGTGTAGAGGTCGCCGTCGACGTCGAGGTCGCCGGCCACCCAGGCGCGGGCCAGGCCCAGTTCGCCGGGTTTGAACAGCAGCCGACGCAGGGCGCGACGGTTGTGTACGACGAGTGCGGGGGCGCCGGGCGGCCCCGCCTGCGAACCGTCCCAGGCGCGGATGCGCACCGGGAGCGGGTCTCCCAGCAACTGTTCGAGCAGGCGCTTCAGCCGCAGCGCGGCGTCAGACATGGTGCACACCTCCGTGACAGGTGATCCCGGAATGTCCAGTACCCACGTAAACACCTGCGGGGCGTCAGCGCAGTCCCTCACGCGCGTCATGTCTCGGCAAACCGTCTGTCAAGGCGCCGGACCTACTCGGTCGGAGCAACGGCCGCCACGCTCCACCAGGCGGCCGGAAACGCCGAAGGAGCCGCCCGCACCACGGATGGCGGGCGGCCCCTTCGGACAGGGCGGTGAGTGACCGTCGGTCAGGAGGCCTTGGCCTTCTCCTCGGCCTTCTCCTCGGCCTTCTCCTCGGTCTTCTCCTTCGGCGCGGCGGCGACCGGCGCCGGCCTGGCGGCCTCGTAGAACTCCTCGCGCGGCGACTCGATCGCCCCGAGGGAGACCACCTCGCGCTTGAGGAACATCGCGAGCGTCCAGTCGGCGAAGACTCGGATCTTGCGGTTCCAGGTCGGCATCGCCAGACCGTGGTAGCCACGGTGCATGTACCAGGCGAGGCGGCCCTTGAGCTTGATCTTCATCTTGCCCATGACGATCATGGCGACGCCCTTGTGCAGGCCCAGGCCCGCCACCGCGCCCTTGTTGGCGTGGCTGTAGTCCTTCTGCGGGAAGCCCCGCATACCGGAGATCACGTTGTCGCCGAGCACCCTGGCCTGCCGCAGCGCGTGCTGCGCGTTCGGCGGGCACCAGGCGTTCTCGTTGCCCGCCTTGCGGCCCACGAGGTCCGGGACCTGGGCGTTGTCGCCCGCGGCCCAGATGTAGTCGGTGCCCTTGACCTGGAGCGTCGGCTCGCAGTCGACGTGACCGCGCGGGCCGAGGGGCAGACCGAAGCGGGACAGGACCGGGTTGGGCTTGACGCCGGCCGTCCACACGATCGTGTTGGAGTCGACCTCGAGGCCGTTCTTCAGCACCACGTGGCCGTCGACGCACGACTCCATGGACGTGGACAGGTAGACCTCGACGCCGCGGCCTTCGAGGTGCTGCTTGCCGTACTTGCCGAGCTTCGGGCCGACCTCGGGCAGGATCTTGTCGGCGGCGTCGACCAGGATGAAGCGCATGTCGTCACGGGACACGTTGCTGTAGTAATTCGCCGCGTCCCGGGCCAGGTCCTCGACCTCGCCGATGGTCTCCGCACCGGCGAACCCGCCGCCCACGAAGACGAAGGTGAGCGCCTTGCGGCGGATGTCCTCGTCGGTCGTGGAGTCGGCCTTGTCGAGCTGCTCGAGAACGTGGTTGCGCAGGCCGATGGCCTCCTCGATGCCCTTCATGCCGATGCCCTGCTCGGCGAGGCCGGGGATCGGGAAGGTGCGGGAGACCGCGCCCATCGCGATGACCAGGTAGTCGAAGGGCAGCTCGTACGCCTCGCCGACCAGCGGCGCGATCGTCGCGACGTTGCGGTCCTGGTCGATAGTGGTGACCCGGCCGGTGAGGACCTCCGCCTTGGGCAGCACGCGTCGCAGCGGGACGACGACGTGGCGCGGGGAGATGCTGCCGGCGGCGGCTTCGGGAAGGAAGGGCTGGTAGGTCATGTACGACCGGGGGTCGACGACCGTGACGGTCGCCTCTCCGTAACGCATCTTCTTGAGGATGCGCCGAGCTGCGTACAGGCCTACGTACCCACCGCCTACTACGAGGATCCTGGGACGCTCCGTGGTGCTCATGGCATCGAGTATCCACCCGCCTCAGGGGGGTGGCTCGTGCGCCCCTTCACAAGCTCGGTCGGCCCTTGTGTTACACTGCCGCGCTCACGTGACGGAAGCCATGGCGGGAACCGGGAACCCGTGTGCGGGGCGGGCCGTTGTCAATGCCGCGTGAGCTGCCACTCCGGGTCGCCCACAGGTCGAGATGAACCCTGCGGAGCACCTTCACAGGGCCCCGCGGGAAACGCCCTCTGAACACGTTCAAACCCCAGGTGAGGCCCCGGATGGGTCAACAGACCCGCATCTCGCGCTCGACAGGGCCCAATTCCTTGTGAAGAACTTCACGAACTTTTCCGGCGAGCTGTCTTCGAGGGGCCCGCGAGGACCCCCGAAGGCGCTCGTACGTCAGCCGCCGAGCTCTTCTGCCACCGACCACGCGATGCCGACGACCGCGCCGGCGAGGTCGCCGTGCGGAAAGACGATCGCCTCGCTACTGGAGTTCGTTATCGCGGTCGCCACGGCCGGCCTGTCCGGTCTGATCATCGTCTGTGGCAGGTCGTTGCAGACGATCGAGCGGAACGTGTTCGAGCCCCTGCAAGACGCGTCCCCGTTCGGCCCGTACGTCGACGAGGCAACCCTCTTGCCCGAGGGTTTTTGGACGCAGCTACTCGCCCGACTGTCCGTACCGGGCGCGCGACTGTTCGCCACGACGAACCCCGACTCGCTGCGCCACTGGTGAAGGTCGGATACATCGACCGCGCGGCCGAGCTGAATCTCAGGCGCTGGCACATGCTGCACGTCATGTTGCAGCTCGACGCCGTGCAGTTCGGGCAGCGCATCAAGCCCGAGCGCCCGCGTATCGAGTTCGGGGCCCGCCGCGGACACGCTCCCCCGAGTGGCGCGGTGGGCCGAACGGAACGGCCCCGGTACCTACCGTGAGGTACCGGGGCCGTTCTCTCGCGAAAGGGCCCGCCTCAGTTCCCTGGGGCGGGCCCCCTTTCGTGCGTTGTCGCAGGTCACGGCCATTGATCATCTGAGGCGCAACTGTGCGCTATCCCATCGAGGATGTCGTGCTCGCTCACGACGACCTCCTCGGCACCGATCCGCTCCATGATCGACAACAGGACGAGGGCACCCGCTCCGATCACGTCCACCCGCCCCGGGTGCATGGATGGGACCGCCGCCCGCTCGGCGTGCGTGGAGCGCAGCAGCCAGTCGGTGATCTCGCGGACGCGGTCGTGGGAGACGCGGGAGTGATGGATGGCCGTGGAGTCGTACTCGGGCAGATCCTGCGCGATCGCCGACAGGGTCGTCACCGAGCCGGCGAGGCCGACCAGCGTGCGCGCCTCCCGCAACGGCACCGTCTCCTCGGCCAGGCCGAGGGCGGCCTCGATGTCGGCCCGCATCGCAGCGATCTGCTCCTCGGTGGGCGGGTCGGACACGGCACCGTCCCGTACGAGGTGCCGCTCGGTCATCCGCACGCAGCCGACGTCGACGGAGCGGGCCGCGCGCACGTGGTCCTCGCCGACGACGAACTCGGTCGAGCCGCCGCCGATGTCCACGACGAGGTAGGGACTGGGCAGGTGATCGGCCTCCGCCAGCTCCTTGGTCGCCCCCGTGAAGGAGAACTCGGCCTCCTGGTCACCGGTGATCACCTCGGGCTCGACGCCGAGAATGTCCAGCACCCCGCGCACGAACTCGTCCCGGTTCTCGGCGTCCCGCGACGCGGACGTGGCGACGAAACGCAGCCGCTCGGCGCCGTGCTCCTTGATGACCGACGCGTACTCCCGGCAGGCGGCAAAGGTCCGCTCCAGCGCCTCGGGCGCGAGCCGTCCGGTCCGATCGACGCCCTGCCCGAGCCGGACGATGGTCATACGGCGGTCGAGGTCGACGAGTTCACCGCTCGCCGGGTCACAGTCGGCGACGAGCAACCGGATCGAGTTCGTACCGCAGTCAATCGCGGCGACGCGGGTCATAGGTGGGTCCTTCCTTCATGCGACCAGGTCGGCCACTTCTCAGCCGACCGAGTCGATCACCTCTCGGCCGACCGAGTCGGGTGGTGGGGGGCCAATGGCCGGGGGTTCAGATGGCGGAGCCCCCTGGTACGGCACGCAGACCGACGGTCACTGATCACCGGCCGGCACCACACACGGCCCCCTCAGCCACCACTCCGGCAACATCGCGATCGCCTCGTCGCCCAACGGGTTCACCCCCGGCCCGGCAGCCAGCGAGTGAGCGACCAGCACATGGAGACACTTCACCCGGTCCGGCATGCCCCCGGCGCTCGGGAAGCCCGTCAGCTCCTCGATCTCGTCCCGCCGCCGGATGTAGTCCTCGTGCGCCGCACGATACGCCGCGGCCAGCTCAGGATCCGTCGCCAGCCGCTCCGTCATCTCCTTCATCACCCCGTCCGCCTCCAGCGTCCCGATCGCCGAGGCGGCCCGCGGACAGGTCAGGTAGTACAGCGTCGGGAACGGCGTACCGTCGGGCAGCCGCGGCGCCGTCTCCACGACGTCCGGCTGACCGCACGGGCACCGGTGCGCGATCGCCCGCAGTCCGCGCGGCGGTCGTCCGAGCTGCAGCTTGAAGGCCTCGACGTCCGCGTCGGTGGGCTCGGTGCGCGGGGTGGGCGGCAGATCAAACAGGCTCAGCGCGGAGCGCTGTCCTTGAGGGGTGGCGGTCGGGCGACGGGCGGGAGTTTCCATACCTGTCTTTCTATACGGTCACCGGGCTGTACGTTCACCGGTCGGCGGCGTCGGCCGTACCGGACCCGGCGGTCTACGAATCGGCGGCGTCGGCCTTGTCGACCCCGTCCCAGACGTTCGCGTACCAGGGCCGGTCGGCCGCGCCCTGGTCGGCGTGCGACTGCCGTGCCGCGTGCGGGTCGATCACGATGTAGCCGGTCTCGCCGGGCAGCACATAGTGCAGCCGCTGCCGGATCTGCTGCTCGGCGTACGCGTCGTCCTGCCACCGCGCCTTGAGATCGCGCAGCTGCTCGACCTGCTCCCGGGCCTGCTGCTTCTGCTGCTCCAGGTCGTCGATCTCGGCGCGCTGGGAGACGTACTGCCGCATCGGGTAGGCGAGCGCCACGATCAGCGAGCAGAGCACCATGGCGAGCAGCGCGGCCCGGCCGGTCAGCCGGGAGCGGCGGGCCTGGCGCCGGGTCTGGGAGCGGTAGACCCGCGCCGCCGTCTGCTCACCGAGCAGCCGGATCCTGGTCGCGGTGGAGAAACGGTCCCGGTCCTTCCCGGCCATGGCTCCCGCCTCCGTTCATACGTGCGTACGTCCCCGGACACGGTACGGGACCGAGTGCGGGGACGTACGTACGACGCTTCCTACAACTGAGCGCTCAGCCCTTGAAGCGCGGGAACGCGCTGCGCCCGGCATACACCGCCGCGTCGTCGAGGATCTCCTCGATGCGCAGCAGCTGGTTGTACTTGGCGACGCGCTCGGAGCGGGCCGGGGCGCCGGTCTTGATCTGGCCGCAGTTGGTGGCGACGGCCAGGTCGGCGATGGTGACGTCCTCGGTCTCGCCGGAGCGGTGGGACATCATGCACTTGAAGCCGTTGCGCTGGGCCAGCTCGACGGCGTCCAGGGTCTCGGTCAGGGAGCCGATCTGGTTGACCTTGACCAGCAGGGCGTTCGCGGAGTTCTCCTCGATGCCGCGGGCCAGGCGCTCCGGGTTGGTGACGAACAGGTCGTCGCCAACGAGCTGGACCTTGTCGCCGAGCTTGGCGGTGACGGTCTTCCAGCCCTCCCAGTCGTCCTCGAACAGCGGGTCCTCGATGGAGACGAGCGGGTACGCGTCGACGAGCTCCGCGTAGTACTCGGTCATCTCGGCCGCCGAGCGCTCCTTGCCCTCGAAGGTGTAGACGCCGTCCTTGTAGAACTCGGACGCGGCGACGTCGAGCGCGAGGGCGATCTGCTCGCCGGGGGTGTAGCCGGCCTCCTTGACGGCTTCAAGGATGAGGTCGAGGGCCTCACGGTTGGAGCCGAGGTTCGGGGCGAAGCCGCCCTCGTCGCCGAGGCCGGTGGCCAGGCCCTTGCTCTTCAGGACCTTCTTCAGGGTGTGGTAGACCTCGGCGCCCCAGCGCAGGGCCTCGGAGAAGGACTCCGCGCCGATCGGGGCGATCATGAACTCCTGGATGTCCACGTTGGAGTCGGCGTGCGAGCCGCCGTTCAGGATGTTCATCATCGGCACCGGCAGCAGGTGCGCGTTCGGGCCGCCCAGGTAGCGGAAGAGCGGCAGGTCGCTGGCCTCGGAGGCGGCGTGGGCGACGGCGAGCGAGACGCCGAGGATGGCGTTGGCGCCGAGGGAACCCTTGTTGTCGGTGGCGTCCAGATCGAACATGGCCTGGTCGATCAGGCGCTGCTCGGTGGCGTCGTAGCCGACGAGCTCAGGGCCGATCTGCTCGATGACGGCGAGCACGGCCTTCTCGACGCCCTTGCCCATGTAGCGGTTGGAGTCACCGTCGCGGAGCTCGATGGCCTCGAAGGCGCCCGTGGAGGCGCCGGACGGGACGGCGGCACGACCCGTGCTGCCGTCGTCGAGGCCGACCTCGACCTCGACCGTGGGGTTGCCTCGGGAGTCCAGGATTTCCCGGGCTACGACGACGTCGATGGACGGCACGAGCATCTCCTTCTGATGTGACGCGGGTACGCGGGCTGCGTGGCCCGGGGTGTGCGGAGCCTGGCTGGCTTCGCGAGATGAGCCTAACCGGCTCCGGGCGATCAGCCAGCCGGTCACCCACCCGTTGGACAGAACCGAGAGTAAATTGTTTCTGAACGGAACAAAGCGTGGGGTCGGCAGGGCGTGAAAAACCCCGCCCCGGTGCGTACGGGGGAACACGCACCGGGGCGGGGAGCCCGTGGGGGGCGGGGGCGGACCCTCACGTGGCCTCTACGGTGAAGGACACGGACGCGAGGGCCGCCTGGTTCAACCTCCGCCCCTGATCACTTCAGGTGCAGCTGCTGACCCGGGTAGATGAGGTCGGCGTCCTGGACGATGTCCTTGTTCAGCTGGAACAGCTTCTCCCAGCCGCCCTTGACGTCGTGCTCCGTGGCGATCGAGCTGAGGGTGTCGCCCTTGACGACCTTGTACTCGCCGTCACCCTTCTTGACCTTCTTGCCGGTCGGGGTGGTCACGGTCTTCTGGCTCTTCTGGGACTTCTGCGGGGCCGGGCGCTCGGCGGAGCGGGAGACCTCCTGCCCGCTCTCGCGTGCGCTGTCCGAGGAGCCGGAGCCGGCGCCGTTGTACGTGGCGCTCGACAGGCCCTTGCCGCACACCGGCCAGGCACCCTTGCCCTGGCCCGCGAGGACCTTTTCGGCGATCTCGATCTGCTGCGCCTTGGTGGCCTTGTCGGCGGTCGAGGCGTACTGGGTGCCGCCGTAGCCGGCCCAGGTGGAGGCGGAGAACTGCAGGCCGCCGTAGTAGCCGTTGCCGGTGTTGATGGCCCAGTTGCCGCCGGACTCGCACTGCGCGACGGTGTCCCACTCACTGGCGGTGGCGGCGGAGGCGCTGCCGGCGGCCATCAGCGGGGCGGCGACGGCAGCGGCACCGGTGACGCCGACGACGGTGATAGCGCGAGCAGAACGCTGAAGGACGGTCGGACGGCGGTGCTTGCCCTTGCCGGAAAACAGCATGGAAAGATCCCCTCACCGACGCCTGCGAGGTGAGCTGTCGGGTTCGGGCCGGTTGAGTTGCCCGGCCGTGTCCCTCTCGGGCCACGGCTTCACCCCAAGCCGCATCCGGCCGTGAGTCACCCCGAAGGGCCTCAACTGCCGGACCCGGCGCTTACCTTGGGTCCCCCGCTCCTGCCTGCGGCGCTTGACGCGACGACTGTCCCGGACGGCCGCTGGCAGGATTCGGCGTTGCGGCAGCCGGGGCTCACGGTGGCGAGCGGTCCTGACCGTAGACACGCGATTCGCGGAATTTCAAAGACGATCAGGGCTTCTGAGATCTATCTCTCACTGTCTTCATAACGGACATTCAGCGCGAACCCTGACGTGAACTCCCGCTGTTCTGCTGCTACTTTTCGCCCGTTTCGGCACCGACGTGCAGCTGCTGACCGGGGATGATGACGTTCGGGTCGGCTCCGATCACCTGCTTGTTCTCGGCGTACAGCTCGCGCCATCCGCCCTGGAGGCCAAGGGAGTCGGCAATGGACCACAGAGTGTCCCCGGGACGCACGGTGTACGACCCGTCCGCCGCCGGACTTTCGTCGGCGCTCGGGCCGCGGTGACGGCCGGTGCCGACCGCCCCGGTGTCGGTCAGGCTCGAAGAGCCCACACCCTGCCCCGACATGTCCGACTGGGGGTCCTGCGGCGCACTGGGGGTCGGCTCGGATTCGCTGCCGGACTCCGGAGATGTGTCGGACTTGGCCAGTTCGTCCGCAGTACTTGACGGCCCGTCAGACACGGACGAATCAGACAGGTCGGATGAGTCGGGCGAGGCCGCGTCGGACGGAGGTGTAGCGGCCGGCGAAGGCGACTCGCCCGAAGAACCGGCCGAAGTAGATGTGTCTGAATTACCCGAAGTGTCAGAGGTGCCGGATTCCGATGTGCCGGACCCCGACGTGCCGGACGACTGGTCCTGCTGGACACCGGTGTCGACATCGACCGAGCCGGAGCCCTCGGTCAGCCCGGCGGTCAGACCGCAGACGGGCCAGGCGGCGGGGCCCTCCTTCGCGAGGATCTTCTCGGCGACGTATATCTGCTGGTTGCGACTGGCCTGGTCGGCGCTCGGGGCGTACTCGAGGCCCCCGTACTTCTCCCAGTCCTCCTGGGTCAACTGCAGGCCGCCGTAATAGCCGTTGCCGCTGTTCTCGCTCCAGGCGCCGCTGGTCTCGCAGGCCGCGACCCGGTCCCAGGCCGTGCCGTCGGCCGCGCTGGCGCTCGTGGCCCCGAGGAGCGGGATCGCGACGGCGGAGCCGGTCACTCCGGCCGCGACGAAGAGTGCCGGTGCCTGGCGGGGGCGACGGTGCCGACCGTTCCCGGAGAGCATGCGGGGACCTTTCGGGAGACTGCAGGGACCAGCGCGGCGCGTGGTGCCAGTGCGCCGCGCTGATGGGTGAACGTAGCGGCACTCAATCACTTGTCACAAGTTAGTGCCGCACAGATCACGTGAAGATCACAGACCAGAGGGTTTGTCACTTTCCGCGCTGGTCACGGCCGGTTCCCGGCCGATTACCGGACGGGCGGGACGGCCCGTTTCCGGTCAGGCGTGATCGCCGGTTACCGGACTGGCGTGAACTCCACCGGCAGCGTGCGCAGTCCGCGCATGATGAGCCCGCCGCGCCAGCGCAGTTCGGCTGGGTCCTCCGCGAGCCGGAGGTCCGGCAGGCGGGTGAGGAGCGTGGCGAGCGCGGTCCGGCCCTCCAGGCGGGCGAGCGGGGCGCCGAGGCAGTAATGGATGCCGTGGCCGTATCCGAGGTGCTGGTTGTCCCGGCGTCCGAGGTCGAGCCTGTCGGGGTCGGCGAACCGCTCCGGGTCCCGGTCCGCGGCGGCGAGTACGACGAGGACGGGGTCGCCGGATGCGACGTCCTGCCCGCCGATGGTGAGCGGCTCCGTGGCGAACCGCCAGGTGGCGAGTTCGACGGGGCCGTCGTAGCGCAGGAGTTCCTCGATGCCGGTGGCGAGGAGGGCGGTCTCCTGGCGGGCGAGGGACGCCTGGAGCCGGGCCCGCTGTTCGGGGTGGGTGAGCAGGGCGTAGGTGCCGTTGCCGATGAGGTTGACGGTGGTCTCGAAACCGGCGAACAGGAGGATGAACGCCATGGCGGCGGCCTCGTTCTCGGTGAGGTGCTCGCCGTGGTCGGAGGCGCGGATGAGGCCGGAGATGAGGTCCTCGCCCGGGGCGGGTTCGGGGGGCAGGGCTTCGCGCTTGCGGTGGATGAGTTCGGCGAGATAGCCGCGCATCTTCTTCACCGACCGCGCGACCCCTCCTCGCGGGCCTTTGCCGTGCCGGATCATCATGCCCGCCCAGTCCCGGAAGTCGTCCTGGTCCTCGCGGGGCACGCCGAGCAGGTCGCAGATGGCATAGATGGGGAGCGGGAAGGCGAACTCGTGGATGAGGTCGGCGTCTCCCTTCGCCGCGAACCGGTCGATGAGGTGGTCGGTGAGCTGCTGGACGCGCGGCGCGAACTCGGCGACCCGGCGCGGCGTGAACGCCTTCGACACCAGTCGGCGCAGGCGGGTGTGGTCCGGCGGGTCGATGTTCAGCAGATGCGTCATCAGCTCGGCCTTGCGCTCGCCCGGGATGCCGGTCTTGCCCTTGGCGTGCGCGGGCACGTCGTGATGCGCCGGGTTCTTGGACAGACGCGGGTCGGCGAGCGTCTGCTTGGCGTCGGCGTACCGGGTGACCAGCCACGCCTCCACCCCGCTGGGCAGCTTCGTCCGGTGCACGGGCGCGTGCTCGCGCAGCCAGGCGTAGGCCGGGTAGGGGTCGGTGGCGAACTCCCAGGTGAAGAGCTCGGGTGCGGTGTCGCGCGTGGTGCTGGGAGAGGTGGGCTGGTCGGTCACTCCTCGACGGTATCCGGCGGGTCGGGGCGGGAGCGCGGCGGATGGGGGCATCCAGCCCCGACCCGCACTTCCCTCTCGGCTTCCCGCAGGACAGAGAGAGTCGGCGCGACCGACTGACGGAGGCGACGGCCCGACCGGTTGTTCGCGGCGCTCACCCGCATCGTGGCGCGGCTCGGCGACCGCACCCTGCCGGACGGTCCGCACGCCCGTCCTGCCGGACAACCTGCCGCCCGTCCCCGGCGACCGGCGTCGGCAGCGGATGCTCGCCTGCCGAGTCCGGCGTCAGCCCTCGCCGTTTGCCGGTATGTGCTCCGCTTCCCCCGGGCCCGCCGCTCTTTCTGTCTCCCTGATCGCGTCCCGGTACGCCCGAGCCGCCGCGCGCAGGGCCGCCTCCGGGTCGGTTCCCTCCGCCTCGGCCCGTACCGCGAGCGCGAGCAGCTCGTACCCGACGCCCTCCACGCGCGACAGCGGCACGTCCAGGCCCGCCGTGCGCACCCGGGAAGCCAGCTTCGCCGCGAGCGCCAGGCCGGGCTGGCCCAGTGGAATGCCCTCGGTGACCGAGGTGCGCCGCTTCTCGACCGCCTTGGTGCGCAGCCAGTGCTCCTTGACCTCCTCGGGAGTCGTCGCCGTCTCCTCTCCGAAGACGTGCGGGTGGCGGTGGATGAGCTTGGCGACGATGGTGGCCGCCACGTCGTCGATGGAGAAGGGGGTCTCCGGGTCCTCTTCCGCGACGCGGGCGTGGAAGACGACCTGGAGCAGCACGTCACCCAGTTCCTCGCGCAGCTCGTCGCGGTCGCCCTCCTCGATCGCCTCGACGAGTTCGTACGCCTCCTCGATGCCGTACTTCGCCAGGCCCTTGTGGGTCTGCTGGGACGACCACGGGCACTCGTCGCGGATGCGGTCCATGACCTGGACGAGGTCGAGGAGCCGGGCGCCGGGCAGATCGTAGGAGGCGGGGAGCAGCTCCAGCTCCGGCATGCTCACCCGGCCGGAACCGGCCAGGCGGGCCAGGCCGTCCGTGAGGGCCGGCTCGCCCTCGCCGGTCGCCACGACCACGACCGTCCGCCCGCCGGCGCAGGCGTCGACCAGCTCCTCGGCGGTCGGGGACGCCTCGTCGACGACTATCCCGGCCTCGCGCAGATACGGCAGCTGCGGATGCGCGCCGTCCGCGCACAGCACGCGGTCGGCGGTGCGCAGTGCCTGCCAGGCGGGCCAGGACAGCAGGCCGGGCGCGACGCGGTGGCTGGTGGTGAGCAGGACGATGCGGCCGGGGGCGGCGTTCGCGGGGGTGGCTTCTGAGCTGGTTGCGTTCACGATTCGAAGCTAACCCACACCGCCGACAGCCCCGGGAGCTATCCACAGGGTGACCGGCGGTGCCGTAGCGTTACGCCACCGTGCTGCGCGCCCGTCCGGTTCAGGTGGTCTGCTGCGCGTTCGCGGAGGTGACGTCCCGTACCCACGGCGTGCGGGCGTCGACGCGGCTGCTCTTCTGGACGTCCCAGGTGCCGTAGCGCGGGTTGAGGTCGACGTTCAGTTCCTTGGAGGACTGGGACAGGGCGTTCCAGAACTCGGGCCGGTTGGTGTCGGTGCCGAGCTTCCCGGCGAGCTTCTGGGCCTCCAGCTGGAGGCGGAGGTTCTCGTCGAGGCGCTGCGGGGGAACGCCGTACTGCTGGAGCCAGGCCGTCTGGAGTGCCTTGCTGCCGCCCGTCTGCTGCTCCAGGCCGGAGCGCAGCTTCTGGACCTCCTTGCGGGTCACGCTCACGCCGGCCTCCTGGGCGGCGTGGTGGAGCACCCGGTCGAGGATCATCGTGTGCAGGGTGTCCCGCGTGAGGGTGCCGGTTCTGGCGATGGCCTGCTGGTACTGGGCGTCGTTGGGCACGGCCGCCCGCTGGGCCGCGCGGACCTCGCCCACCCGCTCCTCCAGCTGTGAGACGGTGATCCGCTGGCCGCCGACGACGGCCGCCGCGCCCGGATGCGCATCGTTTCCGCAGGCGGTGAGCAGGGGCGCCGCTGCGGCGATCGCGGCGGTGAGGACGAGCGCGGTGCGACGGCGGCGGTGCAAGGGAACCTCCCGTTGGAGATTGTGCGGCGGTGCACAAAGTCTTGCGATGATCGATGGTATGCAGCGGCCAAGCTCTGGCCAACCCATTCGACCAACGATTCATCGGGACTTCCGGCACCCCCGCTCCCTCGGGCGGAGGGTGCCAGGGCCCTTCTGATGGATCTCCGCAGGAGAAGGGGCGGCGTTCGGTGCGTGCGATCGGCGTGCGCACCGTGCGGCGAGCGCGCGTGCCGGGCGTCGCGACGCTGCGGAGATCCATCAGAAGGGCCTAGCCGCGCACCTGCCCCAGCCACTGCAATGTGCGCCTGATCTCGGCGGCCAGCGGATGGCCGGGGCCCTGGGCGCGGTCCACGTCGTGCAGCAGGCGGACGAGGGTGTCGTGGGCGGCGGCGCGGTCGCCGAGGGCGAGCAGGAGATGGCCGATGCGGCGGCGGACCTCGTGGGCGAGGCCGGGACCGTCGGCGGTGACGTACTGGTTCTCGTAGTACGGCAGCAGCGCGCGGTATTCGGCGAGCGCGGCGGCGGGATCGCCGAGCTGTTCGAGGCACTGGGCGGCGTCGTGGCGGAAGCGCAGGGACTGCGGGTCAGCGGGGCCGGCCTCGGCGGCGCGTTCGTCGGCGAGGCGGCGCAGTTCGGGCAGTGCGCGCCGGTACTGGCCATCGTCCAGGAGGGTGGCGGCGTACTGCTTGCGCAGGGTGCGCACGACCGGGGAGCGCTCGCCGTGCTGTTCCGCGGCGGCGGGCAGGAGCGCGCCGAGGATGTCGACGGCTTGGGTGATGCGGCCCTCGCCGAGGAGGCGCTTGACCTCGTCGACGGTGGCGGCGACGTCGACCTTCTCGGCGGCCGGCGCGTCAGCGGCGGGCGCGGGCTGGGGTGCGGGGGTGCGGGCGCGGTCCGGCCAGGGGGCGTGCGGGCGCAGGAAGGGGCGCGTGGGGTCGAGGGCCGCCGCGGTGGGTGTCCCGCGCGCGGGCAGGAGCGCGGCCAGGTCCTCGTAGACCTCCTGCGCGGAGCCCGGGCGGTGCTGCGGGTCCTTCGCGAGCAGGCGCAGTACGAGTGCCTCGAGCGGCTCGGGCACCTCGGCGCGGATCCGGCGCACCGGCAGCGGCGGCTCGTACAGGTGCCGGTGCAGTACACCGAGCGCCGTCGAACCCGAGAACGGCACGTCCCCGCTGAGCAGTTCGTGCAGCACCGCGCCGAGCGCGTACAGGTCGGTGTAGGGGCCGACCGCGCCGCCCATCGCCTGCTCGGGGGCCATGTAGGCGGGCGAGCCGACGGGGGTGCCGGTGTGGGTGAGGCGGGTGGTGTCCGCGTCCATGACGGAGGCGACGCCGAGGTCGAGGACGGTGACCGTGCCGTCCTGCTTCACCATGACGTTGCGCGGCTTGAGGTCGCGGTGGACGATCGGCACGGCGTGCACGGCGCTCAGTACGGCGCACAGCTGCGCGGCGACCGCAACCGCCCACGGCCACGGGTAGGGGGTGTGCTCGGCGAGATGGCCGGACAGGTCGGCCCCGTCGACGTACTGCATGACGAGGAACAACTCCTCGCCCTCGCTGCCCGCGTCGTGCACGGTGACCAGGCCCGGATGGTCGACCTGCGCGGTCACCCGGCACTCGCGCACGAACCGGCGGCGCAGTTCGTCGGCGTCCGCGCCCGCCACCTTGTCGGGGCGCAGCAGCTTCACGGCCACGCGCCGGTCGAGCCGCTGGTCGTAGGCCGTCCAGACCTGTCCCATGCCGCCCTGGCCGAGGAGCGTGGACAGTTCGTAGCGGTCGGCGACGACACGTCCTGCCGGCACGGTCACCTTCCGCCCTCGTGGTGGCCGTCGTGCCTGCGCAGGTAGTCGCTGAGCTCGTCGAGTTCGGCACGCACCTGGTCGATGCGGGCGGGCGCGGGACGCTGGGGCGACGGGGGCGGCGGTACGGGGCCGCCGTGGGCGTGGGGTGCGGGCGGCGGGGTCTGGGGTATCGGCGTGTGGGGCGGCGGGGGCTGCGGCACGGGCGTGGGCGCGTACGGCGACGCGGGCTGCGGGTAGCCGTACGGGGCGTGGGCGGTGGGGGCCTGGAGCGGCGCGCCGGCGTACTGCGGTGGGCGGCGGCTGTGGATGCGGATGTCCGCGATCACGAAGTGGGCGGCGGCGCCGAGGCCGAGCAGCAGGGCGACGGCGAGCGCGATGTCACCCCGGTGGTCGGTCATGGGCACCGAGCCGAGCACCGCGAGGCACGTGATGGACACGGGCAGGCTCACCCAGGCAGCCACCCAGTCCCACAGCCGCCCCCGCAGGATCGCGATCCGGAACAGCGGCACGCATGCGAGCAGGCCGCATGTGAGGAAGCCGGCGGCGGCGAACAGCACGCGCAGGGTGATGACGGTTGCCTCGCTGCGGTGAGGCGGCGCCGCGCCGTGGCCGTACATGACTGCTCCTGGACCGGTGATGCCGATGGGTCGGACGGACGGTGATGCCGATGGGGGTCGGCCGGACGAATGGCAGAGCTCGGTGTGGAAGTCCGAGCGTATAGGCCGCCACCGACAACCGGTCCCGGGTGTACCGAACCGTTGTCACACCGATCGCGTCGTACGACCCCACGGGCGCCCCGGCGGCGGACGGGACCTCGGCCTACGCGAACGAGGCCCCGGCCTACAGCGGGTGCCGCATCCACACGTTGGGCTCGACTTGAAGTGCTCTCCTCCCTTCGCAAGCTCAGGAAGGAGATTCCGCCCTACCTTGCGGTGGGAGGCTTGACGCGGCGAGCGCGCCTGA
>NZ_JACTVI010000087.1 GCF_014495685.1 Streptomyces sp. TRM68367 | reverse complement strand
CGAGGCCGGACTGCACCTGTGTGGTGCGATGCTCTGGCTCCGCAGCATCGCACCACACTCGTGATCCGAACTCCAGACAGGACCTAGCCGGGCCCGCACCCACCGCGCCCCGGACTCGTGCACCGGCCCCTCGAACGGTGCGCCGGAGGGCACGCATCCCGTCGAGCCGGTCCCGCAGCGCGAGCAGCGTCCGCCGGTCGAAGCCCGTGCCGACCTTGCCCGCGTAGCGCAGCCGGCCGGCGCCCTGCTCGTCGTAGTACCCGAGGAGCAGAGCGCCGAGCCCCACGCGGCTGCCGGCCGGTTCGGTGAAACCGCCGACAACGAACTCCTGCCCCTGCGAGCACTTGAGCTTGAGCCAGTGAGCCGACCGGCGCGGCTGGTAGGCGGCGTCGGCCCGCTTGGCGATCAGCCCCTCCCAGCCGCGCGCACAGGACTGAGCCACCAGCTCGGCGCCGCCCTCGTTGCGGTGCGGTGTCAGCCCCAGCGGCGACCGGAAGGCCAGCGCCCGGCGCAGCAGGGACTTGCGAGCCCGCAGCGGCAGCCGGGTGGTGTCCTGCCCGTCCAGCCGCAGCAGGTCGAACACGTAGTACGTCACGGCGACCCCGCTCGCCTCGACGTCCTCCCGCCGGGTCAGCCCCATGCGCTGCTGGAGCCGGGAGAAGTCGGTGCGGCCCCGGGAGAACGCGACGATCTCCCCGTCGACCGTGAAGTCCCGGCACGACTGGGCCTCAAGCGCCTTCACGACCTCCGGGTACGTGGCGTTGGCCCGCTGCCCGGTCCGGGACAGCAGCGTGACCCGCCCACCCTCGCGCGCGGCCAGCAGCCGCACCCCGTCCAGCTTCCCCTCGAAGATCCACTCCTCGTCCGGGCCGGAGAAGTCGCGCCGGTCGCTGAGCGTGGCCAGCATCGGCCGCTCCGCCAGCTCCGCCCCCGGCCGGGCGTTGCGCAGCAGCCGCCGCTGCTCGGCGGACAGCGCGTCCAGCGTGCGGCCCATCGCGCTCACTCCTCGCGGTCCTCCGCGGCGACCTGGCCGAGCGTACGGCCGCTGCGCACCGACCTGGCCCGGCGGGGATCCGGCGCGTCCTGCCCGTGGGCCCGCCCGCCCGAGGCCCGCACCAGGAGCCAGGCCTCCCGCTCACCGCCGTCCTGCCCGCCGCGGAACCGGGTCAGCGCGTACTCGCCGCGCAGCTTGGCCCCGCTCAGCCGGAACCTGGCGTGTCCGCGCTCCAGCGACTCGGCGAAGTCCACCGGTCGCCCCCTGCGGTCGTGGCTGAGCGGCTCGTACGTGCCGTGGTCCCAGACGATCACGGTGCCGCCGCCGTACTCGCCCTCGGGGATCACGCCCTCGAACTCCTCGTACTCCAGCGGATGGTCCTCGGTGGGCATCGCGAGCCGCTTGTCCTTGGGGTCGGCGGACGGGCCCTTCGGCACCGACCAGGACTTCAGGACGTCGTCCACCTGCAAACGGAAGTCGAAGTGCAGGGTGCTCGCGTCATGGATCTGCACCACGAACCGGGGCTCCTCGCCGGAGGCACCCTCGCGTCCGGCCGGCTCACCGGTCCGGTCGAAGTCACGCTTGCCGCGGTACTCCCGCAGCCGGTCCCGCTCGGCCACCTCCGACTCCTTCCCGGCAGCTCCCTCACGCGGGCCCCGGGTACCCGGTCAGAACTCCTCGTGCACCTCCGGATCGCCGCCCAGGCGCTCCTGGGCCCGGTCGGCGACGGCCCGCATCTGGTCGTCGTCCAGTTCGAACCCGAAGACGTCGAGGTTGGTCCGCTGCCGCTCGGGGTTCGCCGACTTCGGGATGGGCAGCGCGCCCAGCTGGACGTGCCAGCGCAGCACGACCTGCCCCGGCGTCACGCCGTGGACCTCGGCGACGCGCACGATGCCGGGATCGTCCAGCAGGTCCGTGCCCCGGCCCAGCGGGCTCCAGCTCTCGGTGACGATGCCCCTGGCGGCGTGGAAGGAGCGCAGGTCCTCCTGCGGGAGGAGGGGATGCAGCTCGATCTGGTTCACGCAGGGCAGCACTCCGGTCTCCTTCTCCAGCCGCTCGATGTGGACGGGCGTGAAGTTGGAGACGCCGATCGACCGTACGAGGCCCTCCTCGCGCAGCTTGATCATGGCCTTCCAGGAGTCGGCGTACTTGCCGACGCGGGGCAGCGGCCAGTGGATCAGATACAGGTCCACGTACTCCAGGCCGAGCCGGCGCCGGGACTCCTCGAAGGAGGCGAGCGTCTCCTCGTAGCCGTGGTGCCGGCCCGGCAGCTTCGTCGTCACCACGATCTCCTCGCGGGGGATGCCGCTGCGGGCGACGGCCCGGCCCACGCCGGTCTCGTTGCGGTAGTTCGTCGCCGTGTCGACGAGGCGGTAGCCCAGGTCCAGGGCGCCGCGTACCGCCTGCTCCGCGTCGGCGTCGTCCAGCGGCCAGGTGCCGAGGCCGATGCCGGGGATCGCCGTTCCGTCGTTGAGCGTGTGCTCCGGGATGCTGATCACGATCGGACCTTCCCGTTGACTGTGCAGTAGATCCAGTATGGGAGCCTGCCTCCCTCGCGAGCGCGGACGGGGTCGCCGCCCCGGCCGCCGGATAGAGTGAGCAGTGATCAGCCGGACGGCTGGGGGATGAGGGCAGCGGACGGCATGGGCAGCGTCGAGGGCAGGCACACGACGGGACCGGGGCGGCCCACGTCACGGGACGTCGCCCGGCTCGCCGGCGTGTCGCACACCGCGGTGTCCTTCGTGTTCAACGGCCGCGCCGACGGCAACCTCTCGCCCGCCACCCAGGAACGCATCCGGCAGGCCGCCGCCCAGCTCGGCTACCGCCCCGACCCCGTCGCGCGCGGCCTGCGCCGCCGCCGTACCGCCGTCATCGGCCTGGTCACCGACGAGATCGCCTCCTCGCCGTTCGCGGGCCGGCTGCTGCGCGGCGCCATGGAGACCGCCTGGGGCAGCGAGCACCTCGTCCTCACCGTCGACTCCGGCGGCGACCCGGCCAAGGAGGACGCGGCCGTCGCCGAACTCCTCGACCGGCGGGTGGACGGCATCATCTACGCGGCGATGTCCCTGCGCCGCGTCCGTGTGCCCGAGGGCCTGCACCGCACCCACTGCGTGCTGGCCAACTGCCTGCCCGAGGACGGCTCGCTGCCCGCCGTCATCCCCGCCGAGCGCGCCGGTGGCCGTACGGCGGCCCGGCTGCTGCTGGAGGCGGGGCACCAGCGGGTCGCGCTGGTCGGCGGCCAGGACGACATCGCGTCGGTCGAGCGGCTGCGCGGCTTCCGCGACGCCCTGCGTGCCGAGGGCATCACCGTCCCCAAGGAGAGGGTGGCGCGCACCGGCGGCGAGATCTCCGGCGGGTACGAGGGCGCGCTGCGCCTGCTTGACGGGATCCCCGCCGGGCGGCGCCCCACGGGGATCTTCTGCTACAACGACCGGGTCGCGGCAGGCGCCCTGCATGCCGCGACCCGGCTCGGGATCGCCGTACCCGACGAGTTGTCGGTGGTGGGCTACGACGACCAGGAGCACATGGCCGCGTACCTGTCGCCGCCCCTCACCACGGTCGCGCTGCCGCACCGGGCGATGGGCGAGGCCGCCGCACGGCTGCTCCTCGACGCCATCGACACCGGCCGGACGCCGCCCGCCAACGTACGGCGCCTGGCCTGCCCGGTGATCAGCCGCGCGTCGGTGGGACCAGTTCCCATCCCGTGACGGCCGCCCCGGCACCCGTCACCGCTAGCTCAGGCACGTCCGCCGGGCTCCGGTAGACCCGCTCGGTGACCATGGCACGGTCGCCCACGAACAGTTCCAGCAGCGAACCGTCGACCAGCACCCGCACGGAGAGCTCCGCACCCGGCGGCACCCGCACCTCGACAGGCGCCGAACCGTCGGCCCGCGCCCGCGGCCAGCCGGCCCGGTCGAGCACCACGCGGCCCTCGCCCGGGTCCACCCGCACGGTGAGCTCCGCCCCGGAGACGGACCGCAGCAGCCGCACCGCCGTCTCGTCACGGGCGGTGACACACAGGTCGTAGGCGTTCGGGAGCGCGACCGTGCCCGGTGTGGTGGCGGAGGGGGTGTGGGCTGCTGGATCCGGGGCTGTGCCCGGTGTGGTGGCGGACGGGGCGTGGGCTGCTGGATCCGCGACCGTGCCCGACGTGGTGACGGACGGTTCGTACGCCTCCGGATCCGCCACCGTGCCCGACCCGGAGACGAACGGCTCGGGTGCGCGCAGCAGTTCCAGTTCCGGCGCGGGGGCCACCCGCAGCGATCCGTCCGGGTGGACGTCGACGACGCGCGGCGCGGTGAGTACGCCCGCCCAGCCGGCCCGCAGGGTCTCGGGCTGCTCGCGTGCCTCCCAGGACCAGCCCCACATCAGCGCCCGGTCCGCATCCTGCAGCACGGCCGGCGCGTAGAAGTCCCGCCCGTGGTCGAGCCGGCCCGCGCATTGCGCCGCGAAACGCAAACCGCCCTGTCCGTCGCCCTCCAGACGCCCCCTCAGACAGCCGGTGGAGCACGGGTCCCCGTCCCACAGCGACACCACCAGCACCCACGAACCGCCCGGCGTGGCGAACAGCTGCGGGCACTCCCAGCCGACCGCCTTGTCCCCGAACGCGTCCGTCGCGACCGGGTCGTTGCCGTCCACGAGCACCCCGGCGAACCGCCACGCCGTCAGGTCGTCGCACTCGTACAGCAGCACCGACGCCGTACCGTCGGCGTGCCCCGCACCGACCAGCGCCCAGCGCCGCCCCTCGCAGCGGAACACGAACGGGTCGCGGAACATCACCACGTCCAGGCCGTCCGGCGGACCCGCCACCACCGGCGCGGGCAGCGGCCGCCACTCGGCCAGCGTCACGTCGTCCAGGTCCGCCGCCCGCGCCAGGCAGATCGCGCCGTTGCCCGCATGGCCACGGTCGACGCCGGTGTACACCGCCGTCGGCACGCCGCCATCGTCGACCACGCACCCCGACCAGCAGCCCGCCTCGTCCGGCCCGCCCGGCGTCGGCGTGAGCGCGATCGGATGGTGCTCCCAGCGCGCGAGGTCAGGGCTGGAGACATGGCCCCAGTGGACGTTCGCGTGCACCGGCGCGGCCGGGTTGTGCTGGTAGAAGAGGTGGTAGCGGCCCCGCCAACGGAAGGGCCCGTTGGGGTCGTTGATCCAGTTGGCGGGTGGGCGGACCCTGAAGCGCGGGGTGTGCGGGTCCGGCGGGGGAGCGGCGAGGCTCAACGGTTGACTCCTGCGGACGTGATGCCCTCCCGGAGAGGGCGCTGGCCGACGACGAACACGGCGACGGCGGGAATCATGGACAGCACGACACCGGCGAGGACCACGGAGATCGAACCGGTGCCGAGGTTGCCCTGAAGGGAGACCAGGCCCAGCGGCAACGTGTAGTTCTGGGCGGAGGTCTCCAGGATCAGCGGCCGGAAGAACTCGTTCCAGTGGTAGTTGAAGGCGAGCACGCCGACGATCGCGAGCCCCGGCGCGGCCAGCGGCGCGTACACGGACCGGAAGGTCCGCCAGGGCCCGGCGCCGTCCAGCATCGCGGCCTCGCCCAGGTCTTTCGGCATGCCCAGGAAGTACTGCCGCATCAGGAAGGTGCCGAAAGCGGTCGGGAACGCCGGGATGATCAGACCGAGCAGGGTGTCGGTCAGACTCATCGACTTCAGCACCAGGAACACCGGCACGATGGTCACCTGCAACGGCACCATCATCGTCGCCAATACCAGCGCGAACAGCGACTTCTTGAACCGGAACTCCAGGCGCGCGAAGGCGTACCCGGCGAGCCCCGCCGTGATCATCTGGCCCACCGCGATCAGCGCGGTCACCAGCGTGGAGTTCAGCGCCAGCAGCCACATGTCGATCTGGTCGAACACCCCGCGATACGCCTCGGCGGACGGATCGGTCGGGATGATCTTCGGGGGCAGGTTGAACGCCTCGGCGGGCGTGCGCAGGGAGGTGGAGACCGTCCACACCACCGGGCCGAGGGTCAGCAGGGCGCACACTGTCAGCCCGGAGATCCGCGCCCACGGCGCCAGCGAGTACCGGGCACGGCTGAAGGAGAGGGTTGCTTGGCTCATCGGACTCAACTCACCCGGCTCACTGGTAGTGGACGAAACGCCGGCTGAGCCGGAACTGGAGGGCGGTGACCGCCATGATCAGCACGAACAGCAGCACGCCCACCGCGGAGGCCTCGCCGAACCGCAGCTGCTCGAACGCCGTCTCGTAGATCACCATCACGACGGTGCGGGTGGCGTCGCCGGGACCGCCGTTGGTCAGCACGTAGGGCTGCTCGAAGACCTGGAGCGCGTTGATGATGCCGACCACCGACGCCACCAGCAGCGTGGGCGACAGCAGCGGCAGCGTGATGGACAGGTGCTTGCGCAGGCCCGTCGCGCCGTCCAGGGAGGCGGCCTCGTGGATCTCCTTCGGAATGTTGTTCAGCCCCCCGATGAACAACAGGAAGGAGAAGCCGAACTGCTGCCACACATAGACGAGGACGACCGTGGCCATTGCCGCGTTCTCCGACGTCAGCCACGGCACCGGCGCGATCCCGACGAAGCCGAGCAGCCAGTTCACCACCCCGAAGTCCTGGTTGAACAGGTACTTCATCACCACCGAGATCGACGCCGCGGACAGCACCAGCGGGAAGAAGAACGCCGACCGGAACACCGACCGCAGCCACATCGGCATCCGCCCGTTCAGGGTGAGCGCCAGCGCCAGCGCGATGAGGAGTTGCAGCGCCACCGCGAACACCATGAACACCAGCGTGTTGCGGAAGGACACCAGCACGGTCGAATCGCTGAACACGGCACCGTAGTTGGAGGCACCGGCGAAACTCGGGGAGTCGATCACATTCCAGTGGAACAGGCTGAGCACCACCGACCCGACGATCGGGACGACCGTGAAGACGACGATGCCGACGATCGTCGGCGCCAGGAACAGCGTGGCCAGCAGCCGGGTGCCGCGGTCACGGCCGGAGGAGCCCGGCGCGGTAGCGGCAGCCGGGGCAGCGGGCCGAGCGGCCGGTGCGGCCGGGATCTGGGTGTTCGTCATGCGTCACGCTCCATGGCCTTCTCCAGATCGCCCTGCATCCGGCGCAGCGCGGGGCGCACCGAGCGCGGCGAGGCCAGGGCCGTGCCCGTGTGCTTGACCAGCGCCTGCTCGACCTCGGCGTACTGCGGCGGCGCGGGCATCGGCCCGGTGTCGGGGAACTTGTCGAGGGTGTCGTAGAAGACCTGCCAGTGCGCCGGGCCCATCTCCCGGTAGCGGTCGGCGGTCAGCATCGAACGGCGGGCCGGGGTAGTCTGGTTGGTCTCGAACAGCCGCATCAGGGTGTCCCTGCGGGCCGCGTACTTGATGAACTCCCAGGCCTCCTCCTGCTTCTTCGACGTACGCAGCAGCGCGTAGCCGGCCGCGCCGTACTGCATGCGCTGGGCGCGCCAGCGCGGGAAGTACTGCACGTCGAAGCCGTCGGACTGCATGCCTGCCAGGTGCAGGCCGCCCGCCCAGAAGCCGCCCGCCGGGGTGACCCCGACCCGGCCGGTGGAGAACACGCCGATGAGGTTCTGCCCGTTGCCGCCCTCGGGGCGGGTGCACAGGCCCTCCTGGATGAGGTCGGCGAGGTAGTCGTAGACCTCCTCCACGCGGTCGTGGGTGGCCTGCGGGGCCGTCCACCTGAAGCCGCCGCCGCGCCCGCGCCGCTGCGCGGCCGGGTAGAAGGAGTCCCACAGCCAGGACCCGCCGGGCGCCTTGGACTCGGCGAGCAGATTGGTGCCGTTGGCGAACAGCCAGGGCACCACGCCGCCCCACAGCCGGTTCGTCCAGAAGTACGGCGTGAACCGCGCACCGCTCGCCTTCTTCATGTCCCGCAGCAGCGCGGTGAAGTCGTCCCGGGTCCAGTCGGCCGGCGGGAAGTCGGCGCCGGCCCGCTGAAGCACCTGCGTGTTGAGGTAGATGTCGGCCGCGTTGAACTCCACCGGCAGCTGGTACAGGCCGCCCTCGTACATCATCGACTCCACCAGCGAGGGGTGGACGTCCGCGAAGTACTCCTTCAGCTCCGCCGCGTCCCGCCGCACCCACTTGTCCAGGGCCACGCCGAGGCGCTGCGCGAACAGCTGCACCCCCTCGGTGGCGACGTAGACGAGATCGGGTGCGGTGCCCGCCGCGACCTGCGTCAGGATCTTCGCGAAGAAGTCCGACCAGTCGACGGCCTGCACGGCGTTGATCCGGAGCTTGATGTCGGGGTGCACCTGGCGGAAGCCCTCGGTGAGCGTCCGGATGGCGGCGGGCCCGTAGGCCGGGCCGAGGGTGGCGACGACGAGGGAGCCGTCGTCGCGGCCGGGAATGTCGGCTCCGGTGAGCCGGTCCCAGCTCGCGGCGGTACCGGCCAGAGCGGCGGCCCCCGCGCCGTAGGCGCCGTACCGCAGGAGCGTGCGGCGAGTGAGGTGCGAGTCGGTCATGCGTGCGGGCCTAACTCGTGTTAGCCAAATCTGATTCCCCAGATGATCGAGCCGTGTTACAGACATGTCAAGAGGGCTGAACGGCTTGACCTTTAACGAGTTAGGTCGCACAGTCCTGCTCTACAAGAGCCGCAGTTTCCGACGACGGCGTCGGGGAAGGGAGCCGCACCATGCGTGGCGCATCCGGCATGCCCGGACCATCCAGGAGGTCGCTGTTCGTCGCCTCGGCGGGCGCGTTACTGCCCCTCGCGGGAAGACCCGCGGCGGCACGGACCGCACCCACGGCCGCCGCGTGCCCGGGCAGCTACCGCGCCGAGTACCACTTCACCGTCCCCGACCAGTGGAAGAACGACCCGCAGCGACCGGTCTGGATCGACGGCGAGTACCACTACTACTACCTCTACAACCCCGACTACTCGACGGGCGGCACGACCGCGGGCACCGCCTGGCGCCTGGCCACCAGCACCGACCTGGTCACCTTCACCGACCGCGGGATCGCCGTACCGAAGGACACCACCCCCAACGGCGACGTCTGGTCCGGCTCGGCGGTCGTCGACACGGAGAACACGGCGGGCTTCGGCGCGGGCGCGGTGATCGTCCTCGCGACCATGGCGCCGGACGAGGTCACCCAGGCCCAGTACCTGTACTACTCCACCGACGGCGGCCGCACCTTCACGCCCCACGGCACCGACCCGGTGCTGCCCAACCCCGGCGTCCGCGACTTCCGCGACCCCAAGGTGATCCGCGACGAGGAGCGCGGCCGCTGGGTGATGACCCTCGCCGAGAACAACAAGGTCGGCTTCTACCACTCCACCGACCTGAAGGCGTGGACCTACCTCAGCGGGTTCGTCAAGGACGGCATCGGCGTCCTGGAGTGCCCCGACCTGTTCCACATCCGTGCCGAGGACGGCACCTGGCGATGGGTGCTGGGCGTGAGCGCCAACGGCAAGGGCTCCGGACTGCCGGGCACCTACGCCTACTGGACGGGGTCGTTCGACGGTACGGCCTTCACCGCCGACGCAGCCGACCCGCAGTGGCTGGACCACGGCTGGGACTGGTACGCGGCCGTCACCTTCGACAAGCGCGACCCGGACGGCACGCTCGACCCGGCCACGCGGTACGCGATCGGCTGGCTGAACCACTGGGACTACGCCAACACCACCCCCACCATCGAGTGCGACGGCTTCAACGGCACCGACTCGATCGTCCGCGAGATCAGGCTGAGGCGCGCCCCGGACGGCACCCGCTACCTGGCGTCCCGGCCGGTGCCGGCGCTCGCCGACCACGTCTCCCGCACGGTGAACCTCGGCGACCTGACGGTCGACGGCAACCTCCCGCTCGACTACACCGGCACCGCCTACGAGCTCTCCACGGAGATCACCTGGGACCGGCTCACCGGCGCGGGCCTCCAGTTGCGCCGCTCACCCGACGGCACACGCCACATCGACGCGGGCATCTACGGCACGTACGCCTTCGTCAACCGCGGCCACACGGTCAACCCGGACAGCTCCGGCCGGTGGCAGGAGAGCCGCAGCCCCTTCGACCCGGCCGCGCGGACGGTCCGGCTGCGGATCCTGGTCGACCGCACGTGCGTGGAGATGTTCGTCGACGACGGCCGGTACGTGCACTCCTGCGAGGCCTTCCCGGACCCCGGCGACACCGGGATCGCGCTGTTCACGATCGACGGCGGCGCGGTGTTCCGCAACACGGTGGTCCGCGAGTTCGCGGTCTGACCCACGTGGGGTGCCGGCCACGTGATCGGATGGGCAGCCGACGGTCGCACACGAGAGGAACGGCATCCATGACCGAGTGGGACCTGCCCGAGACCTTCCCCAGCTCATCCGGTGAGGTCCGCTGGAACCGCCTGGGGCAGCCCGGCCGGCAGCCGGTCGTCCTGCTGCACGGCACCCCCTTCTCCTCGTATGTCTGGCGCGCGGTGGCCCGCTCGCTGGCCCGTGAGCGCCAGGTGTACGTGTGGGACATGCCCGGCTACGGGCTGTCGGAGAAGTACGCAGGCCAGGACGTGTCCCTGGCCGCCCAGGGCCGCGTCTTCACCGAGCTGCTGGGCCACTTGGGGCTGGCGGAACCCCACGTGGTCGCCCATGACTTCGGCGGCACCGTCGCCCTGCGCGCGCACCTGCTGCACGGCGGCCGCTACCGGGCCCTCGCCCTGGTCGACCCGGTCGCGCTGGCCCCGTGGGGGTCCCCGTCCTTCCGGCTCCTCGGCGAGCACGCCAAGGTCTTCGAGCAACTGCCGCCCCCACTGCACCGCGCACTGGTCCGCGAGTACGTGGCGTCCGCCAGCAGCCCGGGTCTGCATCCTGCGGTCCTCGACCGGCTCGTCCAGCCCTGGCTCGGCGACCTGGGCCGGCCCGCCTTCTACCGGCAGATCGCCCAGGCCGACCAGCGGCACACCGACGAGGTCCAGGACCGGTACGCCGAGATCGGTCTGCCGACGCTGGTCTGCTGGGGCGAGGACGACATCTGGATCCCCGTGGCGAAGGGACGCGAGCTCGCCGCACTGATCCCGGACGCGCGGTTCGAGCCGATCGCCGGCGCGGGCCACCTCGTCCAGGAGGACACCCCTGCCGAACTCACCGCCGCCCTCCTCACCTTCCTGCATCGCCAGGACGGACGGCAGGAGCAACCTGGTCAGCACTAGGCCCTGTCGGATCGCCGAATGGGAGGCGGGCGCGTGGTACTCATCGGGGGGACGTCCCACACCGGCACGTCGACCGTCGCGCGGGCCGTCGCCGGCCGGCTCGGCTTCGCGTGCCGCTCGACCGACGGCCTGGTCCGCCACCCGGGACGCCCCTGGCGCACCCCGGAGCACGAGGTGGCGCCGTACGTCGCCGAGCACTACGGCACCTCCCCGTCGAGGAGCTGATCGCGTCGGTGCCCGACCACTACGCCCGCCTGTGGCCGCGCATCGAGGACCTGATCGGCGAGCACGCGCGGCGCCGGGCCCGGCCTCGTCCTGGAGGGTTCCGCACTGCGGCCCGCCCGCGTGGCCGGGCTGACCCTGCCGAACGCGCGGGCGGTGGGGCTCACAGCGGACGAGGCGGTCCTCGCCGCCCGCGTGCGTGCCGCCGGGCACTGTCCGCAGGCCACGGACGCCGAACGGCACCTGATCGGCCGGTTCCTGGCCCACACCGCACGCTTCCAGCAGCTGATGACCGAGGCCGTCGACGCATACGGCCTGATCCGCGTCGACACCGGCGGCCGGTCCCCGGCCGACGTCGTGGAGACCGTCCTGGACACGCTGAACGCGCCCATCGGCCGGTGAGGCCCTGTCGCCCCGTACGGCGATCACTGTCACGATCTTTCCCAGGGCCCGGCCCGCACGGGGCCGGTTCCGGGGGGCGACCGAGGGAGGGTGCGCATGACGACGGACAGGGCCACCGCCGAGGGTGCGGACCAGGCCGCGGGGATCGAGGTGCGGCCGGCCGCCGGGCACATCGGAGCCGAGATCACCGGCGTCGACCTGGCCGGTGACCTCGACGAAGCCGTGATCGGCGCCATCCGGGCGGCGGTGCTGCGCTGGAAGGTGGTGTTCTTCCGGGGACAGCGCCTCGACCACGCCCGGCACGTGGCGTTCGCCCGCCGGTTCGGCGAACCGGTCGTGCTGCGGCGGCGCGGCACGGCCTCGCCGCCCGACGTCCCCGAGATCGAGACCACCGCCGACCGACTGGAGCTGGGCGGGCGGTACGGCATGGACCGCGACGAGTGGCTGCACCGCCGCCGGCACACGCTGCTGCGCGGCTGGCACTGCGACCACGGCGCCCGCGTCGACCCGCCCGCCGCGACGATCCTGCGCGCCGACACCGTCCCGCCGTACGGCGGCGACACCACCTGGTCCAGCCTGGTGGCCGCGTACGCCGGACTGTCCGCGCCGGTGCGCGCGTTCGTCGACGGACTGCGCGCCGAGCACCGGCTCGGGGTCGGCTACCAGCCCCGCCCCGGCGACGACGCCTACGTCCGCCACCTGCTGGACCACCAGATCGCCACCGAGCACCCGCTCGTGCGCGTCCACCCGGAGACGGGGGAGCGGGTGCTGCTCGTCAACCCCTACTACGTCGAGCAGATCACCGGCCTGTCCCGGGCCGAGAGCCGCGCGATCCTCGACATGCTGGTGGAGCAGGCGACCCGGCCCGAGTACACCGTCCGCTTCCGCTGGGAGCCGGGCAGCGTCGCCTTCTGGGACAACCGGGCCACCATCCACCTGGCCCCGAGCGACACCGCCCACCTCGACCACCCGCGGATCATGCACCGCGTGATGCTCGCCGGAGACGTGCCGGTCGGGGCCGACGGCAGGCCGTCCGAGGTGATCGTCGGCAGCGAACCCGGCCGCTGGTGATCAGGCGGCGGGCCGCCACCCCAGCGCCGGACCGAGCTTTGTCGCCATGTCGGCCGAGTCCGGATACAGCGGCCCTTGACCTGCTCGTAGTGCGTCGGCGGGCCGACACTCACGCCCGGGTTGAGGCGGCCGCCGGACAGCAGGTCCACCGTCGCCAGATCCTCGGCCAGCCGCAGTGGGTTCTCCCACCCCAACGGGATGACCGCGGTGCCGAGTTCGATCCGGCGGGTGCGCTGCGAGGCGGCGGCCAGGACGGCGACGGGGGAGGAGATGCCGTACTGCAGATGGCGGTGGAGCACCCAGGCGCTGTCGAAGCCGAGCCGCTCGCCCAGCTCGATGAGGTCGAGCGTGGACTCGTGACCGTGGCGCGGGTCCGCCTCGTCGAACAGCCCGATGGTCAGGAAGCCCAGCTTGCTGAGCGGTCGTGAGGTCGGGGGCACGGGCCCTCCGTCGTTCGTCGTTCAACGTCGTACGGCAGTGCCAACCGGACCACGACCAGCGGTGTTCCCGCCCCGCCCCCTCAGACCAGGGGGATCGTCACCTCGTCCTCGACGGGCGGGTCGACTTCCTGTGCGCGATGGCCCGTGGCCGCGTGGCAGCGCAGCCGGACCGCCTCGGGGGAGACGTCCAGGCGCAGGAAGCACTTGAAGAACGGCGGGCTGTAGGTCGCCGAACTCGGCGAGAACAGCTGCGTGTAGATCTTGCGCACGGGCAGCCGGAAGCGCTTGGCGCGGTCGGGGCGGCGACCGGTGCCCAGCAGACCGGCGACCAGGCGGACCCGCCGCGTCACACGGGCGGACGCGCCCGGCGCCCGGGTCGGCGGGATGCCGAGACGCTCGGCGATCACGGCCAACGCCTCGGCCTCGGTGAGCGTGAAGAAGCGGCGCAGGCGCAGCCGGCGGCCGTAGAGCCGGCTGTAGAAGGCGAGGGAGTCGCCGCGCAGCGGGTAGCAGCGGAAGTCCCGCTCGGTGACGCCCGCGACGGAGATCCGGGGGATGGTGTGGGTGGCGTGCATGAACGCTCCGCCGCCGCCCGCGACCACGTACTGCAGGGTGCGGCCGTCGGCCAACCGCACCGGGTAGCGCTGGTAGTTGTGGATGTCGCCGCCTATCGCCGCGACGTAGTGGTGGTCCGGGTCGCGGACGATCGCGTCGACGGTGCCGCCTCCGTCGATGGGGCACGGATGGTGCTCGCCGTCCACGTACAGGGGCGAGCCCGTGACGAGGATCTTCGGCCGCGGCCCTCGGGACACCTCCCGCAGCCAGGCCCCCTGCTCGGCGTCGAGGGTGCCCAGCAGCCCCGTGTCGATCCCTATGATCCGCACCGGCCCGGCGTCGATCGCCCAGTACGGGCCCGGCTGCACGGCCTGCTGTGCCGGGCCGGAGCGCAACTTCCGTGCCTCTGAGAGGTGTTGGCCGTCGTCGGGGCGCGGCCGGTGCCACAGCAGTGAGCGCAGCCAGGCGCGGGTCAGGGGGCGCGGCCCGGGCTCGGGCGGGAGCGGCGGGGCGTCGTCGCAGAAGACGCGCATGAAGGCGCCGAGGTCCTCGTACCAGTCGTGGTTGCCGGGTATCGCGTAGATCGGCGCCTGGTAGTCCTGGTACGGCTGGAAGAACTTCGTGCCGTAGTCGTCCGCACTGCCGACCGGGTAGATCACGTCGCTGGCGACGACCGCGAAGCTGGTGTGCTGACCCGCCTTCAGAAGCCCCGGGACAACGGCGTACTGGGGCTCGTCGCCCTCCCCGGTGTCGCCGATGACCAGGAAGGAGAAGCGGTCCGGATCGTCGCGCCGGATCACCTTGTCCGCCGGTGCGCCGGCGGCCGCCCGCTGTCCCACCCAGCGGCTGCGGGTACGGCCCGTGGGGTCGCCGAACCAGGAGGCCAGCACCCCGTTGCGGGCCGCCCACAGCGTCTTGGGGCTGAGCCAGGAGAGCTTCTCGACGCGGGGCGGCATCAGCTGCTGGTACGTGCCGCGTTCCGCGGTGGCGCTCCAGCCGGCACCCTCGGCTGTATCGCGTGAAGAGTCAGACACTGGTGCACCGTAACAACTGGACTGTTGAGGGGCAGAGTTGGGGTGATCTCCAGAACTCTCAGGAAATGGAGCCCTGCTGGTGTCGGGCCGTCACCACTCGTGGCCGCGCATGGAGGCCTCGTGCGAGTACGAGGACGCCCCCTGGCGAACCGGGGCGGAGTCCGGCCTGCCCGAAGGAGCCGAGTGCGTCTGTGACCGCGAGACGCGTCCCTCGAAGAGCGACCCGGAGTCGGTCGTGCCCCAGCCGGCGCCGCCGCCGGAACGCCGGGCCGCGGCGGACCTGTTCAGGTCACTCTCGCCCAGCACCAGGAGCGGGTCGAACATCACGACCACCCCGGCCAGCACCAGGAAGATGATCGGCCCGAGCAGCATGGGCAGCAGTAGCGAGGCCGGCGAGTCACCGGCCCAGGACTCGCCGGCGGTGTCGTGCACATGCACGCTGACCGCGGACATCCCCGTGTAGTGCATACCGGACACGGCCACCCCCATGACCAGGCTGGCGCCGAGGCTCGTGAGGAAGCCGCGGACCGTGACGGCCGACCACAGCGCGGCCGTCGCGGCGACGATCGCGATCAGGATGGAGAGCCCGACGGTGAACGCGTCGTAGCGGATGTCCCCGTCCAGCCGCATCGCGGCCATGCCCAGATAGTGCATCGCGGCGACCCCGAGACCGGTGACGACGCCCGCGACGGCCAGCGTGCTGGTGCTCGCACCGCGGTAGCCCACGGTGAACACGCCGATGCCGACCACGACGACCGCCACGGCGAGACTGAGCACGGTCGTCGGCACGTCGTAGCGGATCCGGGTCTCCTCGACCTGGAAGCCGATCACGGCGATGAAGTGCATCGTCCAGATGCCGCAGCCGATCGACGCGGCGCCCAGCGCCAGCCAACCGGGTTTCCAGGACTGCTGGTTGAGCAGAGACCGGACAATGCAGCGGAGCCCCAGCGCTCCGCCTAAGCAAGCCATCAGATACGCCGCCACCGGGGTCACCGCCCCGTAGCGGAACCCGTCGACCGTGCCGTCCATGTGCGCCAACTCCCCCCGAGTCAAGGCTTCTTGCAGGAAGCCAGGTCTACGGGGCAAATGCAAGGGCTTACCGCCAGTAGTCGATGAAGTTTGAAGCATTGCCGATTCACTTTGGTCACGCGGCGATGAAATCAAGCCACATTGAGGGGTTTTCGTCGCGGGCAGGCCCTCCCGTGATTGCGTCCGAACTCCGTCCCGGGAACCCACCGGGACGGGGAATCGTTCGTGTTTGCAATCCGTGTCCGCGTCCGCGGGCGGTCAGAGCGTCCGCTTCAGCAGGTCGAGCAGCGCCGCCCAGTGCCGCTCCTCCGCCGCCTCGTCGTACGCGGAGGTGTCGGCCTGCGTGTAACCGTGGCCGGCGCCCGCGTAGATCTCGCAGCGGTGCCGTACGCCCGCCGCGGTCAGCGCCTCCTCCAGGCGGGCGATCTGCTCCGGCGGAAGCGAGGGGTCGTCGTCGGCGTGGCCGAAGTACAGCTCGGCGGTAACGCGTTCGGCCACCAGGTGCGGGCTGTCCGGCGCGTCCGTCGCGAGTCGGCCGCCGTGGAAGCCGGCCGCGGCCGCCACCCGGTCCGGGTACGTGCCTGCGGTGCGCAGGGCGAGCCCCGCGCCCATGCAGTAGCCGGTCAGCGCCACCGGCCCGTCGGCCGCCGCCGGACACTCCGCCAGCCAGCGCAGATACGCACCGGCGTCGCGCATCGCCTGCTCCGGCGTCAGGTCCTGCATGATCGGGCGCAGCCGTTCGAAGATCTCCGGCCGTGCTCCCGGATCGATGAACTCGGGCATCTCGACCACGGGCGCGCGCCCGTGCCGGTAGAACACGTTGGGCACCAGCACCGTGTACCCGGCGCCCGCCAGCCGGTCGGCCATGGCCTTCAGTCGTGGCCGCAGCCCGAAGGCGTCCATGTAGAGCAGCACTGCGGGATGCGGGCCCCCGTCGCCGGGGTGCGCCAGATACGCGTCGGCGGTGCCGTCCTCGGTGGGGACGTCGACAGCGGTTGCCTGTACGGCGGTCATGACTGGGCTGCCTCTCTGTGGGGAATGTCGCCGATGACCCGTCCCGTGACGGGCGGATCATGGCCATCGTGGCACGCCCCGGCAAGGGCGTTTCCGCCCGCCCCCGCCGCCGAACGCCTGCTTGGGAGCCCCTTGTCCGGATCTTGGGGAACCGGTTACTCGAACCGCGCGGTGTCGCCCCCGCCGTGCCGCACGATCTCGGCCTCCCCGCCGGAGAAGTCGATGACCGTCGTCGGCTCGGTACCGCAGTCCCCGGAGTCCACCACCGCGTCCAGCACATGGTCGAGCCGGTCCTTGATCTCCCAGCCCTGCGTCATCGGCTCCTCCTCGCCGGGCAGCAGCAGTGTGCTGGACAGCAGCGGCTCACCCAGCTCGGCGAGCAGCGCCTGCGTGACCACGTGGTCGGGGATGCGCACGCCCACCGTCTTCTTCTTCGGATGCTGCAGCATGCGTGGCACCTCCTTCGTCGCGGGCAGGATGAACGTGTAGCTGCCGGGCGTCGACGCCTTGATCGCCCGGAACACGTCGTTGTCGACCCGCACGAACTGGCCGAGCTGCGCGAAGTCCTGGCACACGAGG
The DNA here is from genome assembly GCF_014495685.1 of Streptomyces sp. TRM68367. Lineage (GTDB taxonomy): Bacteria > Actinomycetota > Actinomycetes > Streptomycetales > Streptomycetaceae > Streptomyces. The sequence continues at coordinate 16,992 of NZ_JACTVI010000087.1, read as the reverse complement.
GTGAAGTGGTGCCGGTCGTCCAGCTTGCGGATCGCCCGGATCCGGTCGATGCCGTCGCGGCTGCCCAGCCGGCAGCCCAGCGCGTAGCAGGAGTCCGTGGGATACGCGATGAGCGCGTCCGCACGGACACCGTCGGCGACTTGGGCGATGGAGCGCGGCTGGGGATTGTCGGGGTGCACGTCGTAGTACTTCGCCATCCATCGAGCTTATGCCGCCCACGCGCCCTGGCCGCGCACGCCGCCTCTGAAAACGAGGGCTGAGCGAGCCAACCCAGGGGCGCGGGACTGAGTCGATGCCCGGCTCCGCCGCGTGGGCGCGCCAAGCCACAGCGCGCCCGCACTCGCGCAGGCCACAAGAACCCCTACGGCGCGCGCGGCATGAGCCCAGGCGAACCCGTGAGGTACCGTCCACCGATGGGGCCGCGGGACGGCACTGCACGACGAGGAGAACACCGAGGTGACAGGCAGAGAGGACGCGATACGGCAGTCGGACGGGCAGCCGGCGTGGGCGCAGGAACTGCTCGACCACTTGCGGCCGGCCGGCCGCGACATCCGCAGGGTCGTCGCCTGGCTCGCCGGCACCGCACACGCGTCCGTGTCCCTGCAGGACGCCACCGGCACCCTGCTCGCCGGCCCCCGCCTGCCGCTGGACCAGGACCTCGTCGCCGGCATCGCCACCGGACGGATCGCCTCCGCCGCCTGGCAGGGGCAGGGCAGCCACCTGCGCCTGGTGAAAGTGGACCACCCGCACCCGCACCCGGCCAGGTCCTGCGTCCTCGCCGTCTCCCGCGAGGCCCCGTTCGACCGGCACACCTCCGACATCGTCACGCACACCGCCCAGGTCCTCGAACTCCTGCTGACCGCCCACGAGTCCACCGCTGCCGGACACCGGCTCAGACGGGCCGCCGCCGACCTGCGCCTGGCGGTCCTGCAACTGCTCATGGTGGAGGACACGGTCTCCGCGCGCCGCGTCGCCGCCGGACTCTGGCCCGGCCTGCTCGACACCGACACGGCGTGCGTCTACGTCGTCGAGACCGACCCCGCGCAGCGCGACCGCTTCGCCGAGGCGTGCCTGGGCGCCACCGACGAACAGGCCCTCGTCGTCCGCTGCCCGGCCACCGACGGGCACGTGATCGTCCTCGTCCCCCGCGAGGACCTCGCCCCCGCCCTGCGGTCGCTGGTCGAACGGCACCCCGGCACCTACCTCGGCGGCAGCGTCCGGCACAGCCTCGCCCGCACCGCCACCGCCTACGGACAGGCCGTCAGCGCCCTCGCCATCGCACGCTTCCGGCCGGACAGGACCGCGGTGTACGCCGAGCGCACCCGCGCCGAGCGCCTGATGGACCCGGCCGCCCTGCGCACCTGGACCGCCCGCGTCCTGCACCCCCTCGACACGCTCGCCCACCACACCCGCGCGGAACTCCTCGCCACCACCCGGCTCGGCCTCGAATTCACCGCCGTGAACACCGCCAAGATCCTCGGCGTCAGCCGCAACACCGTCCGCGCCCGCATGGAACGCGTCGAGGGCCTGCTGCGCACGGACTTCACCGACCTCACCGCCCGCGCCGTCGTCCACCTCGCGCTGAACGCCCAGGCCGGCCTCCAGGACGCGCCCCTCACCGGCGACACCGGACATCCCGCCCCCGGCCTCGCCGACCCGCTGGCCGGACCCGCGGTGCGCACCTGGGCCGAGGACTTCCTGGGACGCCTCGACCCGGACACCCGCAACCTGCGCCGCACCCTGCGCACCTGGATCGCCGCCGGCGGCAACGCCGAACGCGCCGCGCAGACCCTCGGCGTCCACCCGCAGACCGTGCGCGAACACGTCCGCAGCGCCGAGCCCGTCCTGGCCCGCCAGCTGCTCGCCGGCGGCAGCGACCTCTACGAGGTCGTCCTCGCCCACCTGGCCGTCGGAGACCTCGACCGACCCGCCCTCCACGGGACGAAGCCGGACCATCCGGACTCACCTGTGCACGGCTGAGTCCTCCCACCGCAGCAACGGGCATGAACGCGGTTCACAACCACTGCGCCCGGGACGTAAGTTCGACACCCCGCAGGGGCACGACCGGAACGGGGGACCGGTCGCGCCCCCGCGGCGCGGCTCAGCCGCGCAGCCGTACCGGTATCTCCTGCCAGCCGAAGGCGATGAACGACGGCACCTGCCGCAGTTCGTCGCCCGCCGCGGCCAGCCGCAGCCCGGGGAACCGCTCGAACAGCGCGGGCAGCGCGGTCAGCGCCTCCACCCGGGCCAGCGGCGCGCCGATGCACCGGTGCACCCCGATACCGAACGCCAGATGGTCGTCGGCGGCCCGCGTGGCGTCGAAGACGTCCGCGCCGGCCCCGTAGTGGGCGGGGTCCAGCCCCGCGGCCGCGTACGTCGTGATGATGGCGTCCCCGGCCGGCACGGTCACGTCACCGACGGTCAGGTCGGTGACGGCGAACCGCAGCGGCAGCGAGGCGATCGACGGATGCACCCGCAGCGTCTCGTCCACCACGGCGTCCCAGCCCAGCTCCCCGGAGCGCACCGCCGTCAGCTGCTTTGGATGCCGCAGCAGCGCCACGACCGCGTTGCCGATCAGATTGACCGTGGTCTCGAAGCCCGCCCCGATCACCAGCAGCAGCGTGTACAGCAGTTCCTCGTCGCTGAGCCGGTCGCCGTCCTCGTCCCGCACCCGGATCAGCTCGGTCGTCATGTCGTCGCCCGGGTGCGCGCTCTTGTGCGCGATGAGCGCGGGCAGCACCGTCCCGATCTGCTGCTGCACGAACGCGGCGTGCTCCGGGCTCGGGTCGGAGGTGTCCATGATGGCCGCGATCAGCCGCCCGGTGTCCTCCCGCATCTCCTCCGGGACACCGAACAGTTCGCAGATCATCCGCATCGGCAGCGGATGCGCGAACGCCGCCCGCAGATCGACCGCCTCCCCGCCGGCCGCGTCGAGGCCGTCGAGCAACTCCGCGGTGATCGCCTCGACCCGCGGCCGCATCATCTCGGTGCGCCGGTGCGTGAAGCTCGGCGCCACCAGCTTGCGCAGCCGCGCGTGGTCGGCGCCGTACGTGGAGAGCATGTTGACCACGCCGACCCAGCCCAGGATCCAGCCCCAGGACGGATGCTCGCCGACCTCGGGCCACAGCCGCCAGTGCAGCCGCGGATCCTTGCTGACCCGCGGATCGAGGACGAGCTCCATGAGCACCTCGTATCCGGTGGGCGCCCAGGCCGGGATGCCGCCGGGCAGCTCGACCGGCACGATCGGGCCGAGCGCGCGCAGCCGGGCGATCTCGCCGGGGATGTCGGCGCCGAGCGGGTCGAGGGCGATGCGGTCGGTGACGGTCACGACGGTCCTCCAGGATGGTCGGGGGAGCGGGGGCTGAACCGCACGGGCAGCGCGGTCAGCGAGCGGTGGAAGGGGCCCGGCCGCCAGGTCAGGCGCTCGCGCGGCAGCACGGGGTCGAGGTCGGGCAGCCACTGGGTGAGCCGCTCGATCGCCTCGATGGCGATGAGCAGCGTGTGCTGCTTGACCGGGCAGGCGTGCGGACCCGCCGACCACGACAGGTGCGAGGCGTCACCCGGGTTGCGGGAGGCGCCGTACTCCTGCTCGGCGGCATGCGCGAGCGCCCCGTAGGAGATCACCACGGGCACCGCGGCCCGGATCAACACGCCGTGGAACGTCATGGCCCGGCGGGCGTAGTGGATGCCGTAGTTCGCCAGCGGCGTCTCGTGGTGCAGCACGTCGAGCACCGCGTCCCGCACGGGCCGGGCACCGCTGGTCAGCGTTGAGTAGTACGCCGGGTTGCCCAGGATCCTGGACAGCGCGTTCGACACCAGGTTCGAGGTCGGCTCGTGGCCCGCGCCGAGCGTGAGGAACACCTGCCAGGTGACCTCCTCCGGGGTCAGCCCGGCCGGGTGGTCGAGGAGGCGGCTGGGCAGGTCGTCGCCGCGCCGCTCGGTCTTGGCGGTGATCAGCTCGAGCACGTACCCGCCGTACTCGGCCTCGCCCTCGGCCGCCTGCGGGCCGCCCTCCATCATCTTGCCCAGTGCCGCGTTCAGGCGGTCGCTCTGGTCGTCCGGCAGCCCGAACAGGCTGTTGAACACCAGCGCCATCAGCGGCCGCGCGAAGTCGCCCACCAGATCGGCCTCGCCACGCGGCCCGAACCGGCTCACGAGCAGATGCACCGCCCGGTGCACGCGGCCCCGCAGGTCGTGCGGTTCGACCGGGTCGAAGGTGTCGATCAGCGTGGTGCGGTAGCGGATGAGCGCGGCGCCGTCGGCGAACAGCGTGTTGGGCCGCCACCGCATCATGCCGAGGACCGGCGAGTCGTCGGGCACCGTGGCCTCCCACGGCCGCGGGTCGTGCGAGAAGGTCTCGGCATCGTCCGGTCGGCGAACGCGGCCGCCGCGGTACGGCATGCCCCCTGCACGCTGCTGGTGATCGCCGCCACCCGCTCGGCCGACGGCCGCGTGAGCGCGTCGGTGTAGCCCGTCACGAGCCCGTCCCTGGTCAGCAGGACGGCGGCCACGACGTGCGGCACCTGCAGGATCGGCTCCAGCACCCACGCCGTGTCGCCCGTCTCGCGGCTGGTCATCGAGCCGCTCCCCCCTCGTGGTCATTGTGTTCGGTTTCGTGCCGCGCGGGGTCGGCGGAGGCGGCCGTCCCGTCGGCCTGCCCGCGCGCCCGCGCGCGCTCCGGTACGGCTCCGCCGAAGGGGGCGCCACCGCCGTCCGGCCCGGCCGCGGCACGCGCGGCGGCGGTCCCGGACTGCAGCGCGCCGAGTGCGGCGGCGGCCTCCTCGGGGCCGCGGGCCGGACGCCGCGGGGGCGTGTCGTGGGCGCCGCCGGTCTGCGCGACCGGAGGCCTGCGCCGCCGACGCTGCGGCAACCCGCCGGAGTCCCGCGGGTCCCGGTGCTCCGGTACGGGGTGACGGCGCCGCCGTCCGGCTCGGCCCCGCAACCGTGGGACGTGGCGGACGCGGCAGCGCAGGTCCCGCTCTCCCCGGCGTCCGACGCGTCGGGCGCTTCCGCAGTGTCCGGAAGGTCCCGTCGGGTGGAGCGCGGGGCGCTGGCGGCCGGCGGCTTCTCCTCGGGGTCGATACGGGTCAGCAGGTGGCTGTCGACCCGCAGCACCGCGCGCACGCCGCCGTACGGCGAGGGGGACGAAAGATCCACGCCCAGGTCGAACTGCCGGGTCAGCTGACCGATCGCGGCGAGCCCCATACGCGGCGGGTCACCGAGGTCGGTGAGCAGGATCGGCTCGGAACCGGCCACCGTCCGCTGGGCCCGGGTCCGTTCGTCCTGCGTCATGCCGAGCCCCGCGTCGTCGACCGTGACGCACACACCGTGATAGACGTGCTCCAGGTTGACCACCACGTCGGTGTCCGGGGCGGAGTGCCGCAGCGCGTTGTCGAGCAGCTCGGCGACGGTGATCGCCACCGGCTCGACCGCGTGCGACACCAGCGCGGTCCCGGCCTGAAGATGGTTGTGCACGCGGACTCGGTGGTATCCCGCGAGCCGCGCCTGACCCCCCGTCACCGCGTCGACGAGATGGGACTCCTCGCGGGCCAGCCCGACCCAGGCCCCGCACACCACCGCCGCCACCTGCGCGCGCCGCAGCGACTGCTCGTTCTCGTGGTCCAGTTCGAACAGGGTCTGCGCCAATTCGAGGTCTTCGTAGCGCTGTTGCAGCCCCCGCAGGGCGTCCTGCAGGCGGTACAGCGCCGCCTGGATCTCCCGCGTCGCCCCGCGCATCCCGGCCTGTGCCGCGGCGTCGATCCGCGTGCGCTGCGCGGCCAGTTCGGCGCGCAGCCCGTGCAGGACGTCCTCCAGCGCGACGCCCAGCCGCGAGCCGGACGTCTGCGGGTGCAGCGGACCCGGAACGCTGACGTGCGGATGCGTCAGCTGCCGGGCGGCGGCGGGCAAGCACCGCGCCGCCAGATGCTCCACCTCGGCCGTCAACGCCTGTAACGCGCCGTCGAGTTGGTTGTGCAACGCGGCCGTCCGCGCGCGCTGCGTGGCCAGTTGACGCCGTGACCGCAGTAACCCGCCGCCCAGGGCGAGCGCGGACAGCGTGCCGACGGCGAGACCGCCGACAACCAGGTCCGGTAGTTCGATCATCGAATCGGTTCCATGGGACGTCGGACAGGACGAGCTCCGGCCCTCTGGCGAAGGTGCTCGCAGCACAGTACACACCGTCATCGACCGCTCTCGCACGGTTGACGGAACACTTCGCTCCGAAATTGTCCGCGACCCGTTCACTTCTGAGCCAACTGTCGGAAATGCCGTGGAGATTGGGCGAGTTGGCGCGGAGGGCGCGGCGAGCATGGCGCCGTTCACCTACATGAACGCTCCCGAGCGGCTCTCCCGTGTGACCGGGTACCGGCCAGGGAACCCGGCGGGCATGAGAGAGCCCGCGGACACCTACCGCTCGTACTGGCTGGACACGGCACCCCCCGGTGACCTGGCGCCCGCCCCGGAGAGCGACCTCACGGTGGACGTCGCCGTCGTCGGCGCAGGCATCGCCGGACTCAGCACCGCCTGGGAACTGAGCCGGCACGGGCGTGAGGTCGCCGTGCTGGAGGCGGACCGGCTCGCCGCCGGCGTCACCGGCCACACCACGGCCAAGCTCAGCGCGCTCCACACCCTCGTCTACGACCACCTGCGCCGCACCCGCGGCAGCGAGGGGGCCCGCCTGTACGCACGCTCGCAGACGGAGGCGATCCGCCGCGCCGCCGAGATCACCGCCGGCCTCGGCATCGACTGCGACTGGGAGGAGACGGCCGCCTACACCTTCGCCCTCGACCCGGGGCGGACCGGCGCACTGAAGGCGGAGGCGGACGCGGCCCGCGAGGCCGGACTGCCCGCCGAGTACGTCACGGACACCGACCTGCCGTTCCCGGTCGCGGGCGCGGTCCGGGTCGCGGACCAGGCCCAGTTCCATCCGCGCAAGTACCTGATGGCACTGGCCGACGACATCCGGCGCCGGGGAGGCCGCCTGCACGAGCACACCCGCGTCGTCGCACTCACCGAGGGAACCCCCTGCGTCCTGAAGACCGAGCAGGGCACGCGGGTCGCCGCGGAGTCCGTCGTGGTCGCCACCCACTATCCCGTCTTCGACCGGGCCCTGCTGTTCACCCGGCTCTCGCCGCGCCGCGAACTCGTGATCGCCGCCCCCATCGGCTCCGCCGAAGCCCCGGGCGGCATGTACATCACGCCCGAACAGAACACCCGCTCGGTCCGCACCGCGCCCCACGGGGACGGACAGCGCCTGCTCATCGTCACCGGAGAGCACTTCACCCCGGGCACCGGCGGCGACATCGAGGAACGCTTCGGGCGCCTCACCGACTGGGCCGAACGCCACTTCGGCGACCTGACCGTCACCCACCGGTGGGCCACCCAGGACAATGACTCCACCGACTCCGTGCCGCTCGTCGGGCCGCTGCACGCCGGCAGCCGCCACGCCTACGTCGCCACCGGCTTCGGCGGCTGGGGACTGAGCGGCGGCATCATGGCCGGCCGCCTCATCTGCGACCAGATCACCGGCCGCGCCTCGCCCTGGAGCGAGCTGTACGACCCCCGCCGCATCGCCTCCGTGGTCCGGGAGGGCACCGAGTTCCTCAAGCACCAGGCCCAGGTGGCACGGCACTTCGTCGGCGACCGCCTGCCCGCCCTGACCAGTGGCTCGGCCGACGACATCGCCCCCGGCGACGGCGCCGTCGTCCACATCGGCGGCCGGCGTTGCGCCGTGCACCGAGACGCCGACGGCCAGCTGCACGCCGTCTCCGCGTGCTGCACCCACCTGGGCTGCCTCGTCGCGTTCAACCGGACGGAACGCGCCTGGGAGTGCCCCTGCCACGGCTCCCGTTTCGACCCGGACGGACACGTCCTGCAGGGCCCCGCCGTGTATCCCCTGAAGCGGCGTGAGATCTGAGAGTTTCGCAAGAGTTCCCGGAACATGTGAACACAGCGGGACCCGCCCGTGTATGGGACCGGGGGATTTCATGCCCGGTCCGCCACGCAGCGTAGGAGTACTCCCTTGAGACGCAACAAGCGCAGACGCCCGACAGGCCCGAGACGCACGACTTCGCCGCGGTCGCGCTGATCCTCGGCGGAGGCGGACTCATGGCCGCGAACGTCTACGCCTCGGCGACCGAGGACGGCTCGGGCGGGGAGCAGACCCGGCAGACCACCAGCGGAGCCCCGGGCGCCGCCACGATCGACTGCCCGGACGCCGCCGCCCGCCTGACCTCGGTGCCCGAGCAGGCCCAGGCGGAGGTGGACAGGGAACTCGCCCTCCTGGACGAGCAGATCGCCAAGGCCAACCAGCGACTCCAGACGTCGGCGCAGTCCGTGCAGCAGAACCCCGGCTTCGCGACAACGCCATCATGAACCCGCTGAAGGACAAACGGACCGCGACCCTGGAGCGCATCGCGATCGCCATCGACCGGGTCGGCGACCGCCCCGAAGGGCTGGAGTCCCTCGCGGCCTGCACGCTGCGGCCAACGGCGAACGACGCCACGGACAGCCAGAACGGCCAGGACGGGAACGCCGGCCAGGACCAGGGAAGTGACAGGGACCAGGACGGTCAGGAGCACGGCGGCGGGGACCAGGCCGGCCAGCAGGGCGGGAACGGCGGACAGGCGGGCAACGGCCCCGTCGCCGCCGACGACGCGGACATCACCACCGTCACGCCCAACGCGACCGGCCCGCGCCTGACAGGGAACGCCTCGCGGGGCACCTTCACCACCAGCTGCGGAGTGAACGAGAACGGCCTGTTCAACTCCGACAACATCATCGTCGCCCCGGGCGTCAGCAACGGCGCCCACCACTTCCACGACTACGTCGGCAACCAGGCCAACAACGCCCTCGCCAGCGACGAGGACCTGGCCAACGCCGACACGAGCTGCGAGAACAAGGGCGACAAGTCGACCTACTACTGGCCGGTCCTGCGCCTGCAGAACGGCACCCAGGAGCAGGACGCCAACTTCCCGGGCGGCGGCATCGAGGGCAACGCCGGCGAGATCGTCACGCCGAAGCAGGTCACGCTGGACTTCGTGGGCAATCCGCGCGGCGAGGTCACCGCCATGCCGAAGCTGCTGCGCATCATCACCGGTGACGCCAAGGCGTTCGTCAACGGCACCGCCAACGCCAACGCCTCCTGGAGCTGCACCGGCTTCGAGGACCGGCAGCTGAAGGACAAGTACCCGCTGTGCCCGCGCGGCAGCGACGTGGTCCGCACCTTCAGGTTCCAGAGCTGCTGGGACGGCAGCAACATCGACAGCGCCAACCACCGCACCCACGTGGCCTTCGCCGACACGAGCGGAAACTGCCCCGAGGGCTTCAAGGCCATCCCGCAGCTGGTGCAGCGCATCGTCTACGACGTCGACGCCCCGAGCCTGAAGGACGGCGGCCGCACGACCCCGCTGTTCGCCGTGGATTCCTTCCCCGAGCAGCTGCACAAGCCGGTCACGGACCACGGCGACTTCATCAACGTCTTCGACGAGGCCCTGATGCGGGAGATGGTCGACTGCATCAACGAGGGCCGCAAATGCGGTTCCCGCGCCGACCAGAGCGGTGGTGAGCCCCCAGAGCAGCCGACCCAGACACCTGGGCAGCCGACGCAGAACCCTGAGCCGCCCGAGGGCGACGGCAGCGCCGGACAGGAGCCCGGCGACACCGGCGGTGCCAAACCCGCCGAGCCCACGGCCGGCACCCCGGACACCGAACCGCAGGACGACGGCGCCGCCGCACCTCCCGCCACGGCTGATCCGCAGGACGCCGGCTCCGCCCCCGGCAAGGCGGAACCCGAGATCCGCTCGACGACGGCCCCCACCGCCCGCAGCACCGCGGCCGCAGGCCAGGCCGGAACCACGGACCCCTATGGCGACGATGCCGCCGACGCCGCGCAGTCGCCGACCGCCGGAACGCCGACCGCCCAGGCCCTGCCCCCTTCCGGCGCCGACCGGACCGAGCCGCAGGAGGTCAACGGCGGCCTGGCCGACACGGGCGCGAAGCTGTGGCCCGCCCCGGCAGGGGCGCTTCTGGTGATGGCGGGAGTCGTCCTGCTCCGGCGCGTGCGCCGCGGCAGCGCCTGACAGCAGCCCCCGGGCGACACGTCGACGACGGCAGGATCCGTAGGGAGGGATCCTGCCGTCGTCTCGAACGAATCGAACGCGCCATCACGGCCGCGAGGTGGCGCAGAAGTGGCGCAATCGAATGTTGCCGCCCTGTTTCATCGCGCGCAGGCTGGTGTGATGGGAGCGCTCCCATCTTCGCCGGAACCCCACATCCGAAAGAAGGAGATCATGAATTGTCATGATCGCACCAAGAGGCCTCCACGCTCACGTCTGACGCTCGTCCTGACCGTGCTCGCCGCGGCCCTGCTCTCCCTGCTCCCCTGGAGCGGCACCGCCGTGGCCCACGGTTCCGTCGTCGACCCGGCATCCCGCAACTACGGTTGCTGGCTCCGCTGGGGGAGCGACTTCCAGAACCCGGACATGGCCCAGCAGGACCCCATGTGCTGGCAGGCCTGGCAGGACAACCCCAACGCCATGTGGAACTGGAACGGCCTGTACCGCAACGGTTCCGCCGGCAACTTCCAGGCCGTCGTCCCCGACGGCCAGTTGTGCAGCGGCGGCCGGACCGAGGGCGGTCGCTACAACTCCCTCGACGCCGTCGGCGCCTGGAAGACGACGGACATCGGCGACAACTTCACCGTGAAGCTGTACGACCAGGCCAGCCACGGCGCCGACTACTTCCTCGTCTACGTCACCCGTCAGGGCGTCGACCCGGCCACTCAGCCCCTGAAGTGGAGCGACCTCCAGCTGGTCGCCCGCACCGGCAAGTACGCCCCGAGCCAGAACTACTCGATCCCCGTGAGCACCTCGGGCCTCACCGGCCGCCACGTTGTGTACACGATCTGGCAGGCCTCGCACATGGACCAGACGTACTTCCTGTGCAGTGACGTGAACTTCCGCTGACCCGCCGAACCCCGCCGGACGCGGACGGCGTCCGGCGGGACCGCGCGGAGACGAACCGCTACGGAGGGCAGACAGCTGCACAGAGGCCAGACAACTGCACAGAGGGGAAGACAGCCGCCGTGCCCCGCGGTGTGGCCGAAGCCACGCCACGAGGAGGTTCCGTCCCATCCCCTCCCGCCCGTGCCGCGGGCTACCGTTTCCGCAAGCTCCTGTTCCAGCAAGCTCCTGATCCACCGGAAGAACCTCGGACGGCCCGGCAGTGCCCAAAGATCTCTCCCTGCTCATCGCGGCCACCGCCCAGTGGCTGGCCCGCGCCTACCCACCCTCCGGCGGTGCGCTGGCCTCCGTCCTGTGCGAGGTGCAGGCGCGGCAGGCCGTCACGGTCGCTGCCTGGCTGCGGTACCCCACGGCCATGGACGCCGCACTGGTCGGGATGGCGGGCCCCGGTGGCTCGGCACGGCTCGACTGGATCACCGGCGCGGACGGCGCCGCCCGGGACGACGAGGCGGCGGACTCCGCCTGGCGCACCTGGGTGGACGAGGTCGTGGCGAGCTGGGCGGTCAGCCTCCTCACCGACCCGGAACTGGCCGGCCTGGCGGTGGCCGCGCTCGCCGAGGGCGATCACACGATCGGTACCCCGGTCGAGTTCCGGCGTCTGCTCGCACCCGACGACGGTGACCGGCGGGCGGCGGCGCTGCTGCGCCATCCCGACCTCGTCGCACCGGTGGCCGCCCTCCACCGCGCCGCGCTCCTTGACTGCCTCGGACCGGGCCAGGCACTCATCGCCTGAGTCGCGCCCGGTGGGCAGGGCAGGCAGAGAGTCGAGGCAGAGCCCCGATCAGGCCGCCGTACTCAGCGCCTCCCGACCGGAGGCCGCACTCTCCCTCGCCGGCGCGGACACCGGTACGGCGGACTGGCGCGACCACAGGCGAAGCCCGCCCCGACGGCACCAGTGATGATCCGTCCCCCGGCCACGGGGGCGCCACGGGCCCCGGCCAGCTCCATGAGGAGGCCGAGAGCGGGAGGTCCGGCGAGACGCCACCCGGTGCCTGCCTCAGGCGCCGAGGATGCGCCCGCGCAGGTGGGGCAGGGGGTCGGTCTGGGGACGGCCGCCCCGGCGGTGTCCGAAACGGACTCGACCACGGCCATCGGCAGCACGAGCACCAGCAGCCCGGCCAGCGACGGCGAGCCCGGTCGCCACCTGCAACAGCGCGCCCGCGGCGGCCAGCGTGCCGACGATCCGGACGGCGGGCCGGCGCAGCCGGGCACCCAGCACCCCACCGATGATGCCGTCGACGGCGAGCACGCTGTCGAGCCGGTCGAACGCCACCAGCAGGGCGGTGGTAAGGCGATCAGACCGAGGATGACCTGACTGACGGCGGCCGTCAGCTTCCGCGGCCACCGGTCGACTGCGGCGCCGCCCAGCAGGCCCATGAACATCCACCGAGTCGGTTACGGCGCTGACCATGCTTACAGACAGGCCGGCAAGTCGAGGGCGCCGCACCGTGCCGCATCACCGTACGACCGCCACATGCCCATGCCCGCCCGTCAGTTGCGGCGCGAGTGTGGTTGATCACGCCACTTGACCACTCGCGCCTCACATGCACCGCAAAAATCCCACCAGCCTTACCTTGCCATCCGCCCAGCTACCGTCGAAATTCGACAAACACGACGCCGCACCCCGTATCAGGGCATGAAGAGGGGGCCCGTCGCAGCGACTACGGACCCCCTTCACGCCGACCGGGAACGCGCAGCACTCCCGGAACTACCCGACGACGCGACCTGCCGGAGCCGCAACCGGACTCAGGCCTGCTTGCCCCTCCCGGTGAACGCGTCCCGCAGCCGGTCGACCAGGCCGGCACCCGGTGCCAGCAGCTTGTTGGCTGGAGGCTTGCTCGGAGCCGACGGGTGCGGACGCGTCGGCGCCATCTTCTTCGCCTGGCGAACCTTGTCGCCCAGCTGATCGAGCGCGTCCGTCGGACACGCCTGCCGCAGCCTGGGGAAGAGATTTTCCTCCTCGTCGGCCACATGGCTGCGGATCTCGTTCATCAGCATGCCCAGGAGCCGGTCGAAGTCCGGATCGTCCGCCTGGCAGCCGTCCAGGTCCTTCATGAGCCGCTCGGCCCTGGAGTGATCGTCGATCTCCTTGTCGGCCAGGGCGTCCCCGTTCGCCACATGCTCACGCACGGCCGGATAGAGATAGGCCTCCTCGGCCACCGAGTGCCGCACGAGCTCCATAGTGGCCTGGTCGGCGTATACCTTCCGGTTCTTGTCACTGGGCGGCAGCGCCTCGATCCGCCCGAAGATCTCCTCGACCTCCCGGTGATCGGTCACCAGCTCGTCGATCACGTTTCCACCATGCCCCATGTCCTTCACCTCCAGTCCGGACGCGACAGCTCCCCAAGGAGCCGTCTCTGCCCCCGAGTGCCCCCACTCGGCCGGGTGACACGATGCGGACGCCGATCATCATCGGCACGACCGCCGACTGCGGCCGCGGCCAAGGGCGACTGGAGTACGACGGCGTCGCCATCAGAACCGTGGCCTCTACTACATCCCCGGCATCCTGCGCACCGCCCTGGCCGACCCCGGCGTCGACGACAACCCTTTCTTGACCGGCTTCCCGATCAGAGGCAACCGCGTGATGCGGTGGACCACGTCCTGGTCGGGCCCACACCGGTTGTCCAGTCAGCTGGCTGCCCGCAGGCGCCCGGGCTGGTCCGCGGTGTCCACCGGCGCCAAGGCCACCGCCGACATCGACGTATACGAGAGGCTGTTCCCACCGAGTTGCCGGCGCCCGCCGCGAGAGAGCCGACTGCACACCAGAATCAGAGGGCGTGCCTTCCCTGATGCTCTTTCAGGGCGCCTGCACACGCGCTCGCCCTGGCAGAACTCGAGGTGTCCTGCCAGGGCGAGCCGGAGGTGAATGTTCCCGCGCGTTGCCGGACATGGGCGCTGCTCCCGATGACCGCGCGCCGAGCGGCGGGTCAGCGGGTGAACGTGGCCCGGTGTTCCTTCAGGGCGGCGCAGTTGGAGCCGGATACCTGGACGTGGATGCCGGCGATGTGGCCGCCCCAGTCGACGCAGTGGCCCTTGCCGTACACGTAGGTCGGTCCGGCGTAGGACGTGAACTGCCCGGAGTCCGAGTCTCCCTCGTCGGTGTCGGGGATGTAGACCCATGCGGACATGTCCGCGGCGGTGCCTGGGTTGGTGCGGATCGTGGCCACGCAGTTCTGGCCGTTGGCGGCGTTGTAGGTCAGGTAGACGGTGCCCAGTGAGCCGATGGGCGCCGAGTTGACGGTCTTGTAGCCGCTACCGCAGACTTTCTGCGGTGTGGTGTTGGGCGCGGCGGAGGCGGGCGTCGCCAGCGCGGTGGTAGCCCCTGCGGAGAGGACCGCTAATGCGACGGCAGCCAGCACGGAACGAGCAGATTTCACGTTTCCCCCTCATTGGTCATGGAGTTGGTTGCTCCTGTCTGGTGTGACCCCTGAGGCACCCGAAGGGTTGCATCGTCTTTTCCGTCACTCTCTCGCCTTGAGGGGTGACCCGAGACGGGCACCGGGGTCCTCAACTCTCAGCGCGCTGTTCCTGATGAGCCGCAGTGTCGTGATCGGCCGTGGGCTGCCGGCTATGAGACACCGGCAGGCGCGTGGACGTGAGCGTCGCCATGTGGTGATGGCATGATCGCTTGGAACTGCTCGGCTGCCGTTTGCTGTCCTACGACAATGCCTGTCGGCCCGCGCCGCCGCAGCGCCTCCCGCTGGTGCCGCGGCTGGTCGTCAGCTCGGCCTCCAAGCTTGCCGCTGCCTTGATCGGTTGTCGCGCACGCGCCTGCGGAACCGGCCTTCCCGGAACCCCTCGTTCGTGGCCTCGCCGGAGCGGCGAAGCGAACGCCCGGCAAGCCGGAGTAGACCGCAGCTTCCTCTACCGCCACCGCGACCTGCTCGAAATCGTCCACGCCGCCGAACTCGAACCGGCAGCCCAGGACCCAGTCGGCGGATCGCCGGTGAGCCGGGCCTCACTCCAGGCCGACCTCGCCAACGCCCAGGCTCGCAACACCCGCCTGGCCGCCCGAATTCAGCAGCTGGAGAAACGACTGTCGCAGGCGCTCGGAGCTCAGGCCTGGCAGGAGTCCGGGCTCGGAGCCCCGGCGGACATCGACGAACTCCAGCGGAAGATCACGAGGCTTGAGCAGCAAAACGTCGAGCTGACTGCCAAGTTGGAAGAGAGTCGGTCCGACCTTGATGCCGCACGAGAGGCCAACCTGGACCTGACCAGAGCTCTCAGCCAGCGCGGCTGAGAGGTTCTGTCGGCGTCGCCTCCTGCATACGACCTGCCCGACGGATGGCGCCACGAACGCCGACAGCCAGCGCCCAGAACAGGAGAGGGAAAGCAGCGACCCGTTCCATGCCGCCCATGCCGAGACCGAGGTAGTGGCGGGAGAGGAACAGTCCGAAGGCGGTGATCGCTGTGACTCCCAGCAGGCTGGTGCCCCACCGCAGGGGGGTCGGTATGTGTTCTGCCAGGGCGAACCCTGCCATGGCGAGACCGATGTTGCCCGCTGCCATGATGAGGAGGGCGCCCAGGACATGTTGGTTCTCGTTGACGTCCGCAGGTGCCAACCCGGCCAGCACGAATCCTACGCCGGCACACGCGAGCAGCAGGCGGGCCATGGCAGCGGCCCGTCCTCTGCGCCACAGGACACCACCGGTCAGGGCGACGCCAACAACGAGCAGCACTCCCAGGGCGACGAATGAAGCATTCATCAGGCCGTGCTCGGGGGAACAGATATACCGCGGCTCGGGATCTGGCTGCAGAGCGCAGTGAGCGTTGCCTAAATCACTGATGTTGTTCCCCGCCCAGCTATACGGTCTGGCCCAAGCCGACTCGGCAATCCAGTGGATGACGAAGAACTGCACCACGCCCACGATCCATGCCGAGTACCCGATCCTGACTCTCACCTGTCCACCTTCCGTCACGCGAATCACGTGCGGACAGCCGATCATGCGGGGCCGGACCCAGGCACTCCGACGAGCCCCCTAAAACAGTGTGGGGCAGGCCCTACTGCGGCGGGGGAATAGGAGTTCGCGGAACGAGGCTTACGACTCCTCTCATCGAGCTTCGTCGCAAGTAGCGCCACATATGTTGCACGCGACATGGTCGCTCACACCGGCGCTGAGCTGCACAAAGTGGTCCCCACTCGCCTCGCGCCACACGGTTACCCCCAGAGAAGACGGCGGATAGCTGCGGGGCATGACGGCCTCCGGAGGCTGCTGGACGGTCGATTCTCCAGCGACCCGACTCCACCAGACCCAGGGCAGACCACCACGAAGCCGGGGTCAGCTCACCGGGGCGGGGCGTCGTCTTGGTGGACCGAGCGGAGCAACCCCCATGCCGTCCCCACGCCAGCCTGCAACACATATACGCCCAGCTCCGGCCTCATCCTGGGGAGCCGGTCCTGGCGGGCCGGGCGGCGCACGTACCGTTGCGGCCACCCCGCGGTGTCCTGCGGCCCCAGCCACACGTCATCCGCTGCCGCGACTTCCTCCAGCGCGGCGCGCAGTGTCTCGGCGACCCTTTCCGCCGGTTCAACTTCCCTACAGCGGCAAGCACATGAGTGAGGTGGTGCGCAGCTGCCCGTGCCGCTTGACCAGGCAGGTCCGCCACCAGGTGGTCGACCATCACGGCGAGCATCCGGTCGGCCCTGGGTCGCGCTGGGTCCACCCCCAAGCGCCGCTGGCCGTCCAGTTCCGCCGCGTCCGCGTGCGCTTCGAGGGTGTCGGCGACCTGCTCGGCCCGGCCCTGGAGGATCTCCAGGGCCCTCTCGCCGACCCAGCTCTCGGCGGCGGGGTCGGTCTTGGCGAAGAAGCACCAGGCCGCGCCCCACGCGTACTCCAGCACGTGAACGAAGTCGATCAGCAGGCGTACCTCCAGCCCGCGCGTGTCGCACTGATCATGGATCAGGTCCAGCTGATGGCGGGCGCCGTCGACCAGCATCACCCATTCCCGCTCCCGGTCCGGGTCGCGGCGC
>NZ_JACTVI010000086.1 GCF_014495685.1 Streptomyces sp. TRM68367 | reverse complement strand
GCATCGGTCATCGGAACCACCCGAGCATGCCCGTTGATCATGCTGTCGCGCCGCGAAACTCCAAGATCCCCGACAGAGTCAAGCTGAGGGCCTGTTTCTGAACCCCGAATCAGCAGGTCAAGCGACGGTCGCCCGAAAAGAGAACCTTGCGGAAGCGTTCGAGGAACGGTCACGGTGACCGTTCCTCGAACGGAAACGCTGAGGGCGGATGAGGCTTAGGAGCAAGAGGTGATGGTCACTGTGGCGGTGTTCCGCACCACCGCCACCCGGAGCCCACTGAGGAGCCGGGAGCTTGATCGATCTCAACTTGCCGACCGGCAACTCGCCCTGTCACCGGCCCGTTATCAGGCTACCGATCCCGCCCCGTCCAGAGGGTTCAAAAACTCAGCCTGCCGGGATGGAGAGGGATGGTAGGTGCGCGGAGTGGGTGAACCGATCCGTGACCAAGACGGTCACTGGAGCGGGCTTGGGCAGGGCCGCGGTGATCTTGGCTGCCCGTCGGGTCAACTTCGGTCTGGGTACTGGGAAGTGCGCGGCGAGTGTCATGAGTTGCCCGTGTGAGACAGTGGCATCGAGTGTGATGCTGGATCCGCCAGTCTGCCGGGAGAGGGCCGTCAGCCAGGCGCGGTCGGGGGCGGGTACATGCACCGCGAGTTTGGCGGTGGACACGGTTACCTGGTACTCAGTGTGTTGGCCTGACGAGTCCGCGACGACCACGGGTTCGGTGTTGAGCACGTCGTCGTTCCACTGGACGGCTTTGAGCAGGGTTGTGAGCTGGAAGGGGTCCAAGCCAGGAGCTTGGATCTGGGGCAGCATGTCGGGATTCCGGTGGGCGACCTGGAGCAGGCTCTCCGCTTTTCCGGCCAGAGCGGCCTGGGACTTCGCTTCGAAGATCTTGTCCTGATCGCGGAAGGCCACGACCGACATCTGACCGTTTACCGTCAGTTTGGTCTGCCCGAGGCCGCGGGCGAAGTCGAGGACGGCTGTGCCTTTGCCTTCGGCTTCGGTGTCGACTCCTGACTCCACCGTTTCCGTGACCGAGGCGGTTACGGTGTGCTGGGCTTGGGTGTTCGTGTAAGCGCTCCGCAGGGATGAGAGGACCTGACCCTGTGAACTGGGCACGTCCGGCGTGGCAGCGCAGCCGGCGGCCAAGAGGACAGCCGTGCTGCCGACTGCGGTTCGCAACGCTCTCACGGGCCCTCGCCGGGGACAAAGTCGCCCTTGAGGGAGCTGATCTTCCATTGGCCGTTGCCATCCACGACCAGGGTCGCGTTGTAGGCCATGACGCCGACCGGGTCTGTGGTGTTCCATGGACCGCCGGGCTGCCGGGCCTGGGACTTCCCGGATTCGGTGACCTGAGCCTGGACGGTGGCGGTGTTGCCGGAGACGCCGACCTGTGTGAAGACGACCTTATCGGCCTGGCTGGAGATGACGCGGTGGTTGGGGTCTGCCTCTTCCTTGATGGAGTTGCGCAGCGCGATGGCCTCGTGCTTGGCCTGGGCGGGGGTGAAGTACTTGGCCAGGGTAGCCAGACCGGTGGCGAGCTGGTGCTGCCGGGCGGTGCTGTCCGGAGCAGCGACCGGCCGCTTGGCGGCGATTGCCGCAGCCACCGCCGAAGCGGAACCTATTGTTCCGGCGGGCGGGGCCTGGACCGAGCGGTCCGCCCGCATAGCCGCGGTGAAGGCGTTCTTGACGGCGGCGACCTGTGCGGCGTCGCCCTTCACCGAGTCGGCCAGCGTCGGCTGTGCTCCTGAAGCGGTGTATGCCCAGCTCAGTCCTATCACCGTGCCGGCGGCGGCGACTGCGGCGGCAAGGCCTATGAGCCTGGTGCGGCGGGGTTTCCCGGAATGCATGGCTGCCTCCTGCGGGCGGCGGTCAGTTGCTGGCGTCGATGTGGACGAAGTAGATCGTGGTCGTGCTCGCGTTCGGGTTGTACGGGTAGAGAGACCAGAAGGCGTGGTAGCGGTTCGTCGTGTGCTCGTCGACGTAGTTGCCGTCATACACCTTATTGGGGTACTGGTTCGGGTCGATGCCGTAGCCCACCTGGATGGTGGCGTGGCTGATGCCCAGGCCCTGGCCCCAGTCGTAGAAGAGCATGTCGCCGTCCACCATGGCGGACGGCGTCCAGTACGCGGTGGAGGTGCCGGAGGCGGTGCCCTCGGGGATGCCGCCGGGAAGGTCCGCCATCAGGAAGTTGTAGTAGCCGTCGGCGACTGACCAGGAGTCGCTCCACGTGAAGTTGGAGGTGCTGTATCCGGACCCCTCGATCCACCAACTGGTGTCGCTTGTCGCGTTGTTGAACGCATTGCGGAATGGGTAGCCGCCGCCTTCGGAAGCGGCCTGGGAGATGAAGTTAGTGCAGTCAGAGCTGAACACGGGATAGGAGGGCGAGTTGGGGTTGATGGCGTATGTGTCCGCGTAACTTGCGGCGCCGCTGCCCGAGTATGCAAGGGCTGGGGTAGGAGTGATGTAGACGAGAGACGCCGCGAAAGCGGCAGCGAGAGCGCCTACGAGCCTTCGCCTGGACATGGAGCCGAGCATGCAACTCTCCCATCGTGGGTGAATACGTCTTCCCCGGGGTGCACGGCCGCACGCCTGCATCCTCATGCCGACGTGGACAGCAACGTGATCGTAGGATGAAGATCGTGAAAGGCGCACTAGCGCAAGTGATCTGACGATGTAGCAGTACGGCGCTCTTTGCTGACTCTCCGCCACGGCACTCCAGGGACGAAGAGGGCACCGAGGGACAGCGGAGACATGTCAACCGGACTCATGCATGACCGGCAGGCACAGCCCGTCAACCGTAAGAGAACGGCGTGAACACGCCTTGCTCGGCGGGCACAGCGACTGTGGGCCTTCATCCAGAGCGGTAGTGCCCTATAGACGGGCGCGTCGGGTTGGCGAACGCCCCCGCAACCTTCATCCGGCGACTCGCACCAGCCCGATCAGCGGCTCCGGCTGGGGTGCGGAAGCAGCGGTAGTAGGAGAGTTCGCCCTGCGGTGCGGTTGCGGCGGGTCAGCCACCTGGTGGCCCGGAGCGTCCGCTGTAGTGGATGTCCTCGTGGCAGACACGGCAGACGACCAGGGTCTTGCGACGGCGGGCGGCCATCATCTGGACCCATGCGGGCTTGGCTGCCCGTCCCACGATCAGCACACCGTTGACGGCGATCGCCATCCCGTAGTCGGCCGGAGTGAACCCGGCCTCCCCCATGGCAACCGGCAGCCCGACCATCCCCTGCTGAAAGATCACCGCGATAAGGAAGAACAGCCCGACAACCCCCATGAACCGCCCGTCACGCAGAACAGGCTCACCCCGGCCCTGCCCTCGGCGTCCTTCACAGCCCCGGCAGACCTGCTCCTCTCCCCCGGCATGGACTCCGGCACCCGCAGAAAGACGACAACGGCGCAGACCAACGTCATCCCGGCCTCGATCAGGAACCCGGCAACGTAGCTGATCTCGGCGATGAACCCGGCGGCCTTGGGGGACACGGCGAAGCCGAGATTGATGGCCCAGTAGTTCAGCGAGAAGGCACGGATACGGTCCTGTGGCCGCACGATGTCCGCCATCATCGCCTGCACGGCCGGCCGGGACGCGTTGCTGGCCATGCCGACCAGAAACGCGACGGCGGCGATGGAGACCGGATCGCGCACGAACCCGAGCAGCGCGACGGAGAACGCGGTGGACGTCTGTGCCACGAGCAGCGTCGGCCGCCGCCCCAGCCGGTCCGTCATCACCCCGCCGCCCAGCGAGGACACGACCCCGCCGAGCCCGTGCAGCGCGGCGACCAGACCCGCGTACGAGGCGGAGTAGCCGCGGTCGAGGGTCAGGTACAGCGCCATGAAGGTGGCGACGAAGCCACCGAGCCCGATGGGACCCCCGAGAATGTAAGCGGCTCGACTCGCGGGCACAACTTACGAAGGGATGGTTGCCGGAGGCCACTCAATTAACAGATCCCGTCAACCGTCCGGTCGGCGGGCGGCCGTACCCGCGATCAGAGGCTTCGATTACCCTCAGCCCCATGGCCGACGCACCGTACAAGCTGATCCTCCTCCGCCACGGCGAGAGCGAGTGGAACGCGAAGAACCTGTTCACCGGCTGGGTGGACGTCAACCTCAACGAGAAGGGCGAGAAGGAGGCCGTCCGCGGCGGTGAGCTGCTCAAGGACGCCGGCCTGCTCCCCGACGTGGTGCACACCTCGCTCCAGAAGCGCGCGATCCGCACCGCCCAGCTCGCCCTCGAGGCGGCCGACCGCCTCTGGATCCCCGTCCACCGCAGCTGGCGCCTGAACGAGCGCCACTACGGCGCCCTCCAGGGCAAGGACAAGGCCCAGACGCTGGCCGAGTTCGGCGAGGAACAGTTCATGCTGTGGCGCCGCTCCTACGACACCCCGCCCCCGCCCCTGGAGGACGGCGCGGAGTTCTCCCAGTCGGGCGACCCGCGTTACGCCACGATCCCGCCGGAGCTCCGCCCCCGCACGGAGTGCCTCAAGGACGTCGTCACCCGCATGCTCCCCTACTGGTACGACGGCATCGTCCCCGACCTCCTCGCCGGCCGCACGGTCCTGATCGCCGCCCACGGCAACAGCCTCCGAGCCCTGGTCAAGCACCTGGACAACATCTCCGACGCCGACATCGCGGGCCTGAACATCCCCACCGGCATCCCCCTCTCCTACGACCTGGACGCCGACTTCAAGCCCCTCACCCCCGGCGGCACCTACCTCGACCCCGAGGCCGCCGCAGCCGCCATCGAGGCAGTCAAGAACCAGGGCAAGAAGAAGTAACCCCGCACCAATAGGCCCCCTGCCTGCGGTTTTCCCGCAGAGGAGGGGGCTCTTTGGTGGGCGTGGGCCATCTCTGGCCCGCCAGGTATGGAACGAGCCCGACCGGGCCGCGTCGAAGACGGCGGCCACCGCCGCCGGTCTCCTCAGCGACCTCACGGATCACCGCGTCGAACGGATCTTCCGCGTGCTCGACCCTGCCGCCCGGAAGAGTCCGGCCCCAGCCGGAAGCTCATCCAACGGACCCTACCCGTCACGTGGCCGACGGCCGCGGCTGTTCCGGTGGGACTGACCCCTCGGCGACCGCCATCCACTGATCGAGGTCGGCCTGCGTGAACTCTGGCCATGCCGGAATCTCAGGCAGCTGGCGGAGGAGATCGAAGGCCTCCGCGATCTGGGGTCGGCGGAGCACCGGCGAGTGGCAGCCTGCTATGACCTCGGCGTCCAGCCGCTGGAAGTCGTCAACCACTGCCCGGAACTTCCGGCCGTCCAGCAACGCTGTCCAGGGCGAGACCAGGCGCCCGCCGAAGAATTGGCCGTCGCGGAACTCATCCGCGGATAGACCAGCGATTTCGGGCATGGGAGTAGGCACGTTCGTCGCGAAGGTGTCCACCGCCCACAGGACACTGGTCTTCGGGTCGAAGAGGGCGCGGGTTGTTGGGTTGTCGTACACCGGCGGCCGCTTGGCAACCAGCGTTCGGTCACCCACATCCACGGTATCGCCGTCGATCATGAAGCGGCACCGGTTGATCGGCGTCTCCCACTCCTCGGCCATGCGCCCGATCGAAAACCAGGTCGTCAGCAGTGTCGCATTCGGGCATGCGGCGAGAACTGCCAAGAGGTTGCCGGCGTGATCACGGTCGTCGTGTGTGAGGAAGATCCACCGCACGTCCAACGGGTCCACGACGGACCACGCAGCCTCCAGCCACTGCGACCGCACCGCTGGTGCCCCCGTGTCCACGAGCACCGGCTCGGCTCCCCGGATCACCATCGAATTCATGGGGAAGTGACCGACCGGCGGAGCCTCCAGAGCCCACGGGATGACGAACGTCTCCTCGGCGATCTGATAAGGCTGGAGCAGATTGAAAGTTTCCATGGTGGTCATCGCTGCTCTCCTCAGTACGGAGTTCGCCGCAGCCCCGTGAATCCAGTCCAGCCCCATGACACGCCTTCGTCAAGCGCACAACAAACACGCCGACGACGGATGTGTCATAAGCCGTATGGCGGTGGTCCTCGCGACAGTGGACGCGGAGCAGAAGGAGGATTCGGATAAGGGTGATTGCAGAGAAGTAGCGAAAGGCGGAAACCCATGCCGAAGTATCTCTTCAGGGTCAGGTTGACCGTGGATGGGTTGAAGGGCTTGCTCAAGGAGGGCGCCGCTGAGCGCCGCGAGGTCGTCGAACGCATGGTCCAGAGCCTGGGGGGCCGGCTTGAATCGATCTACTGGGCATTCGGGGAAGAGGACGTCTACGTCACCGTGGAGTTGCCGGGCAACACGTCCGCTGCCGCCATGGGTCTGGTCACGTCGGCGGCGGGTGGCGTTCGCACAAGCACGGTCGTGCTACTGACACCCGAGGAGATCGACGAGGCGGTCCGCCAGAAGGTGGAGTATCGGGCGCCCGGGTCCTGACGCGCCACCCGTAGCGTGACTGGCAACCCGGGCCCGACCGAACCGGAGTCTCCTGCCGGCCGGTCAGAGATCAACCGGTTTCCCGATCACCGGCAGTCAGTCGTTCCAGTAGTCGCGCCGCGGGAGTTCCAGGGCGGCGATGAGGCTGCCTGCCTCCTCGGCCGCCGCGCGTTCCCGCTCCGTCAGACCGGGCCGTCCCGCCAGGCGCGGGAACAGGTCCGGTCTCGGGCCGGCCAGGCTCAGGCGGACCGGTGACCAGCCGGCGATCAGGGGCGCCAGGGGTCGGCTCCGGCCTCGGCGAGGGCGCGTGCGTTGTCGTGGTGGCGGGAGAGGACGGCTTCCCACAGGGCGGTCGTGCCGTACTCCAAGGCATCCACGTCGGTGACTCTGCGGGCCAGTTCCCTGACGACCTCCGGTGTGCCGAACCTCGCTGCCCGGTGCAGCGGGCGCGATTCGGCGACGCCGTCCGGATCGGCGCCCTCGTGGAGGCGGCACCGGATCGTGTCGTAGTCCTGCCAGTCCCGCCAGCTCACGCCCGCCCAGCCGTTGCTCCGGACCGTCATCGTCCCGTCCTCCCCCTCGATACCGCTCCCGACGGCCCCCGTACGCCGTCGCCCCACGTACGCATACCTTCGCAGACGGGTCTGACAACGGCCCGGGTCGAACGGCCCGCTACGGATGCATCCGCGCCCCCTTCACCACCTTGTCCACCGCGTTCCGCGGGCCGTACACCGCCAGCCCCACCAGGTCCAGTTCCGCCGTCGGCACCGACCGTACGGCCGCACGGTTGTCCCGGTCGTTGCCTGTGGACGCGCCGCCCGGGCCGCTGACCGCCATCAGCCTGTGCGCCGGACAGGGGCATGACTTGATCGGCGTGCTCGCCGGGCATGCGCGCCGGGACGATGTCCGGGCCCGGCTCGTCGAGTTGGACGAGCGCAACGTCGAGGCGGCGCGCGATGCGGCCCGGGCCGGGAGGCTCGCCGGAGTCGAGGTGGTCGCCGGTGACGCCGCGTTGACCGATCAGTACGTCGGGATGGTGCCCGCCGATCTCGTCCTGGTCTGCGGCACGCTCGGCAACGTCACCGACGCGGACGTCGAACGCCTGCTGGACCACTGCACCCGGCTGTGCCGGACGGGCGGCACGCTCGTGTGGACCCGCAACCGGAAGGCCCCCGACCTTGTTCCGCAGGTGTGCGCCTGGCTGGAGCGGCGCGGGTTCGAACGGCTGTGGGTGTCCGATGCCCGGCTCACCCAGGCCGTCGGGGCCCACCGGTTCACCGGAGAACCGCGCCCGCTCGTCCCCGGGCAGCGGATGTTCGAGTTCGTCGGGTACGACGTGCTGCGGAGGGTCTGAGCCGTCAGCCCGAGGGCCGCTGCTTCTCCGGGCGCTGGGTGAGGTGCGCGAACGCGTCCAGGTTGCGGGTGGACTCGCCCCGGGAGACCCGCCACTCGTACTCGCGGCGGATCGCGCTCGCGAACCCCAGCTCCAGGAGGGTGTTGAAGCTGCCGTCGGCGGCCTCCAGGACCTGGCCGAGCAGGCGGTCGATCTCGTCGGGGGTGACGGTGGCGAGGGGCAGGCGGGAGGTGACGTAGACGTCGCCGTGCTGGTCGACGGCGTAACTCACGCCGTACAGCTTGAGGTTGCGCTCCAGCAGCCAGCGGTGGACGGCCGCCTCGTTCTCGTCGGGGTGGCGGATGACGAAGGCGTTCAGTGAGAGGGCGTGGCGGCCGACGAGCAGCGAGACCGTCGTCGACAGTTTCCGCGTGCCGGGGAGCTTCACGACGTAGTTCCCGGACTCGGGGCTCTCCCATTCCAGCTCGGCGTCCTTCAGGACGCCCTCGATGACCTGCGCCGCCCGCTGCTGTGCCTCACTCATGCTGCGAGCGTACGCGGTCAGTCCCTCCCCTGGTGTACGCGGTCAGCCGTGGTGGGAGCGCTCACGACGGCGGTGTGCCTGCATCGCCGCCGTGTAGACATCGGCCGTGGCGCCGGCCGAGGTGTCCCAGCCGAAGGACTGTGCGTGCCGGGCAGCGGCGCCGCCCATCCGGGCCGGCAGGGTGGGGTTGTCGGCGAAGTCCCGCAGCACGCGCGCGTAGGCGGCCGGATCGTGGCCCTGGACAAGGACGCCGGTGTGCCCGTCGCGTACGGCCACGGGCAGTCCGCCAACCGCGGCGGCGAGCACCGGGGTGCCGGCCGCCTGCGCCTCTATGGCGACGAGGCCGAAGGACTCGCTGTAGGAGGGCATGACCAGCACGGACGCGGCCCGGAACCAGTCCGCGAGCTGCTCCTGCCCGACGGGCGGGCGGAACTGTACGACGTCCGCGATGCCGAGGCGGGCCGCCAGCTTCTGCAGGCCCTCGGGTTTGGCGAGGCCGCTGCCGCTCGGCCCGCCGACCACCGGCACGACGATCCTCGACCGCAGCTCGGGGCGCTCGTCCAGCAGGACCGCCACCGCGCGCAGCAGCACGTCCGGCGCCTTCAGGGGCTGGATACGGCCCGCGAAGAGCGGGATCAGGGCGTCCTGCGGCAGGCCGAGGCGGGCGCGGGCAGCGGCGCGGCCGTCGGCGGGCGAGAACCGGGTCAGGTTCACGCCGGGATGGACCACGGCGACCTTGCCGGGGTCGGCGGCGTAGTGCCGTACCAGTTCGTCGGCCTCCTCGGCCGTGTTGGCGATCAGGCGGTCCGCGGCGGTGACGATCTGGGTCTCGCCGATGACGCGGGCGGCGGGCTCGGGGGTGTCGCCGTCGGCCAGGTTGGCGTTCTTGACCTTGGCCATGGTGTGCATGGCGTGCACCAGGGGGGCGCCCCAGCGCTGGGCGGCGAGCCAGCCGACGTGGCCGGAGAGCCAGTAGTGGGAGTGGACCAGGTCGTAGTAGCCGGGGCGGTGGCCGGCCCAGGCCTGCATCACGCCGTGCGTGAAAGCGCACAGCTGGGCGGGGAGCTCCTCCTTGGCGAGGCCCTCGTAGGGGCCCGCGTCGACGTGCCGGACGAGGACCCCGGGGGCCAGCTCGACGGTCGGCGGGAGGGCGGCGGCGGTCGCGCGCGTGAAGATCTCGACCTCGATGTTGATCGCGGCGAGGCGCTGCGCGAGCTCCACGATGTATACGTTCATGCCGCCGGCGTCGCCTGTGCCGGGCTGGTGGAGCGGGGAGGTGTGCACGGAGAGCATGGCCACGCGGCGGGGGCGCCGGTGCAGGCGCAGTCGGGGAGCCGGCGCCGGGGAGCGTCGCCCGAGCCTGCTGACGTAGTGGCTCACGTGGCGATCCTCCTTGCTACGGGCATACCGAAGGAGGGTGTGCGAGCGCCCTCCAGGGGGGTGCAACACCGGAAGGGACCGCTCCATTTCCGTCGGGACTCCCCAGGGGCGGGTTTTACCCAATCATTACCCGAGATCGCTCAACCGTTCGAAGGTGTGGCGTGCACCAGGGGACCGGCGCCGTGACTCGCGGCGACAGAGCGATGAGTTCCGGAAGTGTGCAGGGTCTACCGGTGAGTGGGTCGCCGAAGCCCGCCCAGAGAAGATCGCCGGTCCGTACCCACACCGATCGACCAGCGATCGACCCCACTCGAGGAGTACGACATGACCGCCACCTACACCTTCGACGTCTTCTCCAGCCTCGACGGCTACGGCGCCGCCGGCGCCAACTGGAGCGGCTACTGGGGCAGGCAAGGCCCCGAGTTGCTCGACCACCGCCTCGCCTTGTACGGCGCGGAGCAACGGATGGTCTTCGGGGCCGACACGTATCGGGCGTTCACGCGGATGCTGGCCTCGAGCACCGAGGAGTCCGACGTACGTGACCCATGGGTCACTCGGATGAGGAACCTGCCGGCAACAGTGGTGTCGACGACGCTGGAGGGCCCCCTCGACTGGCCGAACGCGACCGTCGTGAGCGGTGACGCCGTCGACGTCGTCACCCGGCTCAAGGAGGAGTCCGAGGTTCCGTTGCGCTCGCACGGCAGCCTGTCGTTGAACCGGGCGCTGATGGCCGCCGGCCTGGTCGACCGCTTGCAGGTGACGCTCTTCCCGGTCATCACCGGTCGGACCGGGCTGGACCCGATCTTCCAGGGGGCGGCCGACTTCGACCTGGAACTGGTCGAGAACCGGACGCTCGACGGTCACATCCAAGAGCTCATCTACCGACCCACCCTCCATTGACCTGTACGGATCCACCAGCGCCCGGCTCACCGTCTCCGGCCTACCGTCGGTGCGGGTCACAGGCACGTGCGGATGCGGGAGCCGGCCGCTCCCCGCGCGCCGCATACCCTCATACGCATGACACCCCGCGCCGCCGCCCGCCCCGTGGGCACGGTCACGCGCGGAACGACGAACCCCAACCGGCTGCGCCGCATGGACCGCTGGATCGCGGCTACGCACAGCGCCGAGCTGCGGCGGGCCGGTGACGCCGTCGCCGTCGACCTCGGGTACGGCGCCGCCCCCTGGACTGCGGTCGAACTGCTGCACCGCCTCCGTACCGTCGCCCCACGCGCGCGCGTGGTGGGCGTCGAGATCGAACCGGCGCGAGTCGCGGCCGCGCAGCCGTACGCGCGCGAGGGGCTGGTCTTCCGGCACGGCGGCTTCGAGATCCCGGTCCCCCAGCGGCCGCTGCTCATCCGCGCGGCGAACGTCCTCAGGCAGTACGGCGAGGCCGAGGTCGCCGCCGTCTGGCAGCGGCTGTGCGCGCGGCTCGCGCCGGCCGACCGGGCGACCGGGACGCGCGGCGGGCTGCTGGTCGAGGGGACCTGCGACGAGATCGGGCGCCGGCACGTGTGGGTCGCCCTCGGCCCGGAGGGGCCGCGCACGGTCACCTTCGCGACCCGGCTGGGCTCCCTGGAGCGCCCCTCCGACCTGGCCGAGCGGCTGCCGAAGGCCCTCATCCACCGCAACGTCCCCGGCGAGCCGGTGCACGCCTTCCTGCGGGACTTCGACCGCGCCTGGGCCGCCGCCGCGCCCTACGCCGCGTACGGCGCCCGCCAGCGCTGGATCCGGGCGGTACGGGACCTGACGGCCGACTGGCCGGTCACGGACGGGGCGGCGCGGTGGCGGCAGGGGGAAGTGACGGTGCGCTGGGAGGCGTTGGCGCCGCGGGGCTGAGGCCCGGCCCGTCCGGCCCGCGGGGAACGATCTCCGTGAGTCGTTCGTCACACAGGCGGGGAGATCGTCATGCCTGGGGTGGAAGGGAGGAAGTATTACCTCTGTCGCTTTTCGCGCCAACGTGGCAGCATCCCCCAGGCGGTCGAATGTTACTGACGGATAATCAGCTGGGGGATGGCTATGGGAACGGGCAAGCGTGGCCTGATCACGGCAGCCGTGACCACGGTGTGCGCGGTCACGGTGCTGGCGGCACCGGGCACGGCGTTCGCGAGCCCGGCGCCCACACCGTCCCCGGCGACGACCCCGACAGCCGCCGCCGACAAGGACCTTGAGGCCGTACGCAAGAAGCTCGACAATCTCTACCACGCCGCGGCCGTCGCCACCGACGAGTACAACGCCGCCGAGGAGCAGGCGAAGCAGCAGTCCGCCGAGATCGTGAGGCTGGCGAAGAAGATCGTCAAGGGCGAGGAGGAGCTCAAGGAGCTGAAGGAGCGCGCGGGCGCCGCGGCCCGCGCCCAGTACCGCACCGGCGGGCTGCCGCCCGAGGCACAGCTCATGCTGAGCGACAACCCTCGGCGGTTCCTCGACGGTTCGGGCCGGATCCTCCAGGGCCAGCGGGCGACGAAGGGCCTGATCGGTCAACTGGGCCGTACACAGCAGGACTTGAAGCTGTATGCGAAGGACGCCTCCGCCCAGTGGAAGAAGCTGGAGGCACACCGCAAGGCCAAGGCCGCGGCCCAGAAGCGGATCGAGAAGCAGATCGCGGCGGCCGAGAAGCTCCAGTCCGAACTGGAGAAGGAGGAGCAGGAGCGCCTCGCCAAGCTGGAGGAGGAGGCCGCGCGCCGGGCGCAGACCGCATGGCTGGACTCAGGCGTCCTCAAGGACGTCCAGGGCAAGGCATCCGAGCGGGGCATCAAGGCCGTGGAGTACGCCACCGCCCAGATGGGCAAGCCGTACGGCTGGGGCGACGAGGGCCCGAAGGCGTACGACTGTTCAGGGCTGACCTCACAGGCCTGGGCGTCGGCCGGGCGGCCGATCCCGCGCACCTCGCAGGAGCAGTGGAAGCATCTCCCCCGCGTCGACATCAAGGACATGCGCCCCGGCGACCTGATCATCTACTTCGACGACGCCAGCCATGTGGCGATGTACATAGGCGACGGCGCGATGGTGCACGCCCCGCGACCCGGGCGGACGATCACGATCGCGGGTGCGGGCTCGATGCCGATCCTGGGCGTGGTACGGCCGGACGCCAACTGAGCGGCGGTCTGGGGCGGCGGTCGCGTGGACGGTGGCCGCGGGCTGGGCGACGACGTGGATGGTGGCAGCGGGCGATGCGGTGACGTGGACGGTAGCCGCAGGCCGGGCGGTGATGTGGGCCACGTGACCAGCGCCACGCCGGATAACGGGGCAAACACCCTGCCGACGTGACATTCGTCATCCCTCCGGCATCCCCGTGCTGTCCAACTGCGATACGGAACGCGGCATATGGCAGTGGCGGATGGCGAAGCGGCGCACCTCACACCATTCCGTTGCGGCGCCGACTACCGCTATGGTCCCCGACGGTGGGTCGAGGTCCCTCGCCCCCGCCGTGCCCTCGGGGGGAGGGAAGGAACCCAGGACAATGCCCGTACCCGTACCGCGGCAGAGAGCGATCCCGGCCGTGGAGTGTGGTCAGGCGCAGACCGCGTCCCACGGCGGCGGCCCCAGTGGACACGGGGCTCCTCGCAAGGAAGACCCGGCCGGCAAAACCGTCGAGAACGCCACCAACACGAACCTGACCCTGCTGCTGATCGAGGACGATCCCGGCGGTTCGCCGATCGTGCCCGACCTGCTGGACCAGGCCGGCAACCCGATCCGCATCCGCACCGCCCGCAACCTCACCGAGGCCGGGCGGCTGCTCACGGACGACGTCCACTGCATCCTGCTGGACCTCGCGCTGCCCGCGCCGGGCCGGTCGGGAGACGGTGACGACGACGAGCTCGTCGTCCTCAAGCACGTCCTGGAGCTGGCACCCCGGCACGCCGTGCTCGCGCTCACCGCGTCCGGCGACGCCGAGCGCGGTGCACAGGCGGTCCGGGAAGGCGCACAGGACTACCTCTTCCGGGACGAACTGGACGGACGGCTGCTGAGCCGGGCGATCCGGTACGCGGTCGAACGGAAACGTTCCGACTCGGCCGAGCGGAGGCTGGCGGAGGGCCGCGTACGTGCCCAGGAGAACCGCCGGCTGCAGCGCGGGCTCCTGCCCACTCCCCTGCTGGAGGGGTCCCCGCTCCGGTTCGCCGCGCGCTACCGGCCGGGCCGTTCGCGGGCGCTGCTCGGCGGTGACTTCTACGACGTCGTGCGCACCCCGGACGGCACGGTGCACGCCATGATCGGCGACGTCTGCGGGCACGGGCCCGACGAGGCGGCGCTCGGCGTGGAGCTGCGTATCGCCTGGCGGGCGCTGACGCTGGCGGGGCTGTGCGGGGACGAGCTGCTGGGCACGTTGCAGCAGGTGCTGGAGCATGAGCGGGCCGACGACGAGATCTTCGCGACGCTGTGCACGGTGGATATCGCGCCGGACGGGCGGCGGGCCGGGATGTGTCTTGCCGGGCATCCCTCGCCGTTGGTGGCGAGTCCCGGGCGGGCTGTGCGGGTGCTGCCGTATGACAACAACGGGCCTGCGCTTGGGTTGCTGCCGGGGGCTCGGTGGCCGCGGATACAGGTGGAACTGGGGGCCGAGTGGAGTCTGATGCTCTATACCGACGGGCTGATCGAGGGGCATGTCGGGCAGGGGCGGGAGCGGCTCGGGCAGGACGGGATGGTGGAGATGGTGCGGCGGCAGCTTGGTGCGGGGTTGCGCGGGGAGGCGCTGTTGCAGGCGGCCGTCAATGAGGTGCGGCAACTCAACGGGGGCGAGTTGACGGACGACGTGGCGGTTCTGCTGCTGGATCGGGTGGGGTGAACGGCAGCTCGCCGTTGGGAGTTGCTGTCGTACGCCGACTGCGGGCTTGTTGTGGTTGATCGTGCCCACGCGGCGGAGCGGCACATCGATACGGCCCCGCGCCCCTTTGGGGCGCTCCCCTCAGGGATGCTGAATCAGCGGCCGCCGTTCCAGGGGCCGTAAGGGCCGTCGCTGCTGGAGCCGCCGCCCTTTCTGCTGCGGCCGCCGCCAGGGAGGCTGCGGATGGCGGGGCGGACGTCGACCATGTACACGATCGTGGCGATGAGGCCGATGATCGGCAGGAACGACAGGATGTTGAAGATCAGGTTCACCACGAAGGCGAGCCCGAGGATGAGCAGCCAGAACGGCTTGGTCTTCTTGTCGGCCGCGCGGTAGGCGTCCTCGCGGCGAATGGCGGCGTCGAACAGCGCGAAGCCGCTGAAAACGATCAGAGCCATGCTAATAAGCCACATGAACCCCGCGAAGCCCTGCATCAGCACTACGTCCACCACCAGACTCGGCTTGATTCCTACGCGGTCACCGTACCCGCAACCTCGGCGCCGCTACCCGTAGAACGGGCCGGACACCTCAAGGGTGCCCGGCCCGTTCACCTATGCCCGCTGTGCCGTCGCTCACTTCGCGGGCGGCGTGGTCTTCTTAGCGGTGGTCTTGGCCGTGGTCTTGCGGGCCGGAGCCTTCTTCGCGGCGGTCTTCTTCGCGGGGGCGGGCGCGGCCTTGGCCTGGGTGGGCGCGGCCGGCTTCTCCTCCTCCTTGACCGCGACCGGCTCGGCCTTCGGCTCGACGGCCACGGCCAGCTCCTCGATCTCCTCGGCGGCCTCGCCGCGCCAGGTCTTCACGGTCTGCTCGCCGTGCTCGGCGACCTTCTCGTAGGTCTCGCGGGCCTTGACGGCGTACTCGGCTGCGACGCCGACACCGCGCAGGGCGAAGTCCTGGGCACTCTCGCCGAGCTTCTTCAGGTCGGCGTCGAGCGTGCTGCCGAGCTTCTTCAGGTCGCCGTCGAGGGAGTCGAGGAACTCGCCGACCTTGGTCTGGACGGTCTCCTGCGTCTCCTTGACGCGGGCGGAGGCCTCCTTGGCCCGCGCGCTCGCCTTCTCCTGGACGGCCTTCGGGTCGGTGTTGCGGACGGCCTCGAAACGGGCCGGGGCCTCACTGCGCAGCTGCTCCACCAGGGCGGGCACCTTCTTGGCCTGCTGCAGGGCGAGGTCGGCGGTGCCGGCGGCGAAGTAGAGCGGCGTGGGGTCGCTGAGGGTCTTGCGCAGGTCGTCGGTGATGGCCATGGGGCGGTCCTCCCGGGGTCGTTTCGCTTGAGGGTTTTGGGTCCCGCGGTCAGCGGACCGGCTGGGTGCTGTCGTACGCGTTCATGATCATGTCCGTGCTCATGTCCGATGTCAGCCGGTCGTCTGGTGCGGGTCGGCGTCGCTGCCGCCGGGCGTGCGGGAGCCGGGGTGCGCGGTGGTGCTGTCCGGGCTGTCGCCCTGAGCGTCGTACGCAGCGCCTTCCGCGTTCTCGTCGGGCCCGGTGTCCGCCGTGGCGGTTCCGAAGCCGTTCTCCTTGCGGAAGGACTCGTAGATCTGGAGCAGCACCTGCTTCTGCCGCTCGTTGAGCGTGGGATCGGCGAGGACAACGGCGCGCGTCGCACCTCCCCGGAGGCGCTCCTCCCCGTCGCGCTCGGCGTCGAGGATGCCGGCGCGCACGTAGAGGGTCTCGGCGGAGATCCGCAGGGCCTTGGCGACCTGCTGCAACACCTCCGCGCTCGGCTTGCGCAGCCCGCGCTCGATCTGGCTCAGATACGGATTGGACACCCCGGCGGCGTCGGCGAGCTGCCTGAGCGACAGCTGCGCGTTGCGCCGCTGTTCGCGCAGGTACTCACCGAGATTGCCGACGTTGAGCGATGCCATGCCTCCAGGGTGCCCCCTTGCGCTAACTATTGCAAGCAGGCGCTTGCAAAAGTGCGCCACGCCACGAACCCCTTGTGACTGAGGCTGAGCACGTGTCCTGTCTCTGTGATGTCCGGGCAGTCTCGGAGATCTCCGGGCATGTGAAGCGTCGTCTCGGTCATGTCCAGGCAAGTTGCGGGGTGTCTCGGTCTTCTCCGGGTACGACGGACCCGGGCCTTCTACGGTCGTAGCGGCTGGGGAGCGACGTCGTAGCGGAGGCCGGGGTGGCGGGACATGAGGGTGTGCCCGAGTCCGCGGAGGGCTTCGAGGTCGAGTACGTCACGGGGGCGGGGGTCCGGCGGCGGGGCACGCTGAGCGAGCTTTGGCCGGTCCGGTTCGAGGATGTCGCGCCTGAGCGACGGTTTCCGTCTTTTCGCGGGCAGGGCAACTGGTGCGGCTGGTACTGGTCGGCAACCTGCGGCGATCACGTGGGCTACGAATCGTGGCTGGAGCGGGACCGGCTGGTGCTCCTCGACTTCGATCCGCTGGTGACGGGCATGGCTTCGCAGCCGTTCCGGCTGTCGTGGACAGGGCCGGCAGGCAAGCGGATCCGGCACACGCCTGACTTCTTCGTACGCCGCGCGGACGGCACGGGTGTGGTGGTCGATGTCCGCCCCGATGACCGGATCGAGCCGCGTGACGCGGTGAAGTTCGCTGCGACAGCGGCAGCCTGTTCGCTGGTGGGCTGGGACTTCTGGCGGGTGGGGACCCCGGATGCGGTGCTGATGGCGAATGCACGGTGGCTGGCCGGCTACCGGCATCCGCGGGTGCACCGCCCGGACGTCGCGGCCCGTCTGGTGGAGGTGTTCGCCGAGGAGACCGCACTGCTGGCCGGGGTCCGCGGGGTCGGCGACCCGAACGTGGTGCTGCCCGTGCTCTATCACCTGCTCTGGCGCCGGGTTCTGGCCGCCGACCTCGAAACGGCACTGCTGGCCATGGGGACGACGGTCTGTCTGGCCGACGCGATGGCGGGGGGTGGCGGTGCCGACGCATTCGCGACTGCTGCGGGTGGGTGACACGGTCCGGTTCGACGGGCGTCTGCACACAGTGGTCGCTTTGGAGGGGACTGCGGTCCGGCTTGTCGACGAGGCTGTGTCGGCAAGCGTGGTGTTGTTGCCGCACCTGCTGATGTCCGACGGGTTCGAGGTGGTCACGGCCGCCTCGCCCCGCATGACGGTTCCCGCCTCCGCGGTGCTGGAGGGCCTTCCGCCCAAGGCGGTTGAGCGGGCGGAGTGGTGGCAGCGGCACCTGGTGGAAGTGCTCACCGGCCGGCCTGCCCATGCCCCGGACGGGCCGGTAAAGACCGAGTACGACCCGCAGGTGAGGTCGCTGCGGCAGCGGGAGCTGGCCAAGGCCGCCGAGATCGCGGCGTCCGGGACGGCGGTGTCGCTCACGGTGCTGCAGGACATGCGGGCCCGCTTCGAGCGGGAAGGGATCCTCGGCCTGGTCGATCCGCGGCTGCGGACGGTCCCGGACGGCACGGGCCGGGCCGACCGGCGGGTCGTTGCGGCCCTGCGGCAGGTGGTGGACGGGCAGACCGGCAAGTCCACGGTGTCCGCTCAGGTGCTGCGGCGGCGGATGGAACGACTCGTGGAGGCCGAGCACGGTCCTGGAGTGCCGCTGCCGTCGCGAGCGACGTTTTACCGGCTGCTGGCTGCGGTCACGGCCGGCCGGCACACCCTGGGCTCGGCCCGCACCCGTCGGTCACTGGCCAAACAGTCGGACGGCATGTTCGGGCAACTCACCGCCTCCCGGCCGGGTGAGGTCATGGAGATCGACTCAACTCCGCTGGATGTTCTGGTCGTTCACGAGGACGGCACGGTGGACACCGTCGAGATGACCGGCCTCGTGGACATCGCGACCAGGACGCTGGCGGCAGCCGTCCTGCGGCCGTCGACGAAGGCGGTGGATGCCGCTCTGCTGCTGGCGCGGGCGATGACGCCGGAACCGATGCGGCCGGGCTGGGCGGAGGCACTGCGCATGTCACGGTCGGTGCTGCCGCACGCCTCACTCATGGCAATCGATGAGCGTCTGTCCAAGGCCGCGGCCATTCCGGTGATCACGCCGGAGACGATCGTCTGCGACCGCGGCAAGGCCTACCTCTCCGACACGTTCCGGGCGGCCTGCAGGTCACTGGGCCTGAGTTTTCAGCCCTGTCACCCCGACACTCCTACGGACAAGCCACACATCGAGTCGACACTGGGCTCAGTGGCCACGATGTTCACTCAATACCTCCCCGGTCACAAAGGACGCAGCACCGAGCACCGGGGCACTGATCCGGCATCCCAGCCGCTGTGGTCGATCCACCAGCTCCAGGAGCTGCTGCAGGAGTGGATCGTCATCTGGCAGAACCGCCCGCACGACGGGCTGCGGGACCCGTTCATGCCCGAGCGGGCGATGAGCCCGAACGAGAAGTACGCCGCCCTGGTCGCCGCCGCCGGCTACGTCCCGGTCCCCCTCGGCCCGCAGGAATACATCGGTCTGCTGCCCCGGGAGTTCAGGGCGATCAACTCCTACGGCGTCCGCATCCGGCATCGCACCTACGACAGCCCCGAGCTGACGCCGTTTCGACGGCAGCCGTCGGGCACCGGACCGGGTGGCAGGCGGTGGGAAGTCCGCTACGACCCCTACGACATCTCCCGCGTCTGGGTACGCAATCACCGCGAAGGTGGTTGGATCACCGCGCTCTGGCGGCACCTTCGCACCACACCGACCCCGATGGGCGAGCTGGCCTGGGATCACACCCGCCGCGTCCTCGCCGAGCGCGGCACCGATCCGGTCACCGAGCAGGAGATCGCCCAGGCCGCGGTCGACCTGCTGGACCGGGCCGCCGACGGACCCCAGGAACCGCCGGCCAAGGCCTCCCCGCGCAGCCGCAAGGACCGCAAGGTCGCTGCCCGCACCCGCACCACCAGCGCTCCGTCCTGGCCCCGGCCCGCACCCGAACCGGAGACCGAGGAAGCCGAGACGGAGCCGGAGAACGACAGTCACGAGACCCTCGCGGACGTCGTCCCACTGGGAATCTTCGACGCCCGCAAGGAGGCCGAGACATGGTGGTGAGCACGCCGGAGCCCGAGGGCCGTGACGTCGCGGACCTGGCGGGGCCCCGTCGTGATCCCACCACACAGCTCACCGGCTGGCGGCAGTTCGTCGAGGCCGATCCGACGGCCTTCGCGCTGCTGTCCGAACAGCGGTGGCGTTCGCTCGGCCCGGCGGATCAGGAGCTCTATGACGACGCCCGGGTCCTCTATCACTCCGAACTTCAAGTCGTACGCACCTCGGCCGTCCGGGAAATCGCCCACCAGGGACGGCTGCTGACCCTGCTCAACCAGCGCGAGTCCGGCGCCCGGCGCGGACTGATCGTCTCCGGGCGGCAGACGACGGGCAAGACCACCGCGCTCAAGCAGCTCGGGCGCCTGCACGAACTCCGGGTCCATCAGCGCTACCCGGGGGACGACCGGATCCCCGTCGTCTATCTGACCGCCCCGCCCAAGGGCTCACCCCGCAAACTCGCCATCGAGTTCCCCCGCTTCCTCGGCCTGCCCTCCGTCTCGGCCCGGCACAACACGATCGACATCACCAACGCCGTCTGCCAAGTCATGATCGAGGCGCGCACGGACCTTGTGCTGGTCGACGAAATCCACCTGATGAATCACGGCACCGTCGCCGGCGAGGACCTCTCCGACCACCTGAAGTACTTCACCGAACACCTCCCGGCGACCTTCGTCTATGCGGGCATCGACGTC
The DNA here is from genome assembly GCF_014495685.1 of Streptomyces sp. TRM68367. Lineage (GTDB taxonomy): Bacteria > Actinomycetota > Actinomycetes > Streptomycetales > Streptomycetaceae > Streptomyces. Next base: position 14,544 of record NZ_JACTVI010000086.1, on the reverse strand, counting down.
GAACAGTCCGGGGTCTTCACCGGAGTTCGCGGCCGGCAGATGGGCGGCCGCTGCGTCCTGGTCCGCACGGGACCGTTCCCGCGCAATGCGGAGTGGCGGTCGCTCATCGCCACCATGGAAGACACCCTGCGGCTCCACCGGCACCAGCCGAAGACCCTGGTGAACCTGTCCGACTACCTACACAAACGCACCGGCGGAATGATCGGAAGCCTCTCCCACCTGATCCGCGCCGCCGCGATCTCCGCCATCCTCGACGGAAGCGAGCGCATCACCCAGGACCTGCTGAAGAACACCCGGATCGATCACAACAGCGAGTCCGTGTCCGGTTCCGGAACCGCCTCCCGCCGGAAGGCCGGATGAGAGAGCCGACCGACTACTGGCTGACCAGGCCCCTTCCCCGCCCACTCCCGCCGTTCCCGCACGAAAGCGAACGGTCCTATCTGGAACGGCTGGGCGCCACGAACGGAATCCGGGCCGAAAGGGTGCTGGCACAGAGCTCCTGGCTGGAGTCGCGGCAGGACTACATCGAGCGGCTCGCCATCGTGAGCGGCCAGTCCTGCGAAACCCTCCTGCACGCGATCCCCCAACTCGGCCAGGAACACTGGCCGTTCCTCGCCGATCGCCCGGACTTCTCCGTGAACGCCCCTTGCCGGTTCTGCGTCGCCCGCCGGACGGGAAGTTATTCCCACTTCTCAAGGGTCTCGGTCTGGAGCTCTCGTTTCCACGATCAGGTCTGTCTCCGGCACAAGATCTGGACCGGTCGATCAGCCGAGAACTACATGCAACAGGTCGACGTCACCGACCTCCCTGACGTGATCCAGGCGCAACGGCGGCACTACCGGCTCCTGCGCAGACACGGACACGTCGTGCTCAGCGCCTGCTTCGAGCACTGCTCCGACCTCTGGGACGCCGTCGTCCGACGCGGATACCGGCCCAGCGACCGCCGCCGCCGTCTCGACACCCTGGGCACCAGCCACCCCGAAGTCTGGGACCCTCGCCGCTACATCGCTGTCTATCCCGAGGTCGTCGCAGCCACCGCGCTCTACGCCTCCCCTCACTGGAGGAAGCTCGCACGCTCCGAGGACAGCGGATACCTCCGCTTCCGGGCCGAGTTCATCCGTCAGCTGCCACAGGAACGGATCCTTCGCAGGAGCAGCAAGCCGTGGTTCCTCAAGGAACTGGGAGACACCGCTCTACGCATCGAGGACGCCATAGCGGCAGCGCTTGCCTGCGGGTCTTCAGAGAGCTCGGGAGATCCAGCCGGGGAGCTGGATCTCCCAAAGTGCAAGGTGGCCTCCACCTACCTCAAGTACGGTGACTCGGCATGATCGAATCCGAGATTGAGATCAGCGAGGATCTGGTCCGCGACCTGCTTCGGGAACAGCATCCAGACCTGGCCGAGCTGCCCATCCGCGAAGTGGCGGGCGGCTGGGGCAACCAAATGTGGCGCCTCGGTGACGAGTTGGCCGTCCGGATGCAGCGGATGGACACGAGCCCCGATCTGCAGCTCAAGGAGCGCCGGTGGCTGCCGACTCTCGCAGCGCGCCTGCCGCTGCCGATTCCTGTCCCCCTGCGGGACGGTGCGCCGTCCGAGCGCTTCCCGAAGATCTGGACCGTCATGACATGGGTCGAGGGCACGCCGCTGGACCACGGCTCGATCACTCGCGGCGACCACGCGGCCGAGACGCTGTCGGACTTCCTCAGGGCGCTGCACGTGGAAGCGCCCACCGACGCACCTACCGCTTCGGACTTCGGCGCTCACCCCAAGGACTGCACGGACGGCTTCGAACACTTCTTCCAGGACGTTGCCCCTGCCGACCTCGCCGACGAGATCCGTGAAGTCTGGGGTGAAGCGGTGGCGGCCCCGGGGTGGGAGGGCCCACCGGTGTGGGTGCACGGCGACCTGCATCCCGCGAACGTCGTCGTCGCGGACGGGACACTGGCGGGTGTCGTCGACTTCGGCGCGCTGGTCGCCGGCGACCCGGCGTGGGACCTCGCGGCCGCCTGGCTGCTACTCCCCGCGGGCGGCGCCGCACGGTTTTTCAACAGCTACGCACAGGCGGACGAGGCAGCGGTGCGACGGGCGCGCGGACTGGCCGCGATGAGGAGCCTGTTCCTGATGGCGATGGGCCAAGCCGGGGATCGCGGCCTGCCTGGCGGCAAGCCGAACTGGGGGCCCGCAGGCCGGTCCGCACTTGATCGTGTCCTGAAGGGCCTTTGACGTCGGCATGGATCGACTGGGCCTCCCCGGCGGCCATGCACTCGCTGACAGGAACCGATGCAGCCCGGCCATTGGGACCGCGGTCTGAGAATCTCGGCGACGGTCCGGGCTGTCTCGAAGTCGAGCAAGTTACGGATGCAGCCACAGTAGGACAGCTACCCGGAGCAAACTGAGACGATCCCAGATCCGGACGTCTCAGAGTTCTCCGGGCACCCCAGGTCAGAGGGCCCCAGATGCCCGGACCTAGCTGAGACAGGACACTGAGGCTGAGCACGATAGGTGTCGTATTTGTGTCCGCTGTCATCCAATCGAGTCGTTTGACAGCGAACCCAGTCGTTTTGGCTTCCTTGCCAGTGAACCTAGTCGTACGGGGCGAGGGAGTGGGGAGGCCGAGTGGCCGTACCGGCTGGGGTGGATCTTGCGGAGACGTACGTCGAGCTGTCGTACGTGGACGCTGTACGTGAGCGACGGCGGCGTCCGCTGCTCGACTGTGTGACGGCCAGATTCGAGGACGTGGCACCGGTGCGACCGTTTCGCTGGTCGCGTGGTGAACGTCATTTCCCAGGCTGGTATTGGGCGTCAACGACCGGGCAGCACGTGGGCTTCGAGTCGTGGCTGGAACGCGACCGGCTGATCCTGCTGGACTTCGATCCCGAGGTGGTGGGGATTTCCTCGCAGCCGTTCTGGCTGCACTGGCATGACGGCGAACGAGAGCGTCGGCACGCTCCGGACTACTTCGTACGCCGCGCGGACGGCTCGGCGGTGGTCGTTGATGTCCGGGCGGACGGCCGGATCGAGCCGAGGGACGCCGAGGCGTTCGAGGTGACCCGTTTGGTCTGCGCCCAGGCCGGGTGGGGGTTCGAGCGGGTCGGGGAGCCGGAAGCGGTGCTGTTGGCAAATGCCCGGTGGCTTTCGCGCTACCGGCATCCCCGGTGCCTTCGCGGCTCGGAGGCAGAGCGACTCAGGGACGTGTTCGCGGCTCCCGGCCCGTTGATGGCCGGCGCGGACGCGGCCGGTGACCGCCTCGCCACGCTGCCCGCGCTGTTCCATCTTCTGTGGCTCCAGGAGCTGGCCGCTGAAGAGATGGCGGCTGAGTTGCTGGGCCCGGACACGGTCGTGCACCTGGCGAACGGTGGTGTCCTGTGACGGGGAGAGGGCAGCGGGTGCCTCCGACGGCCAGGATTGCAGAGTTCCCCAAGACCGCTGCTGAGCAGGCGCGATGGTGGGAGAGGCACATCCTGGAAGTCCTGGACGGCTCGCTTCCGGATTCTCCCGAGGGGACGGTGCCTCGTTCGGAGTTCGACCCGAAACGGACCTCGCTGGCTCAGCGCGAGCGGGCCAAGGCGGCAGAGCTGACGGCGGCCGGGCACCCGATGACGGCCAGCGGGATCAAGCAGCGGCGCCAGCGCTACCAGCGGGATGGGCTCGTGGGGCTCGCGGATGGGCGAGCGGCCAAGCAGATGCCGGAGTTCGGCCGGGTCGCCCCGGCGGTGATCGAGGCGATGCGGCAGGCGATCGCCGAGACGGCCGAGGCGTCGTCGAAGACGATCGGTTTCGTGGTCTGGCGGACGACTCAGATCTTGGCGGACCGTGAAGACGCAGAGGGTATTGAGATGCCGTCGCAGCGCACGCTCTACCGGCTGTTCGACAAGCTGGCCACCGGCACCCACGCGACAGGTTCGGCGACCACGCGCCGTTCGGTGAACGCGCGTCCGGCCGGGCCGTTCGGAGAGGTTCCTGCCTGCGCGCCGGGCGAGTGGGTGCAGATCGACTCCACGCCGTTGGACGTGCTGGTGCGGCTGGACGAGGGCATCGCCGAGAAGGTCGAGCTGACGGGAATGGTCGACCTCGCGACCAGGTCGCTTCCCGCCGCAGTGCTGCGGCCGACAACGAAAGCGGCCGATGCTTCTGCTCTCCTGGCCCGGAGCATCGCCCCGGAGACGATGCGTCCTGGCTGGTCGGATGCTCTTCGGATGTCGAGGTCGGTGATACCGCACCGGCGTCTGCTGAACTTGGACGAGCGGCTGCAGCACGCGGCTGCGAGGCCGGTGATCGTGCCGGACACGATCGTCTGCGATCACGGCAAGGTCTTCATCTCGAAGAACTTCCGTGCGTCCTGCCGCTATTTGGGCATCACTCTTCAGCCGACTCACAAAGCGTCCCCCTTCGAGAAGGGCGCGATCGAGAAGACTCTGGGTTCCGTGGCCACGCTGTTCGCACAGTTCGTCGCGGGCTACACCGGCCGGTCGACGGACCGCCGCGGCCGGGGCCTGGAAAACGGGCCACTGTGGTCACTGCCCGAGTTGCAGAGCCTGCTGGACGAGTGGATCGTCGCCGTCTGGCAGAACCGGCCGCACGATGCACTGCGCGACCCGGACTCGCCGAAGCGGGCGTTCTCGCCGAACGAAAAGTACGCGACGCTGCTGGAGTCGTGCGGCTATGTTCCCGCCCCGCTCAACGGCGAGGACTACGTCGAGTTGCTGCCCGAGCGCTGGCAGGCGATCAACGCCTACGGCATCCGGATCAACCACCGCACCTACGACGGAACCGAGTTGGGGCCGTTGCGCCGCCAGCATTCCGGAGTGGTGGAGAAGAAGGGCCTGTGGGAGATCCACTACGACCCCTACGACGTTTCCCGGATCTGGGTACGCGACCGCCGCAACGAGACAGACCCGTGGATCACGGTGTTTTGGAAGCACTTGCGCCGCGTTGGCGTCCCGTTCGGAGAGCTGGCCTGGGACCACGCCCGCGCGCAGGTCCCGGGCGGGACCGAGGAGCAGATCGCCGATGCTGCCGCCGCACTGCTGCGGCGGGCCCACGACGGTCCCGCCGCGGAGAAGAGCCGCCCGGCCAAACGCTCACGGCGTGACCGACGGGTCGCCGCCCGCACCCGGGCCACGGCCACCGACCGGCCCGTTCCTGATCCGCCCGCCGCCGAGCCCACACACGACGAGGAGACGGACACCGAGGTGGCCAAGGTCATCCCGCTGGGCCTGTTCGACCCGCTTTCCAACCCCTGGAGGCGCACGTGACCATCTCCGAACCAGCGTCCCGGCACCTCTCGTTGGACGAGGCGGATGCCGAGGCCAACCGGCAGTTGACCACTCTGGAAGGATGGCGGAAATTCCTTGATGATCCGCCCGCGCCGCCCGTGCTGCTGACTCCGGCAGAGCTAAAGCGGCTGCCGGAGAACGAACGGGCTCTCTACGACGAGGACCGGCTCGACCATCACGCCCGGATGCTTGTGGTCTCCACCTCGTTCGTCGAGAAGACCGTGGTCTGCGGCCGCCGGCTGGTCCTGCTCAACCGCCACGCGGTCAGTGCCCGCCGCGGCCTGATGGTCTCGGGGCTCCCCGGAACGGGCAAAACCAGCGCCATCACCCAGCTCGGACGCGCGCATGAACTCCTCGACCGGGCCCGCCATCCCCAGGTCGCCGACCGTATCCCCGTTCTCTACATCACGGTCCCTCCTGCCGCGACCGCCCGCATGGTCGCTGCCGAATTCGCCCGCTTCCTGGGCTTGCCCGTCCGGTCCCGGTCGAACATGACGGACATCATCGAGGCCGTGGTCGGCGTCTGCACCGATACCCGCACCGGTCTCGTGCTCGTCGACGAAATCCACAACGTTTCGCAGGTCACTCGGGCCGGCAGCGAGGTCTCCGACACCTTGAAGTACTTCTCTGAGCGGATCCCCGCCACGTTCGTTTATGCGGGCATCGGCCTCGAAACCAGCGAGCTCCTGGCCGGCACGCGGGGCGCCCAGATCTCGGGCCGTTTCACCCTCGTCCCCACCCGCCCGTTCCCCTACGGCGATGAGTGGAAGGGACTGGTCGCGACCCTGGAGGACACCCTGCTCCTCCACCACCACCCGCCGGGGAGCCTGGTCAAGTTGGCCCGCTACCTCCACGATCGGACTGCCGGGATGATCGGAGCCCTATCGCACGCGATCCGGGGAGCCGCGATCGACGCGATCCTGAGCGGGACCGAACGCGTGACCAAGGAAGGACTCGCCGCGATCCCTCTGGACCATGCAGCGGAGAGCCAGAAGAAGCCGCTCAAGAAGGCGACCAGGTGATCAGCGGCCCCTCCGCGAAACCTCAGACGTCGTGAGCACCCCTCACCTCGCGGAGCACCTGGTCCCTCTCCCTGTCCGCGTTCGCCCCCGCCCTGGGGAGTCCGTTGACTCCTACGTCCGCCGCTTGGCCCTCGCCAACCATCTCAAGCCCAGCTACCTGCGCAGTTACCTTGCCGGGCCACCCGACTACGGGCCCGGGAAGCGCCCACGCCCCGACCGGCTCGCCGCCCTAGCAGGACGTGAACAAGGCATTCTGGAACGGGCCTTGCTTGACCTGGTGCAGCAAAAAACCGGCGCCTCCGAAGAAGCCCAAGCGCAGCTTCACAAAGGCCGCGGACAAACCCGCGCTCTTCACGGCGATCCGACGAGACGCCCAAGCTGAACAGCTGCCGGTCTCGCACCTGGCGAGACGTCACCGTGTCAGCCAGGCCACCGTCCGGCAGGCTCTGAACTCGCCCACGCCACCGCCCCGCAAGAAGCGGCCTCCCATCGTGGGCCCGGCCAAGGAACGGATCGGCCCGCTGATCGACACCATCCTCGATGAGTACGCCGCTGCCCACACCGCCAGGGCGCCACCATGAGAGTGATCTGGGAAAAGCTGCTGGACGAACACCATGTCACGGCCGCTTACGCCACCGTCCACCGCTACCTGACCAAACATCCGCACTGGAGCCCGGACACCTTGGTCCGGCAGCCCAACACGCCCTCAGGAGACTTCCTTGCAGCGGCCCAACTTCCCTTCCAGAGCAACGTGATCAAGCACTATCGGGCGCTACTGACCGCAGTCCGCCGAGACCCGAAACGGCATGGACTCGACGGCTCCTACGCCACGACGACAGCTTTCGTCCTCGGCCTCGACGCCGGCAGCTCGTGGAGCATGCTCACCGGCTTCCAGGAATGGCTCGTCGTCCGACTCGGCAAGGGACACGACCTGACCTGGCCCGTTCTCGTCCGCCACCTCACCCCTGGAGGCTGGACCCACCCGCTCTCCGCGCAGACCGACGTTGCCGCGGTGACTACGCTCTACCGGCTCATCGGGGAGTTCTTCACCGCACGAGAGCAGCCGGACGGTCTCGCCCGGATCTTCCGGAACTACCAGTCCTGGGCGATCACCCAGGACTGGTACCACCTCGCGGAGGCAGCAGACCAGGACTGATCGTTTGACATCCAACCCAGTCGCCCCAGGCCAGGGCCTCGCACCGGACTAACGCGAGCCCTGCAATGTCGGCGGAGAATCGCTTGGCCAGTGCTCGGCGGAGAGATCATCATGTGGCAATGTCTGAGAACCGATCCTCTGTGGCACCGACCGTGATGCGGCTCCCCCAGTACACCAAGGCGGACCAGGAAGAGATCCTTGGCAACAGCGATGATCCCTTCGGTGTCGCCTCGACCGGTCTGACCTGGCTGCCGAAAGAAGAACACTTCGGCATCAGACACGAAGACCGGCTCGTGGCACACGCTGGCCTTCTGCGACTGCCTGTCGCGGTCGGCGGCGCCGCGACAGAGGTGGTGGGCGTCGGCGGGGTGGCCGTCGCACCCAGCATGCAAGGCCATGGCCTGGCTCGGCTCGTCGTCACAGCTGCCCTGGAGCACGCCCGCACAATGGGTCCTCAGCACGCACTCCTGTTCTGCCGGCCGCCCCTCGTGTCGCTCTACAAGCGCCTCGGATGGCACCCGCTCGACAACGACGTACTCGTCGAACAACCCGAAGGCCGCCTGGTGACCATGCCGCTGCGGACTATGGTGACGCCCCTGCGCGACGACGCCCGCTGGCCCTCAGGACCAGTACAGCTGTTCTCGCTCCCTATGTGACGGAGGGCCATCCAGCACGGCGACCAGGGTTCACCCATGAGTGTCGGGTCTCGGTTACGAACCCAACCCGCCTCACCTGATCGTTTGCCAACCAATCCAGTCACCGCAGGTCAACGAGAACAGAACGACTAACTTCACTGTCAAAGGACAATTTTGCACGACAACTGTCGTCATCCGCGTCCGGCCTCCTGGTGCAGGTGCTTTGGGGCCAGCCTCCGCGAGTCGCCGAGAAACGACGTTGTCGGTGGGCTCTGCCAGGGTGTGCGACGTGGATGAATTGGTGGAGCGTGTCGACGGTCGAGATCGCGTGCTGGGGGTGGTCAGCCGTCGGGAGGCCATCCGGGAGGGTTGGCTGCACCGGGTCGCCGTGACGGTGTGTCGTGATGAGCGTGGGCGGATCCTCATCCACCGGCGGTCGGAGCAGGTGTCGCGCTTCCCCGGGCTCTATGAGGTCGAGGTCGGTGGCGCCGCAAATGTCGGCGAGTCCTATGAACAGGCCGCCGCGCGGGAGCTGGCCGAAGAGCTGGGCATTCGTGCGCTGCCGCGCCTGCTGTTCACGTTCATCAACCGCAGCGGCTTGAGCCCTCACTGGCTCGGCGTGCACGAAGCCGTGGTGCCGGACGCCGTGGTCCCCGATCCCGATGAGGTCGCCTGGCATGGCTGGCTGACCGAGCCGGAACTCGACTCGGCCCTGTTGGAGTGGCGCTTCACCCCCGACAGCCACGAAGCCTTCAGCCGGTATCTCGCGTTCCGGAGCGCGCAGCCCTGACCTCTGGCTGGGATGCCTGCTTGCGGCCAACGCGCCTTGTAAGAAGGGATGTTCGTGATAGGGAGTACGGATGCTTGGTCGACTCCCGCTCGTTGAGCAGCTCGATAGCTTGCGGTCCGTGCTCTCTCGGAACGAGGTTCTGACCGACGTGATGACCAGGGCGGCGACGTTGGAACTGCCCGGCTGGTATGTGACGGCGGGGTGCCTGTTCCAGACGGTGTGGAACGTGGTCACCGGCAGGCCCCCGACCAGCGGCATCAAGGACTACGACATCTTCTACTTCGACGGCACCGACCTGTCCTGGGAGGCAGAGGACGCCGTGATCAAGGCAGGGCAGGAGGTGTTCGCCGGGCTGCCGGCCGAGGTGGAGATCCGCAACGAGGCCCGTGTGCATCTCTGGTACGAGCAGAAATTCGGCGTGCCCTGCCCGCCTCACGAATCCACCGAGGCGGCGATCGACTCGTTCGCCGCGACGACGTGCTGTCTGGGGGTGTGCCTGGACCCCGGCGGTGGGTGGCGCGTCTATGCGCCCCACGGGCTCTCCGACGTGTTCAACCTCGTGGTCCGGCCGAACCCAGTGCTTGCCCCTCGGCAGGTCTATGAAGCCAAGGCAGCACGCTGGAGAGACGAGTGGCCGGAGCTCACGGTGCTGCCGTGGCCGAGCTGACGCTCTGATGCGAGTGGTCATGCGGCGAGTTCCTCTCCAGCGGGCCAGTTGTCCTTGACGGCAGCCCGGAGTAACTGCGAGATCCATGCGGAGATCCGCAGGAGGTGCTAAGAGCCCGGTCGGCATCGTGCAGTCGCTGGACGAGTGGAGTCAGACGCTTCCGTGCTTCGGGCGGGTCGGCAGCTTAGAGAAGCTGCGAGGCGGTGTCCAGGACGACCCCGGCGCCAGCGAGCCCGCGGCGGTGCGGTTTAGGGCTTGGAGGGCGTACAGCCACCGTCATGTGGCGAGTAGCGCGGTGTTCCTGCCGTGGTCCTCGTCTTTCAACTGGCCGTCGGAGCCTCGGCTTCGGCCTGTCGGGCACGCCGCTGCGCGCGTACGCCAGTGCCAGACCTATCCGGGGCAGACCAGTCCGGCTCGTCCCCGGGGTCCTTCGTCGCCACCTTGGTCACCTGCAGCCCGGCGGCCCTGCCACGGGTGTGCTGACTGGTATCGCATGTCAACAACTGAACGTCGCGGCCTGCCAGGCCCTGGATGGCCACGGCTCGGTCGATGATCTCTACGTCGGGGCGGTCCAGGCGCACGTGGCCGGGGGGATCGAGGACAATCTCCACGTTCACCCTGCCGCGGGTCTCGCCGTCCAGGACAGTGTGTTCTCCCTCATGCAGCATCCCGTATGTGCCGCCGTCGAGAAGGCCGAGCGTGTGGGCGGCACGCCACCGGGCCCGCTGCTTACTGGCGTCCTTGAGGTCGTCCAGTTCGTCGACCACCACGATCGGGAACAGCAGGCGCACGAACTGCCAGCGCGGGACGTCGAGAATCTCGTGCAGGTCGGCATCGGCCAGCTTCACAGCGTTTTGGATGTAGAAGCTGGAGTCAGCGACGACGAAAACCTCCCGCTGGCTCCACCGGCCGATCTGCGCGTCCAGCGAGGCCACAGCCGCCTCGAAGGCCTCGATGCGTTCGGCCACCTCCAGTTGCACCAGCCCATTCACGAGGCGCTGCTGGGCGGTGCCGGCGAGCGTGCCGCAGCTGCCCAGCAGGGCGCGGTAGCGGTCGGTGAAAACGAGCTGGGCGAGGTCCCGGTCGCTGATCTGGGAGCGCAGCATCCGCGCGGACTCCGTGGCCCATTCCAGATACGTCAGCAACCCTTCGAAGGCGCTGCCATACGGCCGTTGCAGGTTCATCGCCGTGGTGTGGACGCCGCTGAGGAACCTGGCGAATGTTCTTCCGGTCGGCGCCCCGGCGGGGTGTGATGAGCATGCGCCGATCATGGCAGCGCGGACCGCGGGTACGCCTGGGGTTTCCGACATCGCCGCCCTTCAGCAGCACGACCGCATTCTCAAGTAGTCACTCAGCGCTACACGCCACCTGGCAGTAGCCGTACGAGAACAGGGCCATGTAGCCGGATCGGGCCATGCCGCCTCCCCGGTGACGCGGCGCGGCCCGGACGGCGAGCACGACCCAGCCAAAGACGCCCTCACCGAACCGCACTGCCGACTCGTCAAGATCACCCCGTGGCAGCATTGGGTTCATCTTGCCGGAAACCGCACAAATCTGTTTGGCCTTGCGAGGAAGGCAGCCGCATCCTGTGCGGTATGGACGAGGAGACCGATGCATCGGACGACGTACTGAACCTTCGCCGACCCGTGCACGAGCACCACGAGGTCGCGATTCTCGGCGGAAGCCATGAAGACGACCTGACCATCGCCGGCGGCTACTTCACTGCGGGCGAGCTTGCCGCTACGAAGTTCTTTGAGCAACCGGACGACGGCCTGGCCATCCCAGTCCTCTACCTGTACCGGCACAGCATCGAGCTGAGCTTGAAGTGGCTGATCCGAGTCGCCGCCCGCTGCGCCGTACGGGACGGCTACGCCGGGCAGGAGAACCTAGAGCCGGAGCGCGTTGAGGCGCGACTGCGGAGCACGCACAACGTCAGGAAGTTGGCAGAGTGCCTCGACCGGTACATGAAGGAACTCAAGCATTTCGGCCGGGATAACAAAATCGATCCGGCGACATGGAAGACGCTGAAGTGGCTGGACACCGAGGATCAGACCGGCGAAGCATATCGGTACGCCGTGATCGGTAGCCGCAACCCGTCCCAGGCCCGTCCGGTGCAGGAAAATATCAACTTCTACGATCAGGTGAACGCATTGCACCGGCTGGCCATCTCACTCCAGCACGTCTACTCAACAGCTCTGTACGACTACGAACAGTTCCAGCTGCAGGGTTTCTGACAGCTTGGCGGCCCGCGTGCGTGGCCGACGGACAGAAGCTCGACCCCCAACCGCCGTAACCCCAGCCATTGAAGATCTCTAGGTGATGGGGGCCGACCGCACGAGAGGCCAGCCCCCATCACCAGCCGCGCATGCCTGACGAGCCGGTCGGAAATTGCGGGACGGTTTCGGGCTGCGGCGCCGTAGATTGGCACTATGCCCGATTTTGCGCATGACGAGGCCACGGCCCGGCGCGCGCTCGACGTCATCGACCAGCTGCTGGGCCGCCCGCGACCGGATGGCCTCCGGAGTGGGCGGCATCGCCTTCCTGCGCGAACACGAGGCAGTGGCACCGGTCGCGTGGAGCTGGTGGATGCTCATCTCGGACTCCGCCCGCGTGGTGGCGGAGGCGGCCAAGAACGGCAACGGGTTCGTCGTCGCGCCGGTCATGCGGAACCTGATGACGCACGCGGTGGCGATGGCCTGGCTCGTCGACGGCGGCGACGCCGCGGTGCAGGCCGTGGACGCCTACAGCGACGACCAGCTCCTGAAGCTGATCACCAACGCGAAGCGGGCGGGGTGGGATGTCGAGGGAGACGAGGTCGAGGTAAAGGTCCGTGCCGCGGTCGACGAACGCACCGCCCACCCAGACCTCGAGGTCGTACGGCTGACGAACGAGATCCGCAACACCGTCGACCATATGGCGGCGTTCGGGGAGCAGGAGGGCTATCTGCCCTACCGGCACCTCAGTTCCTACTCCCACACCACACGAGCGACGGCGCAACTGTATCTGCATCCCACGCGGGCCGGCGGCTGGGAACTGCGCAACAAGCCCAGGGAGAGCGGCCTGAACGACGTCATTTGGACGGCCGTCTGCCTGATCCAGGCCGGCCGGATCCTCGACTCCATCCTCGGCGAGCAGTTGCTGGCCGAGGAGCTTGACCAGGCCACCGCGCACGTCGGTGTCTCTGGGGACATCGTCCCTCGGCGTCGCCCCCGCCGGGGCGCCGCCAACTGACTTGGGCGGCGCCCTGCTTTGGCGAGCAGGGCGCCGATCCCGTCGCCGCAGCGGGACTGCGCCATATCGGAGCGCGCATATCGACGCCGCCTCGCCTGTGCGGATCCTCCAGGTCGGCACCGCTTCACCAGCCGCCTGCGGCCCTCGACGCTCAGGGGCGCATTCGCGTGGGGCACTCGTCGTCCTCTCGAAGTCAGACGACGGCAGGCGCGACACCTATCGTGCGCGCCTGCCGCATTGCGGCCTTTCAGCCCTTCGGTGCGACGCGGATACGGTTCCCGTCAGGATCTGCCGCGAGGAAGGTCAGCCCGAACCCCGCATCATGAGGCTCGCGCAGGATCGTGACCCCCTTGGACTGCCACTGCTTGAAGATCGCGTTGAGCTCGTCGGGTCGTCCACCGTCAATGGCCAGGCAAACCTCACTGGTGCGCGGGACGTCCGGTGACAGATCCTCGAACTGGCCAGACCACAGACCGAGGTCAGCGCCTGGCCCGAGGTCGAAGGTGATGTATCCCGGAGTCTCGAACGAGGGGCTCATGCCGAGGAGGTCGCCGTAGAAACGAGCTGCGGCGGGAGCGTCGTTCACGTAGACGATGGACACGACGGATGTGGTCATGATCGTTCCTTTTCACAGGTCGTAGGTACGCATCCACCAGCCTGACCGGGATATGCGCCGCATCGTGTCGCAATTCCTGAAAAAATTGGTGCGTGACCCCAGACCGCTTCTTCGCCCTGATGCTGCTCCTCGAATCGAGGGATGCCGTGACTACACAGGAACTTGCCTCGGCGCTCGGGGTGTCCCTTCGCACCATCACCCGGGACTTGAACTGGCTCCGTGACGCCGGTCTGCCGGTGACCGCACACCGGGGCCGCCTCGGAGGCGTGACCATGCTGCCCGGATCCGGACTCGACCTCACGCGACTCACACCGGGCGAGCGTGATCATCTGTCGCTCACTGGGCTGGATGAGAAGCAACGTGCGGAGCTCAACGTATCGGTTGAAAGCCAGCGCGCGCTCTCCAAGATCGTCGCTACACAGTCACAGCGAGTTCGGGAGCTCCTGCCGCTCACCGACGTAGTGCACGTGGACAGCCGTCCCTGGCGTCAGGCACGAGCTTCCGGCACGACTCCGGCTTCGCTGATCGGCGCAGTGCGGCGAGGTCGCCGGCTACGGATCGAGTACGACAGCCCACGCGCGTCATGCCCACGCGACCTGGTCGTGGATCCCTACGGGCTGTTCGCCAAGGCCGGCATCTGGTACCTCGTCGCCGACTGTGCCCGAGTGCCACGGATGTACCGACTCGAACGGATCACGACGTGGAAAGAAGTCGACCAGCCACGACGGATCCGCGAGAGCCAGACCCTGGCCACCGTCGCCGCAGCGCTCATCGATCAGTGGGAACACGACCACGCGATAGAGGTCAGCGCCACCATCGACCAGACCCAGATCGAGCGGGCGCAACGGATCTTCGGCCTACGACTCGTCCGGGACGACCATGAAGAATCCGCCACCGGCCACAAGGTAACGATCCGCTTCCTGCATCTGGAGGACGTGCGAGCACTACTGCCGTTCGGGAGCGCCATCACAGTGCACGGCCCCACCGAAGCCAGGGCTCACCTCCGCGACCTCGCCACCAATCTCGCCCACCACTATGCGCCGTCACCAACGTCCTGACCCGCAACAACTAGCCCCGTACTTCGCGGGTCACTGATTCAGGTCTGTGGCCAGCGGGTTCGTGTGACTTCGATGCCGAGGAGTTCGAGGAGGTG